>NZ_PJJR01000054.1:0-528944 GCF_002929595.1 Cryobacterium sp. N19 | reverse complement strand
ACCCGTGCTGTTCGGCCAGAACGGCACGATCCTGCACCTCGGCACCAGCAACCGGTGCTTCAGCGCCAGTCAACGCCGAGCGTTGGCCGCCCGAGATGGCGGCTGCGTCATCCCCGGCTGCACCGTGCCACCCCACCTGGCACAGGCTCATCACGTCGTCCCCTGGCAGAAAGGCGGCCTGACCGATATCGACAACGCCGTGCTGCTCTGCAACGCCGCCCATTCGAGCATCGAATCCTCCGGCTGGGACATCGACATGCGAGACGGCCGACCCTGGGTACGCGGCCCGCTCCTGTTCGACCCCACCCAAACCTGGCGCCCCGCCGGACAAAACCGTGCCGCCATCCCCGCCGAGAAACCCAACTGGAACAAATAAGCCCGAACGGCCCAAGGCACCCAGCACCCGGAGCTCGGCACCCGGAACCCGGCACCCGGAATGGCTGGGCGGCGCAGACAGCCACCGCAAGGACTATGGCGGGCTCGACAGGCTCGACCAGCGGCGCCGTCGCGACCGGAAGACTGATCACGCCCCACTCAGCGCGGCCTCCATCAGTGGATTGGCCCTACATTGCGGAACGAGCGGCCAATCCGATCTCGCAACGTACGGGAGGATGGTCAGAGCGCCGCAAGGCGCGCACACCGACGAAGGGGCACACTCTGTTCACTGGACTCAGCGCATTTCCCCTCACCCCGATCGACGAAAAGGGCATCGATAAGCGGGCGTTCGTCGGTTTGGTTACCCGGCTGGCAGATGCCGGCGTCGACTCGATCGGTGCGCTCGGCTCCACCGGCGGGTACGCCTACCTCAGCCGTGAACAGCGGGCCTGGGCCGCACGCACTGCCGTCGAGGCGGCCGGGACGACCCCGGTCATCGTGGGAATCGGCGCACTCCGCACCCGCGACGTGCTCAACCTCGCAGCGGATGCCCAGAGCGCCGGCGCCGCGGCGGTACTGCTGGCGCCGATGACCTATCAGCCGTTGACCGACGATGAGGTGTTCGGACTCTACGAGGCCGTCACAGCAGAAATATCCGTTCCGCTCGTCGTCTACGACAACCCCGGCACCACCCACGTCACGTTCAGTGACGAGTTGCACGGTCGTATTGCCGTGCTTCCCAAAATCGGCTCGATCAAGATTCCGGGGATCGCCGTCGAAGAGGCCCCTGGGAGAATCGCCGTGCTCCGCGCCGTGATTCCCGCGCATGTCACGATCGGCGTCTCCGGGGACTGGCTCGCGGCCGGCGGACTGCTCGGCGGTGCCGATGCCTGGTACAGCGTGCTCGCCGGCCTGTTTCCCGAGACCGTACTCGCCATCACGCGTGCCGCGCAAACTGGAAGCAGTGCGGCGGCCGTCGCTGCCTCCGACCGACTCGAACCGCTGTGGGCGCTTTTTCAACGCTACGGCAGCCTGCGGGTCGTGTCGGCAGCGGCGGAATCGCTAGGTCTCGTGAATTCGCCCAACCTGCCGCTGCCCCTGCTCGGACTCGACCATGCCGCCCGGCGCGAACTCGAGGCGGCGCTGGTCGTGCTTGGCCTGAATTAGCGCAGACCCAGGCGAGGTCTGCACGGCCGAGGCCGGGCATCCGCTCTCGACGCGGGTAGCGGGCAGCTTCGAGGCTGGGCATTTCAGTGGCGCATTCTCAGTGGCGCAGCGAGATGCCGTGCCCGATGCGGCGAAACAGCAAGGCAGCCACGATGGCGCCGACGATGAAGAACGACGCACCCCACCAGTAGGCGACCGCGTAGCTCTGCACGGCGGCCTGGGCGGCGACTGCTGCCGTCGCGGGCAGGTGGGCGGCGACATAGTTGGTGGCCGCGGTGGCCGCGAGGGTGTTGAGCAGCGCGGTGCCGATGGATCCACCGACCTGCTGGCTGGTGTTGACCATGGCCGAGGCGACGCCGGCGAACTGGCCGTCGACACCGAGCGTGGCGGTCTGCATCGAGGCGGGCATGATCGTTCCCATGGCGAGTCCGAGAATCATCAGTGGCGGCAGCACGTCGAGCACGTAGACGCTGTTCAGGTCGAGATGCGTGAGGTAGATCATGCCGATCGCGCCGAGGCTCATGCCGATCGGCACCAGAATTTTGGGTCCGAATCGGGGTACAAAAATGTTGGTCGACAGTTGCGCGGCCAGCACGAGCATGGCGATCATCGGCAAAAAGGACACGCCGGTCTGCATCGGCGAGTACTGCAAGGACGTCTGCAGGTAGTAGGTCACGAAGAGGAAGATGCCGAACATGCCCGCTCCGGCGATGAGAATCGAGATGTACGCGGCTGCGCGGTTGCGGTCCAGCACGATGGCCAACGGCAGAAGCGGATGCGCCGCCTTGCGTTGCCAGAGCACGAAAGCGACCAGTAGAACCCCGGCCGCTGACAGGGTTCCCCAGGTAAGGATCGAGTCCCAGCCGTCGGTCTCCGCGTTGGAGAATCCGTAGACCAGTCCGAACAGAGCACCGGAGACGAGCAACGTGCCGGGGATGTCGAGCTTGGGGCGAGGGCCCGTGCGCGTGGCGTGGCTGACGAAGATGGCCGCGCCGACGATGGCGATCACGGCGATGACGACGTTGATGCAGAGGTTCCAGCGCCAGTCGAAGTTTTCGGTGAGGTACCCGCCGAGGAGCAGGCCCACGGCACCGCCGGCGCCGGCGATCGCGCCGAACACACCGAAGGCACGGGCGCGTTCCTTGGGAATCGTGAAGGTCGTCGTCAGCACCGCGAGGGCGGTCGGGGCGAGCAGTGCGCCGAATGCTCCCTGCAGGGCGCGGGCTCCGACCAGCATGCCGAAGCTGTCGGCCGCTCCGCCCAGCGCCGACGCGACGGCGAATCCGATCAGACCGATGATGAAGGTGCGTTTGCGGCCGATCAGGTCGGAGAGGCGACCGCCGAGCAGCAGCAGACTACCGAAGGCGAGGGAGTAGGCAGTGACGATCCATTGGCGGTCGCCGTTGGAGAAGCCGAGGTCGGCCTGGGCCGACGGTAGGGCGATGTTGACGACGGTGGAATCGAGTACGACCATGAGCTGGGCGAGCCCGACCACACAGAGGGTCCACCAGCGGCGGGAGGTGGGTGGTGCGGCGACGATTTCGGGCGACGCGACGGAGGAAGTCTGTGACATGTCGGACACTCTATACGAAACTGAGTAGTTCCGGATCTTAACAGTTCCTGAATATGCGATAATTTACGAGAATGAAACACCGGGCACGAAACACCAAGCATAGTGAAGGGGGCCAGCGATGACGCGCGATGCGAGCCCGCTCGAGGAAACCGTCGAGGAGGCCCCGAAACTGGGGCGCAAACGCGACCACACCCGCGACCCCGACATTCTCGACGCTGCCCTCGAAGTGCTCGCCGAAACCGGCTACGACGGAATGACCATGGAAATGGTGGCCGCCCGGGCCAAGGCGGGCAAAGCCACGCTCTACCGTCGCTGGCCGTCCAAGGGCGAACTCGTCATCGACGCCGTCGCCTGCATGAAACGCGGCGACTTCGATCGCGACCACCTGCCAGACACCGGCACTCTACGCGGCGACCTCGTGGCCATGATCAAGCCGCACGCCATCGAAGATGGCGCCCGCAAGATGCGCATCATGGCCGGACTCATGTCGATGATCTCCCGCAACCCCGAGCTCGCCGAGGTGGCGCGGGCGGCGATCGTGGAGCCGCGGGCATCCGCTAATCGCATTCTGCTGCAGCGCGCCATTGACCGTGGCGAGATTTCGGAGCACTCCGACATCGATAGCCTCGCCATGCTCAGCCAGTCCATGGCCATCTACCGCGTGCTGGTGCTGCAGAAACCGGTCAATCGCGACTTCTTCATTCAGCTGATCGACGGCGTTGTGCTGCCCGCGGTCGGCCTGGGCCGCCCACTCGCCACGGTTGACGGCGGGGCGGGTGCAACGGACACGTGACAGTGACAGTGAACACGGAGACTCGCGTGCTCGGGGCCACCAAGTGGCGAAGCCTCGAGCAGGACCACGAACACCGCGCCGACGCGCTCACTCGGGCCAGGCGCGAGCGCGCGGCGACCGGTCAGACGCATCCGGTCGACGATTTTCTGTTCACCTACTACCCGTTTCGTCCCGGCCTGCTGCGCCGTTGGCATCCCGGTGCCGGCGTGCTGCTGCAGGACGCCGCTGACGACCCCCGCGCCAGCTGGAAGTGGTATCGCACGATAGGCACCGCCAGCCAGGTGGATGCTGCGGCCTTCTCCGAAAAGAACGAGCGCGTCATCCGTTTCATCGGAAATCTCCTCACGGCCACCCGGCAACAACCGGCCCACTTCGGCTGTTTCGGCCTGCACGAGTGGGCGATGGTCTACCGCCAGGGCGAACACCGGCACGTCGCGCCGCTGCGCCTCGGCCAGAGCGACACCGATGCCGTCGTCGCCGAAAGCCGCATAGCGTGCAGCCATTTTGACGCTTTTCGATTCTTCACTCCCGCAGCCCTGCCGCTCAATCGGCTGCAGCCGACCCGTGAGAACCAGCCGGCGATGGAGCAGCCCGGCTGCCTGCACGCCGGAATGGACATCTATAAGTGGGTAATCAAGCTCGGGCCCCTGGTTCCCGGTGAAGTTTTGCTTGACTCCTTCGAACTCGCGCGCGACATTCGCCGGCTCGATATGGAGGCCTCCCCCTACGACCTGAGCAACTGGGGCTATGCGCCGGTCGAAGTCGAGACCCCCGAGGGCAAAGCCGAGTATGTGCGCCGCCAGCGCGGTTTCACCGAGCGCAGCAATCTGCTGCGCGACCGGGTCGTGAGCCTTCTCGCCTAAAATTGCTCGCGATTGCTCGGTTGCCAGCTTCTTTTCAGGTTTTGCCTCCGCGACGAGCGGATGCCCCTCGCCGCGGCGATCCTGGCGGGTCACGGCGAGTGCGCGCCCAGCTCAGAGCGGTCGGCGGCACCCATTTGGGGCATGCCGACCAAACCACATTGGCCGGGGCTCCGGACCATCTGTGCGGCCCGAAAAGACCTCGAGGCCGGAACAGAACAACGAATTGGAGCTCTCATGAACGCGATCACGAAGCACACGAACATTCGCAAGATCACCGCGCTGGGCGTCACCGGCGCCGCGGCATCCGCTCTTATCATTGGTGGCTTCGTCGCCCCAGCCCAGGCGTTCGACGGCGACAGCACGAGCACCACGACGAGTACCAGCACCTCCACGGACAGCTCTTCGAAGCAGAACCGCCTCGACCTCATCGGCGACCTGTTCAACCTCTCCGGCAACGACTCGACCGGCAACGGCGTGCTCGGCAACGATACCTCGCTCGGTGGCGTGGCCAACGGCGGTCTGGTGAACGGCGGAGTCGTCAACGGCCCGCTCGTTTCAGACTCGCTCAACGGTGACGTCGCCTCGGGCAACGAGGTCGGCAACGGCGCGTCCGTCGGCAACGGCAACGACGTGGTCGCACCGATCGAAGCCCCCATCACCGCACCGATTGACGCCGGCAACGGCACCGATGTCGACGGAGTCGACGTCGAAGATGTCAACAGCGGCGACATCAACAGCTCGGTCGACTCGATCGTCAACGATGTTCTCGGTGGCCTCGGCCTCGGACTCGGCCGCTAACCAACCCACCAGCAGCCAGGGCGTCTCCCCCTCGGGAGGCGCCCTTTTTGTGTGCGGTCGGTCGCGCGGGCAGTCAGTCGCGCGGGTACGACTCGATGATCTCGCGCATGCGGGGCAGGCCGAACTGGTCGGCGATGGCCACCCCGCTGTGCGTGCCAAGGCGGGGGTCGGCATCCGCTTCGAGCAACAGCCGCAGAATGGCTTCGTTACCCCGAAAGACCGCACACGAGATCGCGGTCTGACCCATGGCGTTCACAACGGATGCGTCCGCCCCGCGCCGAAGCAGCTCACCGACGGTCTCGGGGTGCTGCTGGTAGGCCGCGACGATGAGCAGGGTGTCGCCCCGCGGGTTGAGAACGTTGAGGCCGACTCCGGCGTCGATCATTTCGCTCAGCGGACCGGTCTGGCCGTCGCGGGCGAGGTTGAAAACGCCCTCGATGACCTCGGGGCTGAGCCCGGATGTGTTCTCGTTCACTGCACTGCTCTCGCTCGTTTACCGTTGGCCCAGCGTAACCGGCGCGGGGCGGTGGTGAGCGATTGTGGTGAACAACGACCGCAGCATCCGTGGTGAGATAGGGGGATGTTGCACCGAACCGCGCCCGAGCACCGTTTTGTTCCGTCCCTGGACGGCGTGCAGCTGGCCACCTATGAGCTCGGAGATCCCGAGAATCCGACCGTTTTCGTCGTGCACGGCTTCGCGTCGAGCGCGATCGCGAACTGGCACGCCACCGGCTGGACTCGCGACCTCACCCGCGCCGGCTTTCACGTGATCGGCATCGACCAGCGTGGCCATGGCGCAAGCGACAAGCCGCACTCCCCCGACGCATACACGATGGAGCTGCTGGTCGGCGACGTCGAGGCCGTACTCGACGCCTACCTGCTCACCGAGGTGCGCTACGTCGGCTACTCCCTCGGCGCCCGCGTCGGCTGGCAGGCCGCCCGCGAAATGGGTGGCCGCATCACGCAGGCGGTGCTCGGCGGCATTCCCGACGGCGATCCGCTGAAACGTTTTCAGATAGCGGATGCCCGCGCCCACCTCGAGCACGGCACCGAAGTAACCGATCGCCTCACCGGCATCTTCCTCGAGATGGCAAAGGCCCAGCCGGGCAATGACCTCGCGGCGCTGGTTGCCTTGGTCGAAGGAATGCGTGGCGGGCCGCAGCCCGGACCGACCAACGCGCCGAACCAACCGGTGTTGTTCGCGACCGGAAGTGAGGACAGCATTCTCGATGCATCCAGGGCGTTGGCCGAGGCCACACCGAACGGTGGCTTCTTCGAGGTTCCCGGCCGCAACCACTTCAACGCGCCCACGTCACGGCCGTTCCGCGAGGCTGCGATCGAGTTTCTGAAGGCTTAGCTTCTGAAGGCTTAGCTTCTGAAGGATTAGCCGAGCGACACGGTTCCGTCATCGTCGACGTGCCAGCCGGGGTTGTGCGCAATCTCCCAGATGACGCCGTTCGGGTCGGCGACGTGGCCGTGAAAGATGCCGCCGAAGGCGCCGTCCTGGGCGGGCTTCAGCACGGTTCCGCCGGCGGCTTTCATGGCGGCAATCGTTGCAGTGACGTCGTCCCGGCTTTTGAGGTTGTGCGAGAGGGTGATGCCGGTCGCACCGGTGGTTGTGTGTTCGCGTTGTAAGTCTTCGTCGAACTTCCGAGCGTTGAACAGGCCGAGCATGAGGCCGGGACCAACCTGGAAGAAGGCGATCTCACCGGGAACGTCCACCAGCGGAGTCCAGCCCAGGCCGTCACGATAAAACGTGCGAACCGCCTCGAGGTCGCTGGTGGCCAGGGTGATGAAATTTACGCGTTGTTCCATGCATCAAGTCTTACAGCCCGGCCTGAGCGTGGGTCAATTGTCTGCATGGCGCTCGTGGCACTGGTTTGAGAGTTTGGCACTGGTTCAAACAGGGGCGAACCTCTCAAACACGTGCCGCGAGCGGGGGCGGACTCAGGTCGACCAGCGCACTGAGTAAGCGGATGCCGCGGCTGCCGGCATCCGCTTTCCCGGTCGCCGGACGAGCCTTTACGCCGCGGACGAACTCTTCGACTACCGTTGTACTATGACCGCACCAGACACCGCAGCGCAGAACGAGGCAGAAACTGCCACTGCAACCAAGACATTTGCCGATCTCGGACTCAATGACGCCATGCTCAAGGCGCTTAAAATCGTCGGCTACGAAACCCCCTCGGCCATTCAGGCCGCCACTATTCCCCCGCTGCTGGAGGGCCGCGACGTCGTCGGACTCGCCCAGACCGGTACCGGAAAGACGGCCGCGTTCGCGCTGCCGATTCTGAACCGTCTCGACCTGTCGCAGAAGAACCCGCAGGCCCTCGTACTCGCGCCCACCCGCGAGCTCGCCCTGCAGGTTTGTGAGGCCTTCGAGAAGTACGCTGCCCACATGCGCGGCGTGCACGTGCTGCCGGTCTACGGCGGACAGGGTTACGGTCAGCAGCTGTCGGCCCTGCGTCGCGGCGTGCACATCGTCGTCGGTACTCCCGGCCGCATCATGGATCACCTGGCCAAGGGCACCCTTGACCTCACGGAGCTGAAGTTTTTGGTGCTCGATGAGGCCGACGAGATGCTGAACATGGGCTTCGTCGAGGACATCGAGACGATTCTGGCCGACACCCCGGACGACAAGCAGGTCGCCCTCTTCTCGGCCACGATGCCGGCGCAGATTCGCCGCATCTCCAAGAAGTACCTGCACGATCCCGAAGAGATCACGGTCAAGAACAAGACCACGACCAGCGCCAACACCACCCAGCGCTACCTGATGGTGTCGTACCCGCAGAAGCTCGACGCGCTCACCCGCATTCTCGAAGTCGAGAACTTCGAGGGCATGATCATCTTCGCCCGCACCAAGAACGAGACCGAGCTTCTCGCCGAGAAGCTGCGCGCCCGCGGCTATTCGGCCATGGCGATCAACGGCGACGTGCAGCAGGTGCAGCGCGAACGCACCATCAACCAGCTCAAGAGCGGCAAGCTCGACATTCTCGTCGCAACGGATGTCGCTGCTCGCGGCCTCGACGTGGAGCGCATCAGCCACGTCGTCAACTACGACATCCCGATCGACACCGAGTCGTACGTGCACCGCATCGGCCGCACCGGCCGGGCCGGCCGCTCGGGAGCCGCGATCAGCTTCGTCACCCCGCGCGAGCGTCGCCTGCTCACCGCGATCGAGAAGGCCACCCGGCAGCCGCTCACCCAAATGCAGCTGCCGAGCGTCGAGGACGTCAACGTGACGCGCCTGACCCGTTTCGACGATGCCATCACCGCGGCATTGGATGAGACCGATCGCATCAGCAAGTTCCGCGATATTATCGCGCACTATGTCTCCCACCACGATGTGCCAGAGGTCGACGTGGCCGCTGCTCTGGCCGTGGTGTCGCAGGGCGAGACTCCCCTGCTGCTGTCCGCCGAGGATGTTCGCGCCCAGCAGCGCATCGAACGCGACGAGCGCGTTGAGCGCTCGGAGCAGCGCGGCGACCGCCCGGAGCGTGGCGGCCGATCCGACCGCCCCGATCGTTTCAATCGCGATGACCGTGGCGGCAGCCGCGACGACCGCGGTAGCTACGGCACCCGCGACGACCGTCCGGTTCGCAGCGAACGCCCGGTGCGCTCCAGTGGCAAGCCGATGGCGCAGTATCGCATCGAGGTCGGCAAGCGTCACAAGGTGGAGCCGCGTCAGATCGTCGGCGCCCTCGCCAACGAGGGTGGCCTGAGCCGCGACGACTTCGGGCACATCAAGATTCTGCCGGAGTTCTCGCTGGTCGAGCTGCCCGCTGACCTGTCGGGCGACGTGTTCTCCAAGCTGGAGAACACCCGCATCAGCGGCAAGCTCATCGAGCTGCGGGCCGACAAGGGCGGCGCTTCACGCTCCGCCGAGCAGAATGATCGCCCGCCGCGCGCCCCGCGCCGCGAGTACTAGAACCCTCGATCGCCTGAAACGCACCCTCGTCGTTCGCGACGAGGGTGCGTTTCAGTTATGTCTCGGCCATCTCGGGGGCTAATTGAGGAAGAACGCACCTCGGGCATCCTTGGTGACCAAAAACACGCGGCACCCGTTCGACACCCGGCAGGATCTCCTGATTTGGCCACCGCGGGTCAGCTCGCCGAAACGTCGATGAGTACCTTGCCAGTGGCGCCGCTCTCGACGAGGGCGTGGGCATCGGCTGTCTGCGCCAGGTCGAAGCGGTGCAGTGGGAGTCCGGCATCCGCTCCAATGGGCAGCGCGCCGTCGACGAGTGCTTCATGGATGGCCGCTGCGGCCTGCTGCACGACTTCGATGCCGACCGTGTAAAGCAGCAGAAACTGGTAGCGCACGTTGAGGCTGAAGTGTTTGCGCACGTCGAGGGTCATCAGATCGCCGCCGTTGTTGGCGTAGACGGCGATGGAGCCGCGGTTGCGAATAACCTTAAGGTTGAGGTCGGAGTTCTGGGCGGGGGCTACCTCGACGATGAGGTCGACTCCATCGGGTGCGATGGCTCGAATTTCAGCGGCGACATCGGAGTCGGTGTACGTGACGACGTGGTGGACGCCGGCGGCTTTCGCGAGGGCCGCTTTGACCGGCCCGCTCACCGTCGTGATCACCGTCGCTCCGGCCCAGCGAGCGAGTTGGATGGCGGCGTGACCGACGGCACCGGCGCCGCCCGCGACGAGCACGATCTTGCCGTCGAGCGCGCCCGGATGCAGGCGCCGCGGCCCGTCCTCGGCCACGGTAAGGGCGCGGTAGGCGGTGACGGCCGGCACTCCGAGGCTGGCGCCCTGGTCGAAACTGGCCGCGGCGGGCAGCAGAAACACACGTTCTGCGGGGACTACCGCGTATTCCTGGGCGGTGCCGCTGTTGGCCCGCTGGTAGGCGGCGAGCGCGAGCCAGACGCGATCACCGACGGCCACGTTCGAGACTCCGGCTCCGACGGCGTCGACGAGTCCCGAGCCGTCCTGATTCGGCACCACGTCGGGAAAAGCCAGAGATTCTCCCGGTTGTGAGCCGCGCCGCGACTTCCAGTCGGTCGGGTTCACACCACTCACCATGATGCGCACGCGCACTTCGCTGGCTCCGGGTTCGGTCACCATTCGATCGACAAGGTGGAGCACGGACGGGTCACCGGTTTCGCTGTACACAATTGTCTTCATGGCAAACCCAACGCCTGCTGCGCCAATTTGTTCCCTACGGTTTCGTGCGTTCGCTCGTGGCCTCGAGATTAGTGCGAATGGTCGTCATGGTGCCGGTGAATGCCTGGTCGATATCAATGTCGAGCTTGTCCGCTAGTACGAAGGTCCACCAGAGTGATTCAGCGAGCTTGTGCTTGAGTTCAGCGGTCGCGTCTCCGTCGATCGGCCAGGTTCCGTCGTGGACGAGCAGCAACCGGCCGACGTAGCCGACGTCATTGGTGTAGCCGATGGCCATTTCGTTCAGCGGCGGCGAGCGCGGCGGCGTTCCCGCCAGGTCAGGGCGGCGAGCAATGCGGCCTCACTCTCCCGCTGCTGCCGGGCCGCGTCGCTCCGGGCGGCCCGGCGCTCCCGCCACAGCGCGACGTGTTCGGCCACGTCCCGGGTGGGCGTGACCACGGGCGGCCCACCCTGCAGCTGCCGGCGTGCCGACACCACCCGGCTGTTGAAATCCCTGAGAATCTCGGTGACCGCAGCCTCAGACTGCGCACTGTCCAGCCGCGCGTCGAGCTCGGCGTTCTCGGTGCGCAGGGTGAGGGCCGGCGGCCCGAGCCCGGTGATCTTCTCGCTCTCGACCTTCTGCCGAATCCACCAGTCCGGGTCATACCCACGCTCGAGGTTCGCGAGCGGCTTGCCCGCACCCGGCAGGTTGTCGAACTCACCGCGACGAATGGCCTGCTGAATAGCCATTTCCACGTACTGTGCGCGAGCTTCCATCATGGATTGCCCGGCAGTGTTCGGCTCGGGGTCATTGTCGGTCGGCGCGGGCGTGTCTGCCGGATCGGGCGGAAGCATCCGCTTGAGTTGGTATCGAGCCACGCTCAGTCGGGCGTCGGTGGGTGCCCCGTCGTTACGCTCCTTCTTGCCGGTCATGGCTGCCAGCCTAGATCGAGGTGGTCTCCGAGTCGACCCGGAACGCTGTTGCAGAGGCCAATCCGGCTGCCTCAGATCGCTCAGGGGGCCGTTGTTGGCATCTCACCCGCGACAAGTCAGGAAACGCCCCATGACTGGCTCCAGCGGCACTGCGAGCAATTTCGTCAGCGGATGCCGCGGCGTTCCGAACGCGCGCGGCCGCCAGCGGGTGCGAGAGGATAAGAGTTGTGTCCCACCTCGAAGCCCATGCCGTTTCCGTTTCGATCGACTCGGAGATGCTGCTCGCGCCGGTGTCGTTCGCTGTGCCGCCGGGCACGGCGCTTGCCGTTCGGGGGGCGAACGGTTCGGGCAAGACCACACTGCTGCGCCTCCTCAGCGGGCATCTGCGACCAACGACCGGCACGGCGCTACTCGATGGCCGTCCCGTCGATGAACGCAGCCGCACCGCTCGGCGCGGGATCTCGGCCCGCATCGGCCTCCCGGCCTTCGCACGCGAGCTGACCATGCACGAACAGCTGCGCTTCATCGCCACTACCTGGGGCCGCACCGGCTCCACCGCAACGGATGCCGCGGACGCTACCATGCGAGCTCTCGGCATCTTCGAACTGCGCAACCGGTTCGTGAACGAGCTCTCCTCCGGGCAGACCCAGTTGCTGGCGGTGGCCACGGCCCTCGTTCGGCCCTTCGACGTGCTCATCCTCGACGAACCGGAGCAACGCCTGGATGCGCACCGCCGGGATCTCGTTGCGGCGGCGGTGCGCCGAGAAATCGACCGTGGCGCATCCGTTGTGATCGCCAGTCACAGCGCAGAGCTGGTGGCCTCCATCGCTGACGCGACCGTGACGCTGGGGCAACCGTGACGCTCGGGCAACCGTGAAGCCGACGCTCAGGTCGGCGCGATCGGTGCTGGCCGAACGCCGGGCCGCTACGCCCAGCGACACCGTTTACCTGATTTACGTCTCGGCGCTCGTCACCGCCCTCATCGCGGCTCCGGCCGTGGTGGCGATCGTGCGCGGCCTGGCCCAGCCCCAGGTTGTGGCGGCGCTCAGCTCTCCGGGCAGCGCCCGGATCGTGGGAATGATTGCGGCGCTGCTCGCCGCGGGTGCGCTGCTGCTCGGTCGCACCCGCGGTCCCGTGGTGCCGAGTCCGTTCCTCACGGAGTTTCTGGTCGGCAGCGACCTCCCCCGCAGTGCTACTGTGCTCCGCCCTTTTCTGGCGAGCGGGGCCGTGCTCGCGTGTTCGGTCGTTGCAGCGGTGGGTCTCGTGGTCGCGGCGCGGGTGGTCGGCGGCGCGGCGGCATCCGTTTCGGCGGTGCTGGTCGTGCTGGGCTGTCTCGGATTCTCCGGCCTGCTCGCCGGGCTCTGGCTGGTAGGGCAAAGCCTGCCGCGGCGTTTCACGGTCGGCCTCGCCTTCGTCGTCACGGTGACCGGCGCAACGGTGACTGTTGACGGCACACTTCCGTTCACGCCGTGGGGCTGGATCGCCCTGCTCTGGCAGGGCCTTGGGGAGCCGACCGTCTGGTGGCCGGCGCTAGCCCTCGCCCTGTCGTCGCTCGCGCTCCTGGGCGTGCCCGCGCTGCTGGGCAACCTGCGCGCAGACGAGATGATGGCGCAATCGCGGCGCTGGCAGTCCATCTCAGCATTGGTGCAGACCGGCGACGTCGCCGGGGCCTCTGGAGCGCTGCGCGACCCACCGACTCGCGGTCGACGCCGGCGGATGCCCCTGACCGGACCGTTGCTGGTGGCGATCGTGCAGCGCGATCTCATTGCTGCCGGGCGGTTCCCGGTGCGCATCGCTCTCGGTTCGATGGCTCTCGTCGGTGCCGGCTGGCTCACCGCCGTAACGTCGACGATGCCAGAGGGCATCGCCTGGATCACGGCGCTCGCCGGGGTATCGCTGGCCTACCTGGGAGTGGGCGTCTGGTGCGACGGCCTGCGAAACGCCGCCGACAACGCGACTCCGGGGTCGCTGTATGGGCGCAGCGCCCTCAGCATGATCGGTTCTCACGCGGTTGTCCCCGTTCTCGCCGCCATCACCTTCGGCTCACTGGGGGCAATGGGCGATAACAATAATGTTGCCTGGTGGATGCTGCTGGCCGCCTTCATCGTGCTCGTGCGCGTTCTGGACTGCGCCAAAGGTCCGATGCCGATCGGTCTGCTCCTGCCCATCCCGACCCCGGTGGGCGACGTGTCGATTCTCAACGCGATCGCGTGGCAAGCGGATGCTCTGCTCATCGTTCTCATCGTCGCCGGCGGTCTGACTGTGCAGGTCGGTGCGGCCGGGCCCGGGGCGGCCGGGCTCGAAGCTACCGGGCTGGGAGCTGCCCTCTGGCTGGCCGTCGCCGGGGCGCTCGTGGCAGCGCTCGCGCTGCGGCGCATCCGCGCCCTCGGGCGGTGAGCGCACTCCCGGTCTTTCAGTCCCGGTCTTTCACCCATGGGGCCGTTGTCGTCGTCTCGCAGATGCAGCGCGACTCCCATGGGGCCGTTGTTGTCGTCTCGCGCGCGAGATGCCAACAAACGCCCCATGTCCTGCCTCCCACCCCGCCGGCGGTAGCAGCGACGTGCGCTAGGCCACGTCGCGGCGCGCCGTGCGCCAGAGCCCCACGAGAAGCGGCAGTCCCACCCAGACCGCGACCGAAGTAGCCAGCTGCGCCCATCCCGTCGCGCTCACTTCTGCCCCCAACATGATCGGCAGGAGCGTGACGTTCAGGTCGAGCCAGCGGGCCGGCTCCGCCAGACCGGAAATGAACAGGGTGAGAATGGTCCACACCGTCGGCAGCGCGAGATAAGCCACGATGGCAATGGGCGTGCTCAACAGTGCCAGGCCGAACGCGACTCCCTGTGCGACCAGGATCAGCAGGGCCAGCGCGGCACCGCCGAGCACTGGCCAGTCCATCGCCCACGAGCCGTCGCCCCCGCGGAAGACGATACCGATGACGTTCATCAGCGCACCGGCCACGAGGGTCAGTGACATCACGATCAGCCCGAGCACACCAGCGGATGCCAGCTTTGCGAGGTTCACCCGCGTTCGCCGCGGCTCGAGCGCGAAGGACGTGAGAGCAGTGCGCTGAGACCATTCGCTCGTCGCCGCCATCACGCCGATGAGCGGCAACAGCACGAGTTGCCCCATGGACGCCGCGTTCGTCAGGTTCGCCCAGGTGAGTTCCGCGGGCGGGGCCGTGGTCAGGGTCAGGACGATGAGGCCGGTGTTGACCAGCCCGATCACGATCAGCAGCCAGAGCCCGGCCCGGGTGTCAATCTGCTTACGCAATTCCACCAGGCAGAGTCGGGCGAACGGGATGCCGTGCTCCTCGACGCTTTGTCGAACGGCGGGCTCCAGGCGCTGGGCGGGTGCGGTCAGGGTACTCATGCTGCGACTTCGTCTCGCCCATGCTGGGCGGTCATGTCAAAGAACAGTTCTTCCAGCCCGAAGGCTTCGGCGGGCCGCAGGTCGATCAGCACGATGCCGCCGGCCAGCGCGATCCGCCCGACGTCCACGACGGATGCCCCGGTCGACACCCCGTCGCTCGTCGCGTCCGCCGCATGGCCGGCCGCGATCAGCTCAGCCAGCAGTCCGTCGTTGTCGAGGCTCTGCACCCGGGTTCCGGGCACCGCCAGCAGCTGGTCCGCGCTGCCCTGGGCCAAAATGCGCCCGTTACCGATGATCACGAGGTCGTCGGCCATTGCCTCGACCTCGTGCAGCAGGTGAGACGACAGCAAAACCGTGCCACCGGCATCCGCAAAGGAACGCAGCAGGCCGCGCATCCAGCGGATGCCGGCCGGATCCAGCCCGTTGGCCGGCTCGTCCAGAATCAGCACCTGCGGGTCGCCGAGCAGGGCGTGCGCGAGCCCGAGCCGCTGGCGCATGCCGAGGGAGTAGGTGCGGGTGCGGGCATCCGCTTCACGCGCGGTCAGCCCGACGTGGTCGACGATCTGCCGTACGCGGCCGGCCGGCAATCCCATGAGCTGTGCCGAGACCGAGAGCATTTCCCGGCCGGTGCGTCCGCCGTGCTGGGCACTCGCGTCGAGCAGCACGCCCACCTGGTGGCCGGGGTTACGTAACTCTCGAAACGGATGCCCGAGCACGAGACTTCGCCCCGTGCTGGGGGCGGTGAGCGCGCACAGCATGCGCATCACGGTGGATTTACCGGCCCCGTTCGGGCCGAGGAAACCGGTGACCCGGCCGGGGCGGCAGTTGAAGGAGACGTCGTCGACGGCCAGCCGGGAGCCGTAGCGCTTGGTGAGGTGTTCTGCGTTGATCATGCCTCCATGGTTGCGGCGCGGACAGCCGGGCGGATCGACCCGGGGTCTCGATCGTCTCCCCCATTAGTCGCAGGCGGACGAGACGCGGGGTGGAGGCGGGTGGGAACGCTCCCCCATACGCTGGGACAATGATCCCCTGGCCTGCTCCCACCGTTGTGGAATCGAGCGGCCGCGGGCACCCGTCCGGTTTGCGACCCTGGTCGCGTATCTGGCGGTACCTCGTGACGGCTATAACGGCCCTGCTGTTTCTACTCTTGGTCTTCGCCGATTACACCGGTGAGTTCTCGGATAGCGCAGCGTCAGAATCGGTCCTTGGCGGTCTCATCTTCCTCGACCTTCTGCTCGGCGTCGTCGCCCTCACCCTGCTGCCGCTGCGTCGTCGCCACCCGTTCGTGATCGCCTCCGTGACAGCCGCGCTCTCGGCCCTGTCGGCGTCAGCGCTCGCAGCGGCCATCTGGGCTGCCATCTCAATGAGCACCCGGCGTCGCTGGGGCGGGACTGTGGTGGTCGGCGCGATCTGGTGCCTCGCCACCGGAATCTACGAGGTGATCGTGCGAGCGCGGGTCGCCGATCTTGCGGTCTACCCGGTGCCCTGGGCATCCGGTCTGATCGCGATCGCGATCTACGCCGTCTGCGTCGCCACCGGCTTCTACATCGGAGCGCGCCGGGACCTGCTAATCAGTCTGCGCGAGCGTGCCGAGAACGCCGAACGCGAGCAGGCCCTGCGCGACGAGTCGGCCCGGGGCACCGAGCGCACCCGCATCGCCCGCGAAATGCACGACGTACTGGCCCACCGCATCTCCCTCGTCGCCCTGCACGCCGGCGCACTCACCTATCGCACCGATCTCACCCGGGACGAGACGGCGCAGGCCGCCGGCATTATCCAGGACAACGCCCACCTCGCCCTGACCGAGCTGCGACAGGTACTCGGCGTGCTGCGCGGCGGGCAGACTGGCGACGGCACGGCCGAACCCGCGCAGCCCACACTCGCCGACTTGCCAAAGCTCATAGCCGAGGCGCGTGAGGCCGGCACCGCGATCACTCTCCAGACGACGGATACCTCCGTCGCGGCCTGGTCAGACGCCGCCGCCGGGCCGTCGAAGACAGTCTCCCGCACCGCCTATCGCATCGTGCAGGAAGCGCTCACCAACGCCCGCAAGCACGCGACCGGCCAGCCGGTCACCCTCTGGATCGAGCACTCCGGCGACCTGCTCCACCTCGACGTGCGCAATCCGATCGATCCCCGAGCACGCGCCGCCAGCCCGCCCGGAAGCGGCGTCGGCCTGATTGGCCTGCAGGAGCGCGCCGACCTCGTCGGTGGCCGCATCCGCCACGGCATCGAACCCAATGGCACCTTTCTTCTGCAAGCATGGCTGCCATGGACCTGAGCGTGCGAGTAGTGCTCGTTGACGACGACGCCCTGGTGCGCACCGGTCTGCGCCTCATTCTGGGCGGAGACCCGGCGATCGAGATCGTCGGGGAGGCCAGCGACGGCCACGCCGCGCTCGAACTGATCGGCCGGGAGACCCCCGATGTCGTCCTCATGGACATCCGCATGCCGCTTCTGGACGGACTGGCGGCCACCCGCGCGCTGCAGAAACGCGGCGACCCCGCCAGGGTGATCGTGCTGACCACCTTCGACACCGACGAAATGGTGCTCACCGCCCTGCGGCACGGTGCCGCAGGTTTTCTCCTCAAGGACACCCCGCCGGCCGAGCTCGTCGCAGCGGTGCGCCGGGTCGTCCACGGAGAGCCGATGCTGTCGCCGAGCGTCACCGCTCAGCTCATCGCGACCGTGATCCGTGCCCCGGATGACCGGCAGCAGCGTGCTCAGACCGTGCTCGGCCAACTGACCGAACGCGAAACCGAGGTGGCGATCGCGATCGGGCGCGGGCTTTCGAATGCGGAGATCGCCGCCGAACTGTTCATGGGCGTCGCCACGGTCAAGACGCATGTCGGGCACCTGTTCACGAAACTCGACGCCGCCAACCGGGTGCACATCGCCCGCTGCGTTCACGATGCCGGCCTGGTCTGACGCTCGCCGCCCGAGCACAGGGCGGTGCCTGGTACGTTGCAGGCATGAGCGAATCCACCGCGCCGACTCCAGAGCCGCTGCCTGCAGGCTGGCTGCGACTGGACCGGGCCGGTTGGTGGGGCACCTTCGCGGTAACCCCGCTGAACGGCATCATGCTCGGCATCGTGCCGATCAATCTCGGAACCACGACCGCTCGAAGTTTCGATATCTCGATCTGGTGGGGTTTCCTGATGGCCCTCGGAGCCATCGTGCCGGTGTTCCTGGTGCTCTACCTGGTGCAGCGACTGCGCTACCCGCAGGCCTGGGTGAGCTTCGACAGGAACGAACTGCGGGCCGGCCGCCGAGTCGTGCCGCTGGCTGACATCGTGTGGGCCCGACTCGAAATGTTCGACCGAAAGCGCGCCCACACCCGCATGCTCACGCTGCGGTTCGGCGCGGAGGGCGGGCCACGGGCATCCGTTCGCCTGCGCGGTCGCACCGCACAGACGCTGCCGACCGCGGTGACAGACATCGTTGCGGAGATCATCCGCCGGTCGTCGATTGCCGTTCCGCAGACCCCCAATGACCCCACCGGGCGCTTTGCCCGCTACAACTATCCCGGTTCGCTCGGCCGTGCTGACGCCCTCGAGGTCGTGCTGAACCCACCGACCATCGACGATCCGGCCCCGGTGCTGATCGCCTAAGCGGATGCGTCGGCTTTCGCCGCATCGGAGGCGGCGGCCTCGTCGCTATGCGCGTCCCCGTGCGCGTGCGGCAGTTCCGGCTCGTCGGGCGGCAGCGCCTCGGCGGCCAGTTCGACGCGCTCCTCCCCCACGGCTGCGATGCCTCCCAGAATCAGGACCCCACCGAGCAGTTGCAGCGGCGTCAGCACTTCGCCCAGCAGCAGCCAGGCGAAGAGCGACGCGAAGATAACCTCGAGCAGGCCCACAAACGAGGCGAGCCTCGACCCGAGAATTCCCGCCGCCGTGATGCCGGCCGCATAGGCGATCGCGGTACTGATAGTCGCCAGGGCGAGCAGCGGCACCCACCACGGCACGACCGTGCCGAGCAGGGACAGGTCACGAAGCGATGCGGTGAACGGGAGCAGGCCGGTCAGGCCGAGCAAACCCAGCACACCACCCCCGACCAGCAGCCCGAACGCCGCCAGCGCGATCGGCGGCAAGCCTTGGGCAGGGCGGGCGGCCACCACGAAGAACACGGCGCAGGCGATGGCCGCGCCGAAGGCGAACAGCACTCCCACCGGATCGACGGCCCGAATGGCGCCGGGCCCGATCACGAGGAGCAGCCCGCCTACGGCGAGAGTCGAGCCGAGCAAAACCGTGCGGCGCGGCATCCGTTTGGTCGTCACCCAGACAAAGCCGACCAGAATTAGCGGTGCGAGAAATTCAATGAGCAGCGCGGTCGTGACCGGAATGGTCTGCAGCGCGGCAAAATAGGCCAGTTGCGTGCACGCAACACCGACGATGCCCATTCCGAGCACCCGCCAGCGGCCCAGCCACAGGGCAGCCCAACGCCCGCGCAGCGAATACAGCGCGAGCGGCAGCAGCACGAGCCCGGCGGTCAACGCGCGGGCTGTCACGGCCGCCGTCGGTGACCAGCCGGCCTCGAGCATCGGCTTGACCAGAGCGCCTGATGTTCCAAACGAGATGGCGGCAAGGGCGGCGACGATCAGGCCTCCCGGCAGGGACGAGATCTTCATGCTTCTCCTTCGGACGACACGGGCCCGTCATGGTCTAAACTGGCCTACGCCACTGACAGTAGAACCGATTTGTTAAGGAGTCAACTTGCATTTTGCCCCTGACACTGAGGAGGCTCTCGAATTCGTGGTGCTTCTGGGCGACACCGATCCGGGCGCTTCGCGCAGTGGCCGTGACGAACTCGAAACGGTCGCCGACCTCGCCGCGCTGCTCGCGCCGATTCCGTTCACCGGCCGCATCGACGGCAACGATGCCGAACTGCTCGACGTGCGGCAGACCCGCGCGCTGCTTCGCCGGGTCTGGACCCTCGACCGCGATGATGCGGTCACCGAGGTCAACCGCATCCTGCGCGAGGCCAGGGCCCTCCCCCAGCTCGCCCGCCACGACGTGTCGGACTGGCACCTGCACGCGACGGTGCCCGAGGCACCCCTCGGCGAGCGGATGCGCGTGGAGGCTGCCCTGGCACTGATCGACGTGATTCGCAGCGACGAAATGCGGCGCCTGCGAATCTGCGAAGCGGATGACTGCACCGGCCTGGTTCTCGACCTCTCCCGCAATGGGTCTAAGCGTTTCTGCAGCGTGCGCTGCGGTAACCGCATGAACATGATCGCATTCCGCGAGCGTCAGGCCGTCGGAACTACTGCTGCGGTCACTCCTCGCGCATGCGAATGACGACGTTACCGATCTTTTGGCCGGCCGCCACGTACTCGTAGGCTTCACGAATCTGCTCGAGCGGGTAGCTTCGATCGATCACCGGCCGAAATTCACCCGAGGCGACCAGCCCCTGCAGAAATAGGGCGTCCTCGCGCGTGTCCCGGGGAATGGGAAACAGCACTCGCTTCCGGCGCAGCAGGGGCGTTGTGAGCGCCAGAACCGGGTTCTGCCACAGGGTGCCGAGCTCCGACGAAACATAGATTCCGCCCGGAACGAGAAGGCTCCGGCACCGTCCGAAGGAGCTCTTGCCGACAGCATCGAGCACAACGTTGAATTCATTGTCGAGGCCGGTGAAGTCCTCTCTGCGGTAATCCACGACTCGTTCGGCGCCGAGCGATTCCACGAGGGCCAGATGGGCGGTGGCACAGACCGCGGTGACACGGGCGCCGAGTTGCACCAGAAGTTGCACGGCGGCCGACCCGATACCTCCCGTACCGCTGTTGACCAGCACATTCTGCCCGGCCGCGACCCGTGCCGCGCGAATCATGTTGAGCGCGTAGTGGGCGCCCTCGATGATCGGCGCTGCCTGCTCATACGATGTCCCGGCCGGGATCTCGGCAACGAGCCCGGTCTCGGCGATGGTCAGATACTCGGCATGGCCGCCGAATTTCACGCCGTTGTAGCCGAACACCCGCTGGCCGACTGCGAATGCGCTGACGCCGGTACCGACGCCCATGATCTCGCCGGCGAATTCGCAGCCCAGAATCGTCGCCCTGGGCGCTCGCAGTCCGCTGAACAGCCGCACCACGAGGGGTTTGCCGCTGAGAAACCCGCAGTCCGTGCGATTGACCGTGCTGGCAAAGACCCGCACGAGCAGGTCTCCTGCATTCGGCACCGGAGGCGACGCCTCCTCGACGTGCACGAAGCTCGGGGGTCCGTAATGGCGGTACACGGCGGCTTTCATGCGGCACAGCGTACTCTCGAACGACAAATCGCTCTCGATCGACCGCGGGAGCGACGCCGGCACATCCATTAAGGACAAGATTCCGTTAGTCTTTTAATTGCTTTCAGAAGGAATTACGCGAATCTCGCCGATAACCAATAGCGAATTCCCGTGCCAATCCTTGACCCATTCGCGGGTTAGGCCTAACGTGATATGCGAATACATAGCTAGGTGAATAGGGTACGTGAAACATTGGGGGGTTCAATCGTGATTGGATTAGCTAAAGGGCGCGCTGTCCGACCAGTCTGGGCATGGCTGGCACTGGCACTGGCCCTGGTAGCAATACTGGGCTTTACGTCGTCTCCCGCAGCACAAGCTTTACCGCCGGGGCCACCGTCGCACACTTTGCCTCCCCCCGGGGATGGAACGGCACACAACGACGCGCTCGGGAGCCAATTCGACGAGCAGCTCAATCTGACCCTGCAGTACATGCGCACGGCCGCAGACGAGTCCACGTACTTCGACATGGCTGCTGCAGAAGAAGCCGGGGCATCCGCTGCCACTCGTGAGATCGGTAGCCTGATCAATCAGCTCGCGGTCTCGCAACGCGGAGCGGGCGAGAACCAAATGACCACCATGCTGAGCGTTCCGATCTGGGGCAATTGGTGCGGTCCGGGCCACGGTGGCGGTAACGCTGTCGACGTGCTCGACTCCATCTGCCAGACCCATGACTATTGCTACGCTGCACGCGGCTATTTCGCTTGCTCGTGTGACCGCCAAATTGTTCTCGACATTCGCAATAACATTTATCGTATGACGTCCGGAGAGCGTGTTATGGCCGCTGCCGTCAGCACCTACTTCACCTATTGTCTGTGTAATCCGTTCGCTTAAGACGGGAGAATCCGCATTATGTCCACCGCCCAAACATCCGGCCGCAATTCGAATGAGACCAACCGGCCCGTTGTCACCTGGTCGCTCATGGTTTTGGCGCTCATCGTCGTGGCACTCATACCGGACTGGACCGAATCGGGAGCCAACAGACCCCTCTGGCTTTTTGTGGTTCCCATCATTTTGGGCCTGGGCGGTGCGGTGTTCGCGGTACGCAACCGTCACTTCTGGTGGGCCATCGTTTCCGCCGTCTGGGGTTTCGCCCTGATCCAATGCCTGATCCTCGTCGCCACGCTGGTCAGCGGCCCTTGACTCGCGTCACCGCTGCACGCGTGGCGACCGCAAGCGTAGTCTGGACAAACTGCCCAAACGCGCACCCGACAGACAAGGCTTCACATGCTCCCGCTCACCGAAACGGATATCCGGGCCGCGTTCATCAACGCTTCCTTGAGTGAGCGCAAGGCGGTGACCCTGCCGTCGAACCTGGCAACGCTCGCCTGGGACAAGCTCGACTATCTCGGCTGGCGTGACCCCAAGGCTCCCGGCATCGGCTACATCATCGCCCTGCTCGATGACGACCCGGTCGGGCTACTGCTGCGCGAGCGCAAGGGAAAGATGACTACGCGACCGCAGTGCTCGTGGTGCAATGACGTGCAGCTGCCCAACGACGTCGCGTTCTTCAGTACCAAACGCGCGGGGCAGGCCGGGCGAAACGGCGACACCATCGGCATTCTGGCCTGTGCCAATTTCGAGTGTTCGGTGAACGTTCGCAAGCTTCCCTCTGTCGCCTACATCGGCTTCGACGTTGAGGCCGCACGGCAGCAGCGCATCGAAGCGCTGGGCGAGCACGTGCGCAACTTTCTGCAGGACGTGCGCGACGGCTAGTGAGGTGCGGAGTCCTCCGAGCTGACAGTGAGCTTGTCGTGCTGGCCGGGTATGAGTGCAGGCTGAGCCGAGTCGTCGGAGTTCCGGCGGGTTGGCCACGAGTCAACTCAGCAAAGTCGACCGCCGCGGTCGAACATCGCACTCGGGCATCGGCGACGCGGAACGGCAGCAATGCTGATGGGCGGTGACGTGGGACATCCGCGAACTTTCGGTACGTATTTGTGACGAGAAATCGCTCATTACTTCTACACCACCACGTCGGAACTAAATCGCTGCGGCGATGAAATACGAGCTGCTATCAAGTCTTGTGCCTTAGCAGTGGTACCAGCGTCGATAAATTCGGATCAGGCGGTCAAATTTAGTGCTGAGAATTTTTCTGAGTTTCTCTCACTTTAGTGTTCGATTTGCGGTAGAATGGGTGTCAAGGAGGCAATGGCGCCCATGTTCATGGAAAACCCGAGCGAGGCCAGTTCGAACCCCGTCATTGCCGCGGTGGAGCAGGCTCGGGATGCGTTGCTGGCGGCGTTGAGCGGGGTGTCCTTCGGGCTGCTCGGTGATGAAGAATCGCTGAGCATGCTGCTCGCGATCGAGAGCGTGGGCCGGGTCGTCGACGGTGCCCGGGTGCTCTCCACGTCCGATGTGCTGCGCCGCTCCGAATACTTCGATGCCGCCGCTGCAAAAAGCGCCGCCGAGACTGCGGTTGCCCAGGCGTCGTCTGCCCAGAGTGCCGACCGGAGTGCCGACCGGAGTGCAGCTGAGAGCGATGCTGAAGCGCAGGCCGTGGCACCGGACTCCGTGGCACCGGACTCCGTGGCACCGGAGGGTGCTGCGGCCACTCCGAGCGTGGCGCGTGCGGCGGCGTCTCTGGCTGCGCCGACGCTGGCCCGGCGGCTCGGCTGCCGCAGCGGCGTCGAGCTGGTCTGCACCCTCGCCCGCCTCTCTCGCAANAGCGGCGTCGAGCTGGTCTGCACCCTCGCCCGCCTCTCTCGCAACGAAGTACGTCAGCGGGCCGTGCTCGGTGAGAAGGCTGGGCAGCGGATGCTGCTCGGCCGCCCGCTGGCCCCCACCTACCCGGTGCTCGGAGAGGCCCTGCAGGGCGGGGAGCTCGGCCTGGAACAGGCCCGGGTGATCGTGCAGGTGCTCGACGGCCTGCGCTCCTCCGTGCTGGTGGAGGACCTCGACCGGGTCGAACGCTCTCTGGTGGCCAGCGGCTCCGGGGCGATCACCCCCGAAACCGAGGGGCTCCCCGGTGCCGGCATCGCGTTCGCGCCGGAGTTGCTGCGGCAACAGGGCATCCAGTGGAAAGCACGCCTCGCCCCCGACGGCAGCGCGCCCGGCGAGGCCCCGACCGAACGGCGCAGCTGGCTCACCTTCGGCACCCTCAATAACGGCGGCTACAGCCTCAACGGCTGGTTCACCACCCTCGACCGCGCCATCATGAGCAACGTTTTCGATGCGTACCTGTCCGCCGCCGCGGCCAACCCGGTCCCCGGCGCCGACGGCGCCGCGACCCGGGCGTCCGGCACGGCCCGAGTCTCCGACGCCCCTCCACGTGCCCGGGTCGCGTTCCGTGAGACCGACCTCGCCCACGCAGACGACAACGAAGCGGCACAAGAAGCAACCAGCGAGGCGCGGAACGCCACCGCGGCGGGCCAAGCCACCGAAATTGGCCAGGCGGGCGAGGCGGGTGCGAAAATGGAGGCCAGCGACACGCTCGACGCCGACCCACCCGACCCGCTCAGCCCCGACAGGATCAGTCCCGACCTACTCAGTCCGTGCCCGCAGCAACCCGACGACACCCGCTCCCGCAACGAAAAACAAGCCAGCATCCTCCGCGCCGTGTTCGAAGCCGCAGCCCGGCAGCCGGGCACCCCTACCATGGGCGGCGCCGCCCCCACCGTGCTCGTACACATCAACATCAACGACCTCCTCGACGGCCGCGGCGCCGGCTGGATCGACGGCATCGACGGCCCCCTCACCCCCGGCCAGGTCGACGAACTCATCTGCGCCGGCGGCTACCAACCCGTGCTGTTCGGCCAGAACGGCACGATCCTGCACCTCGGCACCAGCAACCGGTGCTTCAGCGCCAGTCAACGCCGAGCATTGGCCGCCCGAGATGGCGGCTGCGCCATCCCCGGCTGCACCGTGCCACCCCACCTGGCACAGGCTCATCACGTCGTCCCCTGGCAGAAAGGCGGCCTGACCGATATCGACAACGCAGTCCTTCTTTGCAACGCCAGCCACTCCAGCATCGACACCTCCGGCTGGGACATCGACATGCGAGACGGCCGACCCTGGGTACGCGGACCCCTCCTGTTCGACCCCACCCAAACCTGGCGCCCCGCCGGACAAAACCGCGCCGCCATCCCCGCCGAGAAACCCAACTGGAACAAGTAACGCCGGCGTCGAGACCGCACCCGGATGAGCGCAACCAGATCAGCGCAACCAGATCAATGCAGGCATGCGAGGTTTCCCCTCCGCAGGACCGTGCGTCCACTCACAGGGCCCGGGCTGCGGCATCCGCTTCTAGCATGGTGGTATTGGGGGCCGATCCGGCTAGCCGCGCGGGCGCAGACGCACCGTGGGAAGAGGCGGGGCAGGAATCGGGTCGGGTTGTCCGGCGGGAAAACTGCCAAAGCGCGGCTCGGCGGCCCCACCACAATCAGCACCGGCGACCGCAGAGTCGGCAGCCCTGATCTCCGTCTGCCATTGGGCGCGGTAGGCGACGATCTCCTCGTGGCTGCGACCCACGAAGTTCCACCACATCAGAATCTGTTCGCCCAGGGGCGCGCCGCCAATGAGCAGAACGCGCACGGGCTCGGCGCCAGCGACCAGCGTCAGTGTCGACCGACCGACGCCGGCGTACGCGAGGTGGTCCTTCGCTACCGGGATGCCGTCGACGGTGAGCTCTCCCTCATCAACGAGTACACCGTGTTCGAATGTCGGGTCGGTCTGCAGGGTGAGGCGGGCATCCGCTTGCAGCAGGATCTCGGCCCCGAGCAGCGGAGTGTGCGTGACGACCGGCGAGGTGCTGCCACCCAGCGAGCCGAGGAATACCCGCATGGTCCAGCCCTCGCCGTGCGCGGGTTCGGGGCGAAAATGCTCGAGGGTGGGCTCCATCTGGCGGGCGCCCTTGGGCAGCGCCACCCACAATTGGGCACCGTGCAGAACGGTGGTGTCGGGGGTGGAGAACTCGGAGTGGCTGATCCCGCGGCCGGCCGTCATCAGATTGAGTTCTCCGGGGCGAACGATTGCGTGAAAGCCGGCCGAATCGCGATGCTCGATTTCTCCGGTGAACAACCAGCTGACGGTCTGCAAGCCGGTATGCGGATGCCGCGGCACGCGCATTCCACCCATCTCGCTGACCCGATCGGGACCGTAATGGTCGAGAAAACACCACGCGCCGATCAGGGAACGTTGGCGCTGGGGAAGGGTGCGCCGCACGTTCATGGCGCGCAGCCCGCCGAGGGGAACGTCGCGTGGTGCCAGGATCTCGACGCTGCCACTGGGGGCGGCGGACTCGCACAGCATCTCGTCGGGATCGGCCTCTGGATTGCTCACGAGGTCAGCCTAATCGAGCAGGCATCGCCTCAGAAGTCGCGCCAAACCTGGGCGGGCGCCGGTTCCGCAACCGGGCGCACGATCGAGCATGCCCCCAGCTACCCAGCCTGCGCCCAGCTCACGGTGGGCCGCTACGACCAGATCCTGGCAGCCCGGACAGTGTTTGCCGCCCGTGCAGCGAGCGCCTGCTCCATCGTCACGGCCACAAAGTGGGTCTTCGTGCCTGGAGAACAGCGGGCCACCAGGTCCATGTCCGCGGAGATAACCGTGGCGACCATGGCGTAGCCCCCGCCGGAGACGGCGTCCCGATGCAGAATGATGGGCTGGGTGCCTCCGGGAATCTGGATGGAGCCGACGGCGTACCCGGCGTCAACGATGTTGGACGGGTCCTGACCGGCACCAAACGGTTGTTCGCGGTCCTTCCATTCCACACCGGGTCCGCTGTAGCGAAGACCCATGCGGTCGGCCACCGGAGTGAGCACCCATTCGCTATTTAGCAAGCTGTCCAGCCCCGTGTGAGAGAGCAGGTGGTCGTACAGTCCGAGCATAACCCGCACAGTCACGTCCTTGGAGAAGGCCGGACGGTCCTCGATTTCAATGAACTGCAGCGCAGGCAAGCCGTTGTCGATCGCTGCGCCGACCGGAACGAGATCACCCGCAGCGAGCGCACGCCCGTCAACCCCACCGATCGCTCCGATCGGATAGGTCGACCGCGAACCGAGCACTTCGGGAACATCGATTCCGCCGTGCACGGCGATGAAATACTTCGTGCCGCCCTTGATCACACCGAACTTCAGTTCATTACCGGCGAGAAGCTCGAGTCGTTCGTATTCGGGTACGAGTTCCCCATTGACGAAGACGTCCACCGGCGCACCGGTCACGGCGATGATGGCATCGGTCGTGGAAATTAGTTTGGGGCCGATATAGGTGCACTCAAGCACTGCCTCGCGCGCCGTATTGCCGACGAGCCGGTTGGCCAAGGTGGCCGAATACTGATCCATCGAACCACCCTGCGGGATGCCAAACCGGTAGTAACCGATTCGTCCCTGGTCTTGGACGGTGGTGGAGAGACCGGGTTCGAGAATGTCAAATGCCATTGAGTGCCTCCAAGAGTGACGACTTGTAACCGTCGGGGTCGGTCAAGGCCTCACCCAGGTCGAACGCGATTGGTGCCTGGCGATACCGGAAGGTTCCGGCGTCGACCTCGGCGCGGATGCGCCGATACTCCGTTTCGTCGATTGGCTTGAATTTCACGATGTCCCCCGGTTTGAAGAAGATCATAAAGTCGTAGAAATCGACCAACGTTTGGGACGGGTCAAAGATCGGAGCGGCCGCTATCCCGAACATCTGGTAGCCGCCGGCGCCGCGCACCGAGTAGATGCAGCTGAAGCAGCCGCCATAGCCCACGGTCAGCGCCGGCGTGTCCGTACGGGGGCTCAGATATTTGGGCACCTCGAGTTGTTGCTCGCGCGGGGCTAGCTGGAAGAGAAAAGGGAGACCGGCGACAAAACCCACCATGGAAACCAACCAGGGTGATTCGTGATGCCGCTTGATGAACTCCTCGGCATTGGCCAGTCCATTGACCTCGGCGGCATAGTCGAGGTCGTTGCCCTCGGGCCGCTGGTGATAACCCTCACGGAATCGGGCCCCGGTTTCATTCGTGTACGGGTCGTTATACCAGACCGGAATCTCGATGATGCGTGTTTCGAGTACCTTGTCGGTCGAGGCCCGCACCTCGTCCTCGAGCGTGTGCACCACGTTTTCGAGCTCCTGCCAGGGCAGAATATCCGGGTCGAACCGCACCAGTAGCGAGGCGTTGGCCGGGCAGATATCCACGATCCCCGCGAGCTCGCGCGCTTCCAAAGCATTGGCGATGCTGTTTGAGATGAAGTTTGCTTCGAGCGACATGCCCTCAGCGATTTCAATGAAGAGAAACTCATCGCCGCCCCATGTGTATCGGGCTGTGGTCTGCTGCGTCATTCGGCATCTCCCGTTGAGTCCGGAATCGTTGAGTCCAGAAACGATTCGATGTACTTGGTATGGTGTTTGACGTCCGCGAAATCGGGCAGCCCCACGAGGGAACTGAGCAGCCCAATCGTCGATTTGACTCCGTCAATGTGTGCTTCGTCCAAGGCGCGCGCCGACCGAGCGATGGCCAGTTCACGAGTTGGCGCCCAGACAATGATCTTGCCCAGGAGGGAGTCATAGAACGGAGCCACGGTCTTGCCGGAGATAAAGCCGAAATCGGCCCTCACGCCGGCTCCCCCGGGCAGGTTCATGGTCTTGATGAGGCCGGGGCTGGGCATGAAGTTGTTGTCTGGGTCCTCCGCATTGATGCGGAATTCGAGCGCGTGGCCAGAGAACGTCACGTCACTTTGGGTAATATCGAGCTTCTCCCCCGCGGCAATTCGCAGTTGTTCACGAACCAGGTCCATGCCCGTAATGGCCTCTGTGATGGTGTGTTCGACCTGGATACGGGTGTTCATCTCGATGAAGGCGACCTCATGGCTGAACGGATCATAAAGAAATTCCACCGTACCCACGCCGACGTAATTCGCCTTGCGCGCCAGCTCAACCGAGGAGTCTCGCATCCGTTCGCGAACCTCGTCTGGTAGCCCGGGCGCGGGTGCTTCCTCAAGAATTTTCTGCTGCCGGCGCTGCATCGAGCAGTCTCGGTCTCCAAGATGCACGAAGGTCTCACCGTCCCCCAATATCTGCACTTCGACGTGGCGTGCCCTGGTGACAAATTTTTCGAAGTAGACGTCAGCCGAGTTGAAAGCGCCCAGCGCCTCGGCCTGCGCGATCTCGACGGTCCCGCGCAACTGTGCTGGGTCTTCAACCAAGCGGATGCCGCGCCCCCCGCCGCCAGCGGAGGCCTTGACCACGAGGGGGTAACCGATTCGTGCCGCGATCGCTTCAAGGTCGTCATCGTCGCGAAGCGCCGTTTCCGTGCCTGGAAGGGTTGGCACACCGGCGTCGATTGCGGCTCGGCGTGCGCGAGACTTGTCACCCATCAGTTCGATCGACTCCGGAGATGGGCCAACCCACGTCAGCCCGGCAGCAATCACCTTGCGAGCGAATTCAGCATTTTCCGATAGAAAGCCGTAGCCGGGATGGACGGCATCAGCGCCGCTGTCGAGGGCTGCTTTGAGTACGGCGTCGTGGTTGAGATAGCTGAGGCCGGCGGGAGCCGGCCCGACCACGATCGCCTCATCCGCGAGATCAGCGGCTAGGGATGTCTTGTCAGCTTCGCTCACGACGGCAACGGTCACGATGCCCATTTCTCGAGCGGTGCGAATGATTCGAACGGCAATTTCGCCGCGATTGGCGATGAGGAGTTTCTTCATTGGCTCTTCCAGTGAGTCGAGGGAAACGGTCAAAGGTAAGGAGGGTGCCGCAGCGCCACCCCGGAGGCAGTCAAGACGTAATGGCGATAACGTCACCGGGGTTGACGACCCCGAAGTCTTCAATTTCGAATTTTTCGAGGACACCGTCGAATTCGGCGCGAACCTCACTGAATTGCTTCATGATCTCGACGAGGCCAATGGTCTGGCCGGCCGAAACCGTGTCGCCTTCATTGACGTAGGGTTCCTTGCCAGGGCCCGGCTTTCGGTAGAAGATGCCGGGGAGGGGGGAGATGATCTGGTGGCTCATGGGTTCACTTTCGTCGGGCTGGGGTGGGGTGGGGTGCGCGGATTTACCGGCCGAGCGCCTCGCGCACGGCCTGGGCAACAGCCGGTGAATTTGATGTGTCCGAATGAATACAAATGGAGCCGAAGGGGATTTCGAGGATCGTTTCATCGTTAGCGAGCACCTTGCCGTCCTCGAGTACCCGGCGCACGCGGGCCGCTGCCTTCTGTGGGTCGGTATTCTCGGGGCGCCGCTGAATGATCAGCCCTCCCTCGGCGTTGTAGTCAAGGTCCACGTAGAGTTCGGCGACGAATTCGACGCCCTCCCGCTCGGCTACCGTCTGATGGGCACTTCCGGCCAAACCGAAGATGGGCACGCCGTATGACTGGGCGACAGCGACCGCTCCCTGCATGAGCGCTTCGTCACGGGCGAGCATTCCGTACAGGGAACCGTGCGGCTTGATGTGGTTGAGGGGCAGGTCGTACTTGTGCAGAAAACCGACGAGCGCGCCAACCTGGTATCGAATCATGGATTCCACTTCGGAGGGCATGAGCTTCATCTCACGACGTCCGAAGCCGACCAGGTCGGGCAGCCCAGGGTGCGCTCCGACGCGCACGCCGTGCTCCTTGGCGAGCCGAACGGTGGCCTCCATCGCGTCGGGGTCTCCGGAATGAAAGCCGCACGCAACGTTCGCCACGTCGACCAGCCGCATAAGAGCTTCGTCATTGCCAAAGCTGTGAATGCCGAGGGATTCCCCCATATCGGAATTCAGGGTGATGTTCGAGTTGCTGTTCACGTCGTCCATAACTCCACGCTACGGGCCCGAGACAGCACGGCCCAGTAGGCATCTGCACTAAGCTTGCGAAAAACTTTGTGCAAACCGCCTAGAGAATGGAACTCGAGATGCGCGTGGTCGACCTGCTCCTGGAGCGATCCCTGCAGCTCTTGTTGCAGACGCCGTCGTCGGAACTGCACCTGGCCACCGAGCTCAGCGGATGCGCACCGACCGAACTCATGGATCCCACACCGTTCCTGGATCCACACTCACTCCTGCTCACCAGCGGAATCGGTATGAACTTTTCCGACGAACGCACCTGGGATGCTTTCGTGGAACGCCTCGCCGAGGTGCCCGTCTCGGCCATCGTCTTCGCTACCGGGATGGCCCATCGTGCCCTGCCGCCCGGCCTCATCGCCGCCTGCACCAAGCATGATGTCCCGCTGCTGGAGGTTCCAGCGGCGGTTCCTCCGCTGCAGGTGAATCGCTTCATCGAGAGCGTCATGCAAGCGGAGCGTCTGGCCGTGGTCAATCGGGGTTGGACCCTCGCCGACGAGTGCGCCCGTCTTGCTAACCAGGATGCCGAGGTTGTCACCCTGCTGGCCACCGTCTTCAACGTGATCCAGTCGCCCCTGGCCGTGTACGACGCCTACGGCACGGTCATCGCCCAGTATCCGGCGCTCGCAACCTGGACGACCGGAATCAGGACGAAGCCTCAAGTGGGGGTGCTGAGCATTCCCCTGCCGATGGGTCTCAATAATCCCTGCCGTCTGGCCATTAGAGAGAAGGACAGCGAGAGTCAGCTCGCCTCCCTCCTGGGTCCGGTCGCCTCCATCATCGCGCTGCAGCTCAACAGGTCCGTGATCGTCGATGCCAGCCGTCAGCACGAAATCAAGAACTTTGTGATCGCGTGCGAGTCCTGGGAGGAAGCTACCCACCTTGACGTGAGGCGAGCGTTTGCCGACATCGGCCTGGATGCGCGAGTGGCAACATCCGTTCTGGTCGCGGATATGAGTGGGGAGCTGGCGTCGACATCCTGGCAGTTGCGAGTTGCCCTGCACGAGAAGTTTCAGACCCTTCGGGTTACCGAGTTCAGCGACCGATTGGTCGCCTTTGCGCAGAACCCACGCATGGACTTCGACGAGGCCGTCGAGCGGCTGTTGCACATTCACGACCGGCAACCGCTGGTTGTGAAGGGGCCGACACTGAGTCTGTTTGAGCTTCGGCTGTCTGTCGTGCACGCACTCCAGCTCGTGCAGGGGATCGACCGCCCCCAGCTCGCCCCGGCGCTGGGCCTCAGCGCCGTCGTCACCGCCACCGCTGGGCGCGGAGCGAAAGAAGCGGCACGCAAGTTTCTGGCACCGCTCTGGGAACACGATCTGAAACGTGCCGGCCCGTTGGTCGAGACTCTGCGCGCTTATCTCGACAATGACGCGCAGCCGTCCAAGACCTGCAGCGCCCTGTTCATTCACCGTAACTCGCTGAACTACCGACTGCGAAAGATCGAGACCCTGCTGCGCTTGAACCTGGGCTCCGTCGAGGGCCAGGCGACGTGCCTCATCGCTCTTCGGTTGGTTGATCTGGGCGAAAAATAAACCGGCGTGGGAACGCCCAAGGGCGTTCCCACGCCGGTCGGCAGCGCAAGCAGACGGTGCTGCTGCTAGGCGACCGTCGTCACCAGCGCGGTCTTGGCCGTCGTGGCGTTCCACAGCAAGGCATAGACAGCGGATGCCACAACGGCCGTCAATATGGGGCCCCACGTGGCGCCGACACCGGCCAGGTCGGGGTTGAGCAGGCCCAACTGCAGCATGATGATGCCGGTCACTGTCGCGATAACCCAGGCGATGAGTCCCGAGTTGTTGAACTTGCGGTAGTGCACGTCGTCGAGCATTCCGTGTTCCTGGCTGAGTCCGCGGGTGATCAGAATGTGGGTCACGGCGATCGCGACCCAGGCTGTGACCAGCACGCCCTGCCAGGCCAACGCCAGCAGGATGTACTTCACGATGGGCAGGAGCATCAGGAGAAAGATGATCACCGAGGAGGTCAGCACCCAGACTAGGTTGGGCAGCTTGATCCGAAAGACCCGTTCGCCAAAGGACTTGAGGTTGGCAGCGCCCAGGTAGTAGTTGGCGGTGTTGATGCGGGTCTGGGAGACGAAAACGACGATGAGTCCCAGAATCCCCATCATTGAAACGATGCCGCCGGCGATTCCCGTCTCCGACGCCTCAAGTCCGGGGATGGTGAAGGTGAGAAAGATGCCGACGCAGGCGCTGAAACCGTAGGCGAGAATGTAGAACGCCCAACCGAAGCTCCAGCGCTGGTGAAATTTCGTATCCTGGCGCTTGCCGAGAGCGGCGTAATCAATGGTGAACATCATCATGATCCACACACCCATGTAGGCGGCAAAGGTGGCGAGCCAGCCCGGCCCACCCATCGTCACGGCCAGTCCCGATTCAGGCTGCTGGGTAAGCCAGGTGCTGCTGAAGCCGTACTGCACACCGGCCCATACGACGGCTGCGATGAGCCCGCCGACGTAGATCGGCAAGAGCCATCCGTTGAGCTTGTCGAGGAATCGGCGGGCACCACCGAGAATCAGCGGTGTGGAGTACGCCACGACAATCAGGTACCACATCCACATCTCACCGCCGAATGCCACCTGGAAGGCGTAGGCGACGATCGAGCCTTCGAACACGGCGTAGTAAATGGCGACGAGAGCGAAGATGATGGTCGCGATCGCTGACCCCGCAGTGCCGAGGATTGTGCGGGAGAAGAGCGCGACCGTGGTGCGGTTATTGATGGCGTACTTCGCAAGGACGCGGTTGATCAGGCCGTACGCCACGATGGTGAGCACCAGTCCAATCAGTGCGTCTTTGGTGCCGTAGGCCACGGCCAGGGCGGCCCCGATATAGACGAAAAACATAGCACTGGCGACGCCGTACCATGCCATTGACAGTGACCCTTTAGTCATCTGATCGTCGTCGTTGCCCTCGCGATAGAGGGCATCCGTCGCCTCAACAGTACTGTTACTGCCGGTCAAATTCACGTTCACTAGGTACCTCCATTAGGGCCGGTGACGGCCGGCAAAATGTTTCGTGATTGGTCCTACAAAATACGAAATTCCAGGTGCAGCAAAAGTAGTGAACACCGCCGTCGTCTCTGCCGACGGGCCCACGACTCATGGCCCTCCAGCAAGTATGTGAACGACCTGTGGATCCAAACCAGTAGGCAAGTGCAAGAAAGATCAGCCAATGTCCGTGCAGATGCACAAGAGTTCACACTGAGGCTGAACGAAAATCCAGCTGGATCAGGCTGGCACGACCGGCCAGTGCGATGAGGAACGTCGTTCCATCAGTGCGCGATGTTCCCGAGTCGTCGTAGCGAAGAGCTCGCCGGTACCCCAGTCGAGAATGACGCCGTAGCGACGGATGACGTCGAGCATGTCGATGTCGCCGCTGATGTACCTGGCCGAGACCGTAGCGGGGTCTTCAGCCAGCCACCCGAGACGGTGCGCAGCGATATCGTGTCGAAGCTCCACGCTCGCCGCTTCGTCGACCTCGTAGGCGTCCAAGTCGGGATCGATGGCCGTAATAACCACGCCGTAGTCTTTGGCTGCTCGCCCGACGGATACGTAGCCGTCGATGACATCGTCGAGCACCTCCAGATAGGTGCGCTCGAGTGGGTCACCGTAGCCGCCTCCGCCGGCCGACGGCCGCACGAACGAGTCGCCGGATTGCACCGGAACGGAGGAAAAGTTGGAGCCGAGGAAGTGTTCGCCCTCGGTGCCCTTGTTCAGCCAGACCCCGTGCGGAATCGATGGGAGCCCGCCCTCGATCCCCCAGGTGATGGAGCGTGCCCGGTCGCAGCAATAGCTCATGACCGCATTCTGAGCGTCGGTGAGCATGCCACCCTTCTCAATGCCGACACCGCCGCGAAAGCGTCCTGGGCCGCCCGAATCCATGCCGATCTGGTGCATCGAGGTCAGCACCGGCGAGAGGCGTTCCTGACCCTCGACCGGCTGAACGGCGAGGCCGGCTCCGAAGACCGGCGCCGTTGCGCCGCTGCCGTCCTTGCTGGCCCGGCCGCCCCAACCGCCGGCCATCCAGTCGTACCACATGAAGTAGGGGCTGTCCTCGGTTCGGCCGTCCTTTCCGCCGACGAGCAGATACTCCAGGTTGAACGCGCAGGCCATGGCCCGCTCCGGCATGATCTTGGACCAGATCTCGAAGATGCCGTTCATGAGTTTCTCGTACGGTCCGGAGCAGAAGCCGGTCACGGCGTTCGGCCAGCCGGCGTTGACGACCGTGCCTTCCGGGCCGATGTCGGCGGTGACGGCCGCATAGAAGCCAGAGTTCAGCGGGACATCCGGAAAGAATGTTTTCGTTCCGGCGTAAATTGCCGAGAATGTCGTGCCGTAACCGGAGTTCAAAAACGTCGCCACGACCGGGGCCGATCCGGCCAGGTCGTAGTGAATGCCGTTGGCATCGATGGTCAGCTTGATTTTGATCGGCACCAGCCCTTCCTCCTTGCCCGGGTCGTTGTCCATGTAGTCCGTGGTTTCCCAGACCCCGTGCGGCAGGCCCTCCAGGCGGCGTCGAACGGTGCGTTCCACGTAGTCCTGGGTTTCCTGCATGGCGTGCAGCACTGTGGCCTTGGAATACCGGTCGACGAGACGCAGGATCTCTCGTTCGCACACGGCCGTCGCTTCGGACTGGGCGTGTAGGTCGCCCATCGCCTGGCGCGGTGCACGGGTGTTTGAGACGAGCAGCTGGGCGACGTCGTGCAGGAACACACCACGGCTCCAGATGCGTACGGGAGTGATTCGCAGCCCCTCACCGAAGTGCTCCTTGGCGTTCACATCGAACGAACCGGGCACGTTGCCGCCGATATCGGCCCAGTGGCCCTTGTTCTGGGCGAAAGCGATGACCTCACCACCCGAGAAGATCGGGCGGATAAAGCTCACGTCGTTGAAGTGGGTTCCGCCTCGATACGGATCGTTGATCGCGAAGACGTCACCGGGATTGATATCGGTCCCGAACTCCTCAAGCACGGCCTTGCACTGAAAATGCAGGGTACCCACGTGCACGGCGATATCCCCGCTGCCCTGCATCACCGTGTTCCCAGCGGCATCACACAGTGCCGATGAGAAATCCCGGGAGTAGATCACGAAGGAGTAGCAGGTACGCAGAATCTGCTCGCTCATCAGGTCGACGCTGGTGGCGAAGGCGTTCTTGAGCACCTCAAAGGTCACCGGATCCAGCGCGGTGGTGGGCGCGAGCGGTACCGCGATCGTTCCAGACATTTAGATCTCCTCCAGGTGGATGAGAATATTCATCCACTCGTCTATAACTGCGGTCGTATTCGGCGGAATGACGGTGGTGGAGTCGAACTGGTCGATGACGGCGGGGCCGCTGAACATGGCGCCGGCCGGCATGTCGTCTCGATCGAACACCGGGGTGTCCACCCAGCCCAGTTCTCCGAAGTACACGGGGCGAATTTCGCGCGGAGTTCCGGGATCTGCGTTAAGTTCCACGGCCGGCTTGAAGGACGGCTTTGGAGTTTTTCCTATGGCCGTCAGGTGCAGCTGGTAGACCTCGACCGGCTGATCTTTCTGGCTGAAAGCGAACTCACGCTCGTGCTGTTCGTGGAACGTTTCGACCGCCTCGGCGAGGGCGCCCAGCCCCGAGCCGATGCTGACCGAAAGCGAACGCCACTGGCCCAGGTAGCGCATGGAGATCTGCCGCTGCAGCAGGGCGTTCTCGTCCGCAACGCGTTCCTGACGCAAGCGGGCCATCGCTTCGGACTCGAGCGAGACGTACATACCCTCGAGCGCTTCGGTGTCGGCATCCGCTGCAATTCCGGTGAACATGCTGGACAGGTCGTGACGAATATCCACGAGCAGACAGCCCAGAGCGGATGCGACGCCCGGGTTCGGCGGAATGATGACCGTTGGTATGTTCAATTCACGAGCCACCTCTGCCCCGTGCAGGGCGCCTGCTCCGCCAAAGGCGACGAGCGCGAAGTCGCGGGGGTCGTGCCCTCGGCGGATGGAAACCAAGCGCACAGCATCGGCCATGTTGGCGTTGGCAACCTGGATTACCGCATGGGCGGCTTCAGCGATCGGCATGTTGAGCGGGTCTGCGATGACCTTCTTGATCGCCTCGGTCGCGAGTGCCTTGTTCAGATTCTTCGCGCCTCCCGCGAGCGACGTGCCCAGACGGTTCAGCACCACGTTGGCGTCGGAGTTCGTCGGCTGGTCGCCGCCGGTGTCGTAGCACGCCGGGCCGGGATCGGCGCCAGCGGACTGGGGACCGTTCCGCAGGGATCCGGCAATGTCAATATAGGCGAGCGAGCCACCACCGGCCCCAATCGTCAGCACATCAATGCTGGGAAAGATGATCGGGTGCCCGTATTCAACCTGCCATTCCTTGGTGATGCGCAGTTCGCCTCCGCTGACCAACGCGATGTCCGTGGAGGTTCCGCCCATGTCGAGGCCCACCGCGTTTTCGTAACCGCACTGCTGGGCGACATGCTTGGCTGCGATCGCGCCAGCCGCGATCCCCGACGCTGCCAGGCGAACCGGATAGCGCTCGACCATTCGGGGCGTCATCGACCCTCCGCCCGAGTGCAGCACCAGCAGGTCTCCCTTGTAGCCGCCGGCCTTGAGCTGGTCGGAAAGACGGTTGACGTACCCAGAGACCAGCGGAGCGAGAACGGCGTTGGCGACGGTCGTGTTGAACCGGTCGTGTTCGAAAATTTCGGGAAGAATTTCGGCCGAGGTTGATACCGTCGCGTTGGGCAGTTCTTCCTCCAGGATTTCCCGCATGCGAATTTCGTTCTGCGGATTCGCGTAGGAATTCATGAAGCACACGGCGACGGTGTTGACGTTGCGCTTGCGCAGGAGCTGCGCGACCCGGCGGGCATCCGCTTCGTCGAGGGGCATGACCGTGTTGCCCGCGTAGTCGATGCGCTCAGTGACTTCAAAGCGATCGCGTCGGCGAATGTACGGTCCGGAGACATCCTTGTACGCGTCCCACAGGTCGTCCTTGGTTCCATCACGAATTTCAATGACGTCCCGAAACCCTCGGGTCGTCACCATCGCTGCCGGCGGAAAGTTACGGGTGATCAACGCATTCGTGGCCACGGTCGTGCCGTGCGAGAAGAGCGTGACATCTTCGAGGTCGATATTCGCGCGGGCCACACCGTTCATGACCGCGACGAGTGGGTCGTGCGGCGTCGACGGAACTTTGGTGACCCGGATTTTGTGCGATTCCTCGTCAAAAATACAAACGTCGGTAAAAGTACCGCCGACATCAACGGCGACTCGGACTTGCGACATGGGGTGTCCTCCGGACTGTTCAGGTTGTGGTCAAGTATGCGTACGGTCTCCGACCCTGTCACTGGATAGTGTGCAACGCTGATCGTCGTTTTTTGGATAAACTCCAAAACACGCGCGACTTTCGCCCGTTTCCGCCGCCAGGAAACAGGATGTTTACACGATGAGCCGCCTGAAATCGGGAGTTTCCTTGTCTTTAACACTCGGGGATGTCGTCAACGAGAAGGCCTTGGGTCTGACATCGGTGGTCGCTGGCGATCCGCACGGCATCGTCCTGGCCGCACGAACGAGCGAACTCGGCGACCCGGGGCGCTGGGTCGAGCCGAGGACGATCATGCTGACGACCGGGCTCCTGTTCATCGGCCACGAAAGAGATTACGCTCAGGCGCTGGCGTTGATCACGGACATGCGAGCCGCGCAGACCACCGCGATGTTCTTCGGTGTCGGCGTGCACTTCGAGGAGGTTCCGACGGCGCTGGTTGCGGCGGCACGATCGGAGAAATTTCCGCTGTACACCGTGGCCGCCGACGTTCCGTTTTATGCCATCGAAAACTTCGTCAACCAGTCCAAACTGTCGGCTGACGCCTACCTGCTCAAACGCGCGGCCTGGTTCATGAATGAACTTCTGCAGAGCATGTCAGCCGACCAGCCGATCGATGCGCTCATCGCCAAGCTGGCCTCCTCCTGCCGCGGATCGGCGGTGCTCTACGAGGACTCCGGTCGCGTTGTCGCTTCGTCCGGCGAAGGACCCATCCGCCTCATGTGGACCGAAATGCAGCGATCCGGGGGTGCTCAGGAACGGTTTACCGTTGGGCGGTGGGATGCGATCGGAAAGTCACTCGTCCTGCGCGGAAAGACCTACCGGCTCGTGCTCGCCAGTCGGAATTCCACGATGCTGAATGACCTCGGCGATGTGCTGCTGCAAACAACTCAGCGCCTCCTCGGCGCCATCAACGGGATCACCCAGATTGGGCTCTCCCGCGAGCTGTACGAAAACGCACAACTGCTGGTTACCCTGCAAGACGGAATCTCGCCCTCTCGCGAACATCGCTACTGGAATCGCATGAATCCGTTCCGCTTCACCGCTTACGAGCCGCTGCGCGCTGTCGCCATCTCCACGCTGTCCGGAGATCCTGCCGGTAAGCACCTGATCGAGGGACTGCTGCAAGAAGCTGCCCTAGGCGGCCTGGGCCTGCTCCTGGATGAGAATGGCGGGGGTTCCCGCACGATGGCGAGCATTCATGCCCTGGTCGCTGACTCTGCCGTGCTGGTGAATTGGCTGACCCTGGCCGGAACCGAACTCGTCGTCGGCACCTCGGAGCCGTTCAGCGAACTGGCCAGCACCCCGATGGCGTTCCGCGAGGCCGAGACGGCGCTGGAGATAGCGCGACGCCGCGCCACCCAGGCGGGCCGTCACCCCGGCGCGCAGCGCACCGTGGTGCGACTAGACGAAGTCGACCTGGCCAGTTGGCTGCTGGCACGGCGCGAAGCACCTCAGCTGGAGGACAAACTGCGCAAGTTTGTCGCAACCCTCAACCTGGACAGCGACCTGGTTGAAACCCTGATCGTCTATCTGGCCTTGGATCAGGATGTCGGACGAAGCGCTCGGCACCTGTACGTGCACGCCAACACGGTTCGGTATCGGCTACGCAAATGCGAGGAGTCGCTCGGCACGTCGATCAGCAGCACCGCCACCATTGCCAACCTCTACCTGGCGTTCCAGGATGATGTACTGGCTTTGCAGGACCAGATTGAATACCAGGCCGAGTAGGTGTTGTGTCAGGCGAGTTTTTCACATTCGACGAATTCGATGGTGCGCGCGCCGCGGTTCTCGACGGTGTGTTCGGCACCAGATGGCCGAGTGTAGCTCTGGCCGCTGCGAATTTCCGCGACGATCTCTGAGCCGTCGGCGTTGATCACGTGCATGGTTTCGCTCACGAGGGGCACGACCACATATTCATATTCGTGCACGTGCATGGGAATGGCGTCTCCGGGTTCAATCGTCCACTTGGTCACGCGAAAAATACCGTTGTCAATTTGAGTCTCACTGGTGGCCATGAGTTCCCCTTGCTCGTGTAGCGGACAGTACAGCGATCCTACTCAGGGTAAGACGGGAACGACGCGGGCTACGCGGCGCCAGCGGCGGCATCCGCTCGTGACGCCGACCCCACCGGCGAACGGTGCGGAGAAGATGACGTAGCGTATCGACCGCTTGCGAAGGCCGTGCTCGATCGACTGGGTGAGCACGTTGCGGGTGGCTTTCAGCGGGCCAGCCGAGCGGTCAGGGGTGAAGCCGAGGTCCTTCAACACGCCGTAGGCGAATAGGAACATCACCAAGAGCACCCGCGCACGCAACGGGAACGGCACGCGGAGGTTGGTAGCCTGGGCGATCACCCCGCCGAGCACCGAGCCGGTGAACATGGCGATTCCGGTCACCACGAGGCCACGGCCGAACACGGCCTCGAGGCTTCATCGGAGCGCCGCTGCTGCTCTCGGCGCTCATCGGAACCATGTTCGGCATCAACGATTCACAGTCGACCTGGTCCGGCCTCACCGTCATTCCGATCGCCCTGTGGGAGTTCTCGCTGGGCGTCTACCTGGTCGTGAAGGGCTTCAAGCCCTCCCCCATCACGGCCGGTATGACGGATGCTGCCACCACGCGCATCTCGGACGCCTCCCTCTAAACCTGAACGGCGAAGGTCGCGGCCGGGCCCACATTGGGTCCGGCCGTTTCGGTGCGAGCGGTCTGCGTCATCACAGACGTACGAGGATCGGCGATGGGCTTGTCGGTGAAAGTGGCGAAAAAGTCCCGGGTGAGCACCATGAGGTAGAGGTTCTCCTCGATCACGATGCAGGCGACATTCTCATCGGTGAACACCGGGTTGATGTGCCAGCCGAGGGCCTCGAAAAAAGTCTTCGACCGGTCCAGGTCACTCGTGGAGAGGTTGACGAAGATGCAGGTAACCACGCTGGCTCCTATGTCGGTCGAAGGCGATCCGTTGACCTACGGTCCTGCCAACATAGTTGTTCAAACACGCAGGCTGTCAAGTGACAAGTTCAGTCGCGCAGGTGACCATCCACGTCGGAGTCCACGAAATCGCCGGCGTCACGGCGAAAACCGGTCAGCACGCTGATCAGGTTCTGAACCTCACCGGCACCCAGGCCCGGCTGCGTGAACACTCGAGCGTTGAGCTCGTCGGTGGCGGCGAGCACGCTGGTCTGGCCCAGTGGCGTGAGCTCGATCAGCGTGGCTCGCCCATCGGTCGGGTGCGCCACCCGGCGCACGAGTCCGGCCGTTTCAAGCCGGTCGACCGTGTTGGTCACGCTGGTGGGGTGCACTTGCAGTCTCGCGCTGGCCTTGGCCATCGGCAGCGCCTTGCTGCGGGTGAAACTCAGCAACGCGAGCAATTCATAGCGGGCAAAAGTGAGGCTGAGCGGCTTGAGAACCGTATCGATGCGGGCGAGCATGATCTGCTGGGCGCGCATGATCGAGGTGACCGCGGCCATCCCGTCGGCTGCGTCTTCCCAGCCGTGCTCGACCCAGTGGCGGCGCGCCTCGATGATGGGATCGGTCTGCAACGGGGGTATTGACGACATCGGTCCTCCTGACTGGCGAGCGGATGCCCACGGCTATGTTCTCACGCGCCAGCGCGGCGCCGAAATGGCCCACAACAAAAAATACTAGGAAGCCCTAGCAATTACTAGGGCTTCCTAGTATCTTGGCCGGAGACGACCACAGCGTCGATCAACTACCGCGTCGCGCACAGAGAGCGTCGCAAGGGAAGCAGGTTCAGAGCATGTTCCAGCTGAGTGATGACCAACGCGACCTGGTGGCGATGGTGCGCGATTTCGCGACCTCCGCGCTCGCCCCGCACGCCGTGGAGTGGGACCAGACCAAACATTTTCCGATCGACGTGCTCGAGGAGGCCGGCAGCCTGGGCATGGGCGGCATCTACGTGAAAGAAGATGTGGGCGGCTCTGGCCTCACCCGCAGCGATGCCGCGCACATCTTCGAGGAACTCGCCAAGGGCGACCCCACCATCGCCGCTTACATCTCCATTCACAACATGGTCGCCTGGATGATCGACAGTTTCGGCAACACTGACCAGCGCAAAAAATGGGTTCCCAGCCTGGCCGCCATGACGTCGCTCGGCAGTTATTGCCTCACCGAACCGGATGCCGGCTCCGACGCGGGTGCGCTCCGCACCAAGGCCGTGCGCGACGGCGATGACTACGTGCTCAACGGCGTGAAACAGTTCATCTCCGGAGCCGGATCCTCGAGCGTCTATGTCGTCATGGCGCGAACGAGCGACACCGGCAACCAGGGCATCTCCGCGATCGTGGTACCGGCCGAAACACCCGGGCTCTCCTTCGGCCCGAACGAGAAGAAGATGGGCTGGAACGCCATGCCCACCGCCCAGGTGATCTTCGACAACGTGCGCGTGCCGGTGGGCAACCTGCTCGGCGCCGAGGGCGACGGCTTCGGCATCGCCATGAAGGGACTCAACGGGGGCCGTATCAACATGGGCGCCTGCTCCCTCGGCGGCGCCCAGTGGGCGCTCGACCAGACCGTGGCCTACCTCAAAGAACGCAAAGCCTTCGGCAAACCGCTGATCGACCAGCAAGCCCTCTTGTTCGAACTCGCCGACATGGACACCGAGCTCGAAACGGCGCGCACCATGATCTGGCGGGCAGCGGATGCCCTGGACCGCGGCGCCCCCGACCGCGTGAAACTCTGCGCGATGGCCAAACGCGTCGCCACCGACGCCGGATTCTCGGTGGCGAACCGCGCCATCCAGCTGCACGGCGGCTACGGCTACCTCAGCGAATACGGCGTCGAAAAGGTCGTGCGCGACCTGCGCGTGCACCAGATCCTCGAGGGCAGCAACGAGATCATGCGCCTCATCATCGGGCGTACCCTGGCGGATGCCCACTGACCTGCCCGACGCACCGTTTGACGATGGTCCTGACCACCACACACTGAAGAAGGAAAACAGATGAGCAACCGAATCGCCTTCATCGGCCTGGGCCACATGGGCGGCCCGATGGCCGCCAACTTGGTCGCGGCCGGTCACACCGTCATCGGCTACGACCTGGTGCCCGCCGCTCTTCTGGAGGCGACCGCGAACGGGGTCACCGTCGCTGAGTCGGCGGCGGCCGCGGTGGCCGACGCCGAGATTGTGATCACCATGCTCCCCAGCGGCCGGCACGTGCTCGGCGCCTACCAGGGCGACGGGTCTGCTGCCGGACTCATCGCATCCGCTGGGCCAAACACGCTCTTTCTCGAATGCTCCACGATCGACGTGAGCGATGCCCGCGCGGCGCGCGACCTCCTCGTGGCGGCCGGGCACCGCGGCCTGGACGCCCCGGTCTCCGGCGGAGTGGGCGGCGCCACGGCCGGCACGCTCACCTTCATGGTCGGGGCCGACGCCGCGGACTTCGAGTCGGCACTGCCGGTGCTGCAGGTTATGGGCGGCAAGATCGTGCACTGCGGCGAGTCCGGTGCCGGGCAGGCGGCCAAGGTCTGCAACAACATGATCCTCGGAATCTCCATGATCGCCGTGAGCGAGGCATTCGTGCTCGGTGAGAAGCTCGGCCTCAGCCACCAGGCTCTGTTCGACGTGGCCTCCGCAGCCTCCGGCCAGTGCTGGGCCCTCACCACCAACTGCCCGGTGCCCGGACCGGTTCCGACCAGCCCGGCCAACCGGGACTACCAGCCGGGCTTTGCCGGAGCGCTCATGGCGAAAGACCTCGGCCTGGCCGTGAACGCCCTCGAAGCCACCGGCGTCGCGGCCGAACTCGCCCCGCTCGCCGCCCAGATCTACCGCCGCTTCGCCGACGCGGATGGCGGTGGCCGGGATTTCTCCGGCATCATCACCGAGATCCGTGCCAACTCCGAGCACACCTAAGCTGAAACCATGACTCAGGTTTCCGAAATTTTCGATCCGTCCCTGTGGAAGCCGGTCGACGGCTTCTCCGCGCTGGCCGACATCACGTACCACCATGACAACGCCGGCCGGGTCGCCCGCGTCGCCTTCAACCGGCCGGAGGTGCGCAACGCCTTCCGCCCGCAGTCGGTCGATGAGCTCTACCGGGTGCTCGACGACGCCATGCAGAACACCAAAATCGGCGTCGTGCTCCTCACCGGCAACGGACCAAGCCCCAAAGACGGCGGCTGGGCATTCTGCTCCGGTGGCGACCAGAGAATCCGCGGCCGCGACGGCTACCAGTACCGCGACGGAACCGTGAGCACCGGCCGGTTGCATATTCTCGAGGTGCAGCGACTCATCCGCTTCATGCCGAAGGTCGTCATAGCCGTCATTCCCGGCTGGGCGGCCGGCGGCGGCCACTCCCTGCACTCGGTCTGCGACCTGTCGATCGCCAGCAAGGAACACGGCATGTTCAAACAAACGGATGCCGACGTCGGGTCGTTCGACGGCGGCTACGGCAGCGCCTACTTTGCCCAGCACGTTGGGCAGAAGTTCGCCAGGGAAGTGTTCTTTCTCGCGCGCCCGTACGACGCGCAGCGCGCCTACGAAATGGGCGCCGTCAACGCGGTGGTGCCGCACGCGGAACTGGAGACGACCGCGCTGGACTGGGCCAACACCATCCTCACGAAGTCGCCAACCGCGATCCGCATGCTCAAGTACTCCTTCAACGCCATCGATGACGGATTGGTCGGCCAGCAGCTCTTCGCCGGTGAAGCCACCCGCCTCGCCTACGGCACCGACGAAGCCGTCGAAGGCAAAGAAGCGTTCCTCGAACACCGCGAACCCGACTGGTCTCCGTTTCCCTGGCAGTTCTAGCCGGCACAACAGGCGAGACCAACAGGCTCGCAGGAAGTAGATCATGAAAATCATTGTTCTGGTCAAGCAGGTACCCGACACCTGGGGCGACCGCACCCTCGACCTCAGGACGGGGTGGCTCGATCGAGTCTCGAGCGACTGCGTCATTGACGAGATCAATGAGCGTGCCCTCGAGGTGGCGCTGAGCTATCAGGACAGCAATGACGCTGAGGTCGTCGCGCTCACCATGGGGCCCGACTCGGCCAAAGACATGCTGCGCAAGGCACTAGCGATGGGAGCCGACTCAGCCATCCACCTGCTCGACGGCGGCCTGGCCGGAGCCGACCTGCTGCGCACCTCCGAGGTCATTGCCGCCGCAGCCACCAAGGCCGGGTTCGATCTGATCATCGCCGGCAACGAATCCACCGACGGCCGCGGCGGCACGCTCCCCTCGCTCATCGCCGGTCGGCTGGGCGTGGCGCAGGCCACCTACCTCGACTCCGTCGTCATCACAACGGATGCCGTCAGCGGCCACCGCGCCACCGAAAACGGGTCGATGACCGTGCACGCCCAGCTTCCCGCCGTCGTATCGGTGACCGAGCAGTCCGCCGAACCCCGGTTCCCCAACTTCAAGGGCATCATGCGCGCCAAGAAAAAGCCCGTCACGGTCTGGTCCCTGGCCGACCTCGGGCTGGAAGCGACCTCGGCATCCGCTCATTCCGTGATAACCCAGACCAGCCCCCGTCCGGCCCGCGTGGCCGGCACCAAGATCGTCGACCACGGCAACGCGGGCGTTGAACTCGCGGAGTTTCTCGCCGCCGGCCGTCTGATCTAGGAAGGCACACAATGTCGAATATTCTCACCCTCATTGAAGTCTCGCCCGACGGCGCCATCGCCAACACCGCAGCGATGCTGCTCGCCGCCGCAGCTCGTCTGGGTACACCGGTCGCCGTCGTCGCCGCGGCGCCCGGCATCTCGGCCCTCCTCGCCGAACAGCTCGGTGCTCTCGGAGCCGAACAGGTCTACGTCGGCGAAACCGACCAGACCACGGCCGTGCTGCTCACCCCGCAGGTTGAAGCCCTCGTCGCCGCCTTCACCGCGCTCGAACCGGCCGCCGTTCTCGTGGCTCACTCCATCGATGGCCGCGAGATTGCCGCCCATGTCGCGCTCCGCACCCAGGGTGCCCTGCTGACGGATGCCGTGGACCTGCACCGGGACGGCGACGCGATCGTCGCCTCGCACTCCGTCTTCGGCGGCGCGTACACCGTCGATTCGACGGTGCAGGGTGGCCCCGCCGTCATCACTGTGCGGCAGGGCGCAATCGACGATCGTGCCGAGGCGAAAACGGCGACCGTCACGCGCGTCACGCTCGACCTCGACACCTCCCGATCGACCCTGATCGACAGCGCCGAGGCCACCCCGGTGGCCGCGGACCGGCCCGACCTGCGCGGCGCCAAAACCGTGGTGTCTGGCGGTCGCGGTTTGCAGTCGCAGGAGAAATTCGTGCTGGTGGAGCAGCTCGCGGATGCCCTCGGCGCCGCGGTCGGCGCCTCCCGCGCGGCCGTCGATGCCGGGTTCGTAGCTCAGACCTCGCAGGTCGGCCAGACCGGTGTGACCGTCTCCCCGCAGCTCTACATCGCGCTGGGAATCTCCGGCGCCATCCAGCACCGGGCCGGCATGCAGACCGCCAAGACCATCGTCGCGATCAACACCGACGCTGACGCCCCCATCTTCGACATTGCCGACTTCGGAATCGTCGGCGACGTCTTCACCGTCGTTCCCCAGCTCATCGACGCGATCGGCAAACGAAGCAGCGCGCAGTGACCTCCTCGGGCAGCCGCCTCGCCACCCTCGCCGAAAACCGGTGGTTCAAGCTGGTCTGGATCATTCCGGCGGGCATCGTGGTGCTGGCCGTGATCGTACTCGCAGCCAGGGGCATCCGTTCGCTGCCCGACGTGCAGTCCTTCCTCACCGAGTATCCAGGAACGACGACCCTGCCCGACTCCGCCCCGATGGGGATTCCGGCCTGGCTCGCCTGGCAACACGGTCTGAATGCCTTCTTCATTCTGTTCATCATCCGCTCGGGCTGGCAGATCCGCACTACCAAGCGTCCCACCATGTTCTGGAAACGTAACAACACCGGGCTCATCCGCACCAAGACCCCGCCGATCAAGATCAGCCTGAATCTCTGGCTGCACATCACCTTTGACACCCTGTGGGTCGTGAACGGGGTTCTGTTCTACGTTCTGCTCGTTGCGACCGGGCAGTGGCTTCGGCTGATCCCGGTGACCTGGGAAATCTTTCCGAACGCCCTCTCCGCAGGCCTTCAATACGCGTCGCTGAATTGGCCGGTCGAAGACGGCTGGGTCAACTACAACGCCCTGCAAACCATCAGCTATTTTCTCGTCGTATTCGTCGCGGCACCCCTGGCCCTGGCCACCGGGCTGCGCATGTCGCCCTCGTGGACCTCGAAGCGACTGAGCAAGCTCTACCCCATTGCAGTGGCCCGTGCAGTGCACTTTCCGGTGATGATCTTCTTCGCGGCCTTCATCGCGGTGCACGTGATTCTCGTGTTCGCAACCGGTGCGCTGCGCAACCTGAACCACATGTATGCCGCGCAAAACGCTGACGGATGGCTCGGGTTCTGGATTTTCGCCGGCGCCCTCGCCCTGATGATCGCGGCCTGGTTCGCCGCCCAGCCGTTCGTGTTGCGAGCGATCGCCTCACTCACCGGCACCGTGTCGCGCTGAGCCGGCCATAATCTGACGCTTCGCGCCGCCCGCCTACTGGCTATCGACGTCGTGCAGCGCCAGCAGTCGCGCCCCGCATCCCTCCGTGTTCACCCGTGCCCTGGTGGCCTGCCAGACTTCGGGCGGTGCACCGACGAGGTGCCGATCAAACCGCCAGCGCAGGGCCGGGTCGGAGTCAAGCATCCACTCGAGAAGTTTCGGGTCGGTCGTCATTGTCAGCACGTTACCCTCATTTTCGCATTGCGCAGCCGCCTAGAACGTATATGATTTGAGAAACAATAATAGAACACCGCGTTCTATTATCGAACAGGGTCGTAAGTGGCCACACTCGTTTTAACCACACAGAGAAGTGAGGAAGCCGTGCAGTTTCACCACCACGGATACGTGTCCACCGATCCGCGCACCCAGGATGCGGCCGGAGTCGGCGTCGATCGCCCCGACGAACTCCCCGACACCGTCGACGTTCTCATTGTGGGAACGGGCCCGGCCGGCATGATCACCGCCGCCCAGCTCTCCCAATTTCCCGGTATCACCACCCGCATCGTGGAGCGCCGCGGTGAGCGTCTCGCGATCGGGCAGGCCGACGGTATCCAGGCCCGCAGCGTCGAGACTTTTCAGGCGTTCGGCTTTGCCGAGTGCATCATCGCCGAGGCGTACCGCATCACCGAGATGGCGTTCTGGAAGCCAGACGCCACCAACCCGGCCAACATCATTCGCACCGCCCGCGCCATCGATGATCCCACCGGCATCAGCGAGTTTCCGCACCTCATTGTCAACCAGGCGCGCGTGCTCGACTACTTCGCCGAGGTCATGGCGAATTCGCCTACCCGCATGGTGCCGGACTTCGGCTACGAGTTTGTCAGCCTGACCAACACCACGCGTGAAACCAACAGCGTGGGCGACTACCCCGTCGCGGTGACGCTCGTACACACCACCGGCCCCAAGAAGGGCCAGGAGCGCATCGTTCACGCCAAGTACGTGGTCGGCGCCGACGGTGCCCGCAGCGGCGTGCGCGATTCGATCGGCTGCACCCTCGCTGGCGACCAGGCCTTCCATGCCTGGGGAGTCATGGATGTGCTGGCCGTCACCGACTTTCCCGACATTCGCACCAAGTGCGCCATCCAGGGGGCTAACGGAAGCATCCTGCACATTCCGCGCGAGGGCGGCTATCTGTTCCGCATGTACGTCGACCTCGGCGAAGTCGCCCCCGATGACAACGGCGCCGTGCGCACGACGACGATCGACGAGATCATCCTGAAGGCGAACGAGATTCTGCACCCGTACACACTCGACGTGAAAAACGTGGCCTGGCACAGCGTCTACGAGGTCGCCCACCGCCTCACCGACCGCTTCGACGACGTACTGCCCGAGGAGATCGGCATCCGCTCGCCGCGCGTCTTCATCATGGGTGACGCCTGCCACACGCACAGCGCCAAGGCGGGCCAAGGCATGAACGTCTCCATGCAGGACGGTTTCAACCTCGGTTGGAAGCTCGGCTACGTGCTCGACGGTCGCAGCCCCGAGACACTTCTCAGCACGTATTCCGCGGAGCGCCAGGTCATCGCCAAGAACCTGATCGACTTCGACAAGGAGTGGTCTTCACTGATGGCCGCCAAGCCCGAAGACCTCAAGGTGCCGCTCGAGGACTTCTACACCCAGACGGCGGAATTTCCGGCCGGGTTCATGACCCAATACCCGCCGTCGATGCTGATTGGTGAAGCAACCCATCAGGCGCTCGCCACCGGTTTTCCCATCGGAAAGCGTTTCAAGTCAGCTCCGGTGGTGCGCGTCGCCGACGCCAACCCGGTCGAGCTCGGCCACCACCACCGCGCCGACGGCCGCTGGCGCCTCTACGCGTTCGCTGACGCCGCCAACAGCTCCGCGCTCACCGCCTGGGCCGAGTGGATGCGCACCGCTGACGATTCCCCCCTGCTCGCCCACACTCCAGCCGGCACCGACATTGACAGCGTCTTCGACGTGAAGGTGATCTACCAGGAGGCGCACACCGAGGTGAACCTCGGCCAGGTCGACCCGGCGTTCCTGCCGAAAACCGGCCCGTTCGGGTTGATCGACTACGAGAAGGTCTACGCCGCCGACCCGACGCACGACATCTTCGAGCAGCGCGGCATCAACAGGAGCGGCGCCGTCGTGATCGTGCGCCCCGACCAGTACGTCGCGCACGTGCTGCCGCTGACCGCTACCGCTGACCTGGCCGCATACTTTCGGCAGATGCTGCTGGTTCGGTAGGTCTCACCGAGAAGGGATACTGCGCCCGTCCCTAGTCGGCCGCGGGCCGCTGCCGGTTGCGTTTCGTCGCTGAGCGCTGCTGCTTGACTGCAAGGTGCCGCCGGGCCGAACCCCGCGTGGGTTTGGTCGCGCGGCGCTCGGCCGGTTCCGCGGCCAGCCCGGCGGTCACCAGGTCGGCCAGCTTGCGCAGGGCGATCTCGCGATTGCGCAGCTGGGAGCGCTGCTCGCTGGCTGCGATGGTGACCACGCCGGAAACGAGACGGTGCCCGAGCCGGGTGAGCAGCAGCATCCGCTCGTCGTCGGAGAGCACGCTTGACTCGGCAATATTCCAGGACAGCTCGACGCGGCTGTCAGAGGTATTCACGTGCTGGCCGCCCGGGCCCGACGACCGGGAGAACCGCCAGCCGAGTTCGCGCTCTGGAATCGTCAGCGTCGGCGACACCTCAAGATCCATGCCCCTAGCGTTACACACCCGAAGATCCCCCGCGCACGAAAAGTATCACAGACCTTTCCCTGCGGCTCTCAGAACAGGGCGATCTCAGAACAGCGGCCAGACGATCACCTGCAATAGCCCGAGAATGTGCCATTCGAATCCGGGACGAAGGAGATGGCCGCTCTCAGAACGACACTCCGCAGACGAGCGCCGCATTGGCGAACGGTGTGGCCTCCCCGGTGCGAATGAACAGCTTCGCGGTAGCGGAGAACGCCTTCAAATCCGCGTGGCTGATGTACTCGATTTCGTTGAATCGTTCGGCCAGCCAGGCTCCAGCGGGGGCGGTTTTGGCTTCCTCCGCCGCGACGCACCCCTGGAACACCATCTCATCGAGCAGGGCGTCGAGAACCTGTTCGAACCGCGGAATACCGTGCACCAGAGCCAGGTCGACCACGGCAACTCCGCGCGGGATCGGCAGGCCACAATCCGCAAGCAGAACGACATCCGTATGGCCGAGCCGGGCCAGGGCCCCCGACAGCTCGGCATTCAGAATGCCCCGCTTCTTCATGCGTTCACCGTCGGCAGCACGTTCGCCACTGTCGGATACGAGGTTTGCGTTCCGCGGCTCTGCACCGCGAACGCCCCGACCCGCACAGCCAGGCGAACGGCCTGAAGAAGGCTCACGCCCGCGGCCAACTGCGCGCTCAGCGCTCCCACGAATGCATCGCCCGCCCCCGCGCTGTCCACCGCGACGACCGTCGGCGAGGCCACGCTGTTGGTGCCGTCCCGGTCGGCGCAGATAGCACCCTTGGCGCCGCGCGTCAGAACAACGGATGCGACGCCCACCTCCAGCAGCCGGCTCACCAACTCGGCATCCTCGGTGGGGACACCGCGGTGGGGTGCCAGTTGTGCGAGCACGAGGGCAGCCTCGTGCTCGTTGACGACCAGCGGGTCGGCCCGCCGAATCGTGTCAGCATCCAGTTCGATCACCGGAGCCAGATTCAGTACCACCCGTCCCGTGGCCCGCCGCGCCGCCTCGGCGATTCCGTCGGCCGGAATCTCACCCTGCAAAACCACTACAGCAGCGGCGGCGATGATGCCCGCGCTGGCCTGAACGGCCTCGGCGCCCATGAGTGCATTGGCACCGGGGATGACCACGATCGTGTTCTCACCGTGATCATCCACGCTGACCAGAGCCAACCCAGTGGGTTCGTCGACCGTTCGCACAGCCGACTGGTCGACACCGGCGCTGGTCAGGATCGCACTGGCGACGGTGGCCTGCGAATCCCGACCGACCGCACCGACCAGGCGCACGCTGGCACCGAGCTGGGCCGCCGCCACGGCCTGGTTGGCCCCCTTGCCGCCGGGCAAGAACTCCATCGATGTTCCGATGAGGGTCTCGCCCGGCTTCGGGTGGCGTTGCACGCGGATCAGCTGATCGACGTTGATGGATCCCACGACAACGACCGAACCGGGCGTGGTGAGGGCCGTATTGACGAGGTGACTCACTTGGCGAAGTCGCCGACATTCGTCTTGGTGACGGAGACGACCTCGACCGGAACGGTCTTCGCGATCGTCTCGCCCTTGATGGCCTTGATGGCGAATTCGACGGCAAGCTTGCCGAGTTCGGCCGGCTGCTGCGCGATGGTCGCGACCATGGTGCCCGCCTTGATGGCGTCGAGTCCGTCGGTCGTGCCGTCGAAGCCGACAACGAAGACCTCGGAGCCGGCCTTGTCGCCCAGCGCCTGGATGGCGCCGAGGGCCATTTCATCGTTTTCAGCGAAGAGACCAGTGACGCCCGGGTTGGCCTGCAGCAGGTTGGTCGTGACATCCAGCGCGGCGGCGCGGTCGAAGTTGGCCGTCTGCGTGGCGACAACGGTGATGTCGGGGTAGGCCTTCAGGCCCTCATCGAAGCCGGCGCCGCGCTCCCGGCTGGCTGACGTTCCCGCTACGCCTTGCAAGTGGATGACGGTGCCCGTTTCGCCCATGGACTTGGCCAGTTCGTCGGCTGCCTGACGACCGCCGGCGACGTTGTCGCTCGCGACGAGCGACGCGAGGTCAACGTCGGTGACGGTGCGGTCGACTCCGATGACCGGAATTCCGGCGGTGATCAAGGCATCCACTGCCGAGGCGGCGGCATCCGAGTCCACCGGATTCACGATGACGGCCTTGGCACCGCTCGAGGCAGCAGTGGCGAGCTGGTTGGCCTGCGTAGCCGAGTCGTTCTGGGCATCAACGATGCTCAGCTGCACTCCGGCCTCCTTGGCTGCAGCCTCCGCGCCGTCGCGCAGTTCCACGAAGAACGGGTTGTTCAGGGTGGAAATGGCCATGACGATTTTGTCGCCGGAGGCCTCAGCGCCGCCGCCGCGGCCACAGGCCGTGGTTCCCACCAGAATTAGGGCTGCTGTTGCGGTCACTGCCGCGATTTTGAGGAACGAGGATGACTTCATTGGTTTTCCTTTGGATGAGGCGGTTGGAGGGGAAAGTTTGCTGAAAGCTGGTGGGTCAGCTGTTGCGGGACTTGCGGCGCAGCACGTCGATGCCAACGGCCAGGGCGATCACGAGGCCGATCACGACCTGCTGCCAGAACGAGGTGACGTTGAGCAGGTTCAGGCCGTTGCGAATGACGACCAAAACCAGGGCTCCCACGAGGGTGCCCGAGATTCTGCCGAGGCCACCAGAGAGCGAGGCGCCGCCGATCACCACGGCCGCAATGGCGTCGAGTTCGTAGCCGGCCGCGGCCTGGGGCTGCGCTGAATCGAGACGCCCGGCGAGCAGCAGCCCGGCGAGGGCGGCGAACAGGCCGGCCAGGGCGAAGACGGTGACGAGGATGCGCTTGACCGGCAGACCCGAGAGCCGGGCGGCTTCTGCGTTGCCGCCGACGGCATACATCGAACGGCCAATCACGGTGCGGTTGAGCAGGAACGAGGCGGCCAGGGCGGCGATCACGAGAATGACGATCGGCATCGGCACCGGTCCGAGGCTGCCGCCGAGAAAGGAGACCTCGGGTGCGGTCTTGATCGGCCGGCCGTCGGAGATCACCAGGGTCAGTCCGCGGGCCACGCTGAGCATGGCGAGGGTGGCGATGAAGGACGGCAGCTTTCCGTAGGCATTCGCCAAACCGTTGATAACTCCGGCGAGCGCTCCGACTACCAGACCGCCCACGAGGGCGAGCCAGCCGGGGAGGCCAGCACTGGCGAACATCCAGCCGGAGGACATGGCCGACAGTGCCGCCACGCTGCCCACCGACAGGTCGATGCCGCCGGCCACGATGACGAAGGTCATCCCGAAGGCCAGCACGGCCACGGTGGATACCTGGATACCGATGTTGAGCAGGTTCGGCCCGGTCAGAAAGTCCGGGGTTGCGATGAAGAGGGCGAGGCAGAGAACGACGAGACCGACCAGGGCGCCGTTGTTGGCGAGAAACTTCTTGTAGTCGATACCGCGGCGCGGCGTCGGCAGGGTGGTGGTGGACATGATGGTTTCCCTATCTCTGTTCGTGCGTCTCGTCGACATCGCGGGCAGCGAGTGTCATGACTGCGTCTTGGGTTGCCTCGGCGGCGCTGAGCTCGCCGGCGATGCGGCCGTCGCGCATCACCAGGATGCGGTCGCTCATGCCGAGGATCTCGGGCAGCTCACTGGACACCATGAGAATCGCTCCCCCGGCCGCCGTGATCGTGTTCATCAGTTCGTAGATCTCGACTTTGGCACCCACGTCCACACCGCGCGTTGGCTCGTCGAGCAGCAAGATCGTCGAGGCGGCGATGATCCAGCGGCCGAAGACCGCCTTCTGCTGGTTGCCGCCGGAGAGTGCGCCGATCGGCTGGTCGATGGTGTGCATGCGGATGCGCAGTCTCTTCGCGACCGCGGTTGCCCGGCTGCGCTGGCCGGCAAAGTCGACCAGTCCCAGCTTCGCGGTGGACGCAAGGGTGGCGTAGCCGAGATTGTTATTGACGGATGCGTCGAGCACCAGCCCCTGTCCCTTGCGGTCCTCCGGCACGTGCCCGATACCCGCTGCGATCGCGGCCTTGATGCTGCCCTTCGGCAGATGCTGGCCGCGCACGGCGACCGTGCCGGAGGCGTATCCGTCGGCGCCAGCGATGGCCCGGATGAGTTCTGTGCGCCCCGCGCCAACCAGGCCCGCGATGCCGAGCACTTCGCCCGCCTTGACGGTGAAGCTGATGTCACTGAACAGCCCGGTCGACGTGAGATTCTCCACGATGAGCACCTCCGCGGCCTGACTCAGGTTTTCAGGCACCCGCGGAAACTGGTCCTCAATGCCGCGGCCGACCATCAGCTTCACGAGTTCGTCTTCGGAGGTGGAGGCCGGAACCTCCGCGATGAATTCGCCGTCGCGCAGCACGGTGACGGTGTCTCCGACCTCGGCGATCTCGTCGAGGTGGTGGCTGATGAAGAGCATGCCGACGCCCCGCTGGCGCAGGTCGGCCATGACCGCGAACAGGTTTTCGGTTTCGTGGCGGGTCAGTGCAGCGGTGGGCTCGTCGAGGATGAGAATGCGGGCGTTGATGCTCAGCGCCTTGGCGATCTCGACCAGCTGCTGCCGGGCGATGCCCAGCTCACCCACCAGAATGTCGACGTCGATATCCAGGCCGATCAAGGCCAGCGCGGCTCGGGCCTGCTGGCGCAGGGCGCGACGGTCTACGAGACCGTGCCTGGTCGGCATCCGCCCGAGCATGACGTTCTCGGCAATGCTCATGGTGGCCACCAGGTTCAGTTCCTGGTGGATCGTGGCGATACCCAGCGCCTCAGCCGCGCGGGTGTTTGGCAGGGTGACCGTTCTGCCATCAACGACGATGTGACCCGAGTCCGGCTGGTAGACACCCGCCATCATCTTGATCAGCGTGGACTTTCCGGCACCGTTCTCCCCGAGCAATACCTGAACCTGGCCGGGGTAGACACTGACCGTGACGTCGTGGATGACCGTGACCGGTCCAAAGACCTTGCCCACATTTTGCAGGGTCAGCAGTGGTTGTTGAGTCATGTCAGTTCTTCCTTCGGCTGGATGCGGGCAGGATGGGCAACGACGACGAGCCACGGATGACGAGTTCGCTGGGCAGCACGACCGATTCCGGGGTGTGCCCGGCGATGACCTCAAGCAGCATTTCGACGGCGATCCGGCCCATGTCCTCAACACTGTGGGAGATGACGCTGAGTGCCGGGTCGAGCAGGGCAAACCATTCGATGTCGTCGAAGGCGACCAGCGCGAGGTCCGTTCCGATGCGCAGACCTAACTTGTGCAGAATGGCAATCGCGCCGACGGCCATCAGGCTGTCCGCGGCGAGCAAGGCTGTCGGCGGGTCGTGCAACTCGAGCAAGGCGTGCAGGCCGGCCGAGCCACTCGCCGCCTGGAAGTCTCCGAAGTACACCAGGTCGGGGTCCTGGCTCAGACCGGCGTCGGCCACGGCCGCCGTGAAGGCTGCAAACCGGTCGCGGCCGGTTGAGGTCGCCTGCGGGCCGGAGATGTAGCCGATCCGGGTGTGACCGAGGGCGGCGAGGTGTTGGACAGTCTGACGGATGCCGACCTCACTATCGGTGGTCACGCTCGGCACGTCGATGCCGTCGATGGTGCGGTCCACGAAGACTGTTGGAATCTCGCGCTCGATCAGGGAACGGATGCTGCCGCCACCGTCGCCAAGTGGCGCCACGATGATGCCGTCTACCCGCCGAGAGATCAGCGTATCCAGGTACCGGTCCTGCTGTTCCTTCTGCTCGTTGGCGTTGCCGAGCAGGGTGACATAGCCCTCGGACAGGGCTGCTTGTTCGACAGTATGGGCGAGATCGGCGAAGAACGGGTTACGTACGTCGGGTACCAGCAGGCCGATGGAATCACTGCGGGTCGAGCGCAGGGCCCTGGCTTGGGCGTTGGGCCGATAGTCAAGCTCGATGACTGCCGCGGCGACCTTGTCCCGCGACTGGGGGGAGGTGGCCGGGTTGCCAGAGAGAACGCGGGAAGCGGTGGCCGCCGAAACGCCAGCCAGTGCGGCTACGTCCTTGATTGTGATGTCCGCCATCTTCTTCACCTCATTGTGGTCATGGAATCGATTCCATGGAATCGATTCCATACTAGGTCGTGAAGTGAACGTGTGTCAATGCGCCCCGGTAACGGGGACTCACGCCTGCACCGGGCTTCGGATCGCACCTGCACCCGCCCGGCTCCTGGCCGCGAGATCAGCGGATGCCGTGGGTAGGTCAGACAGTGCCACGTTCCAGCCTCGACCAGATCGGTGGCACCGCGTAACGTTAGCTGAGCGGATGTCACCGTCGACACGTGCCACGGCACGGGGTTCCCTCGCATTCCACCACCGGCACAGAAAGATTTTTCTATGACGACCACCATTCCTGCCCTCGCCGTCCCCGCGGCCAACCAGCCCCTCGTTCGCACCACAATCGAGTTGCGCACTCCCGGCGCCCACGACGTGGCGATCGACATCAAGTTCGCCGGCATCTGCCACTCCGACATCCACCAGGCTCGCGACGAGTGGGGCGTGGGACTGTTCCCGATGGTTCCCGGCCACGAGATTGCCGGCATCGTCTCCGCCGTCGGCAGCGACGTCACCCGCTACCAGGTGGGCGACCGCGTCGGCGTCGGCTGCTTCGTCGACTCTTGCCGCGAGTGCGCCAACTGCCTCGCCGGCGAAGAGCAGTACTGCCTGAAAGGCGAGGTCGGCACCTACAACGACCGCAACCACGACGGCACCCCCACCAACGGCGGCTACAGCACCGCGATCGTTGTTGACGAGAACTACGTGCTCGACATCCCCGACGGCATCGAGCTCTCCGAGGCTGCTCCCCTGCTCTGCGCCGGCATCACGCTCTACTCCCCTCTCGTGAACTGGGAAGCCGGCCCCGGCAAGAAGGTTGCCATCCTGGGCATGGGCGGCCTCGGACACATGGGTGTGAAGATCGCCCACGCACTCGGCGCCGAAGTAACCGTGCTCAGCCAGACCCTCAGCAAGAAGGAAGACGGGCTGCGTTTCGGCGCAGATCACTACTACGCCACCAGCGACCCGACCACCTTCACCGAGCTCGAGAACCACTTCGACCTCATCGTGAACACCGTGGCCGCAAACCTCGAGCTGGAGGGCTACCTCAAGCTGCTCGCCCTCAACGGCACGCTCGTGCACGTTGGAATCCCCACCGAACCGGACAGCGTGAAGATGGTCTGGCTCGCCGCCCAGCGTCGCGCCATCGCCGCCTCCAAGATCGGTGGCATCCGCCAGACCCAGGAAATGCTCGACTTCTGTGCCGCTCACGGAATCGGCGCCGACATTGAGATCATCTCGATCGATCAGGTGAACGAAGCGTACGAGCGTGTTATCCGCAGCGACGTGCGCTACCGTTTCGTTATCGACGTGGCCACGTTTGCCAACGAGACCCGCGCCGACGCGTAGGCTCCCCGACCGGCGCTATAGACACCGCCCAGGTCGATAATAAACCCAGGCACGAACCGCCCCGGGCCGCAGTTGTCAACGCGGCCCGGGGCATCCGTCGTTAATCGGGCATCGCTTCGACCACTTCATTCCCCTTACAGCGACGCTTGGATTGCGCTGCGTGGTGCGCTCGGGATTGCTCGATCTCGTTCTCAGCGCCGGGAAGCGCGCCCGCCTCGGGGCGCCGTATCTTTACCCGAAGGATTTGTTGCGTCAGAGAGAAGACTCGAGCGCCGCGGCATCCGTCTGATCTGCGCGCCAGGAGGCCAGGATGCGCAGCGCGTCGTTTGAGGCGGACGCCGGCTGGGTGCTGTAGACGAAGAGTTGCTGGTCTGGTTCGCCCGGAACCGGAAAGGTCTCGTAATCCACGTCGACCCGGCCCACGATCGGGTGCATGAAGCGCTTCACGCCGAAGGTGCACTCCCACACCCGGTGCTGACTCCACCACGCACGAAATTCGTCGCTCTTGACGGTCAACTCACCGATCAGTTCGTTGAGAGCCGAGTCGTTGGGGTGGGACCGAGCGTCGTGACGGAGCATAGCCGCCACATCGCACGCCACAATCTCCCAGTCCAAGTAGAGTGTGCGCGCTGACGGGTCGAGGAATGTCCACCGGGCCATGCTGCGCCCGAGTCCCGAGCTCTTCGTGAAGTCTTTCAGCAGCAGCTTGGCGAGGTCGTTCATGGCCAGCACATCCATGCCGACACCGAGCACGAAGGCCGGCTGTGCGGTAAAGGAATCCATTATGGTGCGCACCGAGGGTCGAACCGCGTGTGTGCGCCGCCGCTGCTGGCTGCGGCCGCCGGTCGACGCGGATAACAGTGAGAACAGGTAGCTGCGTTCCGCCTCATTCAGGTGCAACACACCGGCGAGCGCATTGACAACAGCATCGGATGCCTGGGTTACCCGGCCCTGCTCCATGCGCGCGTAGTAATCCACGCTCACGCCGGCCAGCCCGGCTACTTCGTCACGGCGCAGTCCGGGTACCCGCCGTGCGGCCGCGTGGGGGTTCACCGGCAGGCCGACATCAGCCGGCGTCAGTCGTGCCCGGGCTGAGCGCAGAAAATCAGCGAGGGTATCTTTGTCGTCCATGCCTCCAGTATCGCCCGACGAGGCGCCGTCGCAGGTGGGCCGCAACCGACAGCGACATTCAGCGTCACCAACTGAGGCACCGGTCGGGCCTCAGCGCAAGCGTCGCGCCCGCACCACGACGTCGTGGGTGTGGTGCGCCCCGGCGCCGGTCGCCACGTAGCGCGGCCTCGTCTCGTCCACCTCGATCTGCCAGCCGTCGTCCAGCAGGGCAGCGACCCGGGCCGGACTCACGTAGTCGTCGGGATTGAACCCGTGGGACTTGGCCTCATCCGTCGTCGGAGCCGGGTGGTGCACGATCACAAGCACGCCGCCCGGGGCGACCGCTGACAATAGCGCGTGCTCGGCAACATTCTCGGCGGTGCGCAGCAGTGCGGGGTATTGCGCCGAGACGAGATCGAAGGATGCCGCCGGCAGCGCCGCCTCTACCAGGCCGGCATGCAGCCAGTGCACGCTCACTCCGCGAAGCTCAGCCTGTGCGGCAGCTCGATCCAGGGCCACCCGCGACACGTCCAGCGCCGTGACTTCCCACCCGCGTTCCGCCAGCCAGAGGGCATCCGCTCCCTCGCCGCAGCCGACGTCCAGCGCGCGCCCGGCGGGGAGATCCTGCACCTCGGTCACCAGCGTGGCATTGGCCTGCCCGCTCCACAGCTGCGACATGTCGGCGTAGCGGTCGTCCCAGAATTCCTCGACCGCGCCCGGGTTGCGCGGCGCATGTTCAGCGGATGCTGCCTCCCCAGCCCCGTGGGCGGCATCGGAGTGGACGTGTGAGTTCTCGTGCGTGTGCTCCATGGTTCAAGCATCCGACTTTCGCGACTGCACGACAAATGCTGCGGACCCTGATGTGCACCACCCGCAGCCCGAAGGCAGCGCACGACAGCGTGCATAGAGCCGGCTGAGTTGCCTCGGCCGCATCGCACGGCGCAAACTAGACCTACCGGATCGCGACGGAGTCTTCCGCCTGTGGCTAAGGAGCTCACCATGACTGAACCGAACGATGCTCGCGTCGGCCTCTATATCGACTTCGACAACATCGTCATCTCGCGCTACCAGCAGCTGCACGGGCGCAACGCCTTTCAGCGCGACGGCATCCGCGATTTCAATAAAAAGAGCCCGGATGCCGACCCCGAGATCGCCGCAAGGCTCGCCTCCGCGACCGTAGATTTCAATGCCATCATCGACTTTGCCGCGTCCTTTGGCACCCTAGTCGTCAACCGCGCCTACGCCGACTGGTCCGTGCCCGTCAATGCGAGCTACCAGCGCCAGCTCATGTCTCGTGCGGTGGACCTGACCCAGCTGTTCACCACCACCACCCGCGGAACCAAAAATGGCGCGGACATCCGTTTGGCCGTCGACGTGGTCGAAGACCTCTTTCGCCTGCCCGACCTCACCCACGTGATCATCATCGCCGGCGACTCCGACTACATCGCGCTCGCCCAGAAGTCGAAGCGGCTGGGTCGTTTCGTGGTCGGCATCGGGGTCGCGGGCTCGACGAGCACCTCGCTGGCGGCAGCCTGCGACGAGTTCGAGGACTACGACTCGCTGCCCGGAATCGGCAAGGCGGCCGCGATCGCCGTTGTCGAGGCACCGAAGGCGAGCAGGAAGGCGGCCGAACCCGTCGCCGCTGTGCCCGAGGCAGCTCCCAGCCGCGCTCGTCTGCTCACCACGATTCCCATGTTCTCGCACACCGAGGATGCGCAATTCGACGAGCCGGAGGCCGAGGACATCGACCCGCAGACCCTCGCCACGGAGCTGTTGGTTCGGGCGCTGCAGATCGGTCACGCCAAGGGCGATGCCGACGAGTGGCTCAACACCGGCACGATCAAGAACCAGATGCGCCGCATGGACCCCTCGTTCAATGAGAAGCCGCTCGGCTTTCGTTCCTTCACCGATTTTCTCGCGTCGCGCAGCGACCAGGCCGAGCTGAAAGAGGATGGCCCGCAGCGACTCATCCGGCTGCGGCCTTAGTTCCGGCACGAGCCTGCGCTGTAGGACTCGCCCGGTCTTGAGCTAGACCAGCGCGACGTCGTCGCCGACCGACACGAAACCGGGGCTGATGACCTCGGCATAGACGCCGAACATGATGTCGCTGCCGTGCAGCCGATATCCGCCGAGGGTTTTCAGCAAATTCGCTCCACGCTCACCCATGTCGGGGTGGATGTCGATGACCGCACACCGAGGAATGCCGCCCTTCACGAGCAGGCGGACTCCGCCCACTTGAAGCTCGCGGCCGGCCCACTCGTCCTCAAGGTGCGCCGGGGTATCGCCGCTGTCGAGGGTGAAGGTGGAGCGAAAGCGCCGCGTGTCAACCTCGATTCCGCTCTCGCGCGCGAGCCAGTCGAGCGAGCTCGTCGTGACGATTGTCACCGAATCGGCGTAGACCGCTCCCCCGGTGACGAGACTGCGGGCGAGCACAACGCTCCGGCCCAGCAGGCGGGAGAATTCGCTCGCCCAAGGGCCGTCGAGCACCTGCATGGGCGTCTGGCGACCCCAATAGTCGAAGTCGACGGTGCCGCCGCTCGGCACGGGAACCGCCGCGACTCGATGTCCGTCGATCGTCGCCGAGAGCACCCCATCAACCCAGTCGGCCTCGCACGCCACCAGCGCGGGGTTCTCGACCGTTCTCAGGATCTGTCCGTTGTTCAGATCGACGACGGCGAAGTCTCGATCCCCGACCGGTCCGTCTGCGGTGAGACGGATGCCGTCCCGCGGCTGGTGCCGGCAGCTTTTCAGCGTTGACACGCCGATGTCTCGAATATGCATGATGCTGTCTACCCTAGCGAGGAGCCGTGGGCCGCACGGGGCGAGCCGGCCCGGTCATCCGCTGAACCCGGCACGATCTCGAGCCGGTGCCGTTGTGTTCATTCGACCGCTCATAAGGCGGTAAGCTCTTACAGTTGTCTTCCGCAGGTTTTGATCATTGAAATCGCGTTGTGGAAGCGGCGGGCTGTGGCGCAGCTTGGTAGCGCACTTGACTGGGGGTCAAGGGGTCGCAGGTTCGAATCCTGTCAGCCCGACAGATGAAATAGCAGGTCAGAGGCCAGTTCCGCACTTCGTGGGGCTGGCCTTTTCTGCGTCTATCGGGCAGTTACGCCAACGGTTACGCCAATTAGCTTTGGACTCAGACCTCGGCAACCAGCACCTAGACTCCGAGAATGGGGATTGTCGCACGACTATTCGGACGCAGGCCGTCTAAACCTGCAGTTATCACGCCTGCCAAGCCACCTGAAACCGTGCCTGCACGTCCGCCGCGTCGGAGCTATACGGTGAAGCTGCCGGGAGGAGTCGTCGAGACGCGCTATACAGATCGGTGGACCGGGACATTCGACGACTGGGTCGCCGAGATGGAGGCAAAACTCGGGCCGGAGGAACGGATTCCGGCATTGGAGAAGGTCACCGTTGACACCACGGCGCTGAAGGCTCTCGACTTACGAGACCTTCCGTCAACGAGATTTCGCATCGTCGGCTCCTCATACTGCGTGACTGAAGATGAGCGTGCCCTGTACGGCGGGACCGACTACCTACTCAAGCGCGAACCGGACAACGGGAGTGACGCCAACGCCGTTGCAGTCTTCGGCCAAGGTCGGAAGGTTGGGTACCTTTCGGCGGCAAAGGCCGCGTCACTTGCAGAACTCTTGGACGGACTCGACTTCGATGCGTTCCAGGTAGGGGGAACATCCGTTTTGGGTAATTCCATTCGACTCTGGGTTGACGTTCCCAAGGTCGCCGCTCTCAGTCTCTTCGTGGCGGGCTTGGGCGAAAGCGAACCCCAAGGCACAGAAGCGTGACCCCGTTGCGGCCATAGACAGCCTGCCGAACGACAAGTTACGCCCCTCCTCGGGATTCCTGAGGAGTGGCGGTATTGCGCGGTCGCGCAGCCCGCACGATGAACCAGGCCGTCGGCATAGCGCTCCGCGTTGGTCTCGCGCTCTAGATAGAGCGTGACGTGTCAACCGGCATGGTGCGCGGGTCTTCAAACTCGTGAGCGGGATCGGCGCTGCATTGGTACTTCATTGCAGAGGCGGGTGAGACCATGCTCCGATCATTATTCCACGTCAGGGATAGTGTGCCGGGGCAGTTGTCAATCTCGCATATATCGTTCATGTGGGATGTCCTTCTTGTCTGGTGAGTTGCTGACCGCGCCGCTAGATGCGACCCGTACCCCGAGCTTACCATGATTCCCAGCTGACTCTCAGGTTTGTGTGTAGTGGGGTGGATTCCCTTTGCCAGACTCCGAAAGTGCCCCGTCTCGGGGTTCTGAGGCGGGGCGGCCTCAGAACGGGGCGGGGTCGTCCTCGGGCTCGATGACCAGCTCGGCGAAGTACGCGGCGGCGTGATCGATGCCGAGGACTCGCTCGACGATTTGAGCGCGCTTCTTGTCCGGTAGGCGGGCGAGGAGGTCGCGGTAGGCCGTCAGGATGAGGCGACGGTCGGCGGCTCCGCCCTCGCGCCGGTCGAGTCCCGCGACGTAGTCGAGAGCGGCAAGAAAGGCAGCCGCCGGAGTCCAGCCTCCGCGGGGGTGGATCGGCGACTAGGCGGGCAGTTCCTCACCACCGGATCGAAGGGTGAGGACGAGGCCGGGCGGCGGGCGGTGGTGCGAGGGATCATCGGGACGACCGCGCGCCGTGCCAGCGTTTACTCACCAACGCGGAGCCAGCCGCCGAGGCGGGCGACTGCCCTTTCGCGAGGCCGAGAGAGCGGAGTGCGGCGAGTGCCTGCACGCGGGCCACGTGCCTCCCCGATGAGGACGTGTGCGAAGGGCTGGCCGCGACTGCCGAGGATGACCAGGCCGTCGGCCGCGATGCGGGCGTCCATAGCGTCGGCGGAGGCGAGGAGCGCGGACGCTTCGTAGAGTGTCGCTTGGCTGGAGGCGTCGAGGTAGGGGTTTTTGGCGGTGATTTCGGCGAAAGTGGCGCGCGACGAAGCGCTCCAGGTTGTCGGGAGCCCGTCGTCGAGGTCGTCGAGAGGCGGAACGGGGTGAAGGCTGGGCATTTGGGCTCCTATGGCGGCGTTCGGGGGATTTTGGAAACCCCGGAGGTCATACGTAGCTGGGAACAGGCCCTATGCCGTGTCGGACTGGCTTGGGTCGGGGGATGGGGAGGGCCCCAGGGTAGGAGCGGGGTCGCCAACCGCTACGCTCGCGTTATGTACTTCGCAACACCTGACCTGGAGCAAACGGCAGTAAGCCCAGATCCAACTCTGACCTTCTGGCTAGCCGTTGTCGCCCTTTTCCTCTCAGTCGTATCGTCTGTGGCCGCCGTGATTGCGGTCCGGCAGACGTGGCTCTACCACCCGCGGCCGCACTGGCAAGAGAAGTTCACGCGATACGACTACGGCACCGCGTTCGAACGTCGCCCCGGCGTAAGGTTCGATATTGACCAGCTCGGGCCGGGCGACGCTAACGCTGTCGAATTTAGGGTGAAGTCGCCGGGCCGAGGCTGGGTAGAGATGGACGGGCTGGGGGTGCACATGAAAGCTGTGTCGCATTCCACTATCGCGATCAGTCTCGTGACCGGCGATGCCTCGAGCACGTTTGACGAAGCAGCGGGACATTACGTTGGCGCGTCTGGGGACGCTGTCAGGGGTACCTACGTCTTTCAAGTCCGGTGGAGGCAATCGCCACGTACCTCGAAACTTAGGACCAAGAGCTTTCGCTATCGCACCCAGTAACGGAAGACCGCGTCAGCCGAATCCGAGACGAGTCCCTTGCCAGCCCCTCGCGGACCGGCTATTTCGTAGCGATTCTGATTTGCGTCGGGTCACGTCCCCCTGAGTGGTGTAATTCCCAGGGTTTGATCGTTGGATTAACAACGTAAAGAGCCACCGTGCGATGGTCAGTGAGTACCGATCAAAGAACTCACAGAAAGACACATCACACGATGGCTTTAGACCAGTCTGCCTTGCTTGCGCTCCTCGCAGAGCTCAAACTCACCAACGTCACCGATCGAATCCGAGCAGTTACCGAAACGCTCTACCAAGAACTCATCGACGCCGAGGCCACCGCGCACATCGGCGCCGGCCGTTTTGAACGCTCCGATGACCGCACCAACCAGCGCAATGGGACCCGCCCGCGCGTCTTGACGACCACGGCCGGGGACCTGAATCTGAAGATCCCCAAGCTACGCCAGGGCTCCTTCTTCCCGGCACTCCTTGAGCGGCGCCGGCGCGTGGACCAAGCCCTGTTCGCTGTCGTGATGGAGGCTTACCTCCACGGCGTCTCGACCCGCAAAGTCGACGACCTGGTCAAAGCCCTGGGCGCGGACACCGGCATCTCCAAGTCCGAAGTATCCCGGATTTGCGCGGATCTCGACGGGGAAGTCGCCACATTCCGTGGCCGTGACCTCGGCGTTACCGGCTACCCCTACGTCTTCCTTGACGCCACGTATTGCAAGGCCCGCGTCAACCACCGCGTCATCTCGCAAGCGATGGTCGTCGCCATCGGCGTGGCCGCCGATGGCCGCCGCGAGGTCCTCGGTTTCGACGTCGGCGACAGCGAGAATGAGATCTTCTGGACCGAGTTCCTGCGGTCTTTGAAAGCCCGTGGACTGGACGGTGTCAAGCTCGTCATCTCCGACGCTCACTCGGGGTTGAAGAAAGCCATTAGCACCGTTTTTCAGGGTGCCGCGTGGCAACGCTGCAGGGTCCACTTCATGAGAAATGTTCTCTCCATTGTCCCGCGCGCCAGTCAAGATATGGTCGCCGCTGTCATCCGCACCATCTTCGCCCAGCCCGACGCGACGCACGTTCAGGCCCAGTTCGACGAGGTCACCCGCATGCTCGAACGCTCTCACGCAAAAGTCGCCACGATGCTCCACGACGCGCGCGCCGACATCCTCGCATTCTGCGGATTCCCGCCCAAACACTGGCGACAGGTGTGGTCCACAAACCCACTCGAATAAATAAGGAAATCAAGCGCAGGACCGATGTCGTCGGTGTGTTTCCCAACCCGGCCGCCCTGCTCCGCCTCGCAGGCGCCGTCCTGGTCGAGCAACACGACGAGTGGGAGGCAGGCGCCCGCCGCTACCTCTCCGAAGACTCCATGCGCCAGCTGGCCGCCTTCAACGCGGCCCTCACCCTCCCCGACGCCAGCGCCCTGACGGGGGTAATTCCCGTTCCCGAGCTCATTGCTGCATAATCAAATCAGCTGACCCGCACGGTGACGATGAATTACACCACCCGGCGGGACGTGACCCCAGAGACTCGAACCAGGAACAGATGAAGCGAGCCGGGCTGCCTGGGTGGGCTGATGCCCACCCGCAGGTCCCACGTGATTTCGCGGAACTTGATGAGTGTGGCTTGCCAATTACCCGGTGCTGCTACGGGTTGTTCCTGGCACCTTGAGAAGGTTCATGGCACTCAAAGTGGCACTCGCACCTCGATCTGGCGTTTCAGGATGATGTGATGGCGGTACAAGACCACATGCAATGTCAAGCTCAGTAGCTGCGGCGGTTAGGCAAGTTTTTCAACCTCGACGAATTCGATACGGCGCGTGCCACGATTCTGCACGGTGTGTTCGGCACCGGAGGGGCGAGTGTAACTTTGGCCGTTGTGAAGTTCAGCGACGATTTCTGAACCATCTGCGTTGATGACGTGCATTGTTTCAGTAACGAGAGGCACGACCGCGTACTCAAACTCGTGAACGTGCATAGGAATAGCATCCCCGGGTTCAATCGTCCACTTGGTCACGCGGAAGATGCCGTTGTCGATTTGCCTCTCTTCGGTAGCCATCGCCGTCACCGGACCGAAGGCGTCATGGCCGGTCGCGATGGAGCGACGCGTATCAGCTTGGTATTCACGAATTCTTCCATACCGTACTTGCCCAGCTCCCGGCCGATTCCCGATCGCTTAACGCCGCCAAAGGGCAACTCCGCTGACGTGCCCGAGGCCGCGTTCACCGTCACCATCCCCACGTGAAGACGGTCCGCGATGCGTTCGGCACGGATCAAATCCGTGGATTGGATCGCCGCGCCGAGCCCATAAGCCGACGCGTTGGCCATCTCAACGGCTTCGTCTTCTGACGCGACTCTGTGCACAACGGCGACCGGACCGAAAAGCTCCTCCGAATACGCCCGCATCGCCGGTGTCACCCCCGTGAGGATAGTGGGCTGGAACCACGCACCGGGCAGATCCAGCCTGGCACCACCAACAACTACAGTGGCACCCTTGCTGATGGCATCCTCGACCTGTTCGGCAAGCCCATCCACCGCTGCGACCGACGACATCGGACCCATGAAGGTCTCGGGGAGCCCGGGGTCACCCACGCTGATGGCAGAAACGGCGGCGGTAAACTGCGCGAGGAATTCCTCGTAAACGGCCTCGACCACTATGAAGCGTTTGGCTGCGTTGCACGCCTGGCCGGCGTTTCCGAAGCGACCGAGCACGGCCTGTTCGGCCGCGTGCCTGACATCGGCGGACTCGAGCACCAGAAACGCGTCGGATCCCCCCAGCTCGAGAACGACCTTCTTGAGGTTTCTCCCCGCGATTTCGGCCACGGCAGCGCCGGCGCGCTCGGACCCGGTCAAGGAGACGCCCTGAACGCGGGGGTCCGCGATCATCATGGCGGCCTGCTCATTGGTGGCGAAAACATTCACATATGTGCCGTGCAGCGCGCCGGCATCCCGAAAGATCTGCTCCATGGCCAAGGCAGACTCCGGGCATTGAGGCGCATGCTTAAGGACAATGGTGTTGCCGTTCATGATGTTGGGCGCGGCAAAACGAGCGACCTGGTAGTACGGATAGTTCCACGGCATGATTCCGAGGATCGGGCCGAGACCCTCCTTCCGGACCACGGCCGATCCACCGCCAGCGATGTCCAGAGCCTCATCCTGCAGGAACCCCGGACCCTTGTCCGCGTAGTAGTTGTAGATCGACGCTACGAGGTCAACTTCGAGTCGAGCCTGCGAGATCGGCTTGCCCATTTCGCGCGTGATGGCGGCGGCGAGTGCGTCGCGTCGTTCCGCGTACAGCTCGGCCACACGCCGCAGCAAGCTCACCCGATCAGCCACGGCCGAGAACCGCCAATTCTCAAACGCTGTGGCAGCCGAGTCCATCGCGGCCTCGATCTCATCTCCCGTCGCCACGGGGTATTCCTGGACTGACTCCCCCGTTGCGGGGTCGGTTATGGCGTACACGGTCACGATGTCCTCCTGGGCGGCGTCGTACTCTGATTGCTGGATATCTCGAGCCAGATGAAGGCGAAGCCCGCATCTGGCAAGTAGGTCAGGGGTGGACCAGCTCGCCGGTGACGAGCCGTCCAGCGAGGTCGGTGAGCAGATCGACCCCGGCGAGCATGTCCGTGTCGGAAGTCAACTCATGCTCGTTGTGCGAAATTCCTTCGACGCTGGGCACGAAAAGCATGATGGTCGGAACGATGTCCTTCATATTTGTCGAGTCGTGACCGGCGCGGGTGCGAACGGTGCCGTAGGGCAGGCCCAGTTTCTCGGCGCTGGCCGCGGCCAGCAGCAGTCCCGCGGCGTCGTACTCTTTCGCCGCCCAGATGTGCTCGGCACCGCGTTCAATTCGCACTGCGGCCCACCGTGCAATCTCGGCGACCCTGCGGTGCAGCTCGGCGTCGGCAGCGGCCAACACCGTGGGGTCGGTGCTGCGCACGTCCACGAGCAGATTGACGCGGTTGGCCACGACAACCGGCGAGTTCGGAAACACGGTGAACTCTCCGCAGGAGGTGATCACCATGTGGTCATCCGTGGTGAACTGGTTGGCGATTTCGCGCGCCGCGACGACGAGCGAAGAAGCGCCGAGTAGTGCGTCGGAGCGGTCGGCGATCACGGTGGCTCCCGTGTGCGCCTGCTCTCCGTGCACCACAAACTCATACTTATTGGCACCCCACGTGGATTCGACCAGGCCGATACTGAGACCGCCGTCTTCCAGTGAGCGTCCCTGTTCGATGTGGATTTCAAGATACGCGGCGACTTCGAGGCTGAAGTCCCCAATCGTTCCAATCGCCTCGAGCGCCTCGCGTACCGTCACACCGTGTGGATCCTGCGTGGCCAATACTCGCGCAACGGGCAATTTGCCGGTGAACACCGAGCTGCCCATCATCGACGGTTTGAAGCGGCAACCCTCCTCGTTGAACCAGTTGACGATGACAATGTTGTAGAGCGGAATCCCGCCCTGATCGCCCAAGGCCTCGCGCAATCGCATCGCGGCGTGCGCTCCCGCGAGCACACCGTAAGCACCGTCGAAGCGGCCGCCGAGCGGTTGCGAATCCAGATGCGAACCTATGGCGATGTATGGGGCGTCGGGGACCAATTCGACGAGCGTGAATTGGTTACCGACCTGGTCATACCGCACCTTGAAACCATGACCCTCGACAAGCCCGCGAAACCAATTTCTGGTCTGGCCGTCGGCCGCCGTGGCAGCCTGCCGGTCGACGCCGCCCCCCGCGGTGGCCCCGAAGGTGCTCATGGAATGAAAATCAGCCAGGAATGCGCGTTGCTGCTCAGTGCTCGTTTTCATGGAGGTGCTCCGATCGGGTTAGTGGGCGGTGGTGCGGGAGTCGAAGCTGAAATGACCGTCAACAACGGTCGCAATAACGTCGAGCGTGCCGATGTCGTCGGCGGCCAGTGGGGAGCCGGAGAGCACCACGAAATCGGCGAGTTTTCCGCGGGCGAGGGTTCCCCGGCTGTCGATCGTGCCAGTGGCGATGGCCGCCCACTCGGTGTAGCTCCGGAGTGCCTCTTCCGGGGTCAGCCCCTCGCCGGGCCCGCCCAGGACGAGCCCGTTCTCCGTTTTTCGATCGACGGATGATTGCAGGGCGCGACGCACGTTATTATCGGCGACCGGCAGGTCTGAACTGCCGGCCAGGATGGCCCCCGCATCGACGAGGGTCCGGCCTCGGTACAGCCACCCCTCGCGTTCGACCCCCACGAGCTCCGCGAACTGGTCACCCAACGGGCCGATGAACCCCGCCTGGGGCGTTACGGCGATGCCCGCCCGGGCGATGAGGTCGACCTGGTCCGGACGCGAGATCCCGAAGTGCTCAATCCGGTTCGGCAGCGCGTTTGGGCCGAACCGGTCCTGGCAGTCGATGATGATCTCCGCGGCAAGGTCGATGGCCGCGTCTCCGATGGCATGCAATGCAATCGGCCAGCCCGCCCGGTAGACGTCGGTAACACGTTCGCGGTAGGACTGCGGGTCATCGAGAAGATAGCCGCTGTTGTGCGGGTGCCCGCAATAATCTTCCGTGACCGCGGCGGTCGCACCCAGAAGCGACCCGTCCATGAAAACCTTGACCGGGCCGAGCGAGAGCCAGTCGTTGCCGAAACCTGCACCGATACCCAGGTCGATACCCCGTCCGTGGCCGGTGTCGTGCATATCCCTCGCGTGGGCGCTGAGCGGACGCAAGGCGTCGAGGGTCGGCATCAGCTGAGCTCGGGCGTGGAGACGATTGTCCCGAAGGGCCTGCTGGTAGGCCTGAACCTCGATGGGACTGTGTCCGATCCACCCCCCACCGATGCCGGCCTCGGTGAAACTGGTGATGCCTTGCTCTGCGTACCGCGTGGTTGCATCGTCGAGCGCCCGCACGATCTGCGGAACCGAGTACGGCAGCAACAGGTTTTGGATCAGGGACTGGGCGGATTCCTCGATCACTCCGGTCGGGTAGCCCTCGGCGTCGCGCAGCACGGCGCCTCCGGCCGGATTGGAGAAGCCGGGTTCGAAGACGCCGGCCAGCCGCAACGTTGCTGAGTTGGTGATTGAGAGATGTCCCGACACGTGGCGCAGATACAGCGGTCGGTCACCAGTTAGTTCGTCGAGCCGCCGTATGTCCGGAAACTGACCGTCGTGATGTTTGTGATTAAAGCCGGTGCCCTTGACCCACGCACCTGGTTCGGCGGAGAGCCGCACAGTTTCACGCTCGAGGAGATCATAGAGGCTGTCCAGACCACGAGCGTCGTGCAGGTCGACGGCGGACAGGCCGAGCCCCCACCATGTGGTGTGACAGTGTGCGTCGATGAATCCCGGAACGATGGTCGCACCGGTGAAGTCCTCGATGCTGTAGGCCGTGCACCCCTGAACTTCCTCATCGAAGCCGACGACGCGGCCGTCGAGGATTCCCATGGTGTGGGCGGTGGGGCGCTGCCGATCCAAGGTCAGGATGTTCGCTCCCCGAATGATCCGGTCGAGTTTCACGATTGTGCCACCGGTTTCGTGTTGCCCGCAGGCGGGGGCATGGTTTCCGGGTCTGTCCGCACGTGCAGCAGCGCCGGGAGCCCACTGGCCAGCGCGCTCGCCAGGGCGGATTCGAAGTCTTCGGTGCGTTCCACGAGCTCGCCGTACCCGCCGAAGGATCGCATCCACGCGGCGAAATCGGGATTTGTCATTGACGTTCCCGAAGCTCGACCCGGATAGTGCGCTCGCTGATGTTGCACAATCGTCCCGTATATTCCGTTGTCCACGACGACCACGAGCGGGGTGCTGCCCTGGGCGAATGCGACGGAGACTTCCTGCGCGTTCATAAAGAAGTCCCCGTCGCCGCAGATTGCGACCGCCTGCCGGTCAGGAAAGATGAGGGACGCGGCAACGGCCGAGGGCACGGCCAGCCCCATGGCGCCGTTGCGCGGGGCCACCAGGGAATGCGCCTGGGTGTGGGAAAGATAGCGGTGGCCCCAAATTGTGGCGTTCCCGGCACCGTATGTGACGACACGTTCGCGGGGCAGCAACCGTTCCAGGACCTCGAATGCAACACCAAGGTCAACCCCGGTTCCACCGTCTGGATGAGGCGTTGCGAAGCGTTGCTGATCTGTGTTCAGCTCCGTCATCCAGTCGACAGTTCGGGCGCCGCGGGCGGATTCGGGTGTCGGCAGTACGGCGACGAAGGCGCCCGGGGTACTGAGCACATGCTGGTCGATACGACCGGCATGCATGGTGGCGGAAGGATCGGGAAGCACCAACAGCGTGGGTTGCGCAAACCCGCGAGTGAACCCGTCGCTGAGCACATCGGAACGGCCGCAACCGAGAAACAGGAGGAGGTCCGCGTCGTCCAGTCGAGCCGCGAGCGTATCCGCACGTCCGTAGCCCAGCCAACCCGCGTACGCGGCGGAATGTGGAACAACGTCGTAGGCCCGCCAATCAGTTGCCACGGGGATCCCAGCAGTCGCGGCCCACTCCATCAATGTCCGGCCGGTCGCGTCATCCCAGCCGTCACCACCGGCGACGATGAGGGGGCGCTGCGCAGCAGCCAGCTGCTCGGCAACCATCGTGATCTCTGCCGGGGATGGCGTGGCACCGGCGACCGGTCGAACCGGGGCTCGGGCCACCTCGACCTGCCGAACCAGGACGTCCTCGGGCAGTCCGATGACAACCGGACCGGGACGCCCTGATGCAGCCAAATGCATGGCCTCGGCGACCAGCTCACCCGCACGGTCCGGGTCATCCAGCACGAAAACGCGTTTGGCGGTGGTGCCGAACCAGCCGGTCAGGCTGAACTCCTGGAAGGAATCACGCTCCCGGTCCGCCACGGGAATCAGGCCCACAAACAGCACAAGCGCTGTCGCATCCTGCCAGGCCGTGTGCACCGCGATCATGGCGTTTGCCGCTCCCGGACCGCGGGTCACCATCACCACGCCCGGTGTGCCCGTCAGCCTTCCCTCGGTGAGCGCCATGAATCCGGCGCCGCCCTCGTGACGGCACACCACGGTCTCGATGGGCGAATCGTGAAGTCCGTCGAGGACGTCGAGGTAGCTCTCTCCGGGTACCGCGTAGACGCGGCGCACACGGTGGGCTTCGAGTTGGGCGACGATGAGGTGGCCGGCTGACTGTGACATGGGAGGAACTTTCCGGTGGGACTGTTTACGGTGGTTAGTGCTTGAACCCTGGCAGGTCCACACTCAGGCGCGGGGCGATGTGTCCGGCGAAGGCCGTGAACAAGGAAAGAAAGACCAGCATGGCTGCCGCAGGCCACCACTGGTTGCCAGCGGAGGCGACCAGTGCCGTGGCGAGCAACGGAACGAAGCCACTGATCATGCCAGCGGTGTTCTGGGCGAAACCAACACCGGTGTACCGCGTGCGCGCCGGGAACAGGCCGGTGAGCACCGTGCCGGAGGCCGCGTAGGGAAAGGACAGCGTGGCGACGGCGAGGGTCATTCCGATGACAACGAGTACGGGATTTCCGCTGACGATCAGCAGGAAAGCCGGAAACGCTACTATGGCCGACACGATACCGCCGACGAAGATGACCCGGCTGGCGCCGAACCGTTCCCCGAGGCGTCCTCCGATGATGAGCACCGGCATCTCCACGACGGCCGCGATCATGCCGCCGAGCAGCATCAGCCGAGCACTGTATCCTAATGTGTTCACGCCGAACCAGACGACGAACGCCGTCACCAGGTAGAAGCCGCCGACGCCCAGCATGCCTGCAGCCATGCCGACAATGATCTGCTTCCAATGGTGCACGAGGGTGGTCCGAATGGGTGCCTTCTCGGTCTCGCCCTTCTCGACGAGCTCGGTGAAGACCGGGGACTCTTCCAGACGGCTTCGGATGTAGAGCGCGAGCAGAAGCATCGGAAAAGCAGCCAGGAACGGAATACGCCAGCCGAAGGAGGTGAAGTTCTCTTGGGAGAAGAAGAAGGTCATGAGGAAGAATCCACCGGACGAGAGGATCGTGCCGATCGGTGAACCGATCTGCGGAATTGCGGCGTAGCGGGCCCGTCGGTGCAGCGGCGCGTTCTCAACGACTAAGGTCATGGCGCCGGACCATTCGCCGCCCACGAAGAGGCCCTGCATGACGCGGAGCAGCACGAGCAGGATCGGTGCTGCGACGCCGATGGCTGCGTACGTGGGGAGCAGCCCGATCATCCCGGTAATCACTCCGATGCCCGCGATGGTAATCATCAGGGTCTTGCGGCGGCCGATCCTGTCGCCCATTGCGCCGAAGAACATCCCGCCGATCGGACGGGCCACGAGCCCGACTCCGAAGGTGGCAAATGCTGCCAGCGCTGAGGCCGTTGCATTCTCGCTGTAGAAATACTGCACGTTGAAGACCAGCGCAGCGGCAGCGCTGAACAGGAAGAAGTCGTACCACTCCATGGCGGTGCCGATGAGGGCCCCGATCGCGACTTTCGTGGCTTCCTTGTCGGTTATCTGTCGCGTCGCGCCAGCCTCCACATTTGTAACTTCGCTTGCTATGGTCATCAGCATCTCCACGGTGAGGGGCGAAGGGCGCCTCGCTTCACGGTGAAGATCCGCGGCGGCCCTAAGGGAATACATAGAAGTCTCTCAGGGGGTCCCCCTCGCACGATGAACGAAATGAAACGATTTCCGGCGTCGGATCTGTGCAAAAGCACATAAAATGACGAAATGAGCTCCCGCTACGACCCACAAAATGTTGAATCAGTCACTGACGATGCGCAACGCTGGAGTGCGCTCTTGGCTCAGTTGTCAGTCGAGGACCTCACCGACCGCTTCCTCGACCGTGTTCTTCGCGTGCCGGGGTACGACACCCTGCCAATTCCCGGTAGCGAGATCCGCCGCACAGGTGCAGCGTCTTTCGACGCTTTGATACGTGGACTGCAGCAGGCAGACGAGGGAACCGACGGCAGCAGCGCACGGGCAGAACGATTGGCCATCGCCACCGATGTCGGCGTCTCCCGGGCCCGCGCGGGAATTCCAATCGAGACCTTGATGACTGCGATCCGCCTGGACTTCTCGGTCCTCTGGGGCGAGCTGATTTGCATCGCCGATGACACCGATGCCCCACTTCTGGTGCGCCACGCCAGTCGAGTGTGGGACATCGTTGATTCCTATGCCGGTCAGACTCAATCGACCTACACGGCGGAACTGCAACGCATGCACAACGAAGCATCCTCGGTGCGACAGGGGTATGTCGCTGCGCTCTTCGGGGAGTTGAGTCCCGCCGCCGAGACGCTCAGCCATATCGCCAGCGAACTGAGGATCGCGGAGACTGCTCCGCTGTGCGTTGCGATGGCCATCGGGGAAGAGATGGCGGGATTGCGTGTCGTCGTCGCTTCGGCCGCTCATCGCGATGAAGAGATCTTCACTCACCACCTCGGTGACGGGCTTGTGGCATTCTGGCCGTGCGACGATCGGCCGGGGTCGGCTCTTCAGGCGGCAACGTCACAGATCAGCCATCTTCGTCTGGGGCTCGTGGAATTCGTGCAGGGCATCGCGAAGCTCCCTGACGCCGCGCACCTCGCCCGAGACCTCGCCAATCTGTTGACTCCCCAGGACTCAGGGGCACTCACGATGACCATCGCCTGGGCGCGCCTAGCTCGGGTGCGGCTCGGTGCATGGGGATCGGCGATCACTGCCGATCTTGATGTTGGGCTGTCACGCTGTGGCGTTGCAGAAAGGGCCCGACTTATCGAGGCGGTACGCGCCTACCTCGCGACGGGAAGCATCGCCGCTTCTTCGGACGCGCTGTTCTGTCACCGAAACACCCTGATGAATCGCCTTCGCCGGTTTGCCGATGTCACCGGAATCGATGTCACGGTGCCACAACATGCGGCCCGGCTCGTGGTCGCTTGGGCGTAACTTGGGTTGATTCCGCGGAAGCCCACGGGCTACTGCTGGGGTAGCTGGACTCGAACCAAGAACAAATGATAGGCGTCGGGGTGGTGGTGCGCACCTGCACATGGGGCAGACTTCCGCGGAATTCCGCGGTTCTCATGGAGTTTAGTGTACGCGCTGTACGGTGAGATACGGCCTGAATCTGGTCAGATTTTGGGGTTTATGGTGCGTTTCTGGTCACGGCAATACCAATACGCGACCGGGCGTGACTCGCCGTCTGGCTCGGCTGAAACATCGAACACGCTCCCATCCGATGCCCGGGACTTGAACCCGGGACCGACGGTTTGCGCCGATTCTTTTTTGGACTGTTATTCCAGAGGTGGACGCCTCGACTGATCTCGATCTGACCGGGAGTTCCTTGATATGTCGGCCTCCATTCTATCGAAACACCTCGACTTATCTCGGCCTGTCTTGACGGAATAAACGTCCAATACCCGGCCACGCATCAAATGATTGCCATGCTGTGACTCTGAAACCATGCTGCCTCACGGTCTTCCCATTGGCAAGGGGGTCGAGCCGATAGGTCTAAAAGGGTCCGTTCCCAGTCTCCGACTGGGCATAGCTGCCGAGCTCGCAGTGGATGGCGATACCTCGGCCGACCTCGGCTGTTCTGTACGCCATATACGTAGATGGGCGTACGTACATCAAATCCCTTGCGCCCGGTTCACGGGGCGAACGTGGTGCGGGACTTGGGTGTGTACGAGTAGGCCTCGACAGGGAAGGGAAACCGGCCCTCGGAGCGACAGGGTGCATTGCGCAGTCCGGATAGTCCAGTTCCATGAGCCACAACTTCTCTCGTCCCACAACCTCGACGCGACATGGCGAGCTTTCAACCGGAGGGTCCTTCGGTGTGCAAAATGGGGGTTACGTGTGCTCCGGCGCATGGTCGTCAAGTTCGCGAGCAAACGCGCGGGTCAGGGCGTCCTCTGGGGGAAGCGCGGCTTGCTCAGCGGGCGAGAGATCGTAGCGGGAGACAGCAATCGGCTGGGTGGTGCCGGCGAGTGCATACCTGACGACGGCCTCGTTCTTGTCGGCAACCAGCAGCATCCCAACGGTCGGCTGGTGCTGTGGCCCGCGCAGGCGGTCCTCAACGAGGGCGACATAGAAGCCGAGCTGGCCGGCGTCCCGCGGCTCAAACTTGGTCGTCTTGAGCTCGATAACCACGTACCGAAGCTGATCGACGTGGAAGAAAAGCAGATCAATATAGAAGTCGTCCCCATCGACATCGAAGTGGACCTGACGACCCACGAACGCAAACCCTGGGCCGAGTTCACGGAGGGTGTCGATGATGCGCTCGACGAGACGGTCCTCCAGCTGTCGTTCGACGGCGTCCCCGTCGATGGCCAGGAACTCAAGCGTGAAGGGATCCTTGGTGATCTGCTGTGCGAGCTCCGAGTCGGCGCGCTCGAGCGCGTGCGGAAAGTTGGAAGGCGCTGCCCCCTCACGAAGGTGCAGGCGGGTCTTGATCTGGTGTGCCAGTACGGGGCGACTCCAGCCCTGCGCAATGTCCTTATCGCTGTACCAGTCGCGCAGCTCGGCGTCATCAAGTTTCTCGATCAGTTCAATGACGTGGCCCCACGGCAATTGGCCAACGGGTCGTTGACCAATTGAATCCTCGTCCGGCCACGCCTCAGCGAACCTCCGCATGTACTTGAGGTTGGCTGGCGAGAATCCCTTCGCGGCGGGAAACTCTGCACGCAAATCCACGGACAGCCGAGAGAGAACTTTGCTGCCCCACGGGGCCGTTTTCTGTCGGTCGATGATCGTCGCTCCGATCTGCCAGTAAAGCCTCAGCAGTTCGGTGTTGACTCGGCGCTGCGCGATGTAGCGCGCCTCATGCACGAGCCGTTTGATGCTCTCGAGCGTGGCGGCGTAATCGGTGGGAACGAGAGAACTCATCCCCCAACGCTAACGGAGTCCGCCTGAACCACTGAAAACCATGAAATGCGCTTCAGATGAGCTGGTATGCGTACCCTATGATTCCCTTGCTGCCCTCAGCCGAAGGGTACGCAGCTCGAACGAGCGCGGACATTTCTGCGCTCACGGTCAGATCACATTGGTCCGAATGGTTAGGGGCAGTCTGACCAGAGTCGCTGGGTCGTGTTCAGTCTTGGCCGTCCAGGGCCGCGTCGCGAATGAGCTTGAGGCGCAGAGTGCGGGCCGTCTCCATGTGACCGCGTGCGATCCTGCGAGCGTCGTCGACGCGGCGATCAGCGATCGCTTCGACCAGGGCGGTGTGCTCATCGAGCGCTTCGGGCCAGCGACCCGCTACCGACAGCGTGGAATGCGGGGAGTGGATGAGGTGCGTCGACAGGCGCTCCAGCAGATCCTCCAGCACGGCGTTGTGAGTTGCAGCCCAAACGGCCGCGTGAAAAGCCAGGTTCGACTTCGTGCGCAGCTGGTCGTCGGGGTCCACTAGCGAGCGATCACGCTCTACGAGTGCCTCTAAAACGATGACATCGGCGGAGCTGCGGGCGAGGGCGGCCTGCCCGGCTACCTCCTCTTCAAGCATCACGCGCAGGTCGTAGATCTGGATGACCTCCTGCGGGTGAACGCGCGGCACCTGGAGGCCCCGAGCACCGCGCTCCAGGAGCCTCTCGTGCTGCAGCCGGGTCAGCGCTTCGCGCACCGGGGTGCGGGATACCCCGAACCGTGATGCGACGACCGTCTCGCGCATCGCCGTGCCGGGCGAGTGCAGCCCCTCGAGAATTTCGGCGCGCAACACGCGAAAGATTTCGTCGCCGTCGACGCGTCGGCCGTCGTCTGCGGGCTGTGGCATGGTGATTCTCCTGGCTTTCGACGAGAGACCGCGGCCGCACCCAGGGCTGGCACGCGCAACGCGGTCTCTCCCACTCTATGTCGCGGCCTTTTAGGCCAGCGCACCGGCCCGACGGCCGAAGACCATGCCGGCGGCCAGCCCGGAGCCTCCGGGATAGTTTTCGCTGAACAACCCTCCGAGCATTTCTCCGCAGACGTACAGGCCCGGCACATGCTGGCCGGCGCTGTCGAGCACACGGCCGTGGGTGTCAGACTTCAGCCCACCAAATGTGAAGGTGATTCCGCAGGTCACCGCGAAAGCGTAAAACGGGCCCTGTTCCAAGGGCGCTGCCCAGTTGCTCTTGGGCGGCGTCACGCTCGCACGGCGGCCGTCCTTGATAGTGGGGTCCCAGATTACGCTCTCGTCGATCGACGCGTTGAAGACGAGCACCGTTTCGACGAGGGACTCCGCGTCGACGCCGATCAGCTCGGCGAGTTCTTCGAGCGTGTCGGCTTTCTGCACCGAGATGCCGGGCATGTCATACTCCTCGGCCCGAAGGAGGGCCCGGTGCTCGGCATCAAAAATCTGGTAGGCGATCGACCCGGGCTGCTGCAGGATCTCCTTGCCGTACTTGGCATAGGTGTAGTTGCGGTAGTCCGCTCCCTCGTCCAGAAAGCGTTCGCCGTTGCGATTGACGATGATGCCGAGGGGATACCCGCCTCGCGTCAGCCGGTTGGTCAACTCCCGGTTACTTTCGTTCTGGTCGGTGAAGGCGTCCCACTGCACGCTGTGGCAGGTGCTCCAGTCCCCGCCCGGAACGGCACCCAGGCCGAGGGCCGCTTCGAGCAGGACGCCGTCGTTGTACGGCGTGCCCCGCACCTTGGCGTGTTCCCACCCCGGTCCGAGGTACTTGCCCCGAAGCTCCGCGTTCGTTTCGAATCCGCCGGCGGCGAGCACAACGGATGCGCCGGTGATCTCGCCGACTCCGGCATCACCTGCGCGATACGTCACCCCGGTGACCGTGCCGTTCGATGACAGCAGACCGGTTACGGTGACGCCGTACCGCACGTCAACCCCGAGCCTCGCCGCCACCTCAGCGTGGTCGGCCATTAGTCCCTCGCCGCCGCCGACATTGCCTACGTGCAGGCCGCCCCAGAACAGGAAGGATCCGTCGGGCCGCTCATACGCCTGGCGTTCGTACATGAGGCGGTATTTCAACCCGAGCTCACTCAACCAGCGCAACGTATCACCGCTCTCCTCGGTGAGCACGCGGGTCAGCTCTGGATCGTTCTTGCCGTTCGTCACCTTCACGAGGTCTGCCGTATATTCCTCGGCCGAATAGGCCGGCACCTCCGTGTGCGCGTGCCGGGAGTCCGCTTCGATGAAGTCGGCGATGTCGTCGAACCCGCTGTGGCTGATGCGCGTGGCACCGGCCGTATAGAAGCTGTTTCCCCCCGACATGTCGGCGCTGCCGCGCTCCAGGAGAAGAACGCTTCGGCCGCGAAGCGCGGCCGCGTGGGCTGCGGAGAATCCGGCGTTTCCCCCGCCAACGACGATGACGTCGACGTGGGAGGGAAGGGGCTGAGCGGGCGCGGTGTCGTGAGCTGTTGACGTGGTCATGTGACTCCCATAGGTTGTATGTGTCCCACTGTATACAGTCGAATACATACAGGGCAAGTCTCCATCACCCCACCGACAACGGAGCCGCCATGATCCCCCACGACACCCTTCCAGCGAACCCTCTGGCCATCACCGTCATCCCCGGCGACGGTATCGGCCCCGAACTTATCCACAGCGCCGTCGAGGTGATGCTCGGTGCGGCGGCGCTGCTCGACATGCCCCTGGCTTTCACCGAAGAATCCGCCGGTGCCGGCACCTTCGAACGTACCGGCTCCGCGTTGCTGCCCGGCGCCTTAGACCGGCTGCGGGCCGCCGATGGCGTACTCAAGGGCCCGGTAGGGCTACCAGGAGTACGCAACGCCGACGGCACCGAGGCCGGCTTGCTCGGCGGCCTGCTTCGCCTCGGCCTGGACACCTTCGCCAATGTGCGACCGATCCGGCTGCGCGCCGGAGTCACCTCGGTGACGAGATTTGAGCCCGGCTCGATCGATTACGTGATCGTGCGAGAGAACACCGAGGGGCTCTATCTATCCCGGGGCGCGGGCGTACGCAATCATCATGCCGCCGTAGACCAGCTCATGATCACTCGGGTGGGCACCGAGCGCATCGTTCGTTTCGCCTTCGAGACAGCACGGCAGCGACAGGGTGCTCCCGCCGATGGCCTGCGACGTGTGACCTGTGTCGACAAGAGCAACGTGCTGCGAAGTTTTGCCCTCTTTCGCGAGGTCTTCGACGAGGTCGCAGAGGACTACCCCGACATCATCGCTGATCACATGTATGCGGATGCGGCCGGTCACGCCCTCGTGATGCAGCCCGGCCGCTTCGATGTGCTCGTCATGGAGAACTTTCTCGGAGATATTTTGAGTGACGTGGGCGCCGCCACGGTCGGGGGGCTCGGTATGTGCCCGTCGGGCAACATCGGCACCGACACCTCCTACTTCGAACCCATCCACGGCAGCGCCCCGCTCATCGCCGGAAAAGACCTCGCCAATCCGACATCGCAGATCCTGAGCGCAGCCATGCTGCTCCGCAGCTGCGGCCGCGACGCCTGCGCGCGCGTGATCGAAGGCGCGGTCGATCGAGCTTTCGGCGAGGGCGCCCTGTCTGTGCTTGCCGGAGGCTCACCGGCTGGCGGCACCGCGGCCGCGACAGCCGCCATCGTGCAACGTCTGCGCGATTAGACGACCGGGCCCCCGGCAGGACCGGGGTCCCCGGACTGTCGGCGGCGCCAACGACTCGCCCAGCGGATGAGCAACGGCAGGGTCCACAGGCTGATCAGCAGTCGCACAACGTGGATGCCGGCAATCAGCGCGCTGTCCGCGCCAACCCCCGATGCCGCAGAGACCATCTCACCCACTCCCCCGGGGATCAGACCGAGGAACGCCTCGGGCGCATCGAGAAAACCGAGCGCGCTCAGGATCACGGCAAAGCTCAGGCCGGCACCCACGAGCGACAGCACGACGACGAGCACGGGTACGAGCATGCGACGCACCTGCCTCATGAAACCGGGCAGCACTGTGGATCCGACCGCCGTACCCACGAGGACCTGGGCCACGAAACTCAATTGGCTGGGCATGCCGGTGGAGCTTTGCAGAGCAATATTTGCGACCGCCGAGCCCACCAGGGCGCCGGTGATCGGCCACATGGGCAGGCGCAGTAGGTAGCCACCGATCGCACCGAGACCGCCGCTCGCCAACAGAACGATCAGGTGCAGCATGCCGACGCTCACCATGTGCGCAGCGCCAGAATCACAAGCGGCAACACCACGAGCACCACGAGCAGGACCCGGAAGAGGTGGAACGCCAGCACGACATGCATCACCGCTCCCTGGCGCTGCGCAGCCACGGCCAGTTCACTAATGCCGCCCGGCGCGGCGGCCATCACAGCGGTCACCGGATCGACCCCGTGCCGCACAAACAGGTACCGAGCTAGGGCCATGGTGAGCCCGAGCAGTACGATGACGGCGAGGACCAGTGGAACTAGCGAGGCGGCCAACAGACCCAGTGTTTCAGCATCGAGCCGAGCCCCTGCCATCACCCCGAGTAGGACCTGTCCGACGATACGAACGATGGCCGGCAGCCGCCGGCTGCTGACCGCTGGTTCTGTCGGGGCCCCTGCCTGCACCTCCGTCGATGGGGGCGCCGACCGACGGCGCGAAATGTCGGTCAACTTGTTCACCGACATGCTGCCGAGAACCGCGCCAATCAAGGCGCCGGCCGGCAGGTGAACAAGAGTAAGCAGGACGGCGCCTCCGAACCCGCCCGCCAGCAGCACGAGCGCGTCCACAAGCCCGCGAGCAGCCGGCGACGCTCCCGGCGTTCGGGCTCGTGCTGTCATGGCGCCTCTGAACCGCGGCGGTCCTCCCTATTCACTGAGCCCGCCGAACCGCGAGCCCCGCGGGTTGACCTGCCGATCAAGCAGTTGGCCGCGTGACAGGCTGCCGGACCGATAGGCCTCCAGCTGCCCCGCGGCGGTATCGGCGAACTCTGTCAGGACTTCCTCCACGGTCCAGCCGATGTGAGGGGTAAGCACAACATTGGTGAGTGAGCGCAGGGGCGAGGAGGCCGGAAGCGGCTCCACGGCGAAGACGTCGAGCCCGGCAGCCGAGATCGGGCCCGATTGCAGCACCTTCGCCAGAGCTTCCTCGTCGATGATCGCGCCGCGAGCCGTGTTGATCAGCACGGAGCCCGGCTTCATGCTGCGCAGTCGCTCTTCGCTGAGCAGCCCCTTCGATTCCTCGCTGAGCTTGAGGTGCACGGTGACCACGTCACTCACGGAGAGTAGCTCGTCTAACAACAGCCGCTCGGGCCCAACGGTCTCCGCCACGCTCGCACCCCCACGGTCCCACGCCACCACCCGCATTCCGTAGGCCTCGCCAATGCGAGCCACATTGCCGCCATGCCGCCCCAGCCCGAGGATTCCGAGGGTGCGGCCGCTGAGGTTGCGCCCCAGAAACGGTGGCCACTCCCCCGCCACGACCGAGTGGTGCGCGGCAGGAATCATGCGCATCGCCGCAACCGCGAGGGCGAAAGTCAGCTCCGGCACCGCAGCTTGGGCACCAAGTCCGCCACGGCCGAGGGCCACCGGCAGCCCCCGCTGTGCGGCGTATTCGGCGTCAAGGTGGTACGCGTGGCCCCCTGATTGCAGCAGCAACTCGAGTGAGGGCAGCGTGGCGAGGGTCACCGCGTCGAACCGGGTACGTTCCCTCACAGCCATGATCACACTCACCCGCTCCCGCTCGGCCGTTGTGAGTTCGTCGAGCGATCCGGAGAGCACGCGTACGTCGGCGAGCACGCGCATCCGTTCGACACCGGGCGACCGGGAGAGCAAGCCCTCCCGGTCGTCGAGCACTACGAGCGACGGCACGATTGAGTTCGAGGTCGATGTGACCGGGGTGCCATTCATGCCTGTCTCCCTGCCTTGCTGTGTTATGGACAAGCGTGCGTTAGAGCCGCACGTCATAATCCTCGGCGAGCATATCCAGGGTGTACTGGCGCACCGTCGTGGGGATATTGAAGGCCTCGGCCAGGGATTCGGCGGCCACATCTCCGGGCAGCAGCGGGTAGCCGCCGAGGATGTCCTCGCTCACAGCGAGAAATTCGTCGTCTGCGGCAATGGCCCGGGCTGCGGCCCGGTAGGCGTCGACGACAGTGTCGGGAGTTCCTTCATTGGCCCAGATGCCCTTTTGGTACACATACCCGGGCACGAGGAATGCTTTGTAAGCGTCGTAGGCGTCACCGGAGGGCTGCTCACCATTCAGGATTTCATAGGCTTCCTCGAGCGTCGGCAGATCCGGTAGCGCCGGGTCGCGCACGATCTCACCGTCTTCGAGCACACCAAAGGAGAACAGCGGCACGGCTGTTCCCGCGTCGACGCTCGGCTGCACCTGGGTGAGATAGGCCGATGTCGTCTGGTAATCCAGTGTGGTCTCGCCGCGCTCTAGGGCGAGCCGGGCCGGACCCCGGCCTTCGAACCCGAACGTGGCGTCGATGTCGATGTCGAGCACGTCCAGCGCCTGCAACATGGTGAGGTCGAGGCCGGTGGCGCTGATGCCACCGTAGACCAGTGTCTCGTCGTGGTTCGCGAGATCGTCCAGACCCGTGATGCCAGTCTCCGCCGAAACGTAGACCACACCGCCCGTGCCGTTCAACATGAGTGGCTGCATTTTGGTGAAGTCAAACTGCACCTCCGGCTGCCCAAGAAGGGCCTGGATGTACGTCGTGCCCGAGGTTACGAGAACCGATGTTCCGTCCGTGCCCCCGCGGTTTACAAAGCGGTTGGATCCCGTGATCGACTCGCCACCAGGTACGTTTTCCACGAGGACGGTGGGAGCGCCCTCCATGTTGGCCGAGAGGTATGGCGCGATGAATCGGGCCCACGTATCCGTTCCTCCGCCGGGTGCGTAGGGAACCGACAATGAGATGGCGTCGGGCATCCCCACATCTGCGCTGCTGGCGCCCTGACTTGGAGTTGCGCAGGCGGCCAGCGCAAGGATCGACAGCGATACGATGGCGGCGAGAGCGGTGCGCTTCGCGCGAGGGGTGGTTCTGGATGTCATGGCGTCATTGCCTTCATGTGAGTCGTGCGGGGTGGGGCAGGTGGGTGGATCGCGGCGAGTTAACTCGTCAAACCGAAAGGCGCTGATCGGGCACGAGCACGTGCCCTTCCATGAGCCGGCGGGAGGTTCGGAAGCCGGAGACGCTTTTCACGAGCCAGCCAGAAGGATCCTTTTCGATGTCGGCGAGCATCGGAAGGAGACCGGCCGGATGGCCGATGATGAATGCCTGGTCAGCTTCCGTCGCGACGTCGTGCACCAGCGTACCGGGCAGGTTCGCCGCGACCGTGGTGGCGATGGCGCCCGAGAGCGGGTAGGAGTTGTGCATGCGCCCCATCGACATCATGGCGGCACGCAGGTTCGTGGAAGGTTCGGTGATGTCGACGCCGTTGGAGGCACGGTAGTCCCGCGGGGCGCCCACGAGGGCCAGTTTCGGAACGGAGGGGGTGTGGCTTGTGGCGCTGTCCACGTCGTCGGCGATGCCGGCGAGTACAGAGGCGTGAGCGCGGATGGACTCCAGTCGCTCCAGCAGGACTTCATCGGCGTCGACGCCGGCCGGCATCTCGAGGCCGCGCAAGCCGACGTCTTCCCAGCGCACGAAAACGAGGGGGTTCGCCGCGTCGACGAGCGACACCGGGATAGTTCCCAACCCCGGGACCGTGAGGTGGTCGACCACATTGCCGGTGGGTAGCAGCTTGCCGGTGACGGCGCCGGCCGGGCTAAGAAAATCGAGCTGGATGCTCGCGCCGGTGCCGGGCACGCCCGGCAGCACGCTGTCGCCGATGGGGTTGAATTTGCCGTTCCGGGTGGGCACGTGGGCCACGATGACCTTGTTGGTGTTCAGGTTGAGGAAGGTCACGATGGTGATCGGGTCGGTCGGTGTGACGAGCCCCTCATCAACGGCGAACGGGCCGACGGCAGAGGAGATGTTGCCGCAGTTGCCGCGGCGGTCCACGATGGGCTGATCGATGCCGACCTGGCCGAATTCGTAGGTGACGTCAACGCCGAACCGTGTTCCGTCGCCGATGATGGCAATTTTGCTCGTGGTCGAGATCGCGCCGCCGAGGCCATCGACCTGGCGCCGAAAGGGATCGGGGCTGCCCATGGCGGCCAACAGAAACTGGTCCCGCAGCTCGACGTTCTCGGGCAGGTCGCGTTCGTGAAAGAACACCCCTTTGCTGGTTCCACCGCGCATGACGACTGCTGGGATTCGCATTTTGACTCACTTCACATTCGGTAATCGGCTCTGATTCGGCAACTCATTCAGTTTGTGTCAGCTCAAATGGTTAAGCAATACCGCACTACTTCAGTGCTTCTGAAGCTAAGCTTCAGTCATGTCAAAAATCTCCACCGAACGCATCCTGCTGCTCGGCGATGTCGCGCGCTGCGGCACCATGACTCTGGCCGCAGAATCACTCGGGTATTCCGTGTCCGCGATTTCCCAGCAGATCCGCAAACTCGAGCAAGAGGCAGGCCAACCACTCATCGAGCGCCACAGCCGCGGAATCGTTCTCACGGACGCCGGTCGCGCGGTTGTCGAGCATGCCGAGCAGATCCGCGGCCGGCTGAAATCCCTCGACTATTCCCTCGACGACATCGCGGGAGTGCGTGCGGGATCCCTGCGCATGGGCACCTTCCCCACGGCAGGCTCGTCGCTCATGCCCTTGGCCATCAGTCGGTTTCGGGTCGCGCACCCGAAGATTGCGCTGACGGTCAACAGCGTGCGTTTGGGCTCACTGCTGCGCATGGTGAATAACCGCGAGGTGTCGATGACGCTGTTGTGGGACTACCCCTGGTCGGTACTCGACAATGACGACATGCATTTTTTGCACCTGATGGACGACCCCACTGACCTCATCGTGTCGGTGACGCACCGTCTGGCCGGGCGCGACAGCATACGCATGACGGAGCTCCTCGACGAGCTCTGGGTCGTGCGCGACGATGATCATCCCATGATCGATGTGCTTCGCAGGGCCGCGAACAGCGGAGGATTTCAACCCCATGTGGCTTACGTGGCTAATGACTATCAGGAGGCACAGGCCATGGTTGCCGTCGGAGTCGGCATCGCCCTCGTGCCGCGGTTGGCCTTGACCGTTCTTCGCGATGACGTGCGCGTCATTCCGGTGTCGGGCACCGCGACGCAGCGACGCATTCTGCTGGGTCGCATGAAGAACAGCGTCGCGAGCCCTGCGGAAGTCTCGATGACAACCATGCTCGTCGACGCTGCTCGACTGCTGAAGGTGAATCAGATCCCGAAGTCCAGATAGCCGATCGGCATCACGATCTGAGCGAATTCCTGCAGGGCGAGGAGGAAAGCCAGCACGACAATCGGGTAGATGATGCTCGTGCGCAGGCGGGCTTTCGCCACGAGCCAGAGGAAGACAGGCACGTAAACAGCGGTGCCCACAATCATGCCGAGCACATAAACACACGCCACGTAACCCAGGATCCACAGCAGCGACCTGACGACCGTGCGCACGAGTGAGTGCCAGGCAACAAGGTCCGGTTCGATGCGGGCGAGCTTGTCGGCGCGGTACTTCTTCACATCGAGAACGAGGGCGATGATGCTGATTGCGATACCGAAGCCGGTCGCGAGGCGCGGGAACAAGCCGCCGGCTTCCGAGAATGACTGGGCAAGCACGAATCCCGCGATGAAGAGAGCCAGAAAACTCGCGGTCATCACAACACCCCACACCTTCGGGGCGACCTCGGCAGACTCACTACCTTCGCCGAGCAGGGCTTCATCGACGCCGCGGTTGCGCAGACGTCGCACGAGGGAGAGAATCAGCGGCAAAACGAGGATACCGACCATCACAAGCACGGCGGGGCGGGTGAACCAGTCACCGAATTCGTAGAGGTTGGCGGTGAGGAAGTAGTACCGCTCCAGCGGCACCGCGAGCACAAAACCGATGAGGAAGGGGGCGCGGGGCACACTGAAGGTCTTCATCAGCCAGCCGAGGATGCCCAGAATGATCATCACCCAGAACACCTGCATCTCGAGGGGCTCCTGGAACCCGCTCATGAAGAGAATCGGGATGATCGCCGCCGCGAGCAGCGGAAAGCGGATGAAGCTGAGCTTTGCCAGGGGCTTGGCAAGGATGAAGCAGAACGCGGCGCCGAGAACACTGGCTATGGCGAAGCTCCACACGATCACGTAGACCGTGTCGAGGTTGTCGGTGAGGATTCGCGGGCCGGGTTCGATGCCGAAGATCAGCAGCGCTCCCAGCAGCAGGGCGAACGGAGCTGCCCCGGGGATACCGAACAACAGGGTGGGGATCAGCGCGCCGGCCTCCACGGAGTTGCCGGCAGCCGAGGGGGCGATCACGCCGCGCGGGTCACCGTGGCCGAAAGACTTCTTGCTCTCCCCGCGGGCTGTGGCCTGGGCCTGCCCGTAGGCCATCCACGAACCGGCGGTGGCGCCGACGCCCGGGAGAATGCCGACGAGAACGCCCACGGCGGAGCCGCGGACGACGTGTGTCCAGTGGCGAACAACGTCTTTGGCGCCTTCGATCCAGCCCGAGCCGAGGCCGGTCACCCCCTGGGCGATGGCCTGCTTGCGGGCGACCAGGGCGATGATCTCTGCGACTCCGAAGATGCCGAGGGCAACGGCCACGAGGCCCAGACCTTCGCTGAGGTAGAGGGAACCGAACGTGTAGCGATACTCAGGAGACGTGGGAGCGCCGCCGATCTGGGCGAGAAAAATGCCGAAGACGCCGGCCATGAGGCCCTTGATGATGTTGCCCTTGCTGAGCAGGGCGGTGAGCGAGATGCCGAGCACCGTGAGCATGAAGATTTCGGGTGACCCGAGCATGAGTACGAGCGGACGGGCCACGGGAATGGCGAAGGTCAGGGCGACAACGCCAATGAGACCGCCGACCATCGAGGCGAGGAAGGAGGCCGAGAGCGCGCGTGCTCCCTGACCCTTTTTCGCCATTTCGTGGCCATCGAGCAGCAGAACGGACGCCGAGGCGGAGCCGGGAATACCGATCAGGATGCTCGTGACAGCGTCGGAGGTGTGCACCACGGCGACGGCGCCGATGATCATGGCCATGGCCTGGGCCGGTTCCAGCACGAAAACGAACGGGAGCAGTACGGCGACCGCGCCGGTACCACCGAGCCCCGGTATAACGCCGATCACGAGGCCGGCGATAACGCCGATCAACAGGAAGATCAGCATGCTCGGGTCGAGGAACGTACCCAGGGCAGCGAATGCGGCATCCCACATGGGTGGCCTTCTTTCAGCTTGGGGTGACTGGTGCGACCGGCACGACGGGCGCGCCGAGATCGGCAGTCAGGATGGAAATGACAGATGATTCAACGCAGATCCCTGGATGACGGGAGGGCTGCGGAGACAAGGCTCGGGAACCGCGGCGAAGGCCGCTCTTCCGGAATAGTTATTCGCCACAACGGTGTGGGTTTTGTGAATCCCGCCGAAGGGTCTCCCTGCTCAATCTTCAGCTGATTAGCGACTTATATAACGCTAGCGGTGATCGAGGCCGCAATCCATGTTAAGCGCGACTGAGTTTATGAAGCACAAGTGAAGTAAACCTTCAAATACTTCGACCTCGGGTCAGGCTACGATCTCGCTCAGGATCGGCGCCAGGTATTCCGCGAAGAGCGGATAGTTCTCGGCCATCGGAAAGTGCCCAATGCCTGCCATGCGACCGCCGCGCGCGCCGGGGATGGCGGCAATCGCGGCTGCGGTGTCAGCCTCTGTACAGGCGTGGTCGAACTCGCCGGTGAGCAGATACACCGGGCACGTGCCGGTATCGATGGTGTGTGCCGTCGCTCGCAGGTCAAAGTCCTGCGAATAGAAGTAGGTGTCACCGCGATAGATTCCGGGGCCGCCCTGGCTGTAGATCCACCACACTTCCCGTCGCGACTGCTCTGGGCTGTGCGGCGACATGAGGCTGTGCGTCCACGACGCAACGCTCTGCTGGGCGTTAATATCGGGGCGCAGAGACCAGTCCTGAAAGCGGCCCTCCACCTTGAGCGCACCCGACAGCCCGATCACGGCGCGCCACCGATGCGGGTTCCGTCGGGCGAGTTCAATCACTAGGGAACCCGCCATCGAACAACCAATTAATATGGGTGTATCGAGCGCCAGGGCATCGCAGAAGTCCTCAACTAGTGATGAGTAGGCCTCCGTTGTCAGGAGATACTCCTGGGTCCACCAGCCTTCCGGCGGGAGTGACTTACCGTGCCAGGGAAGGTCGAAGACCACGACGCGGTGGTTTTGCAGCAGTGCCTCGTCCGCGAGTATGTGCCGGAATTGCCGGCCGTCTGCGCCCGCCGTGTGCAACCCCACGATCACCGGCCCGCTGCCGGCCTCCTCGAAGTACACCCGATAGTCAATTCCAAGCGACGTGAAGTTGACGTAGCGCCCCACGACGTTCTCGATCTGACAAGATTTACTCGACACGGTCTTTTCCTATCTCCACGAGTCGCGTTACAACGCGCAGGTGACGAATTAGCTCCATACGGCCCTCCACGACGTCGATGCCGTCGTCGGCCTTCATCAGGGCCAGCAGGTCATGCCGACGGGCCGGCGCGTTGCGATCGGCGAGATCGTGCCAAGCGGATGCGCTGCCTCGCAGCTCGAACAGGTCTCCCGACGGCAGGGTCTCGCCGCCCTCCACGATGCGCAGCACCCCGGCCGAGAAGTGCACGCGTACGCGCCAGTCGGCCGAGTGGGCGTCCGCTGAAAAATGAGAGAACTGACCGATGTGCAGGCACTCCGCATCGTCGTTCACGGCCAGAACCCACGCGTTGAGTCGGTCAGTGTCGGTGCCCATTAGCCGATCCGTCCGATCACGGCGGCGTTGTTCTCGAGCGGGCCGGTGAGCGGTGCGAAACCGTCGAGGGACGTGCTGTCATGGCCAGGCACCACGATGTCGACCTCGCCGCGATCGAGCATGTCGCGCAGGGTTTGGAACCCCGAATAGACGCCGAGCAGGTCGGTGCACGACACGAATGGCATGTCCCGCTCGAGCTCCTCCCAAAAATGCAGCGCATCGGAGGTGAGGAGAACGACTCCCTCTGATGTGGTGACGCGCACCATGCTTTGCCCGGGCGTGTGGCCGCCCACCTCGATGACCTCGATCCCCGGCGCGATTTCCGTGCTGCCCGTGAAGGTCGAGAGACGGTTCTGATGTCGCACCTCGCCGAGGGCGGCCACATCGGCGGCATCCGTGAAGTGGGTGATGAGGCGCTTGGTCGACACGGGGGAATTCCAGAACCTCACCTCGGACTCTGCCATGAGAACCGGCGAGTTGGGAAAGAGCCCGAGATTTCCCATGTGGTCGTAGTGTGCGTGCGTGATGACGACCTGGTGAGGATGGTTCGTGTCGATTCCCAGAGCCGCGTAGGCGGCGGCCGGGCTTACGAGCACCGTTCGCTCGCGTCGTTCGGCTGCCTCGCCGCTGAACCCCGTGTCCACAATGACGGTGCGGTCTGCATTGCGAATGATCCAGAAGAAATAGTCCACCCGATGCGGCCCGTCGGACTCGTCGTAGACCTGATGGTTCAGGTACACGTCGCTGCGCTTCGTGAGCCGTGTGCCGTGTCGAACCACGATGACTTCGTAGGACTCACTCATGCTGCGTGGTCGTTGGAGAAGATGTCTCGTTTGTAGGTTTCCGGAAGCCATTTGATGAGGATCGGGAGTACGACGAGCGACACGACGACCAGGTACCAGGACGGCGCGAGGAGAGAGCCGGTCGCAGCCACCAGGGCTGTCGCGATGAGCGGACCAGGCCCTGCAACGAAGGCGAGACCCAGGTTGTAGCCCAGGGCGCTTCCCGAGGAACGAGTGGCGGCCGGAAACAGCTCGACGAGGAGCACGACATTGGTCACCGACACGAGCGCCTGACAGGCACCCAGAATGACGACACCGAGAACGATGAAGACCGGATCGCCGGTCTTGAAGAGCATGAAGGCGGGCACGGAGAGCAGCACAAAACCCGCGGTGCCGAGGATGTTCGGCATGCGACGGCCGTATCTGTCCGAGATGAGACCCGCGATTGGGCACATGATCATGTAGATGAATAGCCCAGTGCCGCTCAGCAGCAGCGCAGGTATTCGCTCAAGGCCCAGAGCGTTCGTGAAGTGGTTGTTCATGTACGTTGCGAGGTAGTAAATGCCAAGGCCGGAGACGCTGGAGAAGGCAAACGTGAGGAGCACGGCGAAGAGGTTCTTTCGGCTCTTGCCGGTCTGCTTGAGCGGCGCGGTCGAGACCGATCCGGTGTCTTTCAGCGCTTCGAAAACCGGGGTGTCACCCAGCTTCATGCGGATATAGAGCCCCACCAGGGCCATCGGCAAGGCCAGGATAAACGGGATTCGCCAGCCCCACGAGGCGACAGCATCCGCGCTCAAAGCCGAATTGATCCAGAGGGCCACGAAGCTTCCCACAATGAAGGCGAGGGCGGCCGTGCCGGAGATCATGCTCGCGTATAGTCCGCGCCGATTGTGGGGGGCGCTTTCAACGAGGTACGCGGCCGAGCCGCTCCATTCCCCGCCGGCGGCGAGACCCTGAATGCAGCGCAACAGCACGAGCAGAATGGGCGCGAGTATGCCCACTGCGGCGTAGGACGGCAGCAGGCCCATCACGAAGGTCGCGGAGCCCATGAGAATCACGGACAGCACGAGTGCGGTCTTTCGGCCGTGCTTGTCGCCGATCGGCCCGAGAACAAATGCTCCCAGCGGCCGCATGAGAAAGCCGATGGCGAAAACAGACAGTGAGCTCAGGATCGCAACCGTGGGGCTCGAATTGGCGGGAAAGAAGGTCTGGCCGATGATCACGGCAAAGAAGCCGTAAATGGCGAAATCAAACCACTCCATGAAGTTGCCGATACCCACGGCAACGGCGGTTCGAAGCCTCGTGTCGGCACTGGTTTTGGCGGGCCTTCTTGCGCGCTCGGATGCGGTGGTTGTAGATGACATGGGAAAACACCTCTCTGTGGTCCCAACTGCTGTGGAATAATTTGGGCCTCATCGGCCTGATGACGCGCGGCGTCGCGCGGGTCTACTCTCCGGAACCGCCCTGGTGCACGAGCACCGACGGCTCAATACCGTCGGCATCGACGACCTCGCGCCAGGCTTCGAATCCGGTCTGGAACGCCACGATGCCGGCCTCTGGCAGGGAGATCTCGATGGCCTCAAGAATTTCGGTGGGCGTGAGCCCGAGGTCGAGCGCCACCCGGATGTGGCTCTGGATGTGCCCCTTGGCTGCCCGCATCACGGTGAGACTCACAATGAAAATGAGCTCCTTCGTCTTGCGGTCGAGGGTGCGCTCGTTGAGGTAGGCGGCGGAAACGAGGTCGTTTGCCGCCTGCAAGACTGGGAAGTCCTGCTTGGCCATGATCTTGTGATAATCCAGCACGTAGCCGCGTTTGCGGGCCATCTCATTGATGTATTCCTGCGCATTAGTCGTCATTGGGTGTCTCTTCCTGCGTTGGTGTTCCGTGTGAAGTTCTGAGTTCTACGTCATTGACGAGTTCGTAGTAGCGCGCGACCTCGGTGTGGTCGAGGTGGGCGGCGTCGAGTACTCGGCGCGCCTCGACCAACGTTGTGACGGTCGAGTCGGTGACCGGAGTCTGCAGGCCCGCATCAACGCTGAGCGTGTGTGCGATCGCGAGGTCTTTGAGCATGAGGTCCATCGAAAACCCGGAATCGAACGTGCCGTTGAGCACGTGGTTGGGGTACTTGATCTCGCTCGCTTGGCTGCGCCCTGTGGACGTGTTGATCACTTCGATCATGACCTCGGCCGCGATGCCGAAGTTCTTGGCGACCGTGAGTATTTCGGCCGCCGCTGCCAGGTTCGTAGCGGACAACAGATTGTTGAGCGCCTTGGCAGCGTGTCCGGAACCTGCGGGGCCCACCCGGGTGATGCTGGTGCCGAGCGGCTGAAGATGCTCCATCGCACGCTCGATATCTGTGGGCGCGCCGCCGACCATGATGGAGAGTTGGCCGGTGGTGGCTTTGGACACCCCTCCGGAGACCGGCGCATCAACGTAGCTGAGGCCGACAAGGGCCGCCTCCTGCGCGAGAGCCCGGGTGCTGGCGGGTTCCGAGGAACCCATGTCGATGATGAGGGCGCCTGCGGGCAGCCGGGCGAACAACCCGGTGCTGCCGCGCACAACCGATTCAACGATTCGGCTGTTGGGCAACATCATGATCACCGTCGTGATGTCGGGAGACAGCTCAGAGATGTCGTCGAGCGCCTGCGTGCCCGTCTCGTGCGCCAAAGCCGTGGCCGTGTCGTGGTTCACGTCGTAGAGAACGGTCGCGTGTGCGGGTGCATAGCGCTTGACCATCGGGTCACCCATCATGCCCAGCCCGATAAATAGCGTTGTCATAGTTCCTCCTTCTGGTGCTGCAGCGCTGCTGCATGGCGGAGGGCGATCTGCGTCGCCACATCAACATGGGCCTGGCATTCTGCGGCGGCACGGACTGGGTCACCGGATTCGATGGCGTCAAGAACGCGTGCAAGTTCGGCGATCATGTGGGGAGCCCGCCCCGGAGAATCCAGAGTGACGGCACGCAGTTGCGAGATGCGGGCCTGAACGTTGGCGAGCATCTCGCCGATAATGGGATTGCCCGATGCCTCGATGAGCGCCCGGTAGAACTCCTTCTTGAGTTCAATCAGTTCGGCCATCGGCATGGTGGCGGCACGGGTCGAGATGATTTCGAATATATGGCGCAGCCCGTCGATGTGCTCGGGCCGCGCGCTCTGGGCGGCCAGCCGGCCGGCCGCGCTTTCGAGGGTGCCGCGCACCTGGTAAAGGTTGACGACGTCGTCGTACGTGAGCTCGCGCACGAGCGGGCCCACGTTGGGCTCGATCTCGATCAGCTGTTCGGACTCCAGCTGGCGGAGGGCTTCCCGTACGACCGTTCGGCTGACGCCGAGCTCCTCCTCCAGGTGTTTTTCGGTCAGGCGCGCGCGCGGCGGATACTCGCCGGCCACTATCTTCTTGCGCAGTACATTGACGGCCTGCACTCGAAGCGGGGCGGCTTCTCTCTTCAGCATGCGTTCTCCCTTGGGCATCTTGCGTTCTGGTATTACGGTATTACGGTATTACGGTATTACGCGCCGCGTCAAGGTTTGGTGAGAAGTTGGCAGTGACAGCGGCGAAAAGATTGAGTTCGAAGTCACTTAGCCAGGCCTCGTCGGCGGTCGAACAGAGTCTCGAGCCCTAACAATCAGCATTGTCGGGCCGTGCGCCGTTCCCTCGCCGCTGCCCAGACATGATTTGTGCCGAGCATTCAAGCTCTCCTGCCGTATCCGTGGGTCGAATTCCGCAGCGGCTCCTATCGCGCCGCCTCGTCTCGATTCCCTGCGGCGATGCGTGCCGTCGATTTGCGCCCCCGCCGGGGGCGGCAACCCCAATCCGTGGAGCTCTGCCGCGGTCGAGATCCTCTCGGAGAAGGCGTTGTAGGCGACTGCCTGTCCCGCTGGCCGCTCGGTGCGCGGTTCATCGTTTGATTGCCGGGCGGACACACGGTGCGGATAAAACTGAGGGCTATGCGCCACCGCGCAGCTTCCTTTGCCCGAAAGAGATCCCCATCTTTTCCAGAGTTGCCGCTTTGGCTCTCATCGCCCTTGTCGCCGTTACGACTGTCGCCGGTGCCTCCGCACCCGTGGCGGAGGCCCCGGCGCACGTCGTCCTTGGCGCCCCGCAGGATGCCGCCCATGCTCACAATGACTACGAGCATGACCGCCCTCTGTTCGATGCCCTCGAACACGGATTCACCAGTGTGGAAGCCGATGTCTGGCTTGTGGACGGTGAACTTCTCGTCGCCCACGATCTCGAGAATGTGCAACAGGGGGTCACCCTGGAAAGCCTCTATCTTGATCCGCTGTCCGCACTTTTGCGCGGGCACGGTCGCAGCGTCTACCCCGGATGGGACGGCAGCTTCCAGCTGCTGATCGACATCAAGAGCGACGGCGAGAGCACCTACGCCGCGATCGAGAAAAACCTGGCCGAGCACCGCTGGGCTGGTTCGAGCGCGGCTGCGACTCAAAGCGTGGTTGATTTCTGGCCTGAGATGTTGCCTCAACTGGCGTCTCCGTCGCGCGCCGGTCGGGTCGGATAGGACCGCACTCGCAATTCTCCCGGAACTCGACCCCGCACCGAGTCAGGTCGAACTTGGCGGCTGGGGTTCCGGCTCCAACGACTCACTGCTATGACGTCCCATCGGTCGAGGCCCAGTGATTCGTCAGGAATGATGTACGACAAGTTTGGTGGGCCACTCCAGAAATGCAACATATCGACGGAAATGGAGTCGTCAATCCACATCATCGGTCGGTTGGGTTCTGCTTTGAGGGCTTCGCGCACGAATTCCTTCTTCCACCAGCACAGAGACGCAACGCTAGGCCCGGGCTCACCTCCCCCTCGGGGTGGACTGTCCACGGCGTTGACTAGATCAGGGAACCCGAGTGCAGGGCCGAATAGGGATCTGGACGCCGATCCCCACATAGTGAGCCAGCGCACCTCGACACCGCGTTTGACCACCTGAGCGATCGCACGAACGACCGCCGGACGGTAAAGGATATTTTGAGTGATCACGTCGTCCGACACCGTGACTTCCTTGTAGCCGCGGTATGAGCACTGGGTATCTCTCCAGGCCCGAACAACGCCGTCAATATCGAGCCAGAGGAGTGGTCGCGTGGACAGTTTCGAAATGGCGGTCATGGACTCTCTAGTTCCTCTGCAGTGAGATCGACATCAGCTGGATTGACCTCAGAAATTGAATCCACGGTGGTCGTCTGCCGCGAGGTCACCACCACTCCCTCTACGTGTAGGTCAAGGACGAGGCGCATGGGACGCCCGACAGTGCACTCGTCGACTGACAAGAGATCGACGGTCTCGCCATCACGCCGCATCGCTAGGTCATCATTTGGGTCCGTCTCGGCTGGCACTCGGGACATCTTCATCTCGTTCAGGTCGATCATGTAGCGCGACCCCGACCGAGTGGACACGAGATAGATTCCTGTCGCGGTGTCCATAAGCGATTCCAGCGTTGGCATCCGATTCCCTTCTCGAACTTCGAGATCAAGCAAAGTATCCTCGCGGCCACCGACACTCTGACTCATCAGAACACCGGGTAGGTGATGACTTGTTCGTCCACGTTGAGCACGGCAAGTGTCGGCGGATGCCCGTCAGCATTGAGCACGATGACTCGCGTATCGAACGGGATCCGGTCGGATCCCTCAAATCGTGCCAGAACGTCTAGATGCAGGTGATAGTGCCCGGAGACTGTAAGCGTCGGGCGCACCTGTTCGACAGCGCGTTGGAACATACTCTGTCCGCGTTCGGCATAGGCAAGCCCTGCTGGGTCCCAGAAGTGACTTTGCTTTGCCAGGCGGTCCTGTAGTTCCACTGGCATTGGGGCATCGTGCCCAAGAAGGATGTCGACATTGGCCGTCCCGAGGGCGGCAAGGTCCTCTTCGGTGATTTGTTCCGCCGGCCACCATCCCAGGTTTCCACGAACGCGTCCTGGCATGTCCACGAAATTAGCGCCACCGAACGAGGCGACGACGGTTCCGCCTAGCGACACGGCGCGCCAACCGCGCGGGAGAAACGCAATGTTCTCCCGCACGTGCCTGATATCAGCGGCATCCGCTGGAATCTTGGCCCACTCGTCGTAGTTCTCGTGATTGCCGCCGGTGACGAGCGCCTGGCTGCCGTGCTCGGTTAGTTTGTCGCTGACGTAGTCGAGCATCCACCGTTGTGCGTCTCGGTCGTCCCAGGGCATGCCGAAATCACCGAGGAAGTGAATCGTGTCGATGTTCTGATGGGCGAGCCGGCGCACCGCACGAACGATGGTGCCGAGCGACCCGTGCACATCACCAACTAGGCCAATGCTTCGAGGGGTGGAGTGGATCGTAGATATCGAAATGAGTTAGCCCTCCAATCGCGTGGTTTGCAGCCATACCCGCATGCGTTCAACTTCGTCAACGCGCAGTCCCACCATCGAATTCGGCGGGATCAAAAGGCTCGGGGTTCCAACGGTTGCCGCGAGAACCTTCCAACCATGAAGCTCAACTTCAGCGTCATCGATCCAGATGAACGGTCCCGGATCCGACGCCTGGTCCTCAAGAAGGCGCTGCGCCTTCCAGTACCCGCGAGCCTCCCCCGGTTTCAGCGGCCCCGGCGTGAACTCCAGCACGCGCCCACCGGCAAGCCCTTGGAAACGGGGAACGAGCTTGTCGCGTGCAGCGTCGAGTTCGTTCCACGTCGTCAGCCAAACCAGCTCGAGGCCGAATTCTTCTCGCAGCGCCTCCAATGCCACGATAAGCGGCGGCGCCCAGATGAGCTTGTACTTCGCGGCCATCCCGCCGCCATAGTTGAGTGTCACCTCTGTGCGCTTCACGGCACCCCAAGCCGGGTCAGGATTTCGAAAGGGACAAAGACATCCATCGACATCGAGGTAGAGTCGCGGCCGAATCGCTGACGTCTGGTCCTTGGTTTCCATCATTTTGCCCCCGCTGTCCGCGACATCGTCAACTTGCTATTGAAGCAACTGTATCTAATTACTTAGTACATGCGAAATCAAAGTTCTTCGCCCCGTCTCCGTTGGATCGCAGCTCTACCCCCCTTCAGATAGCCCCTCGTGATCGGCCGCACGGACATCCTGCAATCCCGACGTCTGACTCCTGCCATACTCGATTCAGACACGGCTCGGCTGATGCACGACAAGAAAGATTAGGCCGTCGCGGCCGTGTCGATTCAATAAATCGGGGGAAATTCATGACGATCGACGCAGCTGACATCTCGCAGGCCGGCGATCCTGCGCCTTTGACGCTGTATCCCCTCGACGGGCAGGTTGATTACACTGCAGCGGAGCTTGAATGGGAGTTTCTCCCTTGGGAGCGACCCGACGGATTCGATCGAATGATCGTGACGTTTCAGGTTCTTCCCTTTCGTCGCGAGGTCCTCGACGAACTCGTTGACGACTGCGTCGAGACGGTGTACCGACAGTTCATTGAGGAAGTCGATACTCCGGACTATGTCTTCAACCTCGGCGACGTCGATCAGGGTCACCTGCAACTCATCGCTTCCACGTTGAAGGGTGAAAACCTGCCACCGATGTCGGTGAACTCCATCGGCCACGCGATGATGAACATCGAGGCACGATTCATCCACTGTCAAACCGGCTCCGCGTCGTGGGTTCGCGCCCTCCACTTCGACGAGTACCTGAAGTTGCGCGAACTCTCTCAAGATTCACCGCTGAAGTGGCTCAAAGGCATGACGCCAATGATCGTGGATTCCGCTGTCGCGGCCAGAGCTCTCGGTATTGATCCAGCCCAGATCGAAGCGAACGACGAGGTCGTATTCATTTATCCAATCTTTTAGGCGACCTCAGGGCAAAGCAATTGCGCGGTCACGAATAGCGGACGCTGCGCGTCGGCCGATCCACACCGCCGGGTTTCGTATTCCCAGCGGGTACCGCACGACATCGGATGTCAGCTTCTCAGCGATCGCCAGGTCGACGTCCGAAATTGTTCGCTCGGCGCTCCCCCCGACCGGGATCAAACTTGCGCTGGCGACGTCGACGCGCCATCCGTTTTGGGCCCAGTAGCGGGCGGTGCGGTCTGAGGGATTTGTCGCATCCGATGCCGTGCGCCAGTCCGTCACTTTGAACAGGTACGGGGCGTAGCCCAGCCGGGTGGGCAATATGTAGTCGGCGTCTGGACGGATGCGCCAGTAGCCACGGCTACGCTCCCAGACCTCCTCGGCCGTCATCGCGAGACTCATGCCCAATCCGTGGCGAGCATAACCTCCAGGCTCGGGCGTCAGATCTGACGCGTCATCCTGCCGGTGTGCCATGCGTAGCGCAAGCACATTTGCATTGTCGATCTCGAGCCGTCGCACCGTGTCGCCCAAGTTCTCGGCATACGTGCGTTCTCCGCGTCGGTCCGTGCGGGCTACGGCGGCATACTCCTCCCGCGCCAGAGCCCCGAGAACGAGTCGGGCTCGCTCCCCCTCCGCCACGATTCGCGCATCGAGGGTGTTTTCGACCACCAATGAGCCACTGCCTCGCCGTTCAACTTCGGTGAGCACGCCGGCGGTCACCAAAAGTTCAGCGAAGTCATTCTTGTCGGCACCGCGCATTGCTGCGAGCTCTGAAACGTCGTGCAGGAGTGCGGGGGTCAGGAGCAACTGTGTCTGCGCCAGCAAGCTTTCCTTATTGCGCCTTACAACGGAATCGACCGATGCCACTATGCCAACCTCTTTCGCGTACGCGTCACCGACTAATGCGTGAGCAGATACCATCAAATCACGCTACATTCAAATAGGCAATTACTTGCCGCCGCACTCGAAGGTGCAGGAATTATTCGATCGGCCGTGTCGGTGGCTGTCGGTGGCTGTCGGTAGTGTCCGACTACGGCGACTGGGGCGCCAACGACTTGATACGGCCGACGTAGTGCATTGTTTTGAGGGGGCTCAGAGAACATGGGACAGACACAAATACCCGACGACGAACGACTGGTCGGGCTGGCGGGAGACTGGCACGGCGCGACCCGCTGGGGCATCGCCGTGGTCAAGGCGCTCAACGCAGCAGGGGTGCGCACGTTGTTTCACCTCGGTGATTTCGGGTTCTGGCCAGGGCACACCGAATTCTCGTACGTTCAGCGCTTAGAAGTTGCCTGCGCCGAGAACAACGTCACGATTTACGTGACGCCGGGAAACCACGAAGACTGGGACATTCTCAAGGACTTGTTTGAGCAAGGCCCCGGCCCAAGGCAGATCACGACCCACATTTTCGCCCTGCCGCCAGGCTGGCGCTGGACTGTCCGCAAGCGCTCCTTCGTCTCCCTGGGCGGGGCACCATCCATCGATTTCGAATACAGAACCGCTGGCGAAGACTGGTGGCCGGCCGAGGCGGTGAGTGATACCGACGTTGACCGGGTAATCGCCGGCGGCCATGCCGATGTCATGCTCGCGCACGACGCCCCCAACAACGCGACCCTGGCTGTGCAGAAGATTGTCAGCGTCAACCCGATCGGCATCAGCCCTGCCGCCCGGGCCTACGCCGCCCAAGGTCGGGCGCAGATGACACGAGCGTTTGCCGCCGTGCAGCCCAAACTCTACGCTCACGGGCATTATCACGTCTACGACGAGGTCTCCCGTGCCGCCAACCGCACAACCGGTACGTGGCAGCACCACATTCTGAGCCTCGAACACGAATTGCGCCCGGGCAACTCCGCCATTCTCGACGTCGACCGTCTCCGCACGACCCTACTGAAAGTAAGAATGTGAATCCTGAAACAACCGTCACTCCCCCGACGCCCGCAAAGAAGACTTCGACCGTCGCTACGTGGCCTCGCATCGCGCGCGGTGTGCTTTCCGACCTGATCGGTTGGGTTATCCCTTGGGTGGTAATCGCACTTGCAATTGGTCTCATCCCGCCGATCAGCGAGTCTGTCGGTTGGAAAGTACTGCTGATCCTGATCGCTGCCACGTGGTCCGCGATCAACATTGCCGTTGACGCAGAAAGCCTGCGCAAGAACGGCTGGACATGGGGATTCGCGAAGACCGGTCTTTTTGTTGTGGACCCGAAGAAGGATCACATTAAGCACCTCGCGCGCCATCGCAAAAGTATCCGCAAGCTGTTCCATGGTGACTACTACATCGGTGACGGCGGGAAGCCCAACCGTAAAGCCTGAAAACGTATCTGGCAACCGAAGCGCCGAGTGTCGGTGGCCAAGGGTTGACGGCCAAGGGTTGACTCCGGGAACGAACATAATTTGAGGGGCACAGACACTATGGATCTCACGCTGCAGGGCGAAACCCGCGTAGCCGTGGCCGGAGACTGGCACGGCAACATCTCCTGGGTGCAAACGATCATTCCGGCCATCGCCCGAACAGCCCCAGACGTGCGCACCATTCTGCACGTGGGTGATTTTGGCATCTGGCCGGAACGCTCAGGCAAGGGATTCCCCGCCAGCGTCGACTTCTGGTGCAAGAACGCCGGCATCGAGCGACTACTCGTAACGCCCGGCAACCACGAAGACTGGGATCGCCTCGACGGCTGGTTTGCCGGTGCCCCCGGGCAACCGGTGCAGATCAGCGACGTCGTGTGGGTACTGCCACGCGCGCTGCGGTTCAGTCTCGGGGGCGCGACGTATATGTCTTTCGGAGGCGCAGCATCCGTTGATTATGAGCTGCGCGAACCCGGCAAGGAATGGTGGCTGACCGAAATCCCCACGGACGATGACGTGGCGGCCGCGATCGCCGGCGGCCCGGTCGATGTGCTCATTACGCATGAGACGGTCAACGGTGGAACGGCCGCGACCGAGCGCGCCCTGCGGACCAATCCGATGCGATGGAGCGCCGAAGCACTCACCTATTCGGCGCTCAGTCGCGCCCGTGTTACCCTGGTCTGGGAAGCCGTGAAGCCACAAGTGCTCGTGCACGGCCACATGCACACGGCCGACCAACTCACCCTGCCGGACGGTCGACGCATTTACTCCCTCGGCTGCGACAACCAGGCCGGCAACGTCGGCCTGCTCGATCTCGCGACGCTGGCCTGGTCTGACGCCCTCGCCGGCGAGACTCGCCCGCGAGCTCGCCGAACGCGCAACGTGGAAGCGCTGTATCTGACCCGCCCCGGCGAGGAGACAGAATGAACGTCCCAAGCAGATGCTGCCTGGCGGACCCTCGGATGGATCCCCAGCGATGAACGGAATCTCCTTCGACAAGCCGCCACAGCCGAGCCTCAGCTCTTGGGCCGACTGGCAAGACCTGGTCCTGCACTCTACGACGATCTCCGAAGGCCTTACGGCTCTTGTCGACAGCGGGCGCATCAGCGACTTACCCGAGCTCGCCAACACTATCGGCGTGCCGCAAGACGCACGCTGGCTCTCTGCAGGTGACGTCTTTAAGCACCTTGGCCTGGCAGCGGATGCCGCAGCGCGTGCTGCCGCGGCTGCCGGCCTTGCCAACGTCCAGTGAGAAGTCGTACTGCCCCATCAATTCCAGACGTACTATCACTCACAGGTACCGCGACCTCCTAGCTGCAGAACGGCTGGCTCGAATCCCGCGCTCCGCAAGAGGACCAATGATCCGCTAGGCCCCAGTCGAATCCTTGCCGCGGAATCCCGCTTCCTGGTCGAAAAGTTGCCTATAGCTCATGCGGCGCTGATCCGGAGTAATCACTCCAGCTCCTAAAGTCATGCTCAGACGGCTGATCCTCATCACGCAGGTCGTGTCGCGGAATGCCGACACAAAGTCGCACATCTTCTCGGATCCACGATTCCGCAGCCAAGGAAATTTCGGGAGTGCCAGCGCGAACCCACATCGCCTCAAAAATTGCACGCAAAGACGCTTGTTGGTCGTCCGTCAGGCGCGTCGGAGTCCGCCGTGGAAGAACTGCAGCGATGCCATTTAGTACTTCTGCAGTAGTTCGCACGGGGAAATACTTGGTGTCCAAAAAGATCGGAAATTGCGTTGATGTTCGTCCCGCCTGTGGACGCGCCTCGTCGTTCGTCTCCCAAATTGCATTTACGTTGCTACTACCGTCGTGAATGACAGTAACCTCTCGAATTTCCTCACTATTAGGAATCTGGCTGTAGGTCAGGATCTGCGGCCCGGCAAGATGGCACTTTTCATAAGTATCACGATAAAAGCGCGGGTGATTTGCCTGGCAGCTATCACGATTATGCTCTTGTTCCCATTCGGCATCAACTGCACGGAGCCAGTCCATACTTTCCCTCGACGTAATCGCGTCCGACGAATAGGCGGCCAAAGTAGTCTTGTTCCAATGCGCAACGGCGCCGCGAGGTTTGTGCTCGGCAGTCAGGATTTGATCAGCCCGGCAGGAGCAATACGCCAACCAGTCTGCGTTATTCCCGCGATCGGAAACAGACCACTCGTCCCATCCACACTGACATGCAGCTTTGGCTGAGGACGCGCGCTTTTCCCCCCAAATCCCCGTTATTATCGCCTCATTGAGCTCGGCATCTCCGACCCTGGTCAGGGCTGCAAGTTCAGAGTTTATGTATCGTTCCCATGCGTGATGGGCAACGCGGTGAGTCTGGCATGCGAGAGTTCCCCGAAGGCAGTAGATCAGCTCGGTTGAAATTGACATTTGGGACCGTCCACCTCGTTTTATCTATCAGTGTGAGATCGGCTTGACAAAGGCATAGAAATAGGCTGAGACGCCATCGATTTGTCAGAGCGATATAGCGCACAGCATATCGCTAGAAATAGGATTGGCTTCTTCTGGCCGATGGTCGCGATCAAGAAGCTTGAGCGTGATGAACGAGAAGGTTTACACGGCCCGGCCCACCGGCTTCTATCTGCACTCGGCAACTCTGCGAAACGACTAATAGGGCTCGTAGTCCGCGAAACTTTCGAATAGCAACTGAAGACTCTCGGCATCTGGAGGACCAACGCCCATGGATGGCGCTGCCCGCCCTGCTTAGCAGCCCAAGTAACGCGAATTGTTACGGACGAGAGCGCTATCGATGTCATCTCGTCCACTTTGACGGAAACCAGATGTGACACGCCTGCGGGATGCCCGACCGGCTTGGGGCGGCCGGAGCCTCGCCGGGTCTGCGGTCACGCGCTACGCACGCCAGGCGTCGTAGACGCCGGCTAAGGTCTGCGGTCCCGGCACCACGCGCTGCCGCAATGATCTCGCAGCAAGCACCGAGCATGTTTGCATCGGACTTACCGGCTCGGGTCTGATCCCGGTGAGGACGGGCTGGTTCTGGTACATGTAGCCCTTGACTCGCTCGCTGCCCGATGCCCATCGGCCCCCGACCGTCTGAATGAGCAGCTCTCCGAGGTAGCGAGCGGCACCGTCGATCAGCCATAGGGTNGCTAGACCAACAATCGGCCACAATTACCACTTGACATCAATAGGAGCATCAAAACGGCGGCATGAAACCCGGGACGGTTCAACACGACTCCCAAAATCCGTCCCACTGCGGCGCCTGGCCGCGCTGTATTTGCATGCCGAGTTCGGTGGCGTATGCGAGCTCTGCGACCGCGCCATCGACGCAACGTTGCCCACGGGGCATCCCGCACGAATTCAGATCGATCATATTGAGGCGACAACATACGGCGGTCCCGACGTCTGGGGAAACGTACGCGTTGTCCACGGAACCTGCAACTCGGAACTGGCGGACGGTAGATTTCCCCTGTCTACTGATTGGGCGCGACGGATCACCGATCTCGAGACCACGCGGTACCTCGGTGGAATCACAAGAGCCGATGTCATGGTCGCTAGGACGCGAGAGTACGATTCCGTTGCAGACGAGTTGAAAGCATCTCTGTCAAACTTCCGGGTGGCCAGCACCGACAAGCGACACCTCGTTCAGCTCGTGATGTTTGCTCGGCTCCGCGCAGACAGCTCGAGGATCATAGCCAATCGCCTCGGTGCGTCCGACGCCGATCTAGTCTCGTAAGCTCGGCGTCCCAGTTAGAAACACGTCCACTGGGTCTGCATGCCGCGTGGTCGTCCAGGTGAAGGAACGACGCTGATTTCGCTGAGATACGTCAGTCGCTGAGGCCATGCCGCTTCGATTCTTCACGAATCCACCCCAACGTTTCGTCGTCAAAATTGGGAGTGTACCGGTGCGGGCCGTCATTGACCCAGTGCGAATCCCTAGGCACAATCACCCCCAGGCCACGAAGCTCAATTGCGATGCTTGCCACAACTCCAAGGCTTGGAAAGCGCAGAATTTCCTGTCGCGATCCAGGCGACAGATCATCCCACCACGACGGTTTCATGACGGAGACACTACTTGAACCACGGCGGGTCAGACAAGGGATCGCAACGGTACATCTGCTCGACCGCCGCGGTTGGCGAAAGCGGTCCACCGCAGAGATCACGTAGGCTGCAAAGCCGTTTGGACATGTCAGATCCAGCATCACCGAAGAACGACTCGTACATACCGCCCGTTTTTGCGTTGCTACGACTTCGCCGCGCCCAACTGGCTTCCTTCCGTCAGCGCCCGGAGGGGCACAATGAACCCACAACACGTGGCTCAATTTTCAGCGTCGACGCTGGCTCCTCAATCGTCCCTGACAGTGCGCGCGCATGGTTCGCCTCCACCTGTCTGGAAGACCGCCCTCCTCTCGACGGGCCATCCTCTAGATAACGTCGTCCCGATTCAATTGTTGGAGATTGTCAAATAGGTACCGATGTGTCTGCTCGTCATCGGCAATAAAATCGTTCGTGTAGCGGCTGTCGGCCCAGGAAGTATTACCCGTAGCATGCACGTGAAGCTCACCACCCGTGATTGTGTACGTACGGTCCTCGCTGGAGTTCTTCGCGGTATAGCTCGTCCTCGTCGAGAAGCCCTCGTTTTGTTCAAGCAGTTGCACACGTACATCTTTCGTGAGCCGCATGGCACCCCTTTCTCTGCACTGGCCGTACCTGAAGTGATCGCAATCATACGGGCTCAGGCGTGCCAAGCGAAGATACAGGCACGCCGCCCGTGTGATTTTCTAGCTAAAAACTCGGCATTATTCAGTTAGCCTCCTGCGTTCGAAGGGACACGGTCGCGAGCTCGGCGGACCAGCACGGCCTATGCCTTCACACGACTCAAAGTTTTGCGACAGACTAAGCCACAGGTCTACACCGGAATCGCGCCGATGTGTCAACATTTGGGGGACAAATGCAGGTTTTATATGCTGTCGACTTTGAGATCGGTGGGCCCCTAGAGCCAAACGAAAGACACCAGGCGTTGAGTGAGCACATTGCCCGGTGGCTGAGCAACGGTTCTTCAGGTGAGGTCACGGCTGACGATCTAGCCAGATCAGGCTCTGCGCTCCTCCCTCCGCGCTCCGTCGGTGAGCGTCATTCCACCACGCGGAGTGCGTCTTGGGAGGTAGTCGAAGCCGGTGGGGCTCGAGCTTTGCGTGTGTCAGTGACACAACTCGTTGACGCTGACGTCGAACTGACCACAAGAGTCACTGTGGCAACCGTGATGCAGAAGACATGGTTCAGAGTCGGGCTGAGTCGGGAACAAACCGCTGGATATCTGAGTCCAGTACGGGATACGCCAATCTTCCAACCGGGAGTGCTGGGCATGGTCGTCAGGGATGACCGGCTGAACGTGTCCATCGGTGCCCAAAGAATCGATGACAGCTACCTGCCTATTCGAACAGCCAGCGATGCCGAACTATTAGTGCACAGCATGGGCAAATCGCAGAGATTGCCTATCGTGCTCGTTCACCTGAGAAGTCCGGAGTCGTGGGCCCTCGCCCGGCTGCTCTCTACGAGGTTGATAGGTTTAGCTCGCGTAATTACTCTCAACCATTCGACAAGCCGCCAGATCTTCGCCAGCCTTCCAATTGTAAATGTCCCTTTCGGTGGAGCACTGCTGGTTTGGTCCGACCTGAATGCACGGGGAGTTTCCTTCACGGGCGAGGAGATCGCCCTTAGGGGAATTGACAACGTTCGCGCTCGCCTCATGAGCCGACTGGCCGCCATATCGGCTCTTGCTCGGGGAATCGACGAGGGGTGGCGTTCCGCCCGCACAGCAACACAGCAGATGGCGCGCTCAGCCGCTGAGGAACGGGTTCTCCGTGCCATCGAATCAGACGATCATAGTGGCGAGGTAGAAGCTTTACGGTCACAAGTGTCGGGGCTAAAAGATGACTTGAATCTCTGGCAGTCCATCGCGGAAGAATCTGAGGAGAAGCGAGTTGAAGCAGAATCACTTGCTGAGAATGCAGAGGATGCAATCAGAAACGCCGACTATTGGCGCGAGCAATATGAGGCGGCTGTAACGAGGTCTGTGACGGAGGATGTCGTGGACGTTTGGGACCTAGTCCCCATACTCGTGGCCCGCAGCGATCCCCAGGCAACTTTTCGGGCCCTGGAAGACGCGGCACAGGATCGGATCGTGTTTACCGACTCAGCGCAGCGATCGTGGAAAAGCATCTCCTATCCTGACGCCGCGGACATGACCCTAAAACTTAAGATGCTGGCTCGTGGGGCGGTAGATCTGTATGGACCAGATAGTGGACCAATTGGCCACCTCGATGACTGGTTTGCCCAACGTGAACTCAAGGTGGCATCTTCCGATCAGACCATTTCTCGATCTCCAAAGCTACGGACCTTTGATTTTGAGGGCCGCGAATACAGCCAAGTTATGCACGTGAAAGTTCGAGACGGCGTCAAGCCAAACGAAGTGGGGCGAATCCACTTCGATCTCGATAAGGAGAATCAACGAATCGTCGTCAACCACGTGGCAGTCAAGCTGTACAGCAGCTGATAGCTGCTGTTATCAGCGCCTGCCAGCCATACTTGACATCGCCTACATCCAAACCTCTTAGTAGAAAAAGGAGATATTTCAGGTCGCCTAGGTGCTAGTGGAGGCGGGAGCAGCGACCCCACCTGGAAATACAGACAAAGTAGCGGATCTCAAATGGGTGGCGCCAACCGCTGCATCACCTCCGCCGGCCCCGACTTCACCGTGCGGTCAGGCTCCGCATAGTGCGCCTTCGTCGTCGACGTCGACGTATGCCCGAGCATGTCGGCCGCCGCCTGCATACCGAGCTCGTTGGCGAGCAACGTCGCGCCCGTTCGGCGGAAGGAGTGCGGTGTGATGTTCAGGCCCTCGAGCCCGGCATTGCGGAGTATCTCGCGGAACGTGCGCCTGACGTTATATGGCGCGAGCGGAGTGCCCACCCTCGAGTAAAAGATCAGGTGCTCCGCATCCTCCGGATCGAGCAGTGCCAAACGCTGGCGGATAACCTCGACCGCGAAGGGCGGCATGCCGATGACCCGGTTCGACTCGTGGGTCTTGGGATGCTCCTGACGGTGCACGCCGGCCCTGTTGTGCACGACGAGCGTGCCGCTGATGCTTACCCGCGGGGGGTCGGCATCCAGGTCGACGTCGCACTGCCGAATGGCGAGCACTTCTCCGATGCGCGTGGCGGTGCCGAGCATCACCTCGATGATGTCGCGCACCTGGCCGTCGGACCGCGGCCCCATCCTGCCGTCCTCTGTGCGCCATTCGCGGGCTGCCAGGCGGATAGCGGCAATCTGGTCGCTCGTGAGCGCCTTCGGCGTGTGCGGAGGACTCTTCATGCGCGAGGTCTCCTTCATCGGATTTCGCGGAATGATCTCCCGCCGCGTTGCGAACGCCAGGATCATGCCGAGGATTGTTCGTGAATGCTTCGCTCGCGTATACGACTGCACTCGCTGCTGCCTCAGGAAGAGCTCGATGCGACCAACAGTCACCTCCCGAATCGCAAAGTTCTCAAAGTAGGGCAGGACAAGCACGCGCAACTCGCGTCGATAGGTGTCCTTCGTACCCTGGGCACGGTCGACATCGAGCATCACGTCCTCCATCCAAGCGGCCGCGAGCAGCAGAAATGGTGAGCTCGCGGTGAGTGAGTCGCCGCTGCCGCCGGCTCTCAGGCGGGCCGCGAGTTCTGCTTTGAGGGAAGCCTGCGCAGCGTTACGACTCGGTCCGGTCGCCATCACCCTCCGCGTTTGACCATCCCAGTCGCGGAAGCGAGTAATCGCTCGGAAGATCCCCTGACTGACCTGTTGAGTCGTGATGGCACCGAACGTGCTGACTGGCAGCCGCGGTCGTCCGGCCATCATTGTTTGGCCCCGTGGTCAACTACGGGAGTCTCTGGCTCGTGAAGCCCGTCAAGCCATTGCACCACGTCGGAAACGCGGAAGCGGATCTCCCGGCCCACTCGAATGCCCAAGGGACCACGTCCGTCGGTGCGCAGGTCGTAGATCGCCTGCGTCTGCAAGCCGAGGTACTCGGCGAGCTCGCTTGTCGTTAAAACCGGCTCGAGGCCGAGGCCGAAGTGTCGTTCGCTGTCCATAACCCATAGGTGCTCGAGGTCATTCCAGATGACTCGAACCGGGTCGTGCACCTTCTCTATGAGCGGCCAGAGATAGCGGATATTTATGAATAAAAGACCAATAAACGGATAGTGCATCAAGTCTTGGCCTTTCGGTACAGACAAGAAACCCTGACCAGGTCGAATTTACAGTAGGGCGGCCGGGACTTGAACCCGGGACCGACGGATTACGCCAAGTGCTCATGAGTCGCTCGGCCGGTGATAATGAACCATCGATTCATCTCGACGAACTTCGGTCGGATCAGGTTTTCATCGTTGCAGATGCGCTGAAAGGTTGAGATCAGCCTAGACCGAGTTCGTGCTACCTCGATGGAATAAATGGACAATAAATAAGCGCGCATCAAGTCGAGCCCAGCTGGTTCTCGCACCCGCCTTAAAACGCACCTTCGAAGTCGAGGGCTATTTACGAAAGCTAGCAGGGCAGGGATCCTGCGTGACCGCGGACCTCCTTTTCCTCCGCTGGCCTAACTCTTTTCCTCTACCCCGTCCTGACGTCGTTACTCAGCCTCATCGTCAAGCACGTCGTGTTCCCTCAGCAGTACGCTTGCGCCTGAAGGGACCGCATTATCCTCGACCTGCGGTGCCCTGCCGCGGATTCTGGCGCTTTCGGTGAGGACCGGCCCACAGAATGAAAGCAGCAGAGCAGGGCCGAGAACTGTAACGATCGCTACGGCTAGGGCGGTGACCGCCACTGTATAGATTGGCACTTGGTATAGGTTGTACCACTCTGCAAACAGCAGCAGAACGTTCAGGAAGACCAACGGTCTGAGGGAGGCCAGAAGTTCAAAGAAGTCGACGGCGGGCACCCGTCGCAACCGCAAGAGGATCACGAGAAACATGAGTGCGAGGACCGAGAGGAAGACCAGTGCAGCGATCATCAAATCGCTTTGGCTTATCTTGAGCAAGAAGAAGCCGCTCCGCATCTCTCGAGCAGTGGAGAAGAACACCGCCGCAACGGAGTTCGCAATTACGAGAGCTACGCAGAACAGAGCGTAGATCCACGGGCGCAGGATCGAGACGGTCGCTTTCGGGGTTCTAGTGATCAAACTCTCAACATCGCGCATATAGGTCGGCGTCAGCCCCCTAGATCGCGCATAAGCCGTCCTGCCGGGGCCGACTATAAGCATCCAGGCGCCCACAGCTAGGAACACCGGAAGCCCTTGCACGACAATAGCGAAAAGGGTCGATATTTCGTCCCGCGCTGACTCGGTTAAAACGAACGCGACGGCCAACGATCCGAATCCGATGAGAATCTCCCGTCCGGTCTGACTGGCTCCAGCCCACGCGTCGTCTCCTATGGTCCGGGCCTTGAAAGCCATCCACCCGCTATACAAGCATGCCAATCCGAACGACGACAATGAGACACTGAAGGCGAAGTCGCCCTGCAAAGTCGCTTGAGTAGCGCTGTCCGCTTCGTCGTACCGGCTGATGCGGTCGCTATGCAACCACTCCGACCCCCACATCGACAAAAGGCCCAGTGTCGCGAGTGCCGAGATCATGGCCCATCGACGAAATGCCGTGATCAGATATCTTGTCCTGGCAGTAGCCAACATCTTGAACCCCCGGGATAGGTCCGAGCACGGATTCGCTTGCGCGCGATCACACGAATTCTTGAAAACACCGTCGATCTCGAGGAGTGTAGCGTGAGGCGACGTCATTCGGCTCGCCTCCGGCTTGCGTACTTCATGCCACCGACAACACCCTCGTGTTCGTAAGACTTGCCCGCACAAGGTTGATGACGACCAACTTGAAGTGGCATGCTTGACAGGAGCAGGGCCCACGCCGGTCAGGCGTCGCGAGCTAGGTATCTTGTTGGGACTTGAGTGGTCGATGTGAGCTGGTGTCGGCTGGCCAGCCGTTCAGGTCGACACGGCCGGGATCGCCCGCCCTCTCGAACACATCAGCCCTCAAGAACTGGTTAATGCAATGGCGGACATTTGCCACACCTCAGCAGGGATGAACGAAATAGAACTGATGCGGGAGACGCTGAACATGTTTGGCGGTACCTCGCTGACTACCAAGTCTCGAGATCTCCTGTCGGCCGCGCTACTGACCGGGCAAACCAACTGTCGGCTACAACGCACACACAACGGCGTCTACTTGGCTGCCGACACCTGATCTGGACTGCTCGAACGACCCTCATCGCCCTTCTCCTATTTCAGTTGCCGTCAGGAGGCAGGCACCGCGGCCGCGCTCAGGGCGCCGTGACGCCAGCGCAGATCTTGTCGTTGGCGGCGACGTTGAAACGGGAGCGGCCCGCGCGCACGTCCGCGCAGGTGCGACGCATCATGACCGACACGTTGGGTGATGCGCCGTCGGAGTCGACGCTGCTGCGGCACTTCCGCACCTTGGAACTCCCGACGGGGGTACGGGAGGTGTTCGGCCGGTTCGAAGCGGACTATCCCAGCGAGATCTGGGTCGGTGACGGGCTGCACGGGCCACGGATCAACGGGCGGAAACGTATCTGTCCGCGTTCCTCGACGACCAGATCCGCGTGAGCGACCGACGATGAGCAACAAGTCGGAGCGTACCCCTGAGGGATCGGGATTCGGGCCAAAGATAGGAACCGTCGCTACAGCGAGAGCACCACGCGGACATGAGCGATCTGAGCTGCGGTGAGGGGATCCCATGATTTGCCCTTCGCATGGTCCGGAAACCCGGCGCGGAGTGCCCGTCGAATCGTCCCACCGTCGCGGCCGAACTCTCGAGTGAGTTGGGCGACCGTCACTGTGCGACCTCCGCTCGCACCGAATTCTTCCTCGGGGTCCAATCCTGATGACCGTGGAGCCTGAGTGGGGCGTTGTGAACGCGGGACACCGGATGCGATCCGATTCCAGATCGCATGAGTCTTGAGTATCTCGACCGCAGCACTTTCGAGCGCGAGAGCACGGCCTTGGGTCGCGCATTCCGCCCACCGAAGCTCGACATCGAGCAATCGAATGGCGTCCTGCGCCCACACCGAAGCTCGTGTGGGCTGGCCGGCGTGCACGGCGTCGAGGTGTTCCTCGACGAACGTAGCGTCCGCCAGCGCCCGATCGAGCGCCGCCTCGCCAAACCCGCTCACCGCGCCTTTCCCAAGCCTGTAGATCGAAAGCCTGCCTCGAATGCCCTGACCTTTGCGTTCGCCGGCCATGCCAACGTAGACGATCACCCCATCGCGCGTTCGCATCTGATAGACGCCCGGTGTAAGCGGTGCAACTGGTGCCGCAGTTGCGAAGGATGCCCAGTCAGACCAATCAGCAAGATCATCGACTGCTGTGTATGCTTCGTTACGGTTGGTGGTCACATGAACATCATGGCGGCTAACTGCGACGGTCACTGCCAGTTTCTTCATCGCCCAGAGCGCGACGCCTGCCAACTCACAACAAGCGAGGCGCCCGCTCAAGAGCCTGTGGTAAATGGCAGGGCGCGGCACCCGTTTAGGGACTGGTCGCCCGCGAGAGTAAGAACATTCGATACGCTCGGACGATGAACCTTGCCGGGCCACGCTCGCTCCGCGCCTGTCTTGAAGTTTCAGACAGGCTGAACCTGCTTCACTCCAGTCCAACGGCGTCCCCGCTTGCTGATTGGTTGGACCGTCTCATCGCGATCCGGTCCGAGGCGGGGCTTCCGGCCGAAGTGCCATATACAGATCCACTCGACGCCGGAATTGAAGCGCGGGTGTTGATCATTCTCGAGGCACCTGGCCCCATGACGAACGCGTTCAACCCGGTTCCGGGTTCCGGATTCATCTCCTCTGACAATGACGACGCCACCGCTGAGAATCTGTGGCGAGCGCGTAAGCAATCCGGCCTCATCGACGGGGTTCTCATCTGGAACGCGGTCCCGTGGTATCTGGGACCTACCAAGCGGAAGCCGCGAGTTGCCGAGAAGGCCGAGGGGGGTGAGATCCTCCGCGAGCTGACCCAAATGCTTCCTGAACTGCACACGGTCGTTCCGCTCGGTAAACACGCAAAGGATACGTGGCGGCGCTTCGCTCGGCCGGGCCTCGGGACTGCGATGCGTACGGTCGAGTCATTTCATAGCGGTACCCAGGCAATGAATCAGCCTGGCCTCCGAGATCACCTGCATGCTGCCCTCGCTCGAGCAGCCACCGACTGGCGACCGCTCGCCACAGCTGAGGACGCACTGATCATGATCGAATTAGACGGCATCGGCGCGACAACGAACCACTGGTATGAGGATAACCACGGAGACCGGATCGACATTCACCCGCGGTGGTGGTGACGACGTAGTAGCGATCACGGGCGAGCCTGCCACTGGCTTCACGCGGACGCAGGCTGAATGTTCCTCTGAGGAATCCACGAAACGGACGCTCGCAGTGACCACCTGGAGCGACACTGCAAAGGTGCGGTCATCCAGCTCGTACGGGTCCACGCGGCGCCCGGCGATTAGCCCAGGCCACAAGTTGAACTGGCCTTTGTTCCCGCTCGAGGGAGACCGGGGCGTCGCCGAATGCTACTGCGGTCGCGCGCTGGCGCTCCAGGCGTTGTAGACGTCGGTCAAGGTCTGCGGTCCTCGCTCCACGCGCTGCCGCAATGACCTCGCAGCAAGCACGGAGCATGTTTGCATCGGACTTACCGGCTCGGGTCTGATCCCAGTGAGGACGGGCTGGTTCTGGTACATGTACCCCTTGACTCTCTCGCTGCCCGATGCCCATCGGCCCCCGATCGTCTGAATGAGCAGCTCTCCGAGGTAGCGAGCGGCACCGTCGATCAGCCATAGGGTGTCTGCGGAGAAGCGGGCGTATCCCGCAGAGCTCGGGTGGTGGAACCACGAGGGCAAATCTTCGGGAAGCTCAAGCTGATCCGCATCGATTCGAGGTCCGGGTTGGCCCAGGGCTGGCGGTTCGTATCCTTCTCGCCAAGCGAGCTTCGGCTCGACGGCATCCCACACCGGCTCGAGCGAGCCAGGCGAGAACGTCAGTTCGCGGTCGATGGTCGACGCAAACCGGTCGAGCGACATTGGCTGAACGCCGAGAAAGCCGGCGAGGTATTCGGCCGCGTCGGCACTGGTCATCGCGACGAAGTCGGTGTAATCGGGAATCGAGCGGCTCCTATGCGGGGATATGGATCGTGTACGGGATTTCTAGCTCGTCCAGGAGGTCGAGCACCGGCTTGCTCGGTCCCAGAGTCTTCGAGACGGCACTGGCGAAGAAATGCCAATGAGCTCCATCGATGTCGCCCTGATCCACAAGGTAAGCATCCGACCTAATCTGCCGTTCAATTGACGGGCTCAGATTGACACGACCCACTTTCGACTCGTGAGCCACGTTGTCAGCGAGGACATCGAATCGCCGGAGGAAGTCATTGCAGGCCTCGATGCAGTCTTTCGTGGAACGTGCGATTTGTGTGTATTTGCTGCCATCAGTTGCTGGATAGAGCCCGGCCAGGAATGTTTCTCCATCCTTACCCGTGTCGAAGAAGCCAGCTCGGCCACTGTTGACATTGACGTGACCGGGGCGTTTCATGGCCTCAGCGAGACTATCGAGGCCGACCCTCCCCTCCTGAAGTCGGAGAAGCGACTTTTCGCTGGAGCCGGCGGCCATGAGGTACGCCCAGTTCGGCGTGACCTGCGCGACGGTCGCCACCTTGATATCGTCCGGAACCCACTTGAGCGCCACGATGGCAGCACCCACGGCGGGGGCAAGCTCGGGGTGACGGAGGACGAACTTCGCGGTCTTGGCGGGGATAGCGGCCGCGTCGCCGATGGCCGGTGCCATGCCGACGACGCTGAAGCCTGCGCCGACCCAGTCGGCGTGGATGCCCGACCCGATGGCATCGCGGAGGTCGGCAGCCCCGCCGATCACCCAGCCGACTCCGGGAATGAAACTGGAGCTTCCGGAGGCAAGATTGCCGACCAACCAGGCGAGAGAGTCACCCGGAACGATCTCGCCGACGAACGCCCCCTGGGCGAACTCCCGCGCGTAGGTCGCTGGCTCGACCTTTACATCGGCCGATAATGGGTCGAGCCCCTGGCTCTCCTGATTCTTAACCTCGTACCCGTCGTCGAGGCCGTCGCAGTCAGTGTCAGCAACATCTGGAGCCGTGCCGAGATACTCGACCTCGCGGCCGTCCTCGACCTCATCGCCATCGCTGTCGCGATCGAACGCGTCGAGGGAAAGATCGGCTTCAGCCGCGTCGGAGAGGCCGTCCCCGTCAGTATCGGACATCAGCGGGCTCGAGAAAACCACGAACTCGACGCCGGTGTCAGGGTCAGATACCGCCTGGCCCGCTTCCTCCCCGTCGGTGAGTCCGTCGTCGTCAGTGTCGGGATCCATCGGATCAGTTCGGTAGACCGCGCCCCTCGTGCTCAGCCAGCCGCTCGTCTCGGCATTGTCGTCGAGATCGTCGTCGTCTGAGTCGCCCTTAGTGGGGTTGGAATTGCCCGCATACAGCGTGCTCGCGCCGGGGTCAGAGACCACCCGACCCGCCTCGTCCCCATCGGTGAGCCCGTCGCCGTCCGTATCGGCCGCATGAGGATCGGTGGTGAACGTGTTGCCACCGACCGTGCGCCAGCCGGACGCCTCAACGTGATCTGCCAACCCGTCGCCGTCGGAGTCCGCCTGGCTGCTGGCGACGTAACTTAGGCCGACGACAATGAGGACCACAACGAGTACGCCTGCCAGTGGCCCTAGGAACCAGCGGAGGCGTCGACTCATTGCAGCCTTGGTGACGGGCTCCCGAGGTGCAACCTCCCGCAGAGCAGGCACGTCGCGTTCACTCACGCTTCGAGATGAACACAGGGCCGCGCGGATCAAGGGTGGATGTCTGGATCGTCATTAGTCCCATTCGTGTTCGGTTCACCTCACTCTAGGGCGCAACGGACAAGTCGGTTCTGCGAGCGCCTACAAGCCCTCCAGCACTTTCGATTTTTTCCTAAATGGCCTGGATGCTGGCAAGAAGGCCTGCAGCGCGTCAGCGCGTCCGGCCTTCAGAAGAGCCGGGTTTGCTCGGTCCTTCCTTCGCCATCTACTCTGCAAGCTCCCGTAGATGAACCGATTGGCCCACCGCGTCGCGGGGTTCGAGCGAGGTCGCGATGTGCAGGCCCGCGATGCGGGCGGCGGTCCGAGCATCCGCTTTGGTCAACCTGCTCGTGGGCACGCGCTCGATGACGTCCTGCAGCGCAAGCTGCACCGCCACAGAATTGACCGGCACCCGTGGCATTCCCCGATGTGCCCGCGCCCGGTTCTCCGCCTCTGCCTTGGCTTCCAACCGCCCACTGTCGCGGTAAAAATGCACTACGATGGCCTTCACAAGCGCATCAAACTGCTGCTGCCGCTCCACCCGCCAAACCTCAGCCTTCGTACTCCGCACAGCCGCAGCGACGTCGCGGCCGGTCAGCAGGTCGACCCGGCGCATCCGCTCTGCGATTATCTCGACGGCTCGGGCGTGAACGATGGTCTCCGCCGGAACCGACGGCAGCCCGACACGCGCCCGTGATAAAACGTAGGCCTCGGCGAACTCGCGCATGCGGGCACCGTTCTCGAGCATGAGCTCGGTCAACGATTCGGCGAACACCGTGAACTGCCGCAGATGCTCGGGCCGCGATGGGTCAGCGAAATACGCATCGGCTGCACGCTCGTTGGCCCGGCGCTCAGCCGCAGTCGTCGCGTGCAGAAGTTTCGGCGGGAGGCCGGCCCGACTCAGGCTGCGCTTGAGCCGTCTCGCCGCGGCGTTGGCCTCCAGCTCGGACTGGTAGATCTCCGGATCGCTGCGCCGGTTGCGCTGCAGCTCGGCCCGGCGCTCCTTGTTGCGCTCTGCCCACTGCCGCGTGATCTGCTTCGTGCGCTCAGGGTCCGCATCCCGCCTGGCCGCAGCCCGGGCGTTCACCTCGTCGCGATGGGCCTCGTAGTAGCGGTTGTAGTACTCGCGCACCTTCTCGCGATTCTCCGCCACCCACCGCTGCTGATACTCACGCCGGCGCTCCGGATGCTCCACCCGCCACCGCTTCGCCCGATCCCTCCCCCGCGCCCGCACCTCCGCCTCACGATGCCGGCGAGCCGCAGCCCGACGCATCGAATCCCGATTCAACTCCCGGGCCCGGTCTAGGTGCTCCGACCGCCAGAGACGATTCAGCTCGCGGATCCGGTCGCGATTTGCCGCCACATACTGACGCCGCTTCTCCGCAGCGTCATCGACAGACGGATGCTCCGCCAGATCCTTCCGCGCCGCGGCAGCTTTCTCAGATGGGTCGTTCATGATCGCAGCTACGCGGCAGGCGGCGGGGCCAGCTCGATGACCAGGGCGAGGAGTTCAGAGCGATGCGCCGTCGGATTCGTGATCACGCGCCCGACCGCGACCCGGAGCCGCTCGGCGTCCTCATCCGCGATCCCGGCGACGGGCTCCAGGCAGTACGCGATGTCGTTCTGCAGGTTGGGGCCGTCATCGTCGACAGCGACCTCCGGATAATAGAACAGCGCGGCCAGCGCGGTACGGCTGAGCAGGTCGTCGAATTGCTCCTGCGGGATCGTCATAGTGGAACCTCCTGTGAGCGGACGGGTATGGGCCAATCATGCCGCTAAGAGGAGGTACGCCGACCGTGACCGGCGGGCGATTCGGATGCAGTCGTCAGCGACGCCTCTCCGCAAACTCCGGCTGATGGAGACGTTCCGGCGTGACGCTTTCGGTGGACTGCGCCTGCGTCATGCGCCGCCGCCCCCGCGCTTCGCGGACGCGCACCGACATCAAGCGCATCAGGCTCACAGGCCCGACAACGAGAGCCCGGCGCACTACGCCGCAGCGAGCCCGTATGGGACAGCGAGGAGCATCGCGGGCATGCCCCATTTGATACCGCGACGAGTAATGATCGCGTCGATTACGATGTTGGTCGGCATAAACCGCCGCAAAAAATTAGTAGCTGCGGGCCGTGGCGACCAGAATGAATTCGAACATCGCGCGGCCTCTCAGATCTTGTCATCGCAACGAGCGATGGCGCGCACTATGGGTTGCCTGAGAAAAGTCTAGATCCGATAAAACACAAACGGAAGTCCCGACGTACCACCAGTGGGCGCTGTCACATGGCAGCGACGTGCGTGCCGAATCGTTTCGAAGCGCTGTTCTAGCGCGCACAGCTGTGCCTGCGTATGAATCAAGACGACGCGGCCGCCCTAGCCGGGGCAGCATCCCATTTCGAGTTCGTACTTTGGGCACGGAAGGGAGCAACCATTGTCTCGACTGAGGAAAGCACTCGGCTTGCTGACCACCGCTTGCGGTCAGCCCAATCATCGTATTCGCGGGAAGCCATTTCCCAGAGGCCATACGCGGAGTAAAACTAAACCGGTCGGAGGTAAAAGCCACCCATCGAGTGGTTTCTAGTTCGAGGAATTGTCGATTTTGGTCGCTGGACTTCCCTGTTTTCCTCCAGCCTTCGTGTGGCCGTTGCGCCACGAGGGCGAGTAAACACATTCCGCACGACGTAGTCTGTCGACCCCTGCAGTGCTCTTCCAGAACTCCAAAATCTTTGTCCGCAGGCGCTGGATAGCTATCTGGCCGAGATCAACCATGAAGACCATCGTCTTTATACCTCGCCAACCATCGTAATCGGAATAGGATCCTTGATCCGGTGCAGCAAGCGAAGATCCTCAAGTTGATGGCTTTCCGTACCACCCCCAACGGAGTTCCGTCTAGTTCTGCCTGTCGCACCAAGATGAAGACAATCTCGCCCGATTCTCGAATGAAGTCGTATTTATCGCGCCATCGAGCGCTAAGCAGGCCATCATCTGCGCCAGCATCCAGGTCCAGTAACTCTTGTTCCTTAGTGTTCATTCGCTTTCGGACGGCACGCTGCACATCTGCGGAGGTTTTACGTAATAAGGCGTCTTCCCTGTACACTTTTCCTTGCTCATCCGCGCGACAGCCTCATCCATCAAAGTTATATAGTCTCGAGCTACCCCAAGCTAGAAACTGGCTCCCAGTTCCTCCCAACTGGATATCTCTTCGTTGCGGCACGAACGCAAAAACGCCGATATAGTTCGAGGGATGAATAATATGAAGCCGTGGCGCGCACTAACTTTCGCTATCCTCGCTGGACTAGCTGCAGCGTGTCTAAGCACCACGTTGATTGGCTTTTTTCGTGATGTTGCGCTCATCGCCCCGTTGGTATTTGTATTTGCAACTATCGTTTTTGCTGGAGCGAGCCTTTTCATGTCGTCGTTGGTAGCGGCGCCTACCCCGGAAGAGGCGTCAGAGCTAAAGTACTCATGGAATCGCCTCGTTAAGCGCGACCCAAAGCAAAAGGCGGAAATGACGTTATCCGGCTTTGGGTTCCTGTTCAGCGTCGCATCGTTTTATGCACTTGCGTCGATTGAAGCGCTTTCACAGTCGTAGATTCAGCCAGCTAGGAAACCCCCGCCAGGTTCGACTGGCAGCTCTCCGTGCCGATGGCGTTGCGACACCCCACGGCGCTCATTGTTACGGTCGGCCCGTTGCTTGGTGATCTGCTTCTAACGCTCAGGATCAGGGTCTCGCCCAGCGGCAGCCCGAGCGCCCACATCATCGCGGATAGCGGTGTGACCCAGCAGACCATCGAAGTGCTCCTGCGGGATCATCATATGGAAGCGTCCCGCCCGCGGACCCATGTGTGCGACAGTACTGCCGTGAAACCGAGGTCCGTTGGCAATGACTGGCCGGGCGACCCCGACCAAGTCGCCCACGACGTGCCGACCAAAACGTGAAAGGTGTGCGCGTCCAATTGGTGCCACGTCATCCAACAGAGCGACGCCGCCTAGAGAGGTTTCTGACAGAATTTCTAAAACCAGATGCCCGTGGGCATATGCCCCGGATTGACGGCAAGTCGTGGTGCATCGAAGGTCCGGGCTTCCTCCGCGAGGCAGTGTGCCGCTTGGAGTGCAGCATTGGCACGAACGGCGTCGACCTTCTGGGCCGTCGCCTCTGGTACTGCACCGAGCGGCTTCGCGCTGGTGATGCCGTAGCGGTCTCGGTAGGCCGCTACGGCGCATCCGCTCTGGTGCCACGCGGCCGCAGCCGACCCGCGCGGCGCGACACCGAGCGCGCGAGTCCACGGCTCCCTCGAGAGCAACGCTTGGTCGAGCACGGCGCTGGCTCGCGCCTCGATCAGGTCCGCGCGCTCGACCAGCGCCTGGTGCATGGCATCATCCATCGGCCCGAGCGCACGAGGGATCAGCCCGACCACGAGCCGCGGAGAACGGCGCGAGCGCCCCGCTCCGTTATCTCGCGACACGACCGACGCGACTCGGGCCCGCAGCACCGCCGCGATGTCCTGAGCATCCTCGAACCCCCGCGCCGCGACCACACGCGGCAACAAGCTCGCCACGTCCACAAAGTGCGCCTCGGCTCTCCGCAGCTCCGCGGTCAACGGGCCGAGGGCATCCGAACTGACCACCTCCAAAACCTGCGAAGGCGAGAGACCGCTCGCTCGCACGAGAGAAACCCACCGGTCGTGCTGCGCGGCCGCCGCGAGGGTCTCGTACTCCGCCGCGAGTTGCGCCACCGATCCCCAGGCATCCTGCTCGGCCGCCAGACTCTCGTGCGCGGACAGCTCAGCACCGACGTGCTGCAGAATGCCACAGAGGATGCTGCGCGCCGTCACGTCCGCAGCGTCACCCGGCCGCGGCCCCACGTGGGCAGCATCGGGCCGGTCGACGGCGACGTAGGCGGTGTTCGCCGCGCGACCACGCGTCATCGCGACGTACAGGTTCTCGCGCGGCGTGCTCGGCGCGACGACGACGTGCGCGGTGTCAGTCGTGATCCCCTGCGCCCGATGCGAGGTGACCGCGTAACCCAGCTCGACATGCTCAGCAACGTACGAAGCCGGCAGCAGCACCGTGCTCCCCCACCGCCGACCCTGCCGCCGCACCTCAACCGAACCGTTCCGGTGCACGCCGATCACGTTCCATCGGTCGCCGTTGCGCACCCAGCTGCGGGATGCATACAGCCGCCGATCGTTGCGCCGGGTGATGACCGTGTCACCGACGGCGGCGCGGGTTCCATCGTGCTGGGCGACTTCGTGCAGCGCGTCCACCCGCCCCTCCAGAATCAGCTCGGTGCGAGCGCGCACGTTCAGCGCTGCGACGGCCTCATTCGAGTCGCTGATCAACACGGTCGACTTCCCCGAGCGGATGTCCGCACGCCACGCCTCGTAGGCGGCCTCCGCCATCGCCTCGGTGCTGCCATCACGCAGCCGGTCGTGCACGGAATACCGGTCGATCACGTCGGGGTTACCTTGGCGCAGTCCGAGGGAGGCGTTCTTCTCCCACTCGTGCATGAAGCGGTGCACGTCGATGAGTTCGGGAGCATCCGCTCGATCGTGCACGAGCAGCGAGAACGCGCCACCCGCGTCGACCGACTGCAGCTGGGCGTAGTCGCCCACCAGCAGCACCTTCGCGCCCGCATCCAGAGCGAGCGCGGTGACCCGATCCAGCGACAGGGTGCCCGCCAAGGAGGCCTCGTCGATGATCACGAGCTGACCGGTCCGAAACGACGACCCTTGGTCCAGATGGGTCTGCCACCACTTCGCCAGGTTCTCCGTCGCGATCCCGAGATCCGTCGCCAGAACCGTCGCGGCGGCAGCCGACGGAGCAAGCCCGACGACCGAACCCGCACCATGCGCTGCTTCCCAAGCCCGCCGAAGCGCGTTCATCGCCGTGGTTTTGCCCGCGCCGGCCGGCCCCACCAGAACATCGATCACGCGGCCCGAACCGGCGACCGACGCGAGTGCCGCGACCTGGTCCTCGGCGAGCCGGCCACCACCCGGCAGCCGGGTAGAAGAAGCCGAACCGAGTCGCACCCGGGGTGCGGTCAAAAGCGCGGCCCGCTCCAGCAGTCGAGACTCCGCCTCCAGCAACTCGGTTGAGGTAAACACCACGGAATGCTTCGGACGAAACACTGACGTCCCATCATCCCGCTGAAACTCCACAGGGCTCACAGCCAGCTCTGGCAGCGTGAGGCGCAGGGACGCGCGCTCGGCGGCATCCACTATGAGTCCGACGACGGCTTCCCGATCGGATGCCGATGCGAACCGGTACGGCATCGTTTGGCGGGCGGCTTCGGCCGTGAGATTCCAGTGCCGCCAGGTGGCGCGCTTCTCGCTGACGGCCGTCATCACGCTCACCCCGAGCGCATCCACAGTCTCGCGCGGCAGGTCCTCGGCGCGCAGCAACACCGGAGACGACCCGGCGACCGTCAGCCCGTCGTGCCCGAGCACGCGTGTAGCGCGTTCCCGCCACGCCGCCATGAGATCCGCCAGCGAGTGCACCTGCTTCGCCGGCCGGGTGGTCAGTGTGGCCTGCGCGCGCAGCTTCATGATCGTCACCGGCTTCGGCCGCCGCCTGTGGCTGGTCACATACTCCTCGATCAACCGGTCCGTCTCGACATCAATGTGCCGGGACCGCGTCGAAAACTCTGCAACCAGAGTGTCAGGCACGCCGGTCAGAGTCCAGGCGGGGTGGCGATCTCGCCCGCGCTCCCGCTGCTCCCACTGCACGCCGAGCGAGCGCGTGAGCTCGTCGGCGAACAGGGACTCGTGCAGTTCAGAGAGCGCCACCACGGCCTCGTGCAGCGGCCGGCCGTCGAGCGAACGCCACTTGCCGTCGAGCACGGTCTGCACCTTGTTGCTGATCACCACGTGCGTGTGCAGGTGCGGGTCGCCGGCCCGACTGTCGAAATGATCAAACGCCGTCGTGATCAGCCCGGTCACATCGACCTGCGCCACGGCGCCGCCCTGCGTCGTCGTGCCGGTGCGGGTCGCTGCGACCTCGCGCTCCATGTACGCCAGGACCTCGGCCACCGCCGCATGGTGAGCCTGCACAATGATCTCCTGCGTGGCCGCCTCGCCAACACCCCACAGGACGCTCGCCGACTTCGGAGTCGAAAACGTGAAGTCATAGCCGGCGACGGCGCGACGGCGCTTTTCGTCGGGCTGTTCCACAGCGGATGCCGCGGCCCGCTCGGTAAGTCCGCGACCGTCGGTGCATGGACCGTCTAGGGCGTGGTCGGCGGCAGAGCGATAGACCGGGTACGCGCGCCCGAGTGGTTCGCCAGTCATCGGGTCGCGGCCCAACCCGATGAGCAGTTGCAGCTGCATCTCGGTGACGACGTCACCTTCAACCACGAGCCCATCGCCAAGGCCGTGGAGGCCACCTCCCATCCACCGACCCGGCGGCGTGCCCTCCTCGGTATAGTAACGAGTCAGCGGCGTCGACAGCAGGCGTTTACCGTCACCGGCGGCGACCGTGCGGAGCAGGTACTTGTAGCCGTCGCCGGCGCTCATCACCCGCATCGACACCGTCACCGCGCCACCTCCACCTTCGTGTCGAAGGTGCGCCGCGACGCACAAGAGGATTCGACAAACGCTTCGTCGTCGCGATCGCATCGATTAGGCCGAGCACGGTCCCCCTCAAAAATTCGGCCATCAGCGACTAGTGTTCCACCACGCTCAGCCGCTGTCAGAGGCGATGTCCCCGCGGGCACACGGGAACGCGAACCCAAATGGTATTGGGTGCTGTTGACCGCGTTCGGCTGCGATCGTCGGGGCGCCAATGTCCGGCTGCGCCATGAGACCGCGCGCTTTGGCAACAAGTGCCACAGTCGCAGGCAAGAAGCCGCATACTCTTGAGGTACACCATCGACTTGGATCAGAAAAGTTCTTTCTGGACCGGCCAGGAGTGGTCCCGAGGGCTGCATCCCTTTTCAGGTCGGCCTTGACTGATTTGAACCTGCGACCCCTGAAGGTTCTGGCCTTAATTTGGTCGTTACCGAATGTGTCCGAAAACCCTCGGATTCCCTTGTTTTACAGGGAACCAAACGATTCGCTGCCTCCGATTGTAGCCCATCGTTTTGGGTCAAATAGAGACGAATTTGATGGGTAAACGATGGACTTGTGAGCCACCTTAGGGNTCGCGCCGGGGTCAGAGACCACCCGACCCGCCTCGTCCCCATCGGTGAGCCCGTCGCCGTCCGTATCGGCCGCATGAGGATCAGTGGTGAACGTGTTGCCACCGACCGTGCGCCAGCCGGACGCCTCAACGTGATCTGCCAACCCGTCGCCGTCGGAGTCCGCCTGGCTGCTGGCGACGTAACCTAGGCCGACGACAATGAGCACCACAACGAGTACGCCTGACAGTGGCCCTAGGAACCAGCGGAGGCGTCGACTCATGGCAGCCTTGATGACGGGCTCCCGAGGTGCAACCTCCCGCAGAGCAGGCACGTCGCGTTCACTCACGCTTCGAGATGAACACAGGGCCGCGCGGATCAGGGGTGGAGGTCTGGATCGTCATTAGTCCCATTCGTGTTCGGTTCACCTCACTCTAGGGCGCAACAGACAAGTCGTTTCTGCGAGCGCCTACAAGCCCTCCAGCACCTTCGATTTTTTCCTAAATGGCCTGGATGCTGGCAAGAAGGCCTGCAGCGCGTCAGCGCGTCCGGCCTTCAGAAGAGCCCGGTTTGCTCGGTCCTTTCGTCTCCATCGACTACGAGAGCGCCCGTCGATGAACCGATTGGTCTATCACGTCCCTAGATTCGAGCAAGGTCGCGATGTGCAGGGCTGCGATGCGGACGACGGTCCGAGCATCCGCTTTGGTCAACCTGCTCGTAGGCATGCGCTCGATGACGTCCTGCAGCGCAAGCTGCACCACCAACGACTGGGTCGGCACCCGCGGCATCCCCCGATGTGCCCGCGCCCGGTTCTCTACCTCTGCCTCGGCGTCCAATCGCCCACTGTCTTGGTGAAAGTGCACCACGACAGCCTTCACAAGTTGATCGAACTGCCGTTGCCGCTCCTCGCGCCGCACCGCGGCCTTCGTACTTCGCACGGCCGCAGCGACGTCGCGGCCGGTCAGCAGATCGACCCGGCGCATCCGCTCTGCGACTATCTCGACGGCCCGGGCATACACGATGTCCTCCGCCGACACTGGTGGGAGCCCCATGCGCACCCTTGACGACACGTAGGCCTCGGCGAACTCGCGCATGCGGGCACCGTTCTTGAGCATGTGCTCGGTGAGCGATTCAGCAAATACGGTGAATTGCCGAAGATGCTCAGGCCGCGACGGATCATCGAAGTAGGCGTCGGCCTCACGCTCATTCGCCCGGCGCTCAGCCGCAGTCGTCGCGTGCAGAAGTTTCGGCGGGAGGCCGGCCCGACTCAAGCTGCGCTTCAGCCGCCGCGCGGCAGCGTTGGCTTCCAGCTCGGACTGGTAGATCTCGGGATCACTGCGCCGATTGCGCTGCAACTCGGCCCGGCGCTCCTTGTTGCGCTCCGCCCACTGCCGGGTGATCTGCTTCGTCCGCTCCGGGTCGGCATCCCGCCTGGCCGCGGCCCGGGCGTTCACCTCGTCGCGATGAGCCTCGTAGTAGCGGTTGTAATACTCGCGCACCTTCTCGCGATTCTCCGCCACCCACCGCTGCTGATACTCCCGCCGGCGCTCCGGATGCTCCACCCGCCACCGCTTCGCCCGCTCCCTCCCCCGCGCCCGCACCTCCGCCTCACGATGCCGGCGAGCCGCAGCCCGACGCATCGAGTCCCGATTCAACTCCCGGGCCCGGTCAAGATGTTCCGAACGCCAGAGACGATTCATCTCGCGGATCCGATCGCGGTTCGCCGCCACATACTGCCTCCGCTTCTCCGCCTCATCGACATGCGGTTGCTCCACCAGCGGCTTCTGCGCCGCGGCACCTTCCTCAGACGGGTCGTTCATGATCGCGGTTATTCGGCCGGCGGCGGAGCCAGCTCGATGACGAGCGCAAGGAGTTCCGAGCGATGCGCCGTCGGATTAGTGATCACACGCCCGATCACGACACGGAGCCGATCTGCGTCCTCGTCACCGATCCCGGCGACGGGCTCCAAGCAATACGCGATGTCTTTCTGCAGGTTGCGGCCGTCATCGTCGACAGCGATCTCCGGATAGTAGAACAGCGCAGCCAGCGCGCTGCGGCTGAGCAGGTCGTCGAACTGCTCCTGCGAGATCGTCATAGTGAAGCCTCCTGTAGGCGGACCTGTGTGTGAGCCAATCATGCCGCTAACAAGAGGTACGCCAGCCGTGACGTTCCGTCAGTCAGGACTGGACACGACCATAAGATCGTCGATTCGCTCGACGCCGTCGGTGAGCCGAGGGTGGGCCTGCCGTGTCCGCAGCCAACGTCTCATCAAAGTGATACTTGATAACGTTCGAGCATGATCCGAAACTTTCGCCAGGTCGACGTGTTCGGCAACGGCCCCTGCACAGGAAACCCGGTTGCCGTAGTCCTCGACGCGGAGGGCCTCGACGATGACGCCCTGCGCGCCTTCTCGGTGTGGACCAACCTCTCCGAATGCACCTTTGTTCTACCTCCTACAACAGCGGAGGCAGACTATCGAGTCCGCATTTTCAGTCTGCGCACAGAACTGCCTTTCGCAGGTCATCCGACTCTCGGCACGGCCCGCGCCTGGTTGGACGCTGGCGGGGTGCCCGCAACTCCCGGCACGCTGGTGCAGGAATGCCAGGCAGGGTTGATATCCGTGCGAATAGAAAACGACCGACTTGCCTTCGCCGCACCGCCGTTGCTGCGTTCAGGTAGCGTCGACCCGGAGCTGGTCAGCGAACTGATTGACATTCTCGGTATCCGACCCGAGCACGTCATCGACGCTTCTTGGCTGGACAACGGGCCCGGCTGGGTGGGGCTGCTGCTCGACAGCGCGCGCACTGTTCTTGAACTCCGTCCAGATGCCTCAGCGCATGCCGGCCGCTGGGACATTGGCGTGATCGGCGCCCACGACCCGGCATCTGAGTCAGCCTTCGAACTGCGAGCGTTTTTCACCGACGGTAACGGGCCCCTCCTGGAAGACCCCGTAACCGGAAGCCTCAACGCCGCCGCCGCTCAATGGCTTATCGCCACCGGCCGTACCAGCGCACCGTACCGAGCCTCCCAAGGCACTGCCCGGGGCCGGAGCGGACTCATCTACATCACCAGCGATGACGACAGCACCACATGGGTCGGCGGTCGCGCCGAAGTCGTCCTGACTGGAACCGCCTTGCTGTGACAGCACGCTCGGCCCGCCGAGCACCGCGATCAAGCGAGTCGAGGATCGAATGAAGTCAGGTCTCAGCACAGCCGAACAGTCGTCACTCGGGGAGTTGCTGTCAGCCTGCGCCAGCGCCCTCCGCCGCCGTGACGAGGTCGGTGACGTGCGCGGCAACATCCGCTAAAGGGAGCACGTCGAACCTGATCCAAGCAGATGGCGCTCCCCACAGCCTCGCTATCGGCAAGTCCGCCGTCGGCTACGAACCGTCAACTGCGCCCCGACACAAGCATCCGCTCATCGATCGGCTCGGCACCCTCGATAAGCAGCACCCGCGCCATGCGACGGCGGGCCACGGCTTCACGAACGCGCACCACGATCAGCTTCAGCAGGCTGATCGGCCCGATCAGAAGAAGCTTCAGGGTATTCCAGAGACACACAATCACGAGCAGGTTTAGCCAACCGGAACCACCGGCTTCGATCTGGGATCGGCAGTAGATGGCTGCAAGCGCATACGGGACGGCGAGCGGCATCGCCGGCACGCCCCACTTCAACCCGCGCCGCATATTGATCGCGTCGATCACGATGGCGGTCGGCATGAACCGGCGCAGGAAGAAGTAGCTGCGGGCGATGGCGGCCAGAATGATTTCGAACATGGCGCGGCCTTTCAGATGTTCGGCAACAAGAACCTGAAGGACTGAAAGTCATACCATCGCAACGAGCGACAGCGCGTATTAGAGGTTGCCTAGAAACACTGTAGAACCGGCTGCCCGCGGGCGAAAGACCGGGCACGTCATTTCAAGCGGATGCGCACCCACGCATTCCTGCACCGGCGCGTGGGCATCCGCTAGTTGGCCTACCCGGCGGCGGGGTTCGCTTGGCTCTAGCGGGAATATCGCTATATGACGGCGGGCACCAGACGCTGGCGCTGGGCGCCGATTCCATCGATTCCGACCTCCATGAAATCGTCCGCCCTGAGATAGGGGAATCGTCCGGATAACGCGACGCCTTTCGGTGTTCCGGTATTGATCAGGTCCCCAGGTTCTAGAACGACGTACTGAGACAGGTGATAGACGATCGTGGCCACGCTGAAGATCATGTCGGCTGTGCTCGAGTCCTGACGGGGCTCGCCATTGACTCTCGACCAGAGTCGTAGCTGCTGGGGGTCCCCCGCTTCGAGGGCAGGCACCAGGGCCGGCCCGAGCGGGTTGAAAGTCTCACTGCTCTTGCCCTTTGACCATTGACCACCGGACTGAGCTACTTGATAGTCCCGCTCCGACACATCGTTGCTCGTGACGTAGCCGGCCACGTAGTCGAGGGCATCCTCTGGCGAGGCGAGGTATCGGGCGCGCTTGCCAATGACGACACCGAGTTCAATCTCCCAGTCAACCTTGGTCGCATTTGGGGGCACAGCGACATCGTCGTACGCGCCGACAACCGTATTGGGGTGCTTGTAGAAGAGGATCGGTATTTCGGGCGGCGCATCGCCGGATTCTGCGGCGTGCGCGGCATAGTTCTGACCGATGCACAGCACCGCCATCGGCCGGGCAATCGGTGAACCGATGCGAATACCATCCGGCGCGATGAACTCGGCCAACTCCCCGGCAGCATGTGCGGTACGGGTTCGTTCGATACCGTCGTTCGCCAGGAAGGCACCGTCAATATCGGCGGTCAGAATGTCGAGTCGAAAATAGTGGCCGTTCTCGCGAATCACCGGCACTTCAGCGCCCGGCTCGCCCAATCTCATGAATTCCATCTTGTTCTGTCCTTCAGGTGTTAGTGGGTGTAAGGGCGGAACTTGGCAATGTCCGGGTTGAGTTCGACGCCGAATCCGGGAGTCTCCGGCACCTTCATGCGCCCATTCACCGGTACGGGTTCGTTGAGCAGGAGCGGTGAGAACATCGGCACGACTTCCTCGGCCGTATCGTGCATCATCAGAAATTCGGCGAAGGGGCTGTTCGTGCGGGTGGTGACGAAGTGGTAGCTGTATACCGATGATCCGTGCGGAATAACGAGGGCTCCGTGAGCATCAGCCAGGGCGGAAATCTTGAGCAGCTCTGTCATGCCACCGCACCAGCCGACGTCGGGCTGGATGATATCCGCGGCGTTCATCTCGAGCAGGTGTCGGAACCCCCACCGAGTCGCTTCGTGTTCCCCGGTCGTCACCAGCATCGTCGGCGGAACCTGGCGTTTCAGCTGCGCATAGCCCCAGTAGTCATCCGGCATGAGCGCTTCTTCGATCCACTTGAGACCGAACTCGGCCGCGCCGTGGGCGAGGCGGGTGGCGTAGTCCACGTCGAGGGACATCCAGCAGTCGAGCATGAGCCAGAAGTCCGGCCCCACCTTCTCCCGCATGTCGCGGATCATTTCGAGGTTCTTGCGCATGCCCTCTTCGCCCTCGGCTGGCCCATGGTGCAGGGGCATCTTTCCGCCAATGAACCCGAGTTCCTTGGCCCGGTCTGGGCGTGCTCCGGTGGCGTAGAACTCGAGTTCTTCGCGCACCTTGCCGCCGATCAGAGCGAAGACTGGCTCCTGGCGGATGCGTCCCAGCAGGTCGTACAGTGCCAGGTCGACGCCGCTGATGGCGTTGAGAACGACGCCCCGACGTCCGTAGAAGATCGTCGATTTGTACATCTGGTCCCAGATGCGCTCGATGTCTGTGACTTTTGAGCCTTCTAGGAAACGCGCGAGGTGCTTTTCGACGATGAACGCGCCCAGTTCTCCGGCCGTGGTTACCGAGAAGCCGACGGTGCCGTCATCCGCTTCGATCTCTACGACCAGGGTGCCCAGCACGTTGATTCCGAAGCTCTGCCGAGACTGGCGGTATTCGGGGTACATCGACATGGGGGTGGCGATGTGGTCGTCGATCCAGTGCCCGGGAGCCTGGTCATGGTAGTCAGCGCCGCCGCCGCGAAGCGTGTACGCGCGGACCTGTCGAATGGTTCTTTCGTGTGCCATGAAACTGCCTTTCAAACGAGCGGATGCGAGATGGTTACGAAGAGAAGCGCACGAGCACTTTGCCCGCTGTGCCGTCTCCACGGGAGAGGGCAGCAAAGGCAGCATCCGCGTCGTGGGGTGTCACCTCACGGCTGATGAGCTCTGCGATCTCGGGAGCGCCAGACGCGATATACGCGGCCGCGTCGGTGAAGTCCTGCGCGGAATACGTAAAGCTGCCCACGAGGCTGCGCTCCTCAGTACTGAGCCGAAAGGCTTCGAGATCCAGCTTGGGCGACCCCATACCAACGAGGCAGACATTCCCACCGAATTTCGTGGCGTTCAGAGCATCAGCGACCGTGAGAGTGATTCCAACCGCGTCGATTGTGACGTCGACCAATCCGCCGTCAGCGACGAGCGCCTCGACGAGAGGCCCTGCCGTCGGATTGAGCACCGTGGCGCCGAGGCGGGCGCAGAGGGCACGGCGGGCCGGATCTACTTCGCTGACAAAGATCGTATCCACGCCCTCCATCCGCAAAGCGAGAACTGCGGACTGACCGATCGGCCCCCCACCAATCACGAGAGCACGTTCATCGGTACGTCGGAGCACTCGTCGTACCGCGTGCACGGCCACGGCCAGCGGCTCTACGAGCGCGCCGTATTCAATGGGCATAGTTGCGGGAAGTGGGACAACGTTGCGGGCGGGCACGACCACGTACTCTGCGAAGGCAGCAGGGATATGCGGGGCCACGCCGATGACCGTTTTGTTCGGGCTGTGTTGTTCCCGCCCGGCGAAGGTGTCAGCATCCGTTGTGGGAATGACCACGGGATTGAACGTGACGACCTGGTCGAGGTGGAGTCCGAGGCCTTCCGCCTCGGCGCCCAGGGCAGCCACGTGTCCGACGGATTCGTGGCCCATGATCTGGCCCGGAAAACGTCGACCATTCTCTCCTGTGTACCCATGGATGTCGGAGCCGCAGATGCCGGTGACACTGACCCGGATCAGTACTTCGTCAGCGGCGGGTGTGGGATCTTCTCGTTCTTCGACACGGAATTCGCCGATTTCGTGCAATACCAGTGCGAGCATGATCTCCTACTTCTCTACGTCAACCAGCAGAGGGGCGCTGGTGGTCTTTCCGTCGGTGGCCCGGATCGCGGGCACGATCCATTTGCTGGCAAAGATAAGGAAGGCTCCGGCCAGTGCGATCACAGCAAGCATGTTGAGGCCGGCCGTGGGGCCAAACTGCTCCTCGGCAAAGTTCTTGGCGATCGGAGCGACGAACCCACCAAGGCTGCCGATGGAGTTGATGAAGGCGATGCCAGACGCGGCGGCTGCTCCCACGAGGAACGATGTGGGAAGCGTCCAGAACACGGGCTGAACGGAGATGAACCCTGCGGCACCGAGGGACATCGCGGCAAGGGCCATCACCGGGTTGTCGAAGACTCCCGAGAGTACGATTCCTACGCCAGCTGCGGCGAGTGCGCTGGCTGCGATGATGCGGCGTTGTCCTGTGCTGTCCGCAAGTCGGCTGAGCACGAACGTAGCGATGAGCGCGCAGCCCCACGGCACCGCAGTCAGCAGGCCGACCTGGAGTCCCACTCCGCTGCCCACGATCTCGGCGATCTGGGTGGGCAAGTAGAAGGTGATGCCGTAGACGCTCATCTGGATGGTGAAGTAGATGCCGGCAAAGTACAGCACCTTCGGATTGGCAATAGAGCGCATCGCGCCGTTGGGCGACTGGTTGGCCTTGGCCGCGTTTTCGGCCTCGAGTGTGCGCAGCAGCACGGTGCGCTCATCATCGCTGAGCCATTTCGCGGTGGTGGGCCCGTTGTCCAGATAGAAGAAGGCACCGATGCCCACGATCACCGTGATCACACCGGTGACCATGAACATGATCTGCCAGCCGGCGAGTCCGCCAAGGCCATCAAGGTCGAGCAGCACTCCGGAAAGCGGTCCGCCAAGGATGAAAGCGAGCGGCGCCCCAAAGTAGAACAGCCCATTCACGCGACCGCGATAGTTGAGCGGGATCCAGTAGGTCAGGAACATGATGACACCAGGGAAGAAGCCGGCCTCGGTGATGCCGAGCAGGACTCGCAAGACGTAGAAGGCCCACTCTGTAGTGGCGAACATCATCAAGGTGGAAACGATTCCCCATGTCACCATGATTCTAGCCAGCCAGATCTTCGCGCCGACGCGGCGCATGATCAAGTTACTGGGAACCTCGAAGGCCGCATACCCAAGGAAGAAGATGCCCGCACCGAGCGCATACGCGGCGTCAGAGAGACCGGTGTCGGCCTGGAACGCGGCCTTGGCGAAGCCGAGGTTCGCTCGGTCCAGAAAGGCGAGAATGTACATCAGAAGCAGAATAGGAATGAGGCGCCGCGTTACCTTACGAACGATGGCAGCCAGCGCGGGATCGTGCGCTGATTTCTGTGTGGACATCGGCTATCTCCATTGATTAGCAACTTGCAGTCAAGTCCCCATGCATGAATTCATATATGTGAACTGCGGTTCATTCTGATGAACGCGGGGAAGTATTACACGCCGCATCCACAGAAGCAAGCGCGGATGCCCGGGCGACTACTGGGCTTTACGGCAGTCCCATACCGGTACGGATTTCGCGGGCGGCGAGGGAAAGCGGCGCATACAGGGAATGCGGCCACCCGGCATCCGTTCGCCCCGATGGCATCGTGATGCTGATTGCCGCCGAGATTCCAGTGTCGTGCTCGCTCGTGACCGGAATCGCAACGCAACGGCACCCCTCGATGAACTCCTCGTCGTCGATGGCGAACCCGGTGAAGCGAGCCGTCTCGATGACTCGCATGATGTCGGGAACGCTTGTCAGTGTCTTTGGGGTGAGCCGGGGCAGGACGACATCGCTGAGCCGACGCTCAGCCTCGGCGGGATCAATCGTGCTGAGCAGCGCCTTGCCGATACCTGTCGCATGCGCGTGCAGACGCATGCCCACCGTCGACGCCATACGCATCGGGTTCGGCGAGAGGCTGATCGCGATATAGACGTTCTCGACACCGTCGAGGCGGGCCAGTTGCACGGTCTCGCCCGTTTGCTGCGCGAGCCGATCCATCACAGGCTTCGCCTTCTCGATCAACAGCCTGTGCCCGTCATAGCGCTGGCCGATCTGCCAGGAGTGCAGGCCCAGAGTGAAACGACGGGTGAGCGGATGCTGTTCCAGCCAGCCTGACGCCACCAAGGTCTGCACCAGTCCGTGGCCACTGGAACGCGGAAGTTCCAGACTCTCAAGGATCTGAGCGAAGGTGACGGAACTGTTCTCGGCCACAAAGTCGATGATTTCGAGAGCGCGGTTGGCGGACTTGACCGGCTTGTTTGGGCGGGCTTGCTCGACATCGGTCATGGGCGTCATCACTCTCCGGTCGGATCTTGGATGGTGTACCCAGACTACGACGTCCTCGATTCACGCTGACGCCTGCTGACTCGGAATCAGAATGATGAGGGTAGGCTGCGCCTTCGGCTCCGCGAAGACACTCCCTTGACCGGAATCACAGAGGACAGAGATATCGAGGTCATGAACGCCGTCACTGCCCTTCTGGAAGACCGTCAAGACGTGTGAACACAGAATCGGAGTCCAACTGTACGAAGACCGGGAACAGAATCATCCGCTCTCAGCGCGCAGTGGTCAATCCGTATCGATAGACCGCTCGAGCTATGCCCTACAACCACCAGGGCGCATCGAAGCCACTGATCAGGCGAAGAAGTCCTCGTCGACCTCAACGACCTGGTAGGTCTCTCGCACCTGAACACCCACCCCGTAGCGAATCATCAGGCTGGTGAGGCGTTTACCGTCGATCAGAACGACGCGTGTCGGTATACCTTCAGCGTAAATGCGGGCCCCGTCTGAAAAGCGGCTGGTCGTAATGAAGACTCCGCTGTCTGCTTTTCCGCTGAGTGCGCCGACGAAAGCCTGTATATCTGGACGCCCGACGACGTTGCTGTCGGCGTATCGCTTCGCTTGAATGTAGACGCGGCTGAGGCCAAGCACGTCCTGGTCGATTACGCCGTCGATGCCGCCGTCATTGCTGAGTTGCGTGACGCTGCCGCTGCCGCTCGTACCGCCGTAACCCATGGCGAGCAGCAGTTGCACAACCGCCTGCTCAAAGAAGCCGGGTTCCTTGCCCTGGAGCCGTTCGAGCAATTCCACGGCCACTTCTGCATGGATGCGTTCGACGCCGCTCTGGACTTGTTCAGTGGGGGTCATCGTTTCGGCGTCGGGCACAGCGATCGGATCAACAGGATCGATCGATCGCTCACCCTTTTGATACACACGGATGGGAGACCGAGGATCCTTACCGAGCACGCGAATGTCGTTCTCCTTCACACCGCTCGGAAATGTCTTGAGAAGCTGCCTGCCAGCGTCGGTGATGGCGTAGTGCCCACGCTTAGGACGGGTGAGTGCGCCGACGTTCGTCAGGAACGAAACACCCCAGCCGATGCGATTTTCGTACTTAGCTTGATTACCTGAGGGCAGCATCTCTTGTCGCTGCTCGTCTGTCAGAGCTACCCGATCGGCGACCAGGGGCTGAAACTCGCGCCAGTGGCGGACGACCCCGTCACTTAAGACGTGAAGAGTCGGGATCATGAAGCCTTCCCAGTTAGGCATCTGATCGATCATGTGTTACCCCAATTAGTTACCGCTCTAATTCTTTGCTTCGAACCCAAGCCTATGGCCAAGCGTGATCTTATGGCCAAGCGTGATTGTTATCTTGAACCGTATCGAAGCCGCCACCGAAACGGCGGCATGAAACCCGGGAACGTTCGCTGTCAATACAATTGCTAGGCCATGAAGAAAATAAAACCAAAAACTGTGGCGTAAGTAACCCCAACTATTCCGAAGCAGTGCGCCAGAGCTCGAACCAAATCAACGTACTTCGCATCAGACTTAAATGTGTCCGACACGGCATGGAGCATGACACTAAATAATATGAAAATGCCGGAAACCGCAACTGCCGCTTTTCGGTAAACCGGACCATCGGCTTGTTCACCCACCAACAGGGCAATAGCACCGACAAGCGCAACACCAACAGATAGACCCAAGAGACCCCACCGAAATTCGCGCCGACTGTTGTTTGCTGACGGAATACTAGTTCTGGAGGTGAGCATGGCTCTAATGTAGCGCAACGTTGCCGCGCGGAGTGATTTGATCTACTGATTGATTCCACCGCTGTTATGAATCTTGGTCAGTCAATTCATCCATAGCATATATAGGCTGTTGGAATCTGCGAGTTGCAAGGCCGGTCTATTGCAGAAACGCGCCGCCAGGTGGAGGTGACCGGTGCAAAAAGGCAGGTGGCCCAGAGGTGATTCTCGCAGGCCCGCCGGGGACGGTTCAGTTGTCGCCCTTCGGCGTGCCCAGTATCACAAGTTCATAACTGGACGCCCTCCTGCGAACGAGCCGAAGGGCAAATCCGTTGGGGCGAGTCGTATGTTGGGAAACTTTCCGCGAGACGCTGTGTGGCCTCGAGGGCGGCACGCGCTCGGACCGCATCGAGCTTCTGCGCCGTCGATTCCGGGAACGCACCGAGTGGCCTAGCCCCGACGATGCCGTAGCGGTCTCGGTAGGCGGCGACGGTGCATCCGCTCTGGCGCCACGCAGCGGCGGCCGACCCATGCGGCTCCGGCCCGAGCGCTCGAGCCCACGGGTCCCCCGCGAGCAACGCCCGGTCGAGCACGGCGGCCGCACGCGACTCGATCAGGTCGGCGCGCTCGACCAGCGCCTGGCGCATGGCAGCATCCATCGGCCCAAGCGCACGAGGGATGAGCCCGGCGACGAGACGCGGCGTCCGGCGCGAGCGCCCGGCACCAGTGTCACGATAAACTACCGCCGCTACCCGAGACTGCAGTACCGCCGCGATGTCCTGTGCATCCTCGAACCCGCGGGCCGCAACCACGCGTGGCAGCAGGGTCGCTACGTCGACAAAGTGGGCCTCGGCCCGACGCAGTTCCGCGGTCAACGGTCCGAAAGCATCCGACTCAATCACGTCTGAAGCCTGGCCAGGCGACAGACCGCTCGCTCGCACGAGAGAAACCCACCGGTCATGTTGCGCGGCCGCCGCCAGGGTCTCGTACTCCGCCGCGAGTTGAGCCACCGATCCCCAGGCATCCTGCTCGGCCACCAGGGTCTCGTGGGCGGACAGCTCCGCGCCGACATGCTGCAGAATGCCACAGAGGATGCTGCGCGCCGTCACATCCGAAGCGTCGCCCGGCCGCGGCCCCACATGGGCTGCATCGGGCCGGTCGACGGCGACGTAGGCGGTGTTCGCCTCGCGTCCCCGCGTCATCGCGACGTAGAGGTTCTCGCGCGGCATGCTCGGCGCGACGACGACGTGGGCGGTGTCGGTCGTGATTCCCTGTGCCCGGTGCGACGTGACCGCATAGCCCAGCTCCACGTGTTGAGCGACGTACGACGCGGGAAGCAGCACCGTGCTCCCCCATCGCCGACCAAGCCGCCGCACCTCGACCGAACCATTCCCGTGCACGCCGATCACCTTCCACCGGTCGCCGTTCCGGACCCAGCTCCGAGACGCATACAGCCGGCGATCGTTGCGCCGTGTGATGACAGTGTCACCGACAGCGGCGCGGGTCCCGTCGTGCAGGGCGACGTCGTGCAGCGCGTCGACGCGACCCTCCAGAATCAGTTCGGTGCGAGCGCGCACGTTCAGCGCTGCGACGGCCTCGTTCGAGTCGCTGATCAGCACAGTCGACTTGCCAGAGCGGATGTCCGCGCGCCACGCCGCGTAGGCGGCATCCGCCATCGCCTCGGTGCTGCCATCACGCAGGCGGTCGTGCGCGCCATACACGTCGATGGAATCGGGATGGCCCTGGCGCAGCCCGAGGGAAGCGGTCTTCTCCCACTCGTGCACGAAGCGGTGCACGTCGATGAGTTCGGGCGCATCCGCTCGATCATGCACGAGCAGCGAGAATGCGCCGCCCGCATCGACCGACTGCAGCTGGGCGTAGTCACCGACCAGCAACACCTTTGCGCCCGCCGAAGCAATTAGCGCCGTGACCCGGTCCAGCGGCATGGTGCCCGCCAACGATGCCTCGTCGATGATCACGAGTTGACCGGCCCGAAACGACGATCCCCGGTCGACATGGGTCTGCCACCACTTCGCCAGGTTCTCCGTCGCAATGCCGAGATCCGTCGCCAGCACCGCCGCGGCGGCGGCCGAGGGAGCCAGCCCAACGACCGAGCCAGCGCCGTGCACTGCTTCCCAAGCCCGGCGAAGCGCATTCATCGCCGTCGTCTTGCCAGCGCCGGCCGGCCCCACCAGAACGTCAACGACGCGCCCCGACCCTGCAACCGAAGAGAGTGCCGCGAGCTGGTCCTCGGCCAGCCGGCCGCCACCCGGCAACCGCGAACGCGCTGCCGGTCCGAGCGCAACACGTGGCGCCGTTGAAAGTGCAGCCCGCTCGAGCAGCCGAGACTCAGCGTCCAGCAACTCCGTCGAGGTGAACACCACCGAGTGCTTCTGTCGAAACACCGACGTCCCATCATCGCGTTGAAACTCCACAGGGCTTGGGGCGAGCTCCGGCGGCGTGAGGCGCAGAGACGCGCGCTCGGCAGCATCCACTATGAGGCCGACGACGGCTTCCCGATCGGACGCCGACGCGAACCGGTACGGCATCGTTTGGCGCGCGGCCTCGGCGGTGAGATTCCAGTGCCGCCAGGTGGCGCGCTTCTCGCTGACGGCCGTCATCACGCTCACCCCGAGCGCATCCACGGCCTCGCACGGCAAGTCCTCGGCACGCAGCAACACCGGAGACGAGCCGGCAGCCGTCGATAAGTCGTGCCCGAGCACGCGTGCAGCGCGTTCACGCCACGCCGTAGTGAGATCCACCAGCGAGTGCACCTGCTTCGCGGGCCGCGTGGCGAGCGTGGCCTGCGCGCGCAGCTTCATGATCGTCACCGGCGTCGGACGCCGCCCGTGACTGGTCACATACTCCTCGATCAGCCGGTCAGTTTCCACGTCAATGTGCCGGGCCCGGGTCGAGAATTCCGCAACGAGCGCCTCCGGCACGTCCATCAGAGCCCACGCGGGGTGGCGGTCTCGCCCCCGCTCCCGCTGCTGCCACTGCACGCCGAGCGATCGCGTGAGCTCGTCGGCGAACAAGGACTCGTGCAGTTCGGAGAGCGCCACCACGGCCTCGTGCATCGGCCGTCCATCGAGCGAGCGCCACTTGCCGTCGAGCACGGTCTGCACCTTGTTGCTGATCACGACGTGCGTGTGCAGGTGCGGGTCGCCGGCCCGGCTGTCGAAATGATCGAACGCCGTCGCGATCAGTCCGGTCACATCGACCTGCGCCACGGCACCGCCCTGCGCCGTCGTGCCGGTGCGGGTCGCCGCGACCTCACGCTCCATATACGCCAGCACCTCAGCCACCGCCGCATGGTGCGCCTGCACAATCCGCTCCTGCGTGGCCGCGTCGCTCACACCCCACAGGACGCTCGCCGACTTCGGAATCGAAAACGTAAAGTCGTAGCCGGCGACGGCGCGACGGCGTTTCTCGTCGGGCTGTTCCACAGCGGATGCCGCGGCCCGCTCGGTCGGATCGAGACGGTCCTCAGATAACCCGTCCAAAGCGCGATCGGCGCCGGTTCGATAGACCGGGTACGCGCGACCAAGGGGTTCGCCGGTGACAGGGTCGCGGCCCAATCCGATGAGCAGCTGTAGCTGTGCCTCGGTTACGACGTCGCCTTCAACAATGAGTCCCTCACCGAGGCCGCGGAGGCCACCGCCCATCCACAGGCCCGGCGGCGTGCCCTCCTCGGTGTAGTAGCGAGTCAGTGGAGTCGACAGCAGGCGTTTGCCGTCACCAGCAGCGACCGTGCGAAGCAGATACTTGCACCCGTCGCCGGCACTCATCACCCGCATCGACACCGTCACCGCGCACTCCTCCGTTATCGCTTAGGAGGTGCGCTACCGGCGCACGCGCGTTATTCAGTGCGGGCTTTATGGCTGGGATTGGAGATGTCGGCGAACAGGTTGTCGGCTTGTCCAGAAAGTCGGCCGGTCCTTGGGTGGATCGAGGGCTCAGCCTGTCCAGGTAGAAGTGCGCCAGCTCCCTCCAGCTTCAAGCCCGAATCTACATAGGCCGTTAGATCGCTCGGCGGAGAACCCTGATTGGGTCTTCAAGCATCAGCGCTTCGAGGAAGCGCTCTTCGACGGTGGGTCCGCTGCGATCCCACCCAGTGAACCTTATAATCTTCGTTCGAGATCCCTCCGATCGCGGCGCAAGCTTGCGTTCGAGTAGGCCGGAAAGCCGCCGCTCGTGCGTCGACACGATGAGCTGTCGTCGGACCTTGAGGTGCCTGCACAGGTCAGCAAAGCCCAGCACATTCACATCATCCATCGACTGGACCGGGTCGTCCAACAAGAGAAAAGGTAGGCCGGCGTCCTCCATCGAAAGGCTCATCGCGATGAAGTAAGACAAGGCGACAATATTGGCCTGCGAGGTCGAGAAAATCAAGAGCGGGTCCGCCGAGATCCCTGCCAGCTGATCTATTACTAGGGGGCTTGTCGTCCCCTTCCGGTAATAGGTGTCCAGCTCAAACTCAACAGTTTTGAACGCGGGATGCGGGTCGAGTCGGCGAAAGATGTCCGCAACCAGCGGTTGAATAGACCGAAGTCTCCTCTCAGTGACGTCGACTCGGGCCTCGATCGTTTTCTCGGCGAGCGCCGACAGGCTTCTGGATCTTGCCGATTCCGCAGCCAGAAGCCCCTCAGCGGTGGCGAGCGCCGCATCCAAGCTCTCGGTTTCCGCAGCGGCGCGCTCTATTGCGCCTTGGTCGCCTTGCCTATCGAAAGTCCCCAAGAGGTCGTGCAGGACACGCCTAACGCTGCGCAAATAGTCTGACGCAGGCAATGCAATAGACGCAAACGGTTCAGCGACATACTGCTCGAACCTCACGAATTCGATGTCCTCGGCGAGGGCGCCGACGGCAGCAGCGGCGGCGGCGGCTGCGCTACGCGACTCACTCCAACGCTGAGCCTGCTCTTCCGCTGCGGTAAGTGCATCCAGAGCTGTAGAAACCGCGGTTGAAGCATTGACGAATTCGTTCGAAAGCGCCATGAAAGTGTTTTGCAGATTCAAGAGGGTTCCGGTTGATTCGGCCCGCTCCATCAAGTCACGCTTTACATGCTCGCGGTCGATACGTTGTCCACAAACTGGGCAGTCGTCTGACAGCATCGGCACTGCGAGTGCGGCCAGCTGAGCCACGTCGGCAGCGCCCAGCCGCGCCGCGTTCAGTTGAGACTGCGCTTCACCTCGCAAGGCTTCGGCCGATTCCTTCGCAGCCTCCGCCCGTTGGACATCGGCGGTAAGAACACTGATCCGGTCCACCGCGGGAGGACCATCGCCCAGTTGTTCGCGCAGTTTGGACGCACGGCGGACGAGGGCGTGAGCGGATTCGACGATGTCGGCCGCGCGGCCGAATGCTGTCGCTGCGAGGCGAACCTCATCGAGGCTCTCAAGACTCAAGTGAACCAAGCTCACGCTTATCCCGGGAGGGGTGGCGCGCAGTCTACTTAGGGCTTCTTCGCGCACCGCTTCGATTTGGGGCCTTGTGGCCAGGCGTACGCGTGCTGCCTCGAGCTGATCCTGAGCTAGCCCCTGCGCGGCGGCCAGCTTGCCACGCTCATCGCGAGCCAGACCTTCACGCTCGGACGCTTGCTTCGCCACTAACTTCACGGCATCTTCGAAATCTTCCAGTGCGCCGAGGCCGAGCACAGTAGTTAGCTGCCGGTAGCGCTCCGCTGGTCTAGCTTCGAGAACGCTTCGCAGGTCATCCTGCTGCATCAGACCTGAGGTGGTCAGCGCAGACTGGAGAGACAGCTCACTATTGGGCAACAGCAGGTTGCGTAGCTCGATTTCAGCTTCATTGCCGAACAGCGTTGGCTCGCCCCTCCGGATGAGTTCGAGAGTGCTACCCGCCTGGTTGCCAGTTCGCCGTACGGACACAGGACCCGACGGCAGGCAAAGGTCGATTTCGACCGAAGCCTTGTGGCCGAGCCGATATTGATTTACGACATGCTCCACGTTGCGACGTGAGCGCAGCGCTTCAAGTCGGTCTATCGTGCCAAGGAAGCCCCACTGCAATGCGTCGAAAAAGCTCGTCTTTCCAGTGCCGTTGGGCCCGGTAACGACGATTGCTGACGCCGACAGGTCGAACTCACGAGCATCACGAAAACCCCGAAAAGCTTCTATACGCAGCCGACTGATACTGGTCTTAGAGGACGTCATCGAGAGATGCTCCCTGTTCGAAAGCGACGACGGCACGCCTTGCAAGCTCTTCGCTTACGTCGCCCGAGATGAGGGTGCTTAGCATTGCGTCAAGAGCGTCGGTGTGAGCGATGAGGGTCGTAGGCGTCACCGGCTCGATGAATGGTGCAAGTGCGTGCCTAACTGCTTCTGGAGTAGGGTCCACACCTGTGTGAGCGATGCGGCGTAGACGCGACGTGTCGTGGTTTATGGCGTACAGGTCACGGGTTATGTCGTCGTCCTCAGCGGATTTCTCTTGAGTGAGTAGCACAAGATATGTGTCCCATTTCTTCGGCCCAAGTTCGACTGACTGGATACGTCGCGCAATGGCATCGAGGGCAACGGGTTCAGCCAGTATCAGGTTTTGGATGGTGTTCATCGCCGCAACGGCGACAACGAAATTACTATTCTCCGCAACGATCATATTGAAGTGCTCGCCCATGCTCTCAACCTGAAATCCCTGATTCGAAAGGACGGTTTTGGTCAAGCCAATTAGTTCGTCGTCGGATCGGCTAGACAATGAAGAAGCTTTCACGATTCGATCACCTCATCGGCGTGTCTAATATCGGCCACCAACGCAAGAGGGCCATCAACAATGTCGAATTCATTCGTTTCCCCGATGATGCTGTGAGGAAGGGAGTCTGGTTTCGGTATTCGCCCTACGCCGCCGGCAACCAGGAAACGCGGATGAGGCTCGCCCCTGTGCGCGTGCTCGTGCAGCCGGTTTTCAGCAGCCTCGATGAGACGCCGCTGGGGAAGAGTCTGCGTCGTCACAAGAACTTCAATTGGGCCCTGATCGGTGTAGAACACATGATTGTGGCCGAGCCGTACCGAGTCACCCGCGAGTCGGCCCAATGCGACCAGGACCTTGCCCAGCTCGGGACTCTTTAGGACTGCCTCACCAACCCGCGGATTAATATCTGCTCCGCGCGCCCATTGAAGCACACTCAACGCGTCTGACTCGAACAGCCCCTGCTTTGCCGCATCTAGGTCAGCAGTAAGCACCTTGTCAGTAGTCAAGCCAGCGCTGTGCTGGCTAAGTCGCCCCATGACGTATGCCGATGCCAGCTGCTCCATAAACATGTCGGCGGTCGCTGGTATTTTGTGGTCGTCTCGAAGGTTCGACGCCACAGTCTTCCATTGAGATTCCTCCCAATCCGATTCGATGTCTGGCGACACGACACGGATATTCTCGACCGAGCCAACTTCGTTGATGGCTTCCTCAATTCGCTGCTTCACATAGCCTGCGACGTCGCCGATGCCGATGAATACCACAACAGCGCTACCGAGCCGCGCATGGGTCTGTTCTCGCACCCATGCGGGTGGATCCCTGAGGTGCTCGCTGGTTACGAGTAGCGAATTCGGCTGGGAGGCGCAGCCGTGAATCTTCAGAACCCATGGCGGGGTAACGTCGACGAGGTCACGGCTGGTGGTGACGGTCGGTAGGCGTTCCTCACCCGCTCCCCGCTCAATGCAGTTGTCCCAGTTTGTCGTGAGGACATCAATTGCTCCTTCGAGCATTAGATGCGCCAGCACACGGTGAGCATACCCAGGCTTCGCCGATTTGAAATCTGCAGCAGTAGCAGACGTTTGTCGCAAGGCAGCTTCGCCGCCGAGGAATCCCGCGACGGTGTCGGCAACGGCAACTAGGTCCCACGAGTTGATGTTGTCGAGGGCCGAGAACGTCGGCCTGAGCCGTGTGTGAATTTGTCTTGCGAGGTCCGCGCCGGTTGGGAGGTTGGTCGGCTGGGACAGGCTGATACCCGCACCCGCGTAGATCACGATTTTTCCCGCCGACATGGCTTGTAAGGCCAGCGCGACCGCATATGGCGGAACGCTGGCCGCGACCGAGGACGGTAAATGCGGCATGCCCCCAACCTAGTGGTCCGCGCGAGGTGCAGATCGACCGAAGCACCGCGACGTCACCAGGCGACACTTGCCATCGTTCCGCCGTCAGGTCTTTCCCGGCGACCGTTGAATTTGGTGAGAAGCCGCGGGTCTAGCGCTCATTGCCCCCGACACCCGGCACGGACGGGACTTCTATCATCCACGCCGCGATCTGGCGTTCGTCGTTGTCGCCCAGGACTCGAGCTCCACACCAGGCGTCGCTTTTTCCATCCCGACCGGATGCGGTGGCCACAGTCGGCTTGTCTGCAGCAGTCTCGGTCCTTTTGGCCTGGAACGACCCCTTCCACCAACGCGAGCTCTGGATCCAACGATCTGCGGTTCTGGCAGAATTAAGTGGCTTGCGCCGTCGGTACGCAATGCGTTTAAGTTTGCCGTGGTACATGCGGCGTTCGGCGTCACCACGTGGAGGCAACCGCAGCGTTGAAGGAGCTCGAAGACGTCATCAAGCGTGACCTTGAAAGCTGGATTCAGATCCAGACAAACACTCCCACTACCTAACTCGACCACGAGTGCCACCCGTGGAGGAAGTCCGCGACTTAGCAAAAGTGCGTCCATGCCGGAGTCGCAAGCAAGCCACTCGCCCCCGACCGCTCAAGGCTCAGCCACGGTTCCGAGTTGCCTTACTGTGCGTCCTAACCTGATGCTCCTTCAACTTCAGATCTCGAAGGCCTGTCCCCGCTGGCAGCGACCAAGACTTCGGGTTTTTCGATCCTGCTCTCAAACTCCAGTCGCAGAGCATCGTTAAGGCAGGAATCCCGGCAGGGCCTGTGACTTCTGCGGCGACAATGCCCGTTCCCCCTCGATCTGCAAGAGGCGTGGGAGGACGGTTCTTTGAGAATTAGCGCTCGAACGCGGAAAGCAACACCTTGAATATATAGCAGAGCACAAGGACGAGAGACTCGCTCGTGAGGCCGCGCATGCTCTCACCGGGGCGGTGTTAACAGGCGGAGGCCCGCGCCCTTGAACAGGCAGAATTGACAGCGGCAAGAATCGCCCTGGAACAGTCGCCGGGTTACGTCAGACCTCCTGTCAAACGCGAATCAACAGTATGCGGATCTTGTGGAGCCTCCAACCAGTATTACCGTATCTACACTTCCCGCCGACGGGTTCGGTGAGGAGTGTCGAAGGTCCTGGTTTGGACTCCTGAGTTCAGAAATTGGCGTCCGTGGGCCCTTCAGAGGCCCCCTCCGATGGCCGTTCTGTCGAGATCACCCGCCGGAGTCGATCCCTGGTTCTGAACGTGTGATCAATCGATTCCTGGAACATTTTGAACCCGCAATCAGTTCAGGAAGGGACACTAGTGGATGCCACCGCCTCCTCGATGAGAAACCGGCTTGCACTCGCACGCACTTCACCAACGATTACTGGGAGACAAAAAAGCACGGCCTCAGCCGCCGTACACATCAGAAGACAAGAACAACTGGCCGCGGGCGGGCTCGAGCAGCGCCTCACTCCTTTTGTGTCCCTCGCGGCCGCGCATTCGATACAGTTCAACCAGGGTAGGAACACGCGATGAACAGCAATTGGGCTGTTCAACGATGAGAAGGACCCAACAGGCGACCGGCAACGACGGGACAGCCAGTTTTCAAGGATGAACCAGGGGTGGGGATGAGCGTGGACAACGTGCGGGGATTCGTCGAACTAGGGCAGGTTGACTTTGTTCCGAGCAATACAGTTCGCTTGCTGGCGCGACCGGAGATAGTCGGGGTTATAACCGCTTCGCACGAGATTGCTGGGACACGCAGATTCGACGTCTTCCACGACGGTGAGAATCACGGGTACTTCGCATCGCAAATTGAGCTGGTCAAGACGACGCCCAAGGAAGCATCCATTTCAGGGTCAGCTTTGCGTACGGGACTGACTTCCGAACTTCTCCGCGACAAGAACACAAGTTACCTTCACGCACGCAATGCTGGGCGCATCGACTACGAGCCGTATCAATTCCGTCCAGTGCTGAAGATCGTGCAGGCTGACCGCCCACGCATCTTGGTCGCCGACGACGTTGGTGTCGGCAAGACCATCGAGGCATGCCTCGTTCTGAAGGAGCTTCAGGCTCGACAGCGCGCACGCACGGTCCTGATCATCTGCCCAAAGCCCCTCGTTGTCGATGAAAAATGGCGCAATGAGCTCAAGAGATTCGATGAGGACTTCGTCCACTTGAGTGGCGCTGATCTTCAGTTCTGCCTAGAGGAGTCACTGCGCGAGGGCGAATGGCCATCACGCTTCGCAAAGGCGATCGTGCCTTATTCTCTCCTGGATGAACGTCTGCTTCTCGGGAGCGACACCAAACGCGGTGCACGACGACCGGGTCTTGTCGATTTGGCCCCCGGACCGCACTTCGACTTGGTCATCGTGGATGAAGCACACCACATCCGCAATCGACCGACGTTTGCGTACCAGAACGTACAGCGCTTGACCGAATCAGCGGAGGCGGTCATCATGCTTACCGCGACTCCCCTGCAGACAGACAGCAAGGACCTGTTCACCCTCGTGAATCTCCTGCGCGACGATCTCGTTCCAACAGAACGCGACTTCGCGCAGATGCTCGAACCAAACGAACATCTCTATGCGGCGGTCGAAGCAGCACGTGGCGGTGTCAACGGCTGGCAATTCGACGTCGGTGACGCTCTTCGGCGAGCTCTCGCAACAGGCTGGGGTCACCAAGTCATGAATGTCGATCCAAGGGTCGGACAGATCACCGATCTTCTCGCCGAAGATCCCACTGATGCCGTATCGCGAGTCCGTGTGGTGCGCGCCTTAGAAGACCTCAACACATTCTCGGCCATCGTCACCCGAACCAGACGACGGGACATTGGTACGTTCACGATGAGGAAGCCGAGTGCGCCTCTCGTTGATTTCACTCCCGAACAGGAGACCGTCTACGACGCGGTTCTAGAACTCTGCGGCCGGATTGTTGCTCGTCAAGCGCCCGGGATGTCTATTGAGTTCCTGCTGTCAATGCTTCGACGCCAAGCTGCGAGCTCCATAAGCGGTCTCGCCCCACTAATCCAACAAATGCTTGAAAATAGGTTGGACAAGGTTGAGTTCTCCGAAATTGGAGAAGATGTCCCTGACTCGATACCCCAATTTATGCAAGCCTTGCGCGAGGACGTTCGGGCGCTGGGTCGGATGGCGGCAAGCCTCGACGGCTTGCCGGACCCAAAAGTCGATGTCCTCCAGCAACTCGTCGCCGACAAGCAGCTAGAAGAAAACAACAAGATACTTGTTTTCAGTACATTCCGTCACACCCTTAAATATCTCGAGGAGCAAGCTGAATCCTGGGGAATCCGCGTCGCCGTCGTCCACGGTGCGATTCCTGACGAGGACCGACACGCATTCCGCAGGCGTTTCAAACTTGCTAAAAGCAACCCTGAGGCAATCGACCTGATGCTCTGTTCTGAAGTGGGAACGGAGGGCCTCGATTACCAGTTCTGCGACACTCTGGTGAACTACGACATCCCATGGAATCCGATGCGTATCGAGCAGCGAATCGGGCGAATCGACCGGCGTGGACAGATGAGCGAGTCCGTTGCGATCATCAATATACTGACGCGCGGAACGATCGAGGCTGAGATCTACGACCGCTGTCTGATACGGATTGGGGTGTTTCACCGCGCTCTCGGCGGCAGCGAGAAAATCCTCGGTGATATGACAACGGAGTTGCGAAAGATCGGTGAGGACTTGACGCTCTCTGCCACAGACCGAAATGAACGACTCCGTCAGCTGGCCGACAACGAGGTTGCACGCATTCAGGAAATGGAACGCCTCGAAGACCAGCAGAGTTCGCTCCTCGGCCTAACGACAGAATCGTTCGAATCACGGGTTTCAGAGGCGAGCAGCGAGTGGCTCGAGGACGACAAAATCGGCGATCTGGTTCGATCGTACTTCGCGGAGATCCTGCCAGAACGTCGCATAGCTTTGAGCGCTGGCAAGGTCGCCACGGTGCGCTTGGATGAGGTTGCGGCTGCCAGAGTAAGTGCCGACCTGCGCGCAGCCGGCGGGGACCCGCGAATCGAGCGGGTGCTGCGGCGGAAGCCCGTTGTATTGAAAGTCACGACGAACGCCGAGCTGGCGGACACAGATGACGTGGAACTTCTTGGCGCAACTCACCCACTGGTCCTTGTATCCTCGCAGCATGCGGCTTTGGCAAATTCACCGACGGTAGCATTGCGGGCCCAGTCGAATCTCGTAGCCCCTGGGACATATCCTTTGGCAATCTACAGCTGGACACGATTCGACTCACGGGACAGCATGACGCTCCGGTACATCAGTACCAGCCCGGAAGTGGAAGCGGCCGCCGGCGGTCTTCTGGCCGTGGCACTGGACGCTGATTCCAATGCCTTCGTCAGTCGAGCCGAAACAGATGCCTTGGACGAGCGTCACCACACGGAATGGGAATACGCGAGAGAGACGCATGTGGCGCGCGCCACTGCTTCGGCAAAGCAACGGGTGGCTTCCCTTCGCGCCCAGCGCGACCGTCAGCTAAGCACCGTCGAGTTACAGGCCACCAACGTCAGCGAACCCAATATTGTGAGAATGCGCGAAAGCGAGCTGTCGAACATTCAGGACAAGTTTGACCGTCTGATAGCACAACATGAACGTGCCATTGCTGGGTCTGATTTAGTCACGAAAAGACTTGCAGTCGTCGTCCTCGAGGTGGTAAAACCATGACGACCTTTGAGTCACTATCCGCGCGGAGACGCGCATACGTGGACGCGGCGCGGAACAACGGTTTCGAGGAAGGTCTCCGTAACCTACTGGCCAATTTGTACCCGGACAACGCCCACTTCATTTATGAAATCCTCCAGAACGCGGAGGATGCTGGTGCTCATGAGGTCAATTTCGATCTTCGATCGAACGGCCTACGCGTACAGCACGACGGCTCACGGCTCTTCGACCTGCGCGACATCGATTCGATCACCGGAATCGGGCAGTCCACTAAGGCGGACGATGCGACAAGTATCGGCAAATTTGGAGTGGGCTTCAAGGCGGTGTTTGCCTACACTCAGACACCTGAGATCCACTCCGGCGAGCATTCGTTTGCAATTCATGATCTTTTCGTACCAACTGCAGTTCCGAGGGACGTGCGTGACGGGTGGACTAGCTTCTGGTTTCCCTTCGACCGCGCTGACAAACCTGCCCAACAAGCGGTCGTGGAAGTTGCGAGCGCACTGCGAGAGATCTCAAGGACAACGTTGCTGTTCTTGAACAACATCACACTTATCGGTTGTTCACTCCCCGACGGGGACGAACGATTGCTCGAACGACGCGCGCTCGATACGCGCATCATCTCTATTGAGAGTATTCATGAGACCGGCGGCCCCGCCTATTGGTACCGCATCGCCGGCGATGTCGATATCGATGGCAATTCGCTCCCAGTCGCAGCAGCCTTCGCGCTCGAACGACACGCTCCGAAGGGGCCCGGGCCAACGAAATACTCGATCATGCCCATTGCTGGCCAAGTTTTTATCTACTTTCCAGCAGTCAATGAGACGTCCGGGCTGAAATTTCACGTGCATGCACCTTTTGCGTCGACCGTGGCGAGGGACAACGTACGGGATGACCCCGGGAACCAGTCCCTCGTCGAGGGGATCGCCAACGTCATCGCCGACGCACTTCCGTCGATGCGCGACGCGGGGCTCCTCACCGACGGACTCTTCAGTGCGCTGCCCAACAAAGACGATGTTTTGCCACACCGATACACGGCAATACGAGTCCAAGTAACAACTGCTTTCAACAGCGAGTCGCTCGCACCAACTGTCGACGGCGAGAATGCCCCGGCTAAGGAGCTTCTCAGAGCGGAGTCGAACCTTTACTCGACCCTGTCTATCGAGGACGCAAAATTTCTTGGTGCGACGACTCCAGCGGTTCAGGCGGCTCCAGGTCTTGGTTGGCTAAAGTCCGGGAAAGGACGAGTCGGTGCTTTCCTAGACTCCCTCGATGCCGTCGACTTTGGGCGTGATGAGATTACCTCGATGTTCAAGACAATGACGACGAGTTACCAGCAGGCGGACGTAGTCGAGGTATCTCGGAAAAATATATCGATATGGAACGATTGGATTTCTCCAAAGAGCGACACGTGGCTGCGTGAGTTCTATTTAATGCTTCAAGCCTTTACCCCGCGATCACGATCGTCGAGCCGCCCATACGATCAGCCCGGACACGACCTCGCTCGGGCCTTGATCGGGGTTCCCATAATTCGCGTTCAATACGGTAGGAGTGTTCGACATATTTCTGGCGAAGAAGGTTACCTACCCACCGCAGTAGGCCTTCGTGCAGACGGTCTCGTGATCGATTCGCTCGCAGTCTTCGAGAACGACAACGATGCAGAAGGCGACGTGGACAATCGCGAGCTCCGCGCATTCTATGAGCAATCGAAGGTACGACCTTGGGACGCTGCGGCGCGGCTGGACGAGTGCTTCAAGATGTACGGTCACGAACCCGCGTCGGTAACTTACACCCACCTTCGTGACCTCAGTTCCCTCAAGCAACTGCTGGAAACTAAGGCTGTCGCCCCCAGCACGTACCGCGGCAAAGCCATATTTGTCGCTGTCCGCAGTGACGGAACTCCATACTGGGCGGCCCCACAGGACCTTTACATAGATGAACCGTTCGCTCCCACGGGGCTGTCCTCGCTTTACGACTCTGCAACATTTGCCGGACCGCCACCGGGACGGCTCTCCGCAGAGTACGTGGGAAAGTCTCCCGATGCGGGCTCTTTGGCACAAACACTTCAAGCTATAACAGGACTTCGTATTACTCAACTGAATGCTTGGAACAACCCGAACTTCGAGACGGGGTGGCGCTACGACGGTCGGGAGAATCAGAATATGACCTCGATCGATTGGACCATTCCAAACTTACGATTGATCATTTCAACCGGCGATGAACAGCTTCTTCGGACACTTTGGCGCGTTGTCACCACCTCTGACACGAAGTTCGGAGAGGCTCTATATCGCTCAAATTTATCTACCAGCATTCATCGATTTCCTTCAACGCTATTGATGCAACTGAAATCATCTCCCTGGATACTGGACCGGGATGGAAATGGGCGTGTTCCAGCAGACATGACCGAGGACGACCTTCCCCCCGACTTGTTCAAACCCGCAAATGCCACACTTTTGGATTTAGCCGGATTCGGTCGCAACGCGGCCAGTGCCACCTTTATTCGGAAAGTTGGTGAAGAAAGAGCGCGATCTCTGGGATTCAAGTCATCGGAAGAACTTCAACTCATTGTCGACGCGTACAAAGAGTCACCGGAGGAGATTCTTGAGTGGATACGCGATAGAAAACAATCTTTACCCGATGCCCCATCCGCTGCCCCCGGGCAACGAGCAAGTCGTGCTGGCGAACTTGCAAGATTAGCTCCTACGCGCACGTACGATAATCGCGTCAGGTCTGTCTATGTCCAAGTTCCTGGCCACCGCAGCGCCGCGCGGATTTACCTTACTCAGTTGTATACGAACGAAGACGGCACGATGCTCTGCCAAATCTGCCTATCGGCGATGCCCTTCAAGGTTGATGGTGGCTACTACTTTGAGGCCGTGCAGTTTGTCAAAGACACCGCGCTAGACCTCCTTGAGAATCGTCTCTCTCTTTGTCCGACCTGCGCGGCCAAATACCGACACGCCCGCGATACCTCACTCGAAGATTTGCGAGATGATCTCTTGACTCAGACGGTCGGCAATCAAGGAAGCGTTGCCGTCGAAATAGTGCTGGCCGGTGAACCCGGCAAATTACGATTCGGCGGCAAGCACGCGATCGACCTCCAAGCCGCTTTGCGTGCTATGGAAACCGGGCGCATTGACGATGACATGTCTAACGACTAAGAATTCTCGGGCTCTCGCACCGTACCATCCGCAGGAATCACCCGACCTAGGTCAATTGGGGGGTTTCCTAGTACCACGGCTAGCCGGGGCACATCGTACGTCGCGGTCCGCTGTGCTGCAGCGCAGCACCATCGGGTTAGTGAAGGGTACACTCGCAAACGCTGCCGAAGCCTGGTGCAAGATTTTACTGAATCTTGAACTGCGATCCGTGACCTTCTAAGCGAGAACGGTTCGCGGCACTTGTTTGTCGACTCGCAGTAAGACTGTCGACAGCATCGTCTCGAAGTCGGAGCCCGGCGATGTCTTGTACGTGAGTCGGTGCCACCTCGACGGATGCCGCGGCGGGAGTTCGACGCTCCAGATCGGTGCGGTCAAGACGTCTAGACGGTTCCATAGCCAGGCCAATTGTTCGCGATAGTGAATGCGCGCGGCACCAGTTGGTTCACCGACTCCGTAACCGAGAACTATGCCGTCGCAATCATTGATTCCCGCGCTGATGGCTGGCCGGGACCGCAGCCATGGCTCCGGGTCTTGCCCCGCGGTAGACATACCATTCGTTCTGAAGGTCGCTACGTCCAATACATTGACGACTCGCACCTCACTGAAGCCCAAGAGCTGCCGAGCCATTTCAAGCCTCTTCAACGTACGTTCGCCGGATGTCTCCGGCGGCGTCGCAAGGATCGCCAGAAGCACCGTGGCCGGCTCCAGTGCGCTGCCGGACGATTCCGGCTCGGCACTATTGCTTGGCGGCTGAGACCCAGCCCCAGCCGCCATCAGTCGATCGCATTCAGCACGAGAATGGGCCTCGCCACAATGTCAACAGCTCCCAGCCGGTCAACGAACCGCGCCGCCAACGTCGCACTCGCCAGCCCCGGTGTCAGCGCCGCTGAGAACTTCAGTCCTTCCACCGCTTCCGGGCTGACCACGGGCAGGGCCGTCGCCACATCCGCCGTGCGAATATCCTCGATACTGATCTCGGTCGGCAGACGGATGCTGAGGTTATCGGCCGCAGTGCCATCCGGATATCCGAGCCCACTCAGCAGCGTCTCATTTGCGCGAAGCCCCGCCCAGGTCCAAAAAGTGATGCCCTTCGCCCCCCGCGACAAGACCAGCCCACCAGCATCCACGGTCGAGCCCATTTCTTCGCGAATGGTCGCCATGAGAGCAACGCTCCGTTTCGAGAAGTTGACCTCGGGTGTCGCCCCAAGCAGAACGTCCCGACTGGCGCGAACGAGCTCAAACCCCTCAGCAATGGGAGCGCTGGGCCAGCGCACTTTACCCTTCTCATGGTCCTCGGTCACCAGAACCTCGTGCTTGTTCCAATCCACGGATTCGATCCTCCAAGCCCGCCCCGCCAGCAGCAACGGCTTGGCTGCGGCCTTGTCATGGCCAGCCAGAGATAGAGGCGAAACCGAGCCGATCTCTCTGCGCCCGACAAGCACCTTCAGCTCGAGGTCAGCGATGAAAGAGGTCAACAGGTCCATGAAGTAACGCCGCCCGAACTCCTTCTCAGCGCGGGGTCCGATGAAGAGCATGCCAGAGTCTTCGACCAGAAACTCGTTCTCGCGCAGGAACGTCAAGACGAGTGAAGCGTCGTCCATTAGAGTGAGCCCGCCCCACCAGTCACGCCACGTTTCGGTCCCGAATCGTCCCTCCTGCAGCGCCAATGCTAGTAGTTGCTGCGCCGCGATATGAAGCGGCGCGGGCGGCGGCACCACAGGTTCAACAAACGCAGCGCGCCACAGCAGCAATAGTCCGGCGGCGCGGAGAAATGTGGCCGGTTCGATGGCGAGGAAAAGCGCGTTGCGCGCCGTTCCCGGGCGGCGCCCCGTGCGGCCGAGGCGTTGAAGAAAAGACGCCACGCTTCTTGGGGCATCGATTTGGATCATCCGGTCGAGGTCGCCAATGTCTATTCCGAGCTCGAGTGTGGACGTGGCGACTATGACGCAGTCTCGAGCCTCAGCGAAGGCACGTTCACTCTGGCGGCGCTCATCGGCCGACAGGGAGGAATGGGACACGAACGTCGTGACCTCGAGCTGCCGCAGCTCATAAGCGAGGTCTTCGGCCTGGGCCCGAGATTCACAGAAGACGAGACGTTTCTCCCCGCGGTAAAGCCGCGACAGCACGAGCGCGGCATTAGCGACCGACCCGACATAATCGAGTGTCACCTCCGGCGCCGTCGCATTCGCGGGCACGTCTTCGCTCACGATGCGAGCCGGGCGTCCCCGCGCCGCGCCGGATCCCTGCATCCAGGTGAGCATTTGGTCCGGGTTTCCGATCGTGGCCGACAGACCGATGCGTTGAATAGGCGCGTTGGCCAGCCGCTGAATCCTCTCCAGCACCGCCAGTAGATGCCAACCGCGGTCGCCTCCAGCAAAGGCATGAAGTTCGTCAATAACGATCGCTCGCACGCCTCGAAAGAGATTGTGGTGGTCGACCCGTCGGGAAACGAGCATCGCCTCGAGCGACTCCGGCGTCGTCAGCAAGATATCGGGCGGGTCCCGCAGAATTCGTTTTCGTTCACCGTCCGGCACGTCCCCATGCCAAAGTCCCACCGTGCGCCCCAGCCAGTGCCCGTACCCATCCAGGCGCGGCTTAAGGTTGTTCAGCAGTGCCCGAAGCGGCGTCACGTAGAGCACCGACATTCCCTGCCAGTTGGCATCAACCATCTCCGAGAGCAACGGAAAGATCGCTGCCTCGGTCTTACCGCCGGCCGTTGGCGCCACCAGAAGACAGTCTGCCCCCGAGCGCACCGGTTCCACGGCGGCCTGCTGCAAGGGACGAAGGTTGTTCCAGCCCAGCGAGTTGACGATGTGGTATTCCAGTGCCGGGTTGAGCCCGGTGGCATCACTCACCTAGAGACCGAGGTCGACATCGTCGACGGATGCCGCCGCCTTCAAGTCGCCCAGGTGTGCCGCCTCTCGTTCCACGTCCGTTAGCTCCCCCGCCGAGACCGTCAGTGGATAGTCCCGTCGCGGCTCATAGTCAGGGAATTGATCGACGCGGTCCATAACATCGACGAGCTTCCTCAGGTAGAGGCGCGGGGAGACGCCGACTCTACCGCCCAGTTGTCCGGCTACGGCGTTGGCGAGTTCCTGCACGTAGGCATCGTCGATGAGCGTCGCGACCCGTTCGGGCGCCTGAGAACCTGGCGCGTAGATGTCCCGCACCCGCACGCCCAACTCGCGCAAGGAGTCCTGGCCAAATCCAGGGAGTCGAATCTGCGGCGCACGAGGATTGTCGTAGCGTGGGTCGCTGGAAAAGTCTGCGGAGATACGCTGCGCCAGCGGTGGAAGCCGCTGAATTCCTTGCTGCCCATCGAAAAACGCGGGCGTGCCCGTGATCACCAAGTAGAGTCCCGGGAACCGCCCGGAGTCGATCTCATCGACAAGCTGCCGGAGAGCATTCAAAGATTTCTCGCGCACGTCGGAGCGCACGCGTTGCAGCGTCTCGACCTCATCCAGAACGATCACGAGGCCCTGATAGTCCGAGTCGCGAAGCACCGTGAGCAGCCCCTGCAAGAACCCGAGGGCTCCAAAATGGTCGAGATCGCCGCGTACGCCCGCCGCACGACGAACGGAAGCAGAAACATGCGGTTGACCAGCGAGCCAAGAAAGGAGTCCCTCAGCCTGTGGCACGTCCCCCGTGAGAACGGCGTTCCGATAGCCGCGAAGCGCTGCCGCGAAAGCGGGTGCCGCCTTGCTCACCGCAGACAAACGACGTTCGAGCAGGGCATCCGTTGCTGCCATTACGGCCACCACGTCGGCAGCGTTCGTTCCGTCCGCAATAACGTCGGCTTCCAAAACATGGAACCAACCGTCGATGACCTCACGAAAGGCGCTGGGCTGCGCCTCCGCCGTCGTCAGGTTCTCGATGATGCGCCGATAAATGGTCTCCAGGCGATGGAGCGGGGTTTCAGTCTCGGAGATCTGAACTTCGGCGCTGGCGAATCCTTTGCGCTTGCCGGTTTCGGTCAGCCACCGAGCAAAGAAGGTCTTACCCGACCCGTACTCGCCCCGAATAGCTTTGAATTGGGCACCACCGTTGGCCACCGATTCCAGCTCGGCGTCGATCGTTTCCGAGAATCGGTCCAACCCCACAGCCATCACATCGAGACCGCGCTGCGGAACGGTCCCCCGGCGCAGCGCGTCGACGATGTCGCGCCGACGTCGAGCGCTCTTCGGTACTGTCACTTGCCTGGTTCCAGACCAAATTGCTCCCGCAAGAGCGGAAGATCAAGGACCACGGTGTGGCCGTCTGTGTCCGTGGCCACGACGTCATAGCCGTCGACATTGAGCAAGCGCCGGAAGGCTGCGAGGGTAGGCTCGATCGCCGTAGTCGAGATGCCGGCGGCGACCGCCAGGGTGTCCTTGTGCGCCCGGCCGCCCTGATCGACCAGGACCGAAAGCAGACCGTGCACAATCACGTTCGCCAGCGGATGCCGCCCCGCACGCGCTTCCTGCCCGGCAAATATTTCACTGGCCACCACGCTCTGGGCCAGATCTGCCAGAGGCTGAACGGGGTCCTCGGCCGGGGGCAGCTCGAAGAGTGATTGAGCGTCGACGGCCAACGGCTTCTTCGTGGCCGTGGTCTTCGCCGGTGCCGGAACAAGACGAGGAATCGCGCGCGCACGATCGTTCCACCAGACGGGAGCTTGAGGCATTGCATCGACCCAGCCGCGAACCGCGGGCCGTTCCTGTCTCCGAAAAACCAAGAGAGGGATCGTCAGTTCGGCCAGGCTGGCCCCTCCGTGGTAGCCGGCTGCCTTACTGGTGTACCGCAGCCCTTCGACTCGTGCCAGAATCGCGGATCCGCCCGGAGCCAGCACCCGGGGGCCGCTCACCTGGGTCTCGCTCGGCAGGGCGGGTCCACTGGCAACGCTCCGCCAGCGTCCGCCAGCGCCGGGAACCGGGCGGTGCTCTCCCCCGCGCTCAATGACGTGACCGTGATCGGAGGTGAGAATGACGGAACGTCCAGCCTGGGCGGCTTCATTCAGCAGCGCACGCAGGTGCTGAACTTGGCCCAAGTTCCAGCGTGTTCCCCCGGGATCGTGCTTCGCCAAAGCGTCATCGATCGTGTTGAGTACGATGCCGACAATCCGCTGAGCGGGCGAAGCGATGGCGCTGGTTACGGTCGCGGGCAGAGTCTCTCCTCCACCAGATCGCAGATCGTCCTTGTGGAAGAGCGCTCCCTTGACGGCAGCGGCAAAACGCGACTTCTCGACGTCCTGCTGGCCGGCCAGAAGCGTTCCCGCGAACAGGGATGTTCGTGAGTACGTAGTCACGGAGGGTAAAGCCGAAATCGCGGCCAGGCGCTGACTCGAGCCCTCCCGCACCAACTCCACCCAGCCGAGCGGCGCCATGTCCTGAGCGAGCTCAGTGGCAACGGCGACACTCATGCCGTCCAGAACGATCAGGAGTACGGGCGCACTTTGAGAAATCGGTTGTACGGCAACGGAGAGAATCTCCTCCACTGGCACAACCCGCGTCGAGTCAAGGCGTGATCCGGTCAAGAGCTGCGCGGCGCGTTCGTCTTGAGCATCCCGCAGCACACGCACCTTTCCCGCCAGCGTGGCATAGGTGGCCGCGACAACCGGCTCAGCCGACCCGCTCCACACCGCGGCGAGGGCACGATCAGCCCAGCCACCATCAACGGCGTACCGTGCCATTCCCTCCGCGAGGGAATCGAATTCTGCATCCGCCTCCTTCGCCCGCAACCAGCGCAGCAACCGCACCGCCATCTGCGCCGAAAAGATCTCGGCCGGGTCGCGGTGGCCGAGAAGGTGAGCGCTAACCAGATTAAGCGCGTCTTCGACCGAAGCATCTCCGTTCGAACTCTGTGTTTTGAGTGCCGAGTTCAGCCGTTGGGCGAGAATACGAAGCCTCCCCAGCAGCCCGGCCCGCAGTAGCTCCGAGTTTTCTGCACCCTCGGCCCAACCCAAGTCGCGGAGCAGGGCTTCCGCCTGCGCGATCACTTGATCGGTGCGGGGGTCACCGGTTGAATCGCGTCGTAACACGATCGACACTGCCGCGTCAGCGTAGGCGCGAGCGCTCGTGCGAGACACGTCGACACCGACATACTGTTCGATTCTCGTGCGTGCAATGATCTGCGCCGCGGGCTCGCTCTCCGGTAAGGCGCGGGGCCAGAGGACATCGGCCGCGAGACCGATCGCAATAACGGAAACAGACTTCCCGGACGCCACTGCGCTGAGGGCCAGAGCGCTGTACTCGCCCAGATAGCGGGATGCCGCAACCGTCATCCCTTTCCGCATTGTTTCGTCAAGGGCGACCCAGCGTTGACGAACGTCCGCATTCTCCAGCTGTTCCAACAACATGATGGCATCCAACTCGCCGTCGCCTCGGAGGCCGAGTACCTGCGCTAGCAGCGCACGCACGGCGAAATCAGCCGTGATCGCCCCGGCCGGAACAGCGGGCCAACCGTTTACCGGCTGGTGCTCGAGGAGGGCCGCGGGAAGCCAAGACCCGATCGCCCGGAGCCGCGGATCGATCCCGGTAGCGTTGAAGAGTGCCGGTACCAAATTCCAGTCATCGATGAATTGCACGGTTTGGCGTTCCGCGGGGATGAGCACGGCACTTCCAAGCTCCTGATCGACGCGATCCGTCAGCACCACCAAAAGTTCGTCCTCGGCAAGGGTGCTGTAAGCGTCGAGCACGGCAAGTTGCGAGACGCCAGCGACGACACGCACAGAGCGGTCGCCAAAGCCGAGGTTGAGGTCTGCCAGCGAGCGCGGCTGAGCACGAAGCAGGAGAACGCGGGTCTCGGCGTCGGCCCGCTCCACAAACAGCTTGATGCTCTCGCGCAGAAGCGCATCGGAGAGAACCGGCGCGTGGCGGGTCCCTGAGGTCATTCCAGCCACCAACGCACGTGCGCCCGCTTACCGGGGTTCTTCGTTAACTCGCTTCGAATCTTCTCGGCGATACCCTGCAGGCGAGAATCTAAAGCGTCATCAATTTCCAGCTCAATCTCGTCGATGGAAGCGATCGAGCCGGGTGGGGAAACTGGGACTACGGGGTCAGGAATCACCGCGATCGGCCCGGTAACCGCCGGGACAACCGGTGGACTAACCGGCGCAGGCGGATCAACCGGCACCGGTCGGTTAACGGGTACCAGACGAATCAACGCCTCTCGGGCGGCGCTACCGGCTTTCAACAACACCGGCTGGAGGGAAGCATGCAGTTCCTCGCGGCGTCCCACGGTCTGCATCTCGTCCAGAACAGCGTTGACCTGGTCGTCGTTGAGTTTGCTGCTCGCATCGATGGATGGCCAGTCGGCGCCCTTTAGCTGCTGGTGAAGAGCCCGGGCGGTGGTGATCGAGCGTGCCACCGCCTGCGCTTCGGCGGGAAGATCTGCCGCGCCGAGAACTTCAATAATGATCCGAGGGTCCCGTTCCAGGACAAGATCAGCCAACACAGCGTCGGCGCGCCGTGCCGTCGCGAGACGGCCGACCGGCGCATGCGCATCGATTCCAAGAACTGCGGCGTGGGCTTCCAGCTGGGCCACGAGGGGTCCGGTATCACCGCTCCATTTCGCCGCGGCCAGGGATATAGCCTGCCCCAGTCTGCGCACGGCGCCCGAGACGAGATGGGGTTCCAATGGCAGGCCGAACAGGGATTGTGCGCGGGCCGTCGCCACGAGCCAGCTTTCCTCCGAGGGAAGATTTGCCGGTCGCAAGAGCAGGTCTGGAGTCAGGGCGCCGGGTGCAGGGGCATCGGCGATTGCCGTGCCACGCACCCATTCACGGTCGGTGAGCAACGCCCAGGTCATGATGACGGCGTCTTGTAGCAGAGTGCCCATACCCCACGGGGCGAGGAACCCGCGGAGCTGACCGACAGTGACACCGTTCGTGGCGTTGGCCGTCCACCGCGTGAAGTCGTCCCGCCAACCGAAGGTGCTCAGGGAGACGGTAAAGACGTTTTCGCGCAGGGTTCCGAGACGCAGCGGCACTGCCAGCCTCTTCAGCACTTTTTGCGCTGCAGCGTCTAAGCCCGGCAGACGGCGGTCATCGCTGGAGCTGGCGCGGGCCACCAAGTCCATGGCGGCTTTCACCTCTGTCGCCCGCACCTCAATCTCGCTCGGTTCGATTTTCGGATGCAGAGGATGCTCGTGAGTCCAGGCCTGATCCAGAACTGATCTCAGGCCGTCGCTCAGATTGACGGCTACGGGCGGCTGAATAGTGAGGCCCGAGGCCAAAGTGGAGAAGATCTCGATGCCTGACAGCTGGGGATCGACATCGTTGCCCTTGATCGCCGCCACACCGTAGGCCTGCCGCAACACGTCAATCACGCGCTCTCGGAGCGCCCTGCGTTGGTTCTCCAGCGCATTTCGGGCCGGCTCTCGGTCGGCCGGAGCAAGCTGACCGGCGTTCTGCTCGAACTGCGCCGGCTTCAACACATATTCCAGCGTGACGAGCTTGCCGATGTCGTCGAGGCGGGCGGCATTCAGAAAGTTGGGTATCCACGCAATGGTGTTGCTCTCGATGCCACCCACCCGCAGCGTCTCGAGCCTCGCGATGTCGTCGCTCGGTGAATGGAGTCCATCGTCGTAGGGAAAATCAATCACCAGGCGCCACGCGCCAGTCTCGGCGATGAGGTCGTCATCGCGCACGTCGGCAGCGTCGCGCACGTTACCGAAAATCACGCTCACGTCGCGTTTCTGGCCACGCCACACCTGCTTCAGCGCGCGCTCTCGAACCAAGAAGCTGCCGCCATCGAGCCCTAACTCTTCGGCGATGAGACCGCGAATGAGTTCTCGCCGGTTTGGGGTGCTGTCTTCAGCACGCACGCGCTCCAGAATGGAGGTGTAGTCCACCCCGGCTAGGTGCAGCGCAATGATCGGGTCTGCACCCGTCGTGATGGAAACCTCACCAAATTCTTGAGCCCACTGCTGCGCCCAGATCAGCACTTGTTGAGCCTCCGTGCCCGGAATATAGGCATTGATCGTGCCATAGTTCAGGGCTGCCAAGCGCGCTGCCGTCAGGTTGCGCAGCGAAGAGGCATTGGGAACCAATTCAGCGATGAGCAGGGTCTTCACCAGGCGGTCTTCCGTCATGAAGACGTGGTCCCGACCCAGACTTGATGCCTCGCGTTCACTCACACGGTGTTTTCCGAGGAGGTACGGGCGCATCTGGTTGCGATAGAAATCGGCGGCAACCTCGAAGTGACGTTTCATGTCTTCGGTGAGCGGTTTCACCGTGCCCAGCACGACCGGGTCGAAAAGGTCTCCCACCGGAATCACATCGGAGGCGGTGAGCGAGTCGCGGCCGTCGGAGAGGAGTTCTCCCATGAGTTTGAGTGCAGTGCGTTCTCGCTGCAGCAGCGACGACAGCGCCACCAGCGCATCGACGAGAGCCGGCGAGAACGGGTAGACGTTGGCAAAATCACCTTCGTTGGAGCCCGCTTCGTCGGTGAGGAGGTAGCCCCAGGACGAGGAATTTTGCTTCACCGTCGCGAGAGCCTGCTTCAAGACCGCTTCGGCCTCGGCATTGACGGGCATCAGCAGTCGTTGCTTGACAATCTTGGGCAGGTCAGCCGCCTGCAACTCAATCTGCTCAAACCGGTCATCCCACCACTTGATGGACTGACCAATCGCCTCTTGTTCGGCACCGACACCGCCCCCGCCCAAGAAGTCCTTGAGGTCGCGCTGTCGGGCCACGAAGGACACCATAGGAATCGGCAGCGTGGACATGCCGGTCTCCACAAGCTTGGCGACCTTGGACGTTTCGCTGGCAATGAATTGGCTGTCCGAGAGATGCTGGGCCAGCCAGAGCACGAGTTCGTCGAGGAAGAGAATCAGGCCGTCGTACCCCAGGTCACGGGCATGCTCGTTCATGGCCTTGATTCCACTGGAGATATCGAGCCAGTCCCCGGCATTGGCATACCCGGTGAGGATAGTGGCTATCAGCGTCTGGGCGAGTTCGGAACGATCAGAGTGGCCGGCCGGAAGACGCAGGGCCGCATCGAAGGTTTCGGCGTCCCACATCGTTCCCACATCGCCCCAGTCGCCGCCGGATTGTTCGTTGATCGCCGCGAAGAAGCCGTCGTCGCCGAGGCGGTGCCGATACTGCTGAGCATCGGCGAAGAGTCCGTCACTGGCGTGCAGCACCGGGAGTGCATGCTCGGGGTGCCGGTCCCGCACGGTATTGAGATACCCGGAGAAGAGCGCCTGTTCGAATGACTCGGCTCCGAGCAGGTGGTAGTCGATTGCCAAGAGCTTGCGCCCAAAGACACTGCTACGACTGGCAATGGTCTGTTGCAAGCCGGGGAGTTCACGGGCGGCAACATTTCCCGAAAGTAGGAGGTGCAAGACCGCCATGAAGTGTGACTTTCCCGAGCCGAAGGAACCGTGGATGAACGTTCCTTTGGACTTGCCCTCATTGAGCGTGCGCTCCACCAGGGCCAGAGCATCGTCGAGCGACTGGGCGATACCGTCAGTAACCACGTAGTCCTGCAGCGTTCGTGCGGGTGCGGCGACACCCTCGTGCAGCCGCAGCACGAAGTCCGAAGCGTCACGGGTCTCCGGAATGTCCAACAGGTCACGGAGGGGGGTGTTAAGGCCGAGAGTGCTCACGAGTTTTCCTCCATGGGGTTCATACCCGTCGTTGGGGCCTTTGTCACGCGCGTGCGACCTCGGGTCGGGGCCGATGGCACCCACGCTGTGACGTCATTCCGCGTCAATCCTTGTCGCTCCAGTTGCGCCGCCAACATGCCCGAGATGGCCGCTGCCGGGCTTGTCCCATAGGCGGCGTCGATCTCCGAGTGCCACTGGTGCAGCCAGGGTTCCAGCTCAACGATTCCGGCTAACAGGGGCGTGAGCTGCTCTGCGGTCGCACCACTGCCAACCATGTCACCCACCAGTACCGACATGGCCAGGCCCTGGGCGGCATGATCCCAGCCGGCCCACCCGTAGATCGGCGAATCGTCCGTTGCCCGGGCCGCACCGGGGTAGGAAATGAAGCGTTCCTTGGGAACATCGAGTTTGCCGCGAGCGCTCCAATAGCTGGACTTCTGAAAGTCCAACGGCGCGTACTTCGGCGGCACGGGAATCGATACCGTTTGGCCGTTGTCTTCCGCGCGCTGCTGCTCCCAGACCTGCTGCCACTCTCGGAACTTGATGAGCCCGCTGGGCTTGTACCGTTGTGCCGCCACGGGCGGCACGCTTTCGGCGGCCAATAGGGCCGCGATTGCCGGTTGCAGTTCGACGTGGGTTGTGTCCGTGAGAATCTCTAATGCCGTTCGTAGCTCCACGTCATCGCGAAGAATATCGGCCAGTTGGCTGGTTGAGCGCGGAACCGGGCGACCTTGGGCGTCTTGCCACAGCTCACTCTTTTCCAATCGGTCCAGCGCGAACGTGGTGGCCGCCGCCGCCAGCTGAGATTCCCAGCTCGGGGTCGCCCACCGACGTTTGTATTCCGGCCGTTCCAGCAGCCGCAACGACGGATTCTCGGCGATGGCGTCGAGACGTCGCTGCACGAGCGCGCGATACTCCCCCGGCCATTCGCTGGGCATCTCCGTGATCGGTGTACGACTGTGGCGATCAAACCACGCCGTGTGTTCGGCTCCCTCAAGAATTTCACGGCCCAGGATGATTTCGAACGCACGGTGTTCAGGAGGCAAGGGCTGGGTATCCCCGCTAAAGGTGAGATCCTCCTCGACGAGACCATAGAGGCGGTACGTCTCCCAGTCGAGTTCCTCTTGCAAGAACACCATGCGGTCACGAAGCGCTAGCCAAGTCTGGCGTGCAGCGACCAAACCTGTCGGATCTGGTGCCCCACCGGTGAACAGCGCGCCCGGCGCTGCGGCTTGGAATTCCGTCGAGGCTGCGTCGATCGCGCGTCCGGTTTCGCGCGGCAACGTCGCTGGCAAAGGAAACTCTTTGAGCTTGGTCGCGGTGAATTCGAAGAATCGCTCCCAAGCCTGGTCTGCAATGCCACCGCCGATGCCACCATTACCCTTGTCGTGGCTGACCTGCTTGAGCCAGAAACAGGCGGTCGAGGAATTGAGGATGCCTAGCAAGTCGAAGTGGTCATCCTCCGTCGCGTCGGCAGCGAGTTTGATCACCGGTGCGGTCCTGCCGAATATTCGCTCGCTCCGGTCCAATACAAAATGATTGTGAGTTGCAACGAAAGCAAATGCGATTGTCAAAGGGGCTCGCAATTTGGGCTTTGCAAGCAGCCCGTACTCGAACCACTCAAGTCCGCGTTGTTCGCGTGTCTTACCGAACATCAAATAACCGGAGACTATTTTGCGAAACGGCCACATCCATCGCGAATTGTGCGCCGACTCCGAGACTTTCAGTGACGAATCATAAGGCCAGAACCGTGGTGACGAGTGGAGTGAGAAATCACGAAGGTCTTCTCCGACTGACAGCTCGGCAGACTCCTCATGACTCCAGGACGGCAGCTCGAACGCTTCTTCCTCACCGATAACGGCCATTATGCCGATCTCGCTCGCTGCCTGACCCAGTTTGTTAGCTCCGCTGGACTCGATCACATTCTTCAGGTCGCCAGTGCCGCCTCCGCTGAGGGACCACGGGTGCTGCGCAAGAGTCGATCGATCGAGGTCGGTGATGCTCGTGTAGGTCCCGTTATACCCGGGCTGGTCGAGGTGGTCGACAATGTCCCGCCAAACCAAGCCCTGGGCAGGGTCCACAGGCTGCCCAGGTTCGCCGCGGACACCGAGTGCCGCACGTACGGTAGGTAAAAGGGGACGACGATGACGACCGAATAGGATCACGGTCGGCGTGCCGTGTCCGGGGATATAGGCTCCCGCCGTGTCGATCACGGCGGTGAGGTCGACGCGGCATCGAGGCGTGTATACACCCGAGAGGAATTGCTCGATGAGTTTTTTGCCGAACTCGCGCTTCATGAACGAGTTTGACGTGATCTTGCCGACATACCCGGCACCCCCACGTTCGCTCTCCGGTTTCGCCAGTTCAAAGAACAGCTCCATGAAGGGCACCGACAGAGCGTACTTGCCCGAGCACGTCGGGTACAGGGCGCGATAGGCCTGATTCAGCGCCTTGTCTTTCACCTGGATGTACGGCGGGTTGCCGACGACCACGTCATATTGGCCGGGCTTGAGCATGTCTGCGTAGTCGAGAATGTCTTCCGCGGCGTAGGCAAAGGTCTCTGCCTCGGTATCGGCACCGATGTCGAGGAAACTGTCGGATGCCTGCCAGCGCAGAAGAGAATCGCCGACGGCAAGCCTGTAGCCAAACGTTGGTGCGGAGACAAAGGATCGATCGCCGGAAGCCTGAAGAGCAGCGACGGTGAGCCTAAACCGGGCGATAGCCACGGCAAAGGGGTTCAGATCCACGCCGTGGATAGAGTTCAACGCCTTCTGCACTCGGGCACGGGCCTCCATTGCGGGCGCATGCACCGTCCAGGCAGCGTTCAGACGTTCGAAAGCGCCCAGCAGAAAGTGGCCGGAGCCGCACGTGGGGTCGATGAGCTTGAGACCGTCTAGGCCGAATTCCGCGACCGCCGGGGTGAGGGTGTGATCGAGGATGAACTCCTCCACAAAGATCGGCGTCTGCAGAAGCGCGTAGGTCTTCTTCGCATGGTCGGAAAGGTCCTGATACAGATCACCGAGAAAACGGGTGTCGAGCGCAACATCCGTAAAATCGTGGATCAAGGCGCCGACCGAATCGGTGCGCCGCCAGAAGTCGACGAGGCCGTCGGCCGCGGCGGCTCCAATCGGTGCCGTCCAGACGGGGCTGTGCGCGGGATCGACAAGTCCTCGGCCCGCCGGCAGAGCGGCCAGCACGCCGAAGGCTTTCTGAAGCCAGTCCCTGGAGTTCAGGGACGGTTCGGCAGCATAGAAAGCGGACTGGTTCTCGATGGCGCGGTCGCCGCGTTCCCCGGAACCGGCGATCCACGGCAACGGCACGGGCACGCCGCTGTCCCGCGCGCCCACAAGCAGATCGTTGTCTTCTGCGAAGCGAATGAACGTGCAGGCGATGATCCACGCCACCGCTGCTTGAGATATCTCGCCCTTGCTCCACTCTGACCACGAGAGCGCGGTGCGTTCGCGTTCGATGGCGCGCGCATGTTCGAGCTTGAGCGCGTCAGCCCAGGGCAGCCCCGGTTCAACGGCGCGCGCCCGCAGATCAGTCTCGAGCATTTTCAGCTGTTTCTTGAGGTCGGCGAGCAGGGCGGGGGAATCTATCATGCAATTTCTCCGGTCTGGAGCGGGAAGAGCTCTCGTAAATCGTTGGGCAAGGTGAGCCATTTATCGGGACCAAACGGCACTGGTCGCCCATCCAGGTCTGGGGCAATCAGAGTTTTACGCCAGGGAACCAGCAGCCACCGTGCCGCGGGCCGCGGCCGGGCCAGGTCCATCAGCTCGGCCAACAAATCCGTCATTCCATAACGCGCCATCGGCGCAGCGTTGAGGAGCAGCAGGGGTTCGGGCAAGGCCGTTATTTCGCGCCAGCGTTCCGTCATGCTCTGCTTGGCTAGTCCGGTCAGCCGACGAAAATCAAGGGATGTCTCATCAACGTCCGCGCGCAAAATAACGTCCCATTTGGCGCCCTTTGCGGCAGCCGTTTCGCGCACACTGGTGACGAGTTCCGCTGCCAGATCGATGGTTCGCGCGTTGAAGCTGTTGTGAAGCAAAAGAGCTGCGCGCCGGTAGCGACTGGGGTGCACCGCCAGGGTGAGCGCCGAATGGCGTTCCAACGAGGAACGCAATACTCGATCAATTTCGGGGAGGGGCGTGGTTTGGAACGCTGTGGGGAATCGTGTGGAGGACTCTCCCCCACTCAGCGTCGAATCGCGAATGGTGAAGCGGTCCACCTTCCACGCGAAGTGGGGGTGGGTTCGTTTCACCACCTCATCGAGTCCGGGCCGCGCGGGAATCGTGTTTATCAGCGGAAAACGCAGCTGAACGCGGCGACGGATTCCGTCCTCGGTGAGTTCGCGAACGGCGATCCCGGCGAGTGAGGCTTCGACAGCATCGGCCGGGGCGAGGTCACGGCGATACACCTCGTCGAGGCTCGACAGTGACGCCCTGTTCGATGCCGCGACGGCCAGTTGCAGCAGTCGTTGGTCGTCCAACGTCAGGCGATCGGGAGTTTCTCGGAGCAAGGCGGCGCGCATGCTGGCGGCGGCGGTGATCGGGTTCTGGGCAGTGGCCTCATCGACGAGCTGGGCCATTCGCCGAGTCGTCGTCAGGAGCGTTTCGGCCGACCCGGGATTCGAGCCAGACCCAGCGCCATCAGTAACGGCGATCAGCACGGGAGTGTCGTTAGCGCGGGATCGCTTTACGGCTAGCTGAGGCACGCTAGCTCGGGCATCCAATTCGATGGCGGCACGGATGAGACCGGTGGCACGGCGCACGCGGTTCGGGCCTTCCACGGATGAGCCGTAAAGAAAGAGCAACGCGGAGGCCACCTCATCGAGTGTCGCCACGCGGCCGCGCTCGGTCACGATGCTGACGACGTCATCGATCACCGTCGTGAGGTACTTTGCTTTGCGCCAGCGCTGGGTTGCGGCATCCAGGAGCTGAGAAACGCGGCCGGGCGTCACTCCGATACTGGCCGCTATCGCACTGAGGGTCGGCCACTCCGGAACGACGTCATCGACGTCTCGGGGTTTACCGAGGAGCAGGTGAAGAGCGGCGACTTCGTTGGTGTTGTTCGCCGTCGGGCGAGAAATCAGACGATCGCTCCGACGCTCCACCGACTCCCGGCGGCCCATTTCCACGACCTCCGGCGGACTCGCGTTCGGGCGCAGCCGCGGATTCCATTCCCGCATGCGCCGCTTGACCTCTTTGCGGTACCGCTCGCCCAACCCGCGAATGGTGTTAATGTCGCTGATCGGGCGCCCCAGAAGCTCACCGACGGTGCGCACGCCCAGCCGGGAGATTCCGGACAGGGCGCGCGGGGACAGCCCGGATTCGGCCAGCGGGGTATCTAGGCTGGCCAGACTTGCCTTGTCCTCCCGCGCACTCTCGTCGGTGTCCACAGTGGAGCTTTCGCTGGCCAAAGTAGAAAACACCTGCCGCCAGGCCACGGACATGTCCGTGGCATTCGTGAAACGGTTCGCGGTATCCGCCGCCAGCGCCGTGGTGAAGAACGTGACCAACGGGGCGGCCACGGTCTTCTCAAAGGTGCTCTCCATGAGCACGACGCGATCGGCAGCATTGAGCGGCGCAGATTCCCCGTTCTCCCACCAGGGCGGGGTGGCCGCTGCCATTTCAAACAGGGTGACGGCCACGGCATAAAGTTCGGCCGCGCGGTCGTATTGCCGCCGGCGGCCCTGCCCGAGGTACGGGTCTAAGTATGGACGTGACCCCGAGGTGATATTCGCTAGGGGTTCGCGGGCGAGGGAGAAATCAAACAGGGTCAAGCGCGGTTTGCGACTGGCCGGATCGGGGGAAACTGCCAAGTTGGCGGGCTTGATATCTCGATGAAATACACCCTGCTCTTCGAGGTAGCGCATGGCCTCGAAGAGATCGTCGCCGTACTGTTCCAGTTGCTCAATGGTCGAACGACCTTCGGTCTGCAACCGGTCAGCAAGGGTCTCCCGTCCGGCATCCGTCATCAAAATTCCGGTGCGGCCATCCACATCGATAGGCCCTTCGATCAGGCGAACGATGCGTGGATGGTCGAGCGTGCGCAACGAGTCCGCTTCGACGCTCATTCTGCTTGCCGCAGCGTCGTCGCGCGCCAGCTTGAGAATCAGTCCCACGCGGGTCGTGACGTAGTCGTCAACGTGGAGGGCAATGCCGGTGGAACCCGACCCACGGCGGCCGAGCACATCAAAACGTTGGGCGAGTTCGGCGCCGGTTTCGGCATCTAAGGGATCGGCCGCGACGGGTCGTTCGTCGGTCTCGGAGCGTTGGGTGAATTCGCCGACTGCCGCGTCTAGCTCGGCCAGAAAGACCTCGATGCTGGCGGTGCGATCGGCTTCTACAAAGCGTGTCGCGCGCTCGACGAGCGCCGCAAAAGCTTCGGGGAGTTCAGGGCTGACGGCGAGAGGATTAAACGAGTCCGAATCGGCAAAGCGGTTCTGTTGCTCCGTAAAGGTTGAGACCGGCGGACGCCCGGTCAAAATCAAGTAGGAAAGCACCCCCACGCCATAGACATCGAGGGGAATGATCGGGGCTGTGGCGTTTCCTTGAAGGGTCTCCGGCGCAAGGTAGTTCCAGCTTTCCGCGTCAATGAGCGTGCTGACGTCAGTGGCACCGCCGGACATGATGGTTTGAGTCGTTGTCAACGTGCCCGCGCGCTTCTTTCCGCTCATCCAGTCCCGAATGGAAACCGAGATGGACGCGTTTTCGTGGGTAACGAAGACCTGCCGCGGGGTCAGCGTGCGGTGCACCAGACTTCGACCGTGGGCGTAGCGGAGCACCTCCGCGATCTTGCGGATGAGCACGATGCGGTCGGCCAGAGCGTAGTTGGAGCCGTCGCTGGCTATGAAGGCGTCGAGAGAAATCGCATCCGGTTCGTAGTTAAAAACGAGCGCGGGACCGGAATTCGCATCCACGTATTCCGTGGGCACCGTGATGCCGGGGTGCGTGAAACCGCTCGTGAGCATCACCTCGCGCTTCGCGTTGCGCTCGATTTCGGTTCGGGTTTCCTTTGAGGCTCCCGGTGGAACGTTGAAGAGCCGCACGCGCCGCTTGAGCGGAAGGGTCGGATGCGAAGCCAAAACGTCCTGCCACCCCTCTCCCTCACCAATGGGATCGGTCTTCTCCAAAGAGTAGATTCCGGCCATGCGGACCACGGGGATCGCGCTGAAGCCTGCTTCCGCCGCAACTTTTCGGAGCGCATTGGCGCGCGGCCCGTCGATGACGGATCGCTCGTCATGCGCCGGCAATTTCAAAAAGTCGCTGAACAAGCGCCCCTGGCCGAGGCCCTCCACGTTGTAACCGTCTAGCGCCCAGACTCCGGCCTGCCCGGCCTCATCCAAGCTGATTCGCGAATCACGGCCGTGCAAGACGACAAGGGAACGGATGAATGGGATCGCGGGCTTGCCCGGAATAGTATTTGCGGTCGTCTTGAGCAGAGAAGAAAGACGCCGTGCTTTTTGGTCGACCAAGATGTATGGATTGCGGACGGAACGGGTGACGCGCCCATTGTTGTGATTCCAAGCACCGCCATTGCCCGTAATGGTGCCGTGCCAGCCTTTGAGCTCGACGAGAAAGAGCCCGTTCTTGGTGAGGAGGAGGACGTCGATCTCGTCCGTGCGCCCATCGTCGCTGACGAACGTGAGGTTGGCCCAGGCGTGCGTGATACCGGCGGCGTCTGGGAGAAGGTCACGAAGTATATCGAGAGCTACGCCTTCGGCCGGAGTAGCAGGCACACCGAAAGCGACCCAGTGATTCGAATCTTCTTGCATGCATCTCCCCCAACGCAACCACCTCTGTCAGCTAGAGCGCTGGACTATCTGCCGCCGTGATTAGGTTCATTATTGCAGATCGGCTCAGGGCCCTTCCGCGGTACCGATGACGCGCACGTGCACCGTCTGAGGTTATGCCGTGCGAGTGCCGGCCCATCGAACGGACGGTCGGTGTGCCAAGAATTCCTCATACAGGTCTGGTGAACTCACCTTGAGTCGGTCTTCGAAAGAGTTCCATGCGTCCGCGTCCTCGATGCAAAGTTTCTCACCGTAGCCATCATGAAAGGCGACAATGTTCTGAACAATTTCACGGAAGTTCCAGCTCAAGAAGAGTTCCTGCTGTCCGCTCAGCTTCTTCGATGAGACCGGATCCAGTTCGTGCACGCGATAGGTGTTTTCTGCGCGCTGAATGGCCCAGTAAAGCCTGAACAAGGCAGCTATCGCGTCTTGCTTCGGGACCGCATCGAGGCCATTTCCGTAGAGCAACGTCCCGATAACGTCTCGGGCCGACGCGGCCTCGCCCGTTGTCAGGTCGTAGTGGATGCTTGCTATCGCCTGCCGTCGCTCGCGGGTCTTCAGTTGCCGAGAGATTACAAAGGCGACTGCTGCGGTCCCAAGCGCGCCGATCGACCCAATCAGAGTTGCCCAGCCTCCCGCTCGAACTAGGAACAAGTCGACTTCGATGACCGGCAATAACATCTCAATATGTTACCGCCACAGGCGCACTAGCTCGTCGGTCCCTCGAATCGCTGTAAGAATCAATTTCCCAGAACCGATGAATGTTTTTGCCTACAACGCGCGTGCCACTTTCGAGAGAACGTCGCTCCGCACTAGGGAACTCCCAATTGATCATCCGAATTGCCGAAGGGCATCTGCCGCAGGCGCGGCTGCTAGCCAAATGGTGATCATTGATCGCCAGTACTCGTGATCCGAGTTCCAGCTCAATGTGTGTTCTGCATCGAATGACTCGATATCGACGACGTCGGGGCGGAGCGTTCTGAGGCACGTTGAGAGTTCGAACGGCGACGACGTGTCGAGGGTTCCGTGAAGGATGAGCGTCGGTACGGTCAGTTCTTGGGAGCGCGCGATCCAATCGAAGCTGCGCAGATCGATGGGGTTGGCGAGACCCACTAGTCGAGCGAGCGGCCGAGACCCGAGCCAGGACACGGCCAGCGCGCCAGCCCAAGCGGGCATGCCCGCCCGCGCACAGTTCGCCTTGAGCGTCGCGACCCAATCAAGGATGGGCGAATCGAGCACCAGCCCGGTAACTATGTCGCGAAACTTGGCGTCGGCGGCGAGCTGCAGCGCGATGGCGGCGCCCATCGACCAGCCGAAGAGGATCACGCTTCTTGCGCCATTCTCGCGGGCGTAGTCTACGGCCGCTCGTACGTCATTGGCCTCAGCAGAACCGAGTTCGGACCTGCCGGCGCCGACCGTGGGGCCTTCGCCGTCATTCCGATACGTTACGACGAGCGAGGTCAACCCGGCCTCCGAGGCGACCTGCACACCACGCAGCGTTCCCGCGCGGGTGCTTCCGAGTCCGTGGATGTGAATGGCCCAAGTCGTCGACGGCGGGCCCTCGGGTGGGATGAGCCAGGCGGGCGCGGGGCCGACATCCGTTTGTATTTCGACATTTGTTGACTCGAGGCCGGCGTCGGCTGGGGTTTGAAAATAGATGCCGCTCCAGGATGCTCTCTGGCCGGCGGCTACAGCTGGCCCCGACTCCCCCACGACCTCGCGACCGACGAGACTCGGCCCGCGGTTCTCGACTCCGGGCGCCAGGCGAACCCAGCCGCCGTTTTCGAGGATGAGGCAGTAGTCGCCAGGAGAGGCGGTGGCTGGAGTGCGATCAAGGATGACGACTGGTCGATCCCCTGTATTCTCGACGCCTCGAATGGTGAGGTCGTACCGGCGACCACTTACCGGTGCAGTCAGCCGCCTTGCGATCACGAAGCCGAGCCCGCTGAGACCCACGCCAGCCGCCAGCGCCAGCGCCACGCCAGCCAGCGCCCAAAGAATTTTCATCGCTTCTGCAGCACTGAACTGGCCGTGGTCCGTGATGCGACCGGCGCCGGCCCAGACGAGGCACCGCCAAGTAGGTGACGCTCGGCGCGCTCGATGAGGTGCCGGTCTCGGTCATCTACCTGAAAAAACACCCGCGCATCAATGATCGCGTCGCGAATTTCGACGATCTGGCGGTGAATTAGCGTTTCGGGGTCGGTGCCCATTGACCCACAAGTATTTTGGCTAATGCCCGGTCGCGCCGCGGTCGCCGCTGCCCAGAGCGGCTGGAGCTCTGAGACAAGCATCCGCGTTGTCCGATCGCGTGATCGCGCCTGCAGAGCGCGGGCTGCGGGCTGTCCGGCGAAGCCCAGGCACAGCAGCACGAAGGTCATCAGGTGCAGCGGTTCGTAGGCGATGGCCACGGCTCCCATCAGATTGAGGTTGCCAGCCAGATGCGCGATATCCATGGTGATGACGACGATGCTCAACAGCACTCCGAGGATGCTTCCGACGAGGAGGGACGTCGGCGGCATCCGCTGAACGCCTGCGCTTTTGCGGAGTTGCCGGGCCGCGAGCCCGGCCATCGCGGAAAGCACGACGGCGTAGTACGTGAATTGGATCATGGAGTATGTGCCGGCACTGGGCTGGTCGCCCAGGTCGAGCATGAAGTTGGTCGTGGTGGTGCCGCCATCGATGAAGAGGAACGAGCCGACCGCCCCGATGATTGCAGCCGTGAGTACGATTCGACCGAGCGCGAACCGCTCTGCCCACGACTGCTGTTCGGAGGCTTTCAACACGCCGCGGCCGAGAAAGAACACGCCAATCATGAGTGCGAGGTCGGCCGGGAGGGTTGCGAGGTTGGTGCCGCCAGCGAGCCGGTCGAGCGGGCGGTAGACCTGGTCGGTGTTGAGGGTCATGGCGATGGCGATCGTGACTGCCGCGTAGCTGATGTTGCGCTCGGCGTGACCGCGGCGCAGGATCAGCAGGCTGGCCACGAGCAGCCACATGAGGGCGGAAACGAGGAGGGGAATCATCCGAAAATCTCTGCGAATCGAGAGGAGTTTCTCGTTGACCGTCTGATTGCCGCGGCGAAGATGTCGGCGAGGGTCTCGGCCTCTACTTCTTCGGCCGTATCTAGGTTTTGACGCCTGAGCAATCGCAGTCGTGTTTCTTCAGGGATGTCGGGGAGTAAGAAGTCGATGGCTTGGCCTTCTTCGTCGAATTTGTGACCGAGTATGATGTGGGCGAGCTCGTGCAGCACAAACTGCTGCCGATGCAGAACTGAGTCGCTGTGTGCGTGGAGAATCAGGTCTTGATGATCCGCTCCGAGCCAGACTGCGCACAGACCATCGTCGACCCCGAGTTCGGCAAGTTCGACTATTCGCAGCCGTCGTCCTCGGTTGCGCTCAACTGCCACAACGAGCTCGTCGAAGGTGAAGGTCTCGCCCAATGCGAGTTCGTCGACTGCCGTAGCCACACTCACTGTGTCGTTCACTGCCGCCTCAATTCCCTCCGGACGCGGGTGGGGTTTCGTCTGGCGGCCTCTGCGCGACTTCCGCATCCAAAAATTTGCTGATCGCCCGTAGAGCGTTGGGAGAGATATCCCCCATTGTACGTGCCGCATAAGACTTCACTCGGGCGGCACGCATGGCCCGGACGAGGTCGAGTTGGGCGCTGACCTTGGCCGGGGTCTCGGCGCTGGCTGCACCGGCGAGGAAGGCGGGGTCAACGTCGAAGTAGGCGGCGAGGCCTTCGAGGAGTGGTCGGTCTTGAACGTACCGATGGCCGTTCACGATATACGTCCACCGAGATCTCGAGAGGTTTGTTCCGCGCGTTTCAAGGAAAGCGGCGATCTGAGCGAACGTCGGCTCGTGGCCCGTCTCAGCTTCGGCAACGTCGAGCAGCAGTCGGAGGCGCTTCGCGAGATCCTCCGCGGCTGTCGTGCTCTCGTCGTCTGGCATGGGACTTCCTTGAGTTGATCAATGCTCAGGTCATTACGCATGCTCAATTTACTCTTTGAGCATGATCAAATCAATGGTTGCGCATGCTCAAATGTGGTGCTAAAACAGTCTCAGAATTTGAATTGAGCATGCTCAACACGGAGCTTCCTCGCCGAACGCCTAAGCGAAGCGAGTTACGCCTTCGTGTCATCGGGCCACGCCTGCGTGGCAGTCCTTCGGGAAGGTGATTGTTGTGAATTGGCACGTATGGCTCCGCGTTCGGAGTGTCTGATGAGCGTCGCTGAGGTGCTGGTGGCTACGAGCCAACTGCCGGTGCAAGGTGCCGCTCTTGCCTTCGCCAAGGCGGGGATTCCAGTGTTTCCGTGTGTGACGGATGGTAAGCATCCGCTCACGCCGGCGGGCTTTCACGATGCGAGCCGCGATGTCGACCAGGTGCGGGCGTGGTGGACGCGGTGGCCGGGTGCGAACATCGGGATGCCGACGGGCAGCACGTCGGGCATCGATGTAGTGGACATCGACGTGACCAAAACGGATGCCGGCTTCGCCGCGTTCGAGCGGGCCACGGCAGCGGGACTGGTCGACGGCGAGCTCGCTCGGGTGCGCACGCCGTCGGGAGGAATGCACGTGTACTTTGCCGCGATCTCAGATCGGCCGCAGCGCTGCTGGCAGGCGGCGAGCGCCCACATCGACTTTCGTGGGGACGGCGGCTATGTCATCGTGCCGCCTTCAACGCTGGCGACGGACACCGGTCGAGCCAGCTATCGTCTGTATTCGCTGTCGACGGCCGGCGCGCACCCAGTCGACGCCGTTGCGCTGCGCACCTTCATCGACCCGAGGCCGCCACGGACGGGCACGCGGGCAACAGCATCCACGGCGCCGGAGCCGAGCCGACTCGCGCAATGGGTAAGCAACCTGCAGGAAGGCGAGCGCAATAGCGGGCTGTTCTGGGCGGCCTGCCGACTCGTCGAGGCGGGCCTCGCGCCTGTGGACGTCGAGGCTGCACTCGGCCCGTCCGCGCAGACGGCCGGGCTCGACGAGCGCGAGATTCTCGCCACGATCAGCTCGGCGAGCCGTCGGGCCACGGCGGGTGCGCAAGCATTCGATCGCGCCGATCCGGTAGCCAGACGCGGCGATCCGCCCTGCCTGTCATGAATGGCCCTTTTCAGAACATCAACCCAAAGGAGATGAAGTGATGGATGTAGACGACTTCGATAAGTCACGCGGCGCGACCAGCGTCGATGCCGGTGGCGAGCGGCATCCGCTGCATGCCGTGCTGGAGGAGAAATCGCGCCTCTCAGCGCGCACGCGAGGCGGAACCTCGACCGCCAGGCAAGCGGCCACGACGGCCTCCCGCCCCGCCGTCACCTGGATTCGCGCGGCGGACCTGCTCAACCTCGGCGCTGGGCGCATCGCCGGCCGCGGTATCGATCTGCAGGCCAACGCCGTGCGGCAGGTTCGACGGGCACCCGTCACCGCCGCGCGTGCGATTCGCGCGCGGGCCGCCCGGCTGGCTCCCCTCTCCGAGTTCGGGTCGGTGCGAGACCGTGCACAGATCGGCCGCGACAGTTTCGGATGGGCGTGACCATGAGCATCCTGTTGAACACGGCAACTAACTCGACAGGAGATGGCGAGAGAATGACTTTTCGCGATTCCGAAGGCCTGCGCCGACTGCTCGCGCGCCTGCAAACGGATGGCGGCGCCCGCTGGCGCAGCGACGCCGAGGCCTCCGAGCTCATGCGGTTCACTGCCCAGCGTTACGCCGGGCTGGCGCGCAAGCACCACCTCGACCCGTGGGAGGCCGCCGCGGCCGCCTTCGACGCGATGCGGGCGCCCTCGACACTTCGGGCTGACGACCCGTGGGCCATCGTCACCCGAGCCGTGCAGGTGACCTGCATCGCCGAGGACCGCGCCCGCGGGCTGCTGTGCTCGGTGCACCAGGCGCGCCGGCCCCAGGTGTCGGTGTTTCACGATGCCGAACGGTTCAGCGATCGCGAGCACGCCCTGCCGGAATATCACCCCGCGTTCAGCGTCGACCCGGCCGACGCGGTTGCCGAGCCGGAGCCCCTGGTTGAGGTGTCTCTCGCGGTCGAGACTGCGATCTCGCTGTTCACCCTGCTGGGTTGGCCAGTCGACCGCGCCCGCGATGGCGTCGAATATGTGTGCAGCCGCTTAGCGGATGCCCCCTCGCGCCCGTCTGCCTTCGAGTCGCTGCGCCGCGACTACGCCGCCCGGGCTTTGCTCGACGTGTCCCAGCCGGCCTGGATGAGCATGCTGCGCACACTTCTTGGATCCAGCAATCCGTTGCACGCGCACACCTCCGCGGGGCGCGGCATCCTCTTGCGCTTGCTGGTCGGCGAGCCGCTGCACGCGCTGCTCGGGGACGACGACCTGGTCTCCGACATCGTTCTGAACTCGCCTCGGGTGTTCGCATGACCGTCACCCCGGGGCACATTGAGTTGGAGCGGTCGATCGACTCCATCCGGATCGGGTCGCGGCATCGCACCGATCTGGGTGACATCGCCGCGCTGGCTGCCTCGATCGAGCGCCAGGGGCTGTTGCAGCCGATCACGGTAACACCGGACGGCACTCTGATCTGCGGTGCTCGCCGGTTGGCGGCGCTGCGGCAGCTTGGCGTACGCAAGCTCCATGTCTGGGTTCGTGCGGGTATCTCCGATCAGCTGGCCCAGCTGCTCGCGGAACAGGACGACAACGCCCTGCACAAGGCCTTCGCCCCCACCGAGGCGGCCGCCCTGTATCGCGAGGTGAAGATGCTTCTCGCTGAGGACGCCCAGCGGCGGCAGGTCGCAACGCGCTTCGGCACGGAAAAGCCCAGATCAGACGGTGGTGCCACGGTGGCACAACCGCAGCCGATTGATCGCGTCCGCGCGCAAGCGGCCCTTCTCGTAACCGGGCGGCGCTCCTATACAACGCTAGAACGCATCGACCATCTGCAACGAATGGCGGACGACGAGAATCTCGACGAGACGCTGCGCAGTCGCGCGCGGGAGGAATTGGCGGTGATTCAGAACGGCGGATCGGTGTCGGCTGCACACGAAAGGGTTGCTGTCGAGGTCGACCGCGCGACGAATGCGGTGCCCGTTCGCTCGCTGGTTTCCGCTGTGCCGACCGCCGGGCGTTCCGCCGACCTCGAGCAGCTGGCCCGGGAGGCCCTCGCCCGGGCGAAGTCGGCGACGCGAGCAAAGAAGACCCGCCCCTTGGCTGTAGCCGACTCGAAGCTGCCCACGCGTTCTTTCGTCTTCCTCTGGAACGACCTGCGCGACTGGTGGCTCCGCTACGACGCCGCCGAGGTCGCCGCCGAACTCACCGACGACCAATGGCACCAATTCGATGCGACCCTCGCTGGCACGGTCGCCTTCTTCGAGCGGATGCGCACCCTCCGCGACTCCCCCACCGTCGCGCCCGTCTCCGCCACCGTTTCACACATTCGTTAGGAACCCACCATGCGTTTCTTTCGCCGCCGCCGTCTTGTCATCGCCATCGTGGGTGCTGGCATCGCGCTGATCGTGGTGGCAGTCATGGGGTTGGTTGGGCTGGTCCGCGGGCCGGCGAAGGCGGGCTCGCCGGAGCGGCCGGCGCCGACGGCATCCGCTTTGGCGGTAGTGCCGGCCGACCAGCCGCAGCCGGTGCTCGAAACGTCGAGTCCGGAGCTGTTTGCTCGCAGTGTGGCGCACGCGCTGTTTGATTGGGACACGCGGCAGGATGCTGGCCTCGCCGACTGGGCGCAGGTGCTGGTGGACGTGGCCGATGCGGAGGAAGCTGCCGCGGTGGCCGCCGATGTGCGCGACTACTTGCCGGGTGCCGAGATGTGGCAGCGTCTCGCTTCCTATGGCACGCGGCAGTGGCTCGACGTGGAGTCGGTGACCGTGCCGGCAACCTGGGCGACGGCGTTGGAGCAGGCGACGGCGGGGCAGATTCCGCCCGGTACCGCGGCGCTCACGGTCGTGGGAACTCGTCATCGAGTGGGAACGTTCAACACCGATGCGATGCGCACTGAGCGGCAGGTGTCGTTCACGGTGTTCGTCGTGTGCCCGGGCCAGGAGTCGTGCACGCTGCTGCGGCTGACGAAGCTCGACCATCCGCTGGAGTAGGCCTCACGATGAAGAAGCTCATCGGACTTGTATTGGTGCTGATGCTCGCTTGCCCGTTGGGTGGCTTGGTGGGTGTGGCCGCGCTGGTGACCACGATCGCGAGCTCGTGCGGGTCGCTGGTAGTCGGGACGATTCCGGACTCGCTCACCGCTCAGACTCTGGATGGCCGATCGGTCATTTTGGATCAGCGACAGCTGACCCATGCGGGAACGATCATCACGGTGGGCGGGCAGACGGCCAACGTCGGGCACGCGCGAGTGGTCGTGGCGTTGATGGCCGCGCTTACGGAGTCGACGCTGCGCCAGTTGGCAAACACCAGCGCGTATCCGGAATCTGCTTCTTACCCTCACGACGGGGTCGGCTCCGATCATGACTCGCTGGGGCTGTTTCAGATGCGGCCGTCGTCGGGATGGGGAACGGTCGCTGAGTTGATGGACCCGGAGTACCAGGCGCGGGCGTTCTTCGGCGGTGTGTCGGGGCCGAACGCTGGGTCGCCGCGCGGGCTGCTCGACGTTGCGGGCTGGCAGTTGCTGGAGCCTGGCGCGGCGGCGCAGGCCGTTGAGGTCAGTGCCTATCCGGATCGGTACGCGAACTTTGAGCCGGTTGCAGAGGCGATTTTGGTTGCGCTGACTCGTTCTTCAATCCTTGTCGAGTCATCGCGGGTCGTTTTTCCGCTTCCGGCGGGCTCCTATACGAACACCGACAGCTTTGGGTGGCGTATCGATCCGTACACGGGCGAGCGGCGTTTTCATGCGGGCAGTGATCTCGCGGCGCCGCTCGGTACGCCGATCATGGCGATCGCCGACGGCGTCGTGAGCTTCGCCGGGCAACGCGGCACCTACGGCGGGCTGATCACCATCGAGCACACCATAGGTGGCGAGCGAGTCACCTCGTATTACGCGCACATGTACGACCAGGGCATGCACGTCGCGGTCGGCGACAGCGTGGTCGCCGGCCAGCACATCGGCGACGTCGGGTCTGCAGGCAAGTCGACCGGGCCGCACCTGCATCTCGAGATACACCCGGGCGGATCTGGTCAACCAGCCGTCAACGCGGTGGATTGGCTCGGCGCCCACGGAGCCGCCGACCTGACCGCAGCAACAAGCGGATGCCCGGTGGCGTGATGGATGTGTTTCCTGACTTCGGCGCTGTCGGCGGCGCTTCAGAGTTGAAAAGCATCGTCGGCGCGCTGCTGACGTTCGTGCTGATCATCGCGGTATTCATGATGATCATCAGCGGGGTGACGTGGGCGCTCGCTTCGGCGAGCGGAAACTTCCAGACCGCTACTCGGGCTCGGGTTGGGCTATGGGTCGCCTGTGGTGCAGCAGCACTTGCGGGCGCTGGCGTCGCCTGGGTGAACTTCTTACTGGACGTTGGCTCTACGCTCTGATCAAATGCTCCGCCCATGGGCCGCGCTGCTCCAATGACATCGGTGAGACCCTGCCGGGATGGTCAGCAAAGTCGCTATCGGTTCCCTGGGCAACCGGTTAGCGAAAGCAGGAGCTCGCCCGACGATCAATAGCGCCAATACTCACGGACCAAATCGTTTGTTCCCGCGCACTTGACCATCCGTCGCGTAACGCAAGAGATATCGACTTCCATCGTTATTCTTGATCTAAAGCCGTAGGTGGTCAGCTCTGTCTACTCAAGGGGCGGCGAGATGTGGAGTCTTCATTGTCGAACGATACGATCTTTCTGTTCTTGCACGGCGTCGGAAAGGGCGATCATGACGACACATGGAAAGTCGATTTCTCTGCAGCCCTGACCCGCCTCGGGTACCCCGATTTGGACACGGTGCGAGTGATCGCACCGAAATACGCGCACGCGCTGGTTGGCTGGGACGATAAAGAGTCGCTTCCGGGCGTGACGATCAAACAGCCGCCTCGCGAGGCTGCCAAGAAGAACCGCCGAGACTTCGAAAACCGCATCGGTGCAGTGGAGTTCAGACTTGGGCGTCCCGACCGAGGTACTGGCCTAGTCGGTGCTAATGCCGCAGTCGGAGTCGGACTTTCTTTCGTCAAGCAAGCGCAAAACTACCTCAAGAATCCTCAGATTCGTGCCCAAGTGCTGAACCGCATCCTCTCGAAACTGCCCGAGTCAGGGAGGCTTGTCATTGTGGGTCATAGCCTCGGCTCCGTGATCGCCGCCGATCTCCTGCGTCGCCTCCCTGTCGGCCTTGAGGTTGCCGGCATGGTGACCATTGGGAGTCCGTTGGCGAACGGAGGATTCGACGTGGACAAGCTACGGGAGGCGTTGAACGAGCCACCGACGAACCTCGGCTGGTGGGTGAACTTCTGGAATGCGCCGGATCCGGTGGCTGCACACAGGGGTGTTTCAGCCGTCTTCCCGTGGATGATCGATTTCCGAATTAACACCAAGGCCGTGGGCCGCCGAGCCCACGTTGCGGCGGAGTACCTCTCCAACGAGGCGGTGGCCGCAGCCATTGGCTTCGCGCTTTTCGGATCTAGGTCAAAAGAGCTCGCGAGAATCGACAAGGGTCTCGACATTCCAGTGGACGCTACAGAACGCATAGCTATTGTTGCGCTTCGGTACGCGCACCTTATGAAGATGAGCTTGATAGGTGATCAGCGAGATCGTTTCGCTGGCGCACTTCGACAAGTACAAGCTGCCGTCGTCGACGACATCAGAAGTCGAAATGACTTCGAGGAAAGCGAAGGCAGAGGGCGCAGAGGGATGCCGTATGCGGTGGCACGCCTCGCATTCGATTTGTCTGACCCGGACGCGATTGTTCCCGAGCCGCTCCCGAGCGATCATCTATCAAAAGATGATGCCGTACTCCTGTTGACTATCCTTGCTGCAGAGAACGTCATCCGACCCTTCGAGATCACCATCCCGAAAGACAAGTGGCAAGACGCCATGAAGGACCTCACCGCCGAGATGGGGTTAGGGAGCCAGTATGGCGCCGACGTATTCGCGGCCGCGAAACGCGCACAGGAGAAACTGAGAAGTGGTCCTGGAGTGAACTGGCTGAAGTGGGGGGCACTTGGTGCCGGTGCTGCCCTCATTATCGTGGCGACTGGCGGCCTAGCGCTTGCGGCTGCTCCCGGTCTCGTGGGAGCCGCGGTGATCACCAGCGCGTTGGCGACTTTTGGACCCGGCGGGATGATGGGTGGTCTGCTGGCGGCCGGCACACTCCTCACGGCCGGTGGCAGCGGCATCGCACTCGGCCTTGCCAGCCCCGGAACTACCGCAGAAACCCTCGAAGCGGTTGTTGAACGCCAACTAACTGCGGTAATTTTGCGGCAGAGTCAGAACCTCGAGCAGGATCCAAGTGTCTGGAGAGTCCTGGTGGAGACAGAGATCGAGGTCCGGCGACAATATGAGCGGCTCGACGAGTTCTCGGACGAATCATCACCGTCATTAAAAGAACTGAAGCGAAAGATCGGAACTATCGAACGTGCGCTGAAATACCTGAGAGAAAACGGACTCGAGCCCCACATCGCTCTTGACGCTCTGGACGAGACGGAATAAAAGAGGACGGGCAGCAACGAATTAGCCAGGGGACTGGCAAACGAATGCATAGGACTGGACGTCGAACCGTTCGCATCTTGACTCAAGCCTGTCAGTTCGAAGCAAGAGTCTAGTCAGTGCGCGCAAATTTCAAAACTTCGGCGCCTTACCCTGCCGAGTTCACTTTGTTGTCTCAGGTACAGAGACCATCCGGGCGATTACAACTCGGTAGGTCAATGAAATCGACGAGGTCGAGGAACGCGGGTCCGGCGACTTCTCGCATGCCTTTGGTCGTGCGCTTTGGGCTAATCTCGCGCTTGGCTGTTCGGGCTTCTGGCGACAGAAAAGAAACGCCACTATGCTCCGAACATGCCCTCCCTCCCATCGCCTCAACCGCTGTGGAGCCAGATTGCTGACAGCCTCGATGCCATGATCGCCGGGCCTACTCCGGACCAGGTCAGGGTTGCAGGTGCCCTCGGCATTCCACTGAGCCGAGACCTGCCCGCTCCGGTCGCGGCCGTCGTCATCCGTGACAGCCTAAAATCTGTCCTCTTTCAGGGTGTAGGAGGGGAAGGGGATCTGCCTGAGGCACTCACCGATCTGGAAGATAGCCTCAACATATCTCCTTCCGCGCACCTAATCACCGGTTCGCGCGCCGAGGTGAGCGCATGGTTCAGCGCGCGCTACATGGTGATGACTTCCCGTGGCCTCCGTGCGCTGAGGCCAGAACCTGGCGACGTAGTTTCTGGGCAGTCCGGAGCGATGGGGAATCGTGTCATCTCAACAATTAGCGATGATGGACACATCAATCTAAAGGGGCGGCCGACCGCTAGGGTCTGGCCCAATCATCTGGTCTCGATTGCTCGAGTGGGAACCCCCGAGCACTCCGAAGCGGTGAGTCAGGTTGACGCACAATTACGCAACGCCGCGAATTACGCGTCTGCAAGCTTTGGGCACTTTTCGCCCCTCACGGAATACGCACTTGAGAATTACATACCTGCGCCCGAAGCTATCCGCGCACTCGAGGAACTCTTGGAGTCGGGAGAACGCCTCGAGCAACCGTTCCAGAATTTGCTCGCGCTCTACCCTTCATTGCTTTCATCCATTGTGATCGGTAATTGGAAGACTTTCGTTATTCCTCAACCCCGCTTGGGCGCCGAGCATGTTCCAGACTTTCTCGTACTGGGATTCAACAGTCTTGGTCCCCATTGGGTCACCGTGGAAATCGAGGCAGCGCGCCACAAGATTCTCAATCAGAGCGGCCGGCTATCTGGCCCCACCAATCATGCGGTGCAGCAGATTCAGGACTGGCGCGAGTGGCTAACGGACCACGTCGCGTACGCCCAGACGGAACATCATTTTCACGGACTAACAAATCGGGCACCCGGCCTCGTCATAATCGGCCGGGACACACCATCGCCTATACGACAGGCCGCCCGTGCACAATCAGAGGAGGACGCGCGCATAGCAATCCATTCGTGGGACTGGTTGCTCAGAAATGCTCGAGCCCGTGCACAAAATCCACTGACACCATCGGATTTCGCACTTAAGAATCTCGCGAATCATTCGACTCTGAACCCATCTAAGTCCCCCTCTATTCGAAGCACACCGGATGAAGTCATGGACGACGAGTTTGAGGAACTCGAAATAGACGATCTCTTGTCTGGCTAGTGATTCTGGTAGAAGTCGGCTGAATTCTGACGCTACCGTGGATGCATTTCCGCGTCCGTCGCACCGAGGCTCCCCATAGTGGCCTACTCCGGAGATTCACATCGCCCTTCGTTCGGGCCGAAATCTCAAGTGCTTGCCATCCACCGTCTCCGGGATGCCGTGCGCTCCTCCCTGTCGTACCCACCAAACGACACAGGGAGCCACCGATGATCGACATCAACCCGAACGGCACGGGACTTCCCGGCATCGAGCAGCTGCGCGTCATCGTCGGCGCGGTCATGACCATCGGCCTCGTGCTGAGCGTGCTCGCCCTCATCGTCGCGGCGATCGTCTGGGGATTCGGCGCCAACTCGTCCAACCCGCACCTCGCCTCTCGCGGCAAGACCGGCGTCATGGTGGCCTGCGGCGCAGCGATCATCTGCGGCGCCGCCGTCACCCTGGTCAACTTCTTCTGGAATGTGGGCCAGTCCGTCTGACCCTGCGATTGCGACGCGAGGCTACCGATGAGCGTGTGCGATGTACCGGTCGTAGCGGATGTCTGCACCGGCGTCGGCGACGTCGCATCCTCTGTCGTTGCAGCGCCGTTCGACTGGCTGGCCAGCGCGATGGGATCCACCGCCGCCTGGCTCTTCGAATCCGTCTGGGCCGCGTTCGACACGACCACCCTCGTCGACCTCACCGACCCGACCTACATCGATGTCTACAACGTGCTCTTCGGCCTCGCCGTCTTCGTCACCCTGATCTTCTTCTGCCTGCAACTCATCACCGGCCTCGTGCACCGCGACCCGACCGCGCTCTCCCGCGCCGCGATCGGCGTCGCCAAATCGGTCCTCGGATCCTTCGTCATCATCACCATCACCGGCCTACTCCTCGAAATCACCGATCAGCTCTCCATCGGCATCGTGCAAGCCAGCGGCAACACCATGGAAGGCATGGGCCACCGCATCGCGCTCCTCGCCGTGGGCCTCACCGCGATCAGCCCCGGCGCACCCGGCGTCGGCGCGATACTGACGATCTTCCTCGCCGGCCTCGCCATCAGCGGCGCGGCCATCGTCTGGTTCTCCCTCCTCATCCGCAAAGCACTGCTGCTCGTAGCCATCGTCTTCGGACCAATCGCTCTCGCCGGCGCCACCTGGGACGCCACCAAGGGCTGGTTCTCCAAATGGGTCGCATTCGTCATCGCGCTCATCCTCTCCAAGCTCGTACTCGTCGTAATCTTTCTGGTCGCCGTCGCGCAGGTCGCGGCCCCGATCGATGCGGATCTGGCCTCCGTCAGCGACCCCATCGCCGGCATCGTGCTGATGTTCATCGCCGCCTTCGCGCCCTACATCACCTACAAGTTCCTCAACTTCGTCGGCCTGGACATGTACCACGCCATGTCCAGCGAGCAGGAGGCCAAGTCGGCACTGAACCGGCCGGTGCCAGTGCCGAGCGCACCGATGATGAGCAGCGCGCAGAAGGTTTTGGGTGCGGGCGGCAGCGGTCGAGCGACACAGTCTGGCCCTGCATCAGCGGCACCGTCTAGCAGTGGCGGACCGGGTCCCACGTCGTCGGCGGCCGGATACTCGAGTGCTGGCGCATCTGCCAACGCCGGTGCCGGCTCGAGCGCCGGAGCAGGCGGCGCAGCAATCGGAGCTGGCGCCGGCGTAGCCACCGCCGGAGTCGCGGCCGGAGCCGCCGTCATCAGCGCCACGGCCCGGGCCGGCCCAAAGATCGGCAACGCGGTTGCCCAGAAAGCGGATGCCCACACCCAATCCGCAGGCAACGCCAGCGCCCCGAGCGCGCCGGCATCCAAGCAGACGCGACCACCGGCATCCGCTTCACCGCAAGAACTGCCAGCCGGACGAAAGGTCAAGGACGCGTAGCCATGGACACCGACACGAACCGACCCGACTACCGCCTCCCCCCTGTGCAGTTCTCGCGACTAACCAAGCGCGGCGTCCTGCTGGGTCTGTCGGTGCCGCAACTGATCGCCCTGTCGATCGGCACGCTCACCATCGTCACCGCGCTCTACACCGCTGGTGCCACCGGCGTCGCGTGGACGAGCCCGCTTTGGGGTACCGCGGCGGTGATCGCCAGCATCCCAGTCGGCGGGCGCAAAATCGTCGAGTGGATGCCGGTCGTCACCCGGTGGGCGTGGCGTTCGGGCTATGAGCAGCTGACCTACCGGCGCCGCATCATCCGCCCGCGCCCGGTGGGAACCCTGTCGCTACCGGGCGATGCGGCCGCCCTGCGCGAGTGGAACGACCCCGAATCCGGGGCGGTCATGATCCACGACCCGCATGCGCAAACCCTCACCGCCGTCGTCGCGGTGTCGCACCCGGCGTTCGCGCTGCTCGACCCGGACGAGCAACATCGGCGCGTGGTCGGGTGGGGCCGCGTGCTCGCTGGGGCCTGCCGATCGGGGCGGATCGCGCGGCTGCAGGTGTCCGAGCGCACGCTGCCCGATTCCGGCACCGGACTGGCCGAGTGGTGGGAGCGGCACGGCATCAACGACGATAGCTGGGCCGCGACCACCTACCGCGACCTGATCGAGCGGGCCGGACCCGCCGGGGAACGCCATGCCACGACGATCGCCCTCTCCCTCGATCTCAGCGCGGCGAGTCGCCAGGTGCGCACGCAGGGTGGCGGCATGCGCGGTGCGGCAACGGTACTGCGCCAGGAAATGACCGCCCTGACCGGGGCCCTGCGAGCAGCGGACCTGACCGTCGGCGGCTGGCTTACCGCCGACGAACTCGCAGTCATCCTGCGCACGGCATACGACCCGGCCGTCGGTGTCGACCTGGAGCGGCATCCGTTGGTTGGGCGGTCGCTGGCCGCTGCTGGGCCGGTCGCGGTCGCGGAGAGCTGGGATCGCCTGCGCACCGACAGTGCGTTTCACGCGGTGTTGTGGATCAGCGAATGGCCCAGGTCGCAGGTGTTCCCCGGGTTTCTGTCGCCGCTCGTGTTCACGAACGGCATCCTGCGCACGGTGTCGCTGCATTATCTGCCCGTGCGCGCCGACCAGGCCGCGCGCGACCTGCGCAAGAAGAAGACCGAGTTGATGAGCGACGCCCACCAACGCACCCGCATAGGTCAAATAGAGGATGCAAGTGCCACCGCCGAATACGACGACCTACTGCACCAAGAGGCCGACCTCACCGCCGGGCACGGCGTGCTGCGCACAACGGGGCTCATCTGCGTGACCGCGCCGACCGTGGACGAGCTCGATGCCGCTGTGGCGTCGATCGAGCAGGCCGCCATCCAGGCATCGTGCGAGACGCGCCGGCTTGTGGGCCAGCAGGCGCAGGCGTTTACGGCGGCGGCGCTTCCGTTGTGCCGGAGCGTCTGAAGGGCGGCCTTCATTTGCGTTTGTCCGCTCCCGACCGCCCTAGCTGTGATGTCCCGGGCTTGTCCGCTTGGAGAAATACACACGACGAAAACCCTCTTCGACCTTTCGATGCGTCTCCTCGAAGCCGTGGCGCGCATAGAAGGCCAAGTTTTCGACAATGGCCTCGTTTGTATAGAGGCGCACCTCCTCCCGACCGGTGGTGCGCGCTATACGCTCGGCTTCACCGAGCAATGTCGTCCCCAGACCCGATCCTTGTACGTCAGGTGACACGGCGATGTTCTCGATTAGGAGCGCATGCGCCTCGAGATGCGTGACGAGCATCCCCACCAACTCATGCTCTTGCCACACGAGTAAGGCCTCGCCTGATGCCGCAATCGCCCCATAGTCGGCTCCCATCGGGGCCGGTTCTTTACCAATTCGATCGACATAGAGGGCGTATGACCTAAGGGCGAGTTGACGCATCGCGTCACCGTCGCCGAGACGTGCGTCAGCGAACAGAAGCGTTTGATCGTTGCGTCGCACCATGCCACTAGTGGAACACACGATCGGGTCTTCAACCACCCCGGTCAAATTCAGTTCATCTTAAGTTTTACCGTTCGTGCTGTCGCGGTCGTTGTTGCGGGTGAGCCGCGCACACCTGCTCTGCAGAGCACACCGATTGGAGCCACCATGTTCGACGAACCATCTCGATGGATCAGTGTCGTCTTCCTGCAAGGAGCTGAGGCTGATGCGGTGCTCGGCCTGATCGACCGAAACGGAGCATCCGCTGCCTTCGATTACCTGCAGCCACGGGACCGCGGCGATGCCACGACCGATGCCGCCCTCGAGAATGGGTACGTCTACGACCGCATCCCGGCCGGCCGCACCGACCACATCATCGAGCATGACGGCTCTCCGTACGCTCTGACCTACAGCAGGACGTACCGGTACGTTTCGCTATTGCGGTGGCATCCACTTGAATCTGAAATGCAGTCGGCACGCCCGGCTCCCCATCGAGACGACATCTGGGCCGCCCCACGGTCAACCCGCCAGGCTGAGCGCACGGTCACCCTGTGAAAGACACCGCAGTCACCGAGCGGATGCACACGGCCGCGCTGGTCGAACCGCGCGGCGAGCTGCGCCGCGACCGTCGCGCCCGCCGACGCGAGGCAGCCAGAATCGAAGCGGATGCGCAGAAGGCCACGACTCTCGCCGCTCGAACGCGCTGGCAGGCTGAGCGGGAGGAAGCGCGGTCGGGCTCGTACCTGCCCAAATCCGGCGAGGCCGGTCCCGCGCAGCTGCAGACGCCTGGACGACTAAAACTTCCCAAGCACCAGGACACCACCGCGACGCTGTCAGGTCACTACCCGTTTCTGGCTGAGGCCGGACTGGGCTCGGCCGGCGTGTTCGTCGGGCAGGACCTCTACTCGGGCGGCTCTTTCGTCTACGACCCCTGGGTGCTCTACCAACAGGGAATGATCACCGCGCCGAACATCGTGCTGGCTGGCATCGTCGGCTCGGGCAAGTCGTCGCTGGCGAAGTCGCTCTACACCCGCTCGCTCCCCTTCGGTCGACGCGTCTACGTGCCGGGCGACCCGAAGGGCGAGCACACCGCCGTAGCCGAGGCCGTCGGCGGCAAGGCGATCATCCTCGGCCACGGCCTCCGCAACCGACTCAACCCACTTGACGAAGGCCATCGGGCAGCATCCGTCTCGGATGCCGAGTGGTCGGCGCAGCTGGCCGCCCGGCGGCGCGACCTGATCGGTGCCCTCGCCGAAACCGTGCTCGATCGACCGCTCAGCCCGCTCGAGCACACGGCCATCGACCTGGCCCTAGCCGATGCCGTGCGCAGCGCCGAGGTGCCCATTTTGCCGATGGTGGTGGATCGCATCCTCTCCCCCAACCCCGAGGACGACGAGGGTCGCCTCGCCGCCGACGGCCGCCTCGTCGGCCACGCGCTGCGCCGCCTGGTCGCCGGTGACCTCGCCGGACTCTTCGACGGACCCTCCACCGTGCGCTTCGACCCGACGCTGCCGATGGTCTCGCTCGACCTGTCGCGGGTGGCCGAGAACTCGACGCTCATCTCGGTGCTGATGACATGCTCGTCGGCGTGGATGGAATCCGCCCTCGCCGACCCCGCCGGCGGCCAGCGCTGGGTCATCTACGACGAGGCCTGGCGGCTCATGGCGTATCCGGCGCTGCTTCGCCGAATGGATGCCCAGTGGCGGCTCGCCCGCCACTTCGGCATCGCCAACATGCTCATCTTCCACAAGCTCAGCGACCTCGACAACGTCGGCGACTCCGGATCCGCCATGCGCGCGCTCGCGTCATCGCTACTGGCCAACGCGGAAACCCGCATCGTCTACCGGCAGGAGCCGGACCAGCTCGGATCCACGGCAAGCGCACTCGGCCTGAGCCGCACCGAGCAAAAACTGCTGCCCGCGCTCGGCACCGGTCAGGGCTTGTGGCGGGTCAAGGATCGCAGCTTCGTCGTGCAGCACCAGCTGCACCCGGACGAGCTCGCGGCCTTTGATACGACGGCGCGAATGACCTCTGGGCAATAGCCGCGCACCTTATATTGTTGGGAGGCCTAGTCATGCAACCAGAAGCGCGCTTAATGCTCACCAGACTACCCGTCTCCGCGCTGTGTGTGCCTCCTTCTCCTCCGGGCTTCGCTCCCTCCCCTACGCGACGCTTCAGCCGTCTGAATTGATAAGCGGATGACCACCCAACGACCGCAGACCGACCTCGGTGACGAGCTGACCAACCTCGGTATTGGACTCCTGGTCGCTGCGGCAGTGCTTGCTCTGCTACTTCGCGGCTCGGCTGCTGTCGCGGCCTGGGCAATAGGGATCGCTCAGCCAACTGGCGGGCCAGAGACTGGGCTCGCCGTACTATTAAACTCGGGCAACCCCGCGACAGCGCTGAGGGCACCGGGTTTGAACCCGATCGCGTATTGGGTGACGACGATCTTGCTGGTGATATTGGCATCCGCTCTGGCGATTGGGTTGTGGCGCATGTTCAGAAGCGTCACGACGAAGGTCGACCCTTACCGCATTGCCGGGATCGCGACCCGTGCCGAGGTCGCACGCGCCGCATCGCATTCGGCCATCATGAAGCGCGCTGAGCACCTTCGCCCATCACTCTCGAAGCCGAGCCCGAGGGATGTTGGGTATCGAATCGGGCGATCGCACGGTACTGCGGTGTGGGCGAGTGTCGAGGACTCGATTCTGGTCATCGGACCGCCGCGCTCCGGCAAGGGCGCGCACATCGTGATCAATGCCGTCCTCAATGCGCCCGGCCCGGTCGTGACCACCTCGACGCGCCCCGACAACCTGACTACGACGTTGCGCGCGCGCCAACGGTTGGGGCCAGTGGCTGTATTCGACCCGCAGCAGTTGGCGGCAGGCGTGCCGGTCGGACTGCGGTGGTCGCCCATTCGGGGGTGTGAAGATCCGCTCACGGCGATGATCCGAGCGGCCGGTCTCGCTGCCGGCACCGGACTGGCGGCCGGCGGCGTCGATGGCGGCGGATTCTGGGAAGCCAAGACCCGCACGGCCCTGCAGTCGATGTTGCACGCGGCCGCGCTCGACCACTGCTCGCCCGCTGACCTCTTTCGGTGGACGCTCGACCCGGCCGCTGCCCACGACGCCGTCTCCATACTGCTGAGCACGCCCGGTGCGGCAACCGGATGGGGCGACTCCCTCCGGGCCACGCTCGAGGCCGACCCGCGCACGCGCGACTCGATCTGGCAGGGAGTTTCCCTGTCATTGGGCGCCCTGGCCGACCCCCGCGTGATGGATTCCGTCTCCCCGCCCGAGGGCGAGGAGTTCGACCCGGAGGGATTCCTGCGCAACAACGGCACGCTCTATCTGTTAGCGACCGGCGCGGGATCGAACAATTCGGCCGCTCTCGTGTCGGCGTTTGTCGAAGACCTCGTCGAGACGGCTCGCCGCATCGCCGCCCGAAGCGCTGGTGCCCGGCTGGACCCTCCCCTGCTGCTTGCGCTAGACGAAATCGGCAACCTCGCGCCACTCCCCTCGCTCCCCACACTGATGGCGGAAGGCGGCGGCACCGGCATCACCACCATGCCCGTCCTGCAATCGCTCTCGCAGGCACGTACGAAGTGGAGCGATAACGCAGCCGGCACCATCTGGGACTCCTCGATCGTCAAGATCGTGCTCGGAGGTGGATCCAATTCTCGGGACCTGCATGATCTCTCGACTTTAATCGGTGACCGCGACGAGCAGACCGACTCGACGACGATCGGCGATCGCGGTTCACGCTCATCGCAGCGCTCCATCCGTCGGGTCCCGATCATGCCGCCCGACACGATTCGCACCCTGCCCTTCGGCACCGGGCTGATTATGCTTCGCGCGGCGCCGCCCATCATCGCGAGCCTACAGATGTGGACCGCCCGCGCTGACGCCAAGGCGCTGCGCGCGAACCGCGAGGAAATCGAAGCGCTGATGCGGGTACCGACTCAGCGTGTGCCCGCACCCGAACAGGTCAACGAGCCGGACTGACAGCGAACTCGACGCTCGAAATTGCGTGCGCCGACGTTTACGTGCCAAAAATCTCATTTCCGAACCTGGAGCATCCGCTATACCTGCGTGACCCCGCCCACTGAGTGCTCACCCCGGAGTGAGAACGCAGAACTCGTTGCCCTCGGGGTCACTGAGAACTACCCACGACACGTCGCCCTGCCCAATGTCTGCATCCATCGCTCCCAGGGTTCGCAGCCGAGCGACTTCAGCCGCGTGGTCGTCGTGTGGGTACGGTCGCAGGTCGAGGTGGACGCGGGTCCACACGGTGATGTCGGCCACGCGAACGAACTCCAGATATGGACCGACTCCCGCCGCCGACCGCAGCCGTGCAAAATCGTCGGTCACCTCATGGAGGGTCCAGTCCATAGCCGTGTTCCAGAACCGTGCCATCGCCCGCGGATCCGCACAGCTGACCACCACCGCGGCGATCGGCCCGGTGTCCGCATAGATCGCCCGAGGCTCGAGCACGCAGAAGACGTTGCCCTCTGGGTCGGCCAGAACCGTCCACGGCACGTCGCCCTGACCAATATTCGCGGATGTCGCGCCCAGCGCCTTCAATCGCGCCACCAAGTGCGCTTTATGAGCCAAGGACGAGGTGGCCAGATCGAGGTGCGCGCGGTACTTCACCGTCTCGGGATCTGGAACTGTAACGACATCGACGCAGACGGCGGCCGGATCCGGCAGAACCAAGCCGGGCGGCTCAACGTTGGTCACGCCGGGACCTTCGCTGGACACACGCCAGCCGAGCGCATCCGCCCAAAATCGGCCGAGCGCTAAATCATCCCGGGCCCTAAAATTCACCTGAACCAGTCGAAGGGCCATGGCGCCCAAGCCTATTCGCCTGCCACATTTGAGACCAGACACAGCCCACGTCAATCCACCGGTGCCGGTCCTGCCCCCACTGACCGGATCCCCTCGAGTACCGCAGCGAACGCCATGGTGCGTCTGGAGCACCTCCTAGTGAGCGCGGACCAAGATGGTCCGTCCCGATCACAGGAGGTCAAGTCCCATGGCACTTCACACCCAGCAATCACTGTCCGGTTTCATCGCTTCAGACCCGCAGCAGTCGGTCACCGAGAACGGCGACACTCGCTTCTACGTGCGCGTCGGCCAGCCGCACTTCAGGCACGAATGCAGCGGCAGCTTCACCGCACTCGAGCCAACGTTCCACGACCTTGTCGCCTACCGCGCCACCGCCGACCGGGCGCTCACCCGTTTCGCCAAAGGCGACAGCTTCGTCGCCGAAGGATACGTGCGCACCTTTCAGGTCGAGCGCGACGGCGAGGCCGTCCAACGCGAAGAGTTTGTCGCCAAGAAGATCGGCCACGACCTCGCACGCACCAACTATTCCGTCGACCGCACCCATCGCACAGGGGTGGACATGGAGGTCGAGCGCGAGGCGCAAGCGGCACACACCGGATCCAGGCGGTGAACCACCGATGTCAGAGTCACTCGTCGAGTGGGCTTCCGGCGATCACGATGACGCGTTCGGGGCCGGCTCGTTGGACGACCTCGAGGGGCCGCTCATGGCTGAGCCTCCGCATCCGATCAACTGGAATCTTCTCAGCGCCGACGACGCCGAAGTCGAATGGATCGAACTCAACCGGTGGGTGAACTGGCTGCGACGCACCTACGGTTTGCCAGCATCCGTTGTGCCGCCGTTCTGGCATCGGCACCCCGAGCTCGTCTGGGAGCTCTCCGCGCTGAACCTGCACTGGCTCGGCGCGTACGACCCCGACCAGCACGGGTCAGCCCCGCTCGGCTGGCATCGCGATTTTGCGGATGCCCGCCAGCGGCTCCGCGACTGGGTCGCGATCTCGGGCACGCGGCTGCAACGCGACCGCGCCACGCGGCAGACGGCCTGGCCAGGCGAACCGCCTGCTGAGGGAGTCGAGGATGTCGTCATCGGCGATCGCGACGAAGACTTTGTGCAATTCGTCGTTGACGACGTGGCAGGGCGACGCGAGGCCGAGGCTGCACATTTTCCGTGCGCTTGAACCCAATCTTCATCCGTCCGCGGGCGAGCGAGCCTCCTTGCTGTCTGAACAGCAACACAGCACTTCAGCGCGCTGAGGACCCCAACTGGCTCGTTTAGCTGGACGCGCAATTGTAGCGACGTAACGACTCGTCAGGCAGCGCGGCGAGGTAGCGTTGCGAGGGCATCGGACGCGACGCCGAGTTCTTGGTAGGCCCGATGCAAGCCCGAGACGGCGGCGCCCACGGCTCCTGACATGTCCCCCAGGCCGGAAAGGACCAGCCGCGGTGCGTATTGCAGGTTTTGTCTGAGCGCGTCTTCGTATCGCGAAAAACTGGAGGAAAGTGATTTTGCGATACCGCCGCTGAGAACGATGATCTCGGGCTCGCAGCTGACGGCTAGTGCGGTCAGCACGATGAGTAGGGCTTGATCGAACTGGTCGCGGAGGCTGGCTATGTGGGCGGGGGGATTCGCAACGAATAGTTCAGCGGGGCTGGCGAGAGATATTCCTGCTTCGGATGCCCGTCGGATGATGCCGGGTCCGGTGACCATGTGTTCTAGGCGGGTGCCCAGGGGGCCAACGGGGAGATGACCGAATTCGCCAACAAGGCCGTGCCGCCCGCGGAGTATGGTGCCGTCGACGGCGAGGCTGCCGCCGAGGCCAGCGCCGAGGGTAAGCATTGCCGCGGTAGGGAAGTCCCGCGCGACGCCGAATCGTTGTTCACCGAGTAGGGCATAATTAGCGTCGTTGTCGATCTCGATAGGGATGCCGAAGCTTGCTTCGAGGGCGTCGAGAAAGCGGCGGTCCTCGACCTGGATCAGGTTGGGGGCGTTTGAGACACTGTTATTTTCTTGGTTGACGGCGCCGGGCAGCCCGACGCACGCGTAGCGAATGAAATGCCATCCGTTCGCAGCCGTGGTCTTCACCTGGGCAACCACCCATTCGGCAAGCTCTGGGGGCGACACGTCGATAGGTGTGGCGATCTCCCGAGAAAGCACCGTGACGCCGAGGAGGTCGACGATCACAAATCGGGTGTTGTTTGCGCCGACGTCGACGCCAACAACATGGGTAGTGTCGGCCACGAGGTCTAGGAGCACAGGCCGGCGGCCACGGCTTCCCGAAATAACTGCCGATACCTCGCGGACGAGTCCTTCTGAGATGAGCTGGTCAACGGCACGGGACACGGTCGCTGCGGAGATACCGGTAGTTTGCGCGATTCGACTCCGGCTGATCGGACGCGAACGTAGAAGCTCAGTGATCACTGCCGCACGGTTAATCTGGCGGGTGTCCTGAACCATACCGACTCCTGATCCCGGTACCGAATTGCTAGCACCGTGAGTTGAAATCTACTTGATCTAGCCATTAGATAGCCATGGCCCAGGCCGTAGATTCGAGATAAATGTTACGAACAGAACAAACTTGTTGAACTGCCTCTTGCTTTTGCTTGCACGCTGAAACTAAAGTATGAGCTAATTCAGCAGCCGGGTCCAGTCAGTTATTACATTCCGTGCTTCCCTCTTTCCGCGAAAGGCTCCCATGCCACTCAACATCCAGCTTCCAACGGCTCGTGCATCGAGGCGTATCCTCGTTGCCGGGGCAGTTGCCGCCGCTCTGGTGCTCTCCGGTTGTAGTACCGGAACAGCCACAGAAAGCAGTGCTCCCAGCGCTCCAGCGGTCGAGCCGAGCCTTGACTTCACCGGCCCGGGCGGTGAAGCCCCCGGAACCCTCGATGACCTCGCCCTGACCGATGAGGAAATTGCCAAGGTCAAAGCCGGCGACTTCACTGCAGCCTTTGTCTGGCACACATCCTCGGAGTTCGTGACCGCGGTCGAGAAGGGCGCCACGGCCGAGTTCGACAAGTTGGGAATCGAGGTCGTCGCCAGCACGCAGGCCGACTTCGACGCAGCTACCCAGGCCAACAACCTGCAGACGGTTCTGGCGCTCAAGCCCGACATTATCGTGGCCACAGCCGCCGACCCGACCTCCGCTGCGGCCACCTTCCAGCCCGCGGTTGATGCGGGAGTGAAGCTGGCCATTATGACCACACCACCGGCCGGCTACACGGCGGGCGATCAATTCGTCTCAATCGTTACCGAGTCGCTCACACAGGCGGGCAAGCTCGACGCTGATCTCCTCGGCGAAGCGCTCGGAGGTGAAGGCGACATCGGCTACATGTATCACGATGCGGACTTCTGGTTCACAAACCAGCGCGACGAGGCGTTCAAGGCTTGGACGGCCTACTCCTACCCCGACCAGAAGATCGTCGCCGAGGAAGGATTTACTGACGAGGCAGCGACGCAAGAAATCGCAGCGGCCATGATCGCCCGCAACCCGACCATCAAAGGCATCTACGTGGCCTGGGCCACCGCGGCCCAGGGCGTGCTTGCTGCTCTGCGCGATGCCGGCCGCAGCGACGTCAAGGTGGTGACGAATGATTTGGATGCCACATTGGCGGCAGACATGGTCGCCGGCGGCAACGTCGTGGGCCTGGTCGGCAACGGCTCAACCAACCTCGGCAAGGGACTCGGCATGGTCGGTGCCTATGGCGTCCTCGACAAGGAAGCACCCGCGCTGGTCGCCGTGACGCCGATGGGCGTGACCGCCGACAACATCAGCGAAGGCTGGCTCGACGACTACGGAACAGAACCGCCCGCTAGCGTCACCGGCAAGTAGACAGCATCATCGGGGCGGGCTGGTCCCACTTACCCAGCCCGCCCAACCATCATGTCGCTGCCACGTTCACTGCCGAATCAGACTCATTGAAGGAGTCAGCATGCCCTACGTTCAGACGGTCCTCGGACCTGTCCCAGCAGACACTCTGGGTCGGGTGATGCCGCACGAGCACATCTTTTCGCTGGTCCCCGGACCCTGGCTCACCGGCGGCCGGCGTGACACTCAAGTCGACCTGGCCGTAGACGCCCTCAGCGCCCTTCAAGAGGCAGGATTCTCAACCGTTGTTGACCTTAGCCCGTACGGAGTCGTCGGTCGCGATGCCGATGGGGCCAACGTAGAGGCGCTGCAGGAAGTCGCCACTCGCACCGGTTTGAACATCGTGGCCGGCACCGCCGTCTACCTTGAATCGTACTCGCCGCAATGGACACTGGATGCTTCGCTGGCCGAGCTCACCGCTCGCTTCGTCCGTGACGCCACCGTCGGAATCGGCAACACCGGGATCCGCGCCGGTGTTCTAGGGGAGCAGGCCACCGGCCTTGGCGTGATCACTGCTCACGAAGAAAAGGGCCTCCGGGCCGCGGGCCGGGCCTCGTCCGAGACGGGTCTTTCCATCTTTACTCACACCACACACGGCACTATGGCGCTGGAGCAAATCGGCATCCTTCGCAACGAGACTGTAGATCTCTCCAGGGTAGTTATCGGCCACATGGATACCCATGCGGATCCGAGCTACGTTCGCATGGTCCTGGACCACGAAGTGACCGTCGCGATCGACACCATCGGCAAAGAGGTCTGGGATTTCTTCCTCGGCCCTGCAGCCAGCGACAGGCAAGAGGGCGAATTCACCAAGCGGGCCTACCACCGGTCCGACGAGAAACGTGCCGACCTTGTCGCCGAACTCGTCGCCGAGGGACACGTGGAGCGGATCACGTTGGCGCTGGACCTCACCGGCGCCGAAGTATGGCTAAACCCGAGCACCCACGGCCAGCAGGGGTACACCTATTTAAGTGCTGTGTTCCTCCCTATGCTCCGAGAACGCGGCGTCACTGAGACACAGTGCGAACAACTCGTAGCCGGAAACCCATCCCGGCTACTGGCAATCGGAGCCAGCAAGTGAGCGACACTAGCTACTACGTCATCGGTATCGACCTCGGAGGAACAAAAATCCGGGCCGGCCTCGCCGACTCGACCGGCATCATCCTGGCCGAACGGACCGAACCCACCAACTCCGCGGGCGGCCCGGAACTCGTTCACCAGCTCGTCGTCGTGATCCGCACACTCTGCGTCGATGCGTCTGTCGCATTCGCCGACCTGAGAGCTACCGGAATTGGGGGCGCTGGAGTCCCCAACGATTCCGCCGGCTTCGATCTGGCTCCCAACCTCGGCGCCAGCGGCTCCGGTCTCACTCAGAGCCTCGAAGCCGCTCTCGGCCATCGAGTGGTTCTCGAAAACGACGTAAATGTCGCCGCCATCGGCGAGCTCGTCGCGGGCGTGGGGCGGGAGACCGACAACTTCGTCTTCGTTGCCGTGGGTACCGGCCTCGGTATGGGTATCGTCGTCAACGGTCAGTTGGTTCGTGGAGCTACCGGCGCGGCAGGAGAGATCGGATTCCTCCCCTTCGGCGCCGACCCGTTCGACCCCGCGAACCATCTTCACGGACCACTCGAAGAGGTCACGGCCGGCCATACCCTGGCCGACCGGTACCGCCGCAGCACCGGCCAGACTGTCTCCACCAGAGATGTCTTTGCCCTTGCTGGACGTGCCGACAGCGACGCGATCGCGGCCCTCGATGACGAGGCCCAGTACCTCGCCCTCGCCTTGGTGGCTGTCAATGCCATCCTCAACCCGGAAATTTTCGTGCTGGGTGGTGGTGTCGGCTCCCGAACAGGGTTGCTGCCCCACCTCACGCCGTGGCTCGTTCGTCTCGGAGCCCCGACCCTCGACATCCGTTTCAGCGAGCTTGGCCACCAGGCCCCGATCGTCGGAGCCGTGCAGCTCGCACTCGAGGCCCTCGCCACAAACCCTCTCGTGAAAGGTTCAGCTCGATGAGCACCGCCGCCCCTCAGAAAACCGCAACACCCCCGCCCGAAACCACCTCCTCCCGACCCGGCCTGCTGGCCCGGCTGAAGAAGGTGAATTGGAGCAACTACGTCGTCTACATCGGCTTCGCTGTCGTTTTCCTGTTCTTCGCTGTCACCCAAACCCAGTACTTCCTGAACAGCACCAACCTGTTCAACATCATCATCCAGGCCGCCCCGATCTCGATCATGGCCATCGGCATGGTTTTCGTGCTCAGCACCGGTGAGATCGACCTCTCCATCGGCAGCATCGTCGCCCTCTCCGCACTGTCATGTGCCGTGACAATCCAATCCTCCGGGATGTGGTGGCTGGGAGCGATTGTGGGCCTCGCCGTCGGCGCGCTGGTCGGGCTGGTGAACGGCATCTTCGTGACCTGGATCCGGCTCCCCTCCTTCTTGGTGACCCTCGCCACGATGGGACTGGTCGCCGGTGTCGCCCGACAGCTCACCGAACTGCAATCCATCCCAGTCACAGACAAGGCCTTCGCCTGGCTGTTCGGTGGCGGCACCCTCCTCGGTTTGCCGATCCTGATCTGGTGGACCGCGATCGCTGTTCTCGTCGGCTGGCATTTCCTGCGCCAGCGCCGCTATGGTGCCCACGTGCTAGCTGTCGGCGACAACTCGTCTGCCGCACGAGTCAGTGGCATCAAGGTCAACCGGGTGCGCCTAATGGTCTTCGTCGGAAGTGCTTCCGCGGCCGCCCTCGCCGGCCTCCTCTACGCAGGCCGGCTACAGGGCGCACGCTACACGTTGGGCGAGAGCGACCTGATGACCGTCATCGCCGCCGTCATCGTCGGCGGAACGAGCCTGTTTGGCGGTAGGGGCGCCGTGATCGGCGCCCTTATCGGCAGCCTGCTAATGAGCATGATCAACAACGGCCTCATCCTCGCCGGCCTCAACGTGTCCCAGCAGATGATCGTCCGTGGCATCATCATCCTGATCGCGGTCTCCTTCAGCCTCCGCGGCAAGAAGAGTAGCTGAGGCCACCAGTATGTTCCTCGACCTCCTGAAACGCCGAAACCCGGCCCTCCTCGACGCGGCCGCCCAGCTCCATCGCGCCGGCGCCATTCCACCCAACACGTACGTCATCGACCTAGATGCCGTCGGCCGCAACGCCGCCGCATTCGCTGCCGAAGCCTCCAGGTTGGGCCTGCGACCCTTTGCGATGACCAAACAGATTGGCCGCAATCCGGACGTCTCGCGCGAGCTAGTCTCGAACGGCATCAGCCACGCAGTCGGAGTCGACCTCGAATGCGCGATTGCGGCACGCAACGGCGGCCTCGCTGTGGGGCACCTCGGTCATCTCGTGCAGATACCCCGGCATCAAGCCGTCATCGCCGCCAGCCTGCAGCCCCTGTATTGGACGGTGTTCAGCGAGACGAAGGCCCACGAGGCCGGCGCCGCGTCCGTCGCACTAGGCAGGGTACAAGACCTCTTGCTTCGAGTGGTGGCGCCGGAGGACCGGTTTTATGCCGGCCACGAGGGGGGATTCCCGCTCGATGGCCTCGTCGCCGCCGCGGATCGCATCGACACCATCCCCGGTGTCCGCGTCGCCGGGGTGACAACTTTCCCGGCGACCCTGTTCGACGCCGAATCGGGAACGGCGGTGGCCACTCCGAACCGGGCCACGCTCACCCGCGCCAAACTGCTGCTCGAGGCATCCGGCCGCAGAAATGTGCAGGTCAACGCCCCGGGAACGACCTCGATCTCAGTGCTCGCGGACCTCGCCGCGGCGGGTGCCACTCAGGTGGAACCCGGGCACGGGCTCACTGGCACGACACCGCTGCACGCTGTCGAAGATCTTGTCGAGGAACCCGCAATTGCCTACGTCAGCGAGGTGTCCCACTTCTACGACGACTCTGCCTACGTATTCGGTGGCGGCCTCTACGTTGACCCTGTGCTCGGCGATAGTCACACCAACGCCCTCGTCTACCGCGGCGGCAGCCCCAGGCTAACCGATGCCGTGGAGCTCGCTGTGGCGATGCCGGCCGCGGAATCGATCGACTACTACTGCAGCATTCCATTGGGGCCCGAGGCATCGATCGAGATTGGTGACACCGTGATCTTCGGTTTCCGCCCACAAGTGTTCGTCACCCGTGCGCTCACCGCCGCGATCTCCGGCATCTCGTCCGGCACGCCCCGCGTCGAGGGAATCTGGGCTGCAACCGGCGCAGCGCCCCTCACCCCTTTACCCGCCCCGCCTGACCCTCAAGACAGGACACAATCATGAGCACCTCAACATCAGAACACGCTTCCCCTACCGCGACCACGACTCCCGCACTGCGACTCGTCGGCATCCATAAGAACTTTGGCGGAGTGATCGCCATCAAACGCTTCGACCTCGAAGTCATGCCGGGCGAGATCGTCGCCCTCGTTGGCGACAACGGTGCCGGAAAATCGACCCTGATCAAGATCATCTCGGGGCTCTACCAGCCCACTGAGGGCGAGATCTGGCTCAATGGTGCTCAGGCGAACTTCCGAGACGCATCGGATGCCCGCGCCAAAGGCGTCGAAGTCGTCTACCAGGACCTCGCCCTGGTCCCGCAGCAGCCCGTCTACATGAACATGTTCCTCGGCCGGGAACTCGTCAAAGGCCCCCTCAAGACCCTCGACCGCAAAAAGATGGCTCAACAGACCCAAGACCTAGTCGACTCGCTTGACGTCAGGATCCCTTCGGCCAACGCCACCCTCAGCGACCTCTCGGGAGGGCAACGCCAGGGCGTCGCCATTTGCCGGGCCACCCACTGGGCCTCCGGCCTCGTGTTGCTCGACGAACCAACCGCCGCCCTCGGCGTCGCCGAGACCGCGAAGGTTGAGGAGACGATTGCCAAGCTGCGGGAGCGCGGCGCTGCAGTGCTCATAGTGAGCCACAACATGGAACAGGTCTTCCGCCTCGCAGACCGCGTCGCCATCCTGCGCCGCGGCACCCAAGTCGCAGTCAAGAACGTTGCCGAAACCACCCACAACGAACTCGTTGCCATGATCACCGGACTTGCCTCATGACCGCGGCCCGCGTGCTCACCCCCGGTGCCCACATGCGCGCCGAGATCGCCGAACAGCCCGACCGGTGGCGCGACCTTATCACCAGCCAGCATGAGGCTATCGAAGCAGCGGCCGAACTCATCCGCGGCACCGATCCTGAGCTGCTCGTTTTCGCAGCGCGCGGCTCAAGCGACCACGCCGCACAATACGGCCAATATCTGGCCCACAACCTGCTCGGCATCCCGGCCATGCTCGCCACACCCAGCACCGTCACAGCCTTCGGCACAACGCTACGATTCCCTCGCTCTGTCATCCTCGCGGTGTCCCAATCGGGTGAGTCGCCCGACCTGCTGGCCACGGTTCGCGCCACAGGGGAAAGCGGCGTGCCTATTGTCGCTTTCACGAATAGCGCCGCCAGTTCCCTGGCCCAACTTGGTGACGTGCACGTAGGGCTCGCCGCGGGGTCAGAGCTCTCGGTCGCCGCGACGAAAACTTACACCGCCGAACTCCTCGCCCTCTACACCACAATTTCACGGGCCTCAGGCGTTGCTTGGTCAGACATCATTGACGCCGTTGATGTGGCCGCTTCCGCTGCGGCTGACTTGATTGGAGGATCCGCGCCGATCGTCGCAGCCTGGACCGACGCGCTTCTTGACGCAGACCGGGTGCTCATCGTGGGTCGCGGCTACTCGATGTCCACGGCCAAAGAAGGCGCACTCAAACTCATGGAGACGAACAGCATCGCTGCCTCCGGATGGAGCGCTGCCGACGCTAAACACGGCCCCCTTGGCCAAGTCATCGACGGGACCCCCGTCATCTTCCTCACAGCCAGCCCCGGCGGACGAGAATCCGTCGAAGCATTCAAGACTGACGTCGGCGGCCTCGGCGGGCGCGCACTCGCCATCGACGAGACATTCCCTGGCCTCGCATGGCCAAACCTCGACCCAGCCCTCATCCCGCTGCTCGAAATCATCCCGCTCCAGCAACTCGCCCTCGAGCTCGCCCTCGCCCGAGGAATGGATCCGGACCGGCCGCCCGGACTGCTGAAGATCACCCAAACCCACTAACCGGCTAGTCGGGAGCTCTGACTCAACCGGTCAACTATCGCCAGACGTATTTCAATTGTGTCTACGACGGATCAAGTTTTATCCCAAAGCCCGGAGAAAGTCTTGAACAATAAAGCTATCTCTTGGCGATACCGGTGGGACATAAAACCTCATGCGCCCCAATTCGGCTGCCGGACCGGGCTCCGATCCGAACTATTACGCGGCTTTTCGACCAGATGGACGACTTTGAAACCGATGTAATTTCGTCCAAATGTGGCCAAAATGGTGCCACGGTGCCCGTCGGGCCATTAGCGGTAGCAGACAGTCGTTGTTGCCATAGTCGACCTGACCGAGATTAGTGAAGTTGGGGACTCCCGCAGGGCAAAAATTGAGAAACCCAGCGACAGGGTTAGGCCATCAACTCGCCGCCGTTGACGCCCCAGGTCTGACCGGTTACGTATCCGCCGGCATCGGAGACCAGGAAGCCCACGACGGCCGCGATGTCCTCGGGTTGGCCAAGGCGTCCGAGCGCGCCAACTCCGGATCGTTCGACCATTCGCGCCGAGTTGGGCTCGTCGCTGGACGTGACGATTGTTCCGGGGCAAATGGCATTTGCAGTGATCCCATCCCTACCGAATTCTCGCGCGAGCGAACGCGTGAGACCGATCAGAGCGTGTTTCGCGGCCGACGAGCTCGCCCGGTCAACCGCTCCGAGCTGGGATCGTACGCCGGTCATGGTCACAATGCGTCCCCAGCCGACCGCCTGCATTCCGGGAATGAATGCCTGGCACAGGGCGACGGGTGCCTCGACGTTTACTGCGAAAACTTCCCGCCACTCGGCCGAACGTACCTCGAGGAATGGCCGTCGCGGGCGGATCGCAGCGTTGTTGACCAGCACGTCGACCGTTCCGATCTCGCTGATCATCTGCTGTACTTCATCCGCGACGGCCAAGTCGGCAAGAACGACGACGGCGCGGCCCCCAAACCGCTTAACCTGCTCCACGACCTGCTGCGCTGCGGCCTCGTCCCTCCGCGTGTGCACCACGATGTCTAGGCCTTGTCGGGCCAGAGCCAGCGCAGTCGCGCGACCGATGTTGCGCGCGGCCCCCGTTATCAGGGCGCGCTTTCGTACTTCTGTCATTCTGGTCCCCTAGACGGATGAGACGGACTCATTGCTCGGAACGACGATTCATTCGACTGCTGGTTACCGCGACGACGGCGAGCCCGGCGGCCGTCGCGCCAAAGACGCCGGGCACACCCCACGACGCTGCAACCAACCCGACGACGGCAGGCACGGCCGATTGTCCGAACCTGTTGGCGCTCAGGCGCAGCGCCAACCACGTCCCGCGTGTGCCCGGCGGTGCGGTCAGAGCGATTACCGACATAGTCAATGGCTGCCCGATGCCTAAGGAGAGCCCGGCGAGCACGAGCGCTGCGCCGAGGAACCAAACGTTGAGGGGCAGGGTGAGCATCATGACGGCCACGGCAGAGACCGCCGTTGATCCGACGATCAGCCGGTCACGGCCGAATCGTGTGACGAGCGGTCCGAGAAAGAATCGGGACACGATGGATGCTATGGCCCGCACCATGAGCAGAATCCCGATGACGCTCGCCGGAATCTGCCGCTCAACGCCAAGTGCCGGCAGGTACACGGAGAGCAGGTCCACTGCTGCGAGAACCATCATGCTCACCGACATCGCCCCGATCATGCGTCGTCTCGTCGCCTTCGGTGCTCGCAACGCTGCTCGCAATGATCCCGAGGGTGCTGACGTCGCAGTAGTTCCAGTGGGTTCCCGCCGGGCCAGAAAACCAGTCGGCACGAGCAGAAGTAGTGCCGCCATAAAGGCGATCAGGAAAAGCGTTGAGGTCGGGGGCAGAATGCTGCTGCCGCCGACGATGGCGATGACACCGGGGCCCGCAGCCTGCCCCATCGTTCCCGCCACCGTGTAATAGCCAAAGGCGGCGTCCAAGCGTTTGTCCCCGGATTTAGCAACGCGGCTCTGCTGACCGACCACCGAAAGCAAGTGACCCAGCCCCAGCAAGACATTCCACGCGAGCAACAAGGTCAGAGTGGGTGTCCAGAACACGAGACCGGCGGCAGCGATGGCGAAGAGTACGGCGCCCAGGATCAAGACCAACCGCTCGCCCCGAACGTCGGCGATCCTGCCGACGAACACTGCGATGAACAGTGGCAGGATAGCGAAACTTGCGGCGACGAGCCCGAGCCAGGTCAGCGGTACGCCCAGCTCCAGTGCTCGATATGCGGCCGTCGGTCGCACAATGTACGCGATGAGTTGCACCAGCATGGCGTGCTGGAACAGCGCCCACGGCCACTGACGCAGGGACATCCGCTACTTGGTGAGAGTCGTTGACCGCACGACGGGTTCGATTACGTCAGCCCGACGCCGCCGGATGCGGCGCACGACAACCGGCAGGATCAGCACGAGTGCCAAGAGCGTGTAGACCACGGCTGAGAACGGTGAATCGATGAGGGCACCCAGATTACCGGCAGAAATGTCCAAGGTTCGCCTCAGCTGCAACTCGGCGAGGGGGCCCAGGATCGCCCCGACAATGAGTGGTGCAACAGGGTACCCGAAGCGTCGCATGAGGTAGCCGACGAGCCCGAGCACGAGCATCAGCAGCACGTCGAAGGTCGAACCGTTGACCGAGTATGCCCCCAGCAGGGCGAACATGGCGATACCGGCGTATAGGTATGGCTTGGGAATGTTGAGGATCTTCACCCAGAGCCCCACTAGCGGCAGGTTCAGGATGAGAAGCATCAGGTTACCGATGAAGAGGCTCGCAATAAGTCCCCAGACCAAGGCTGGCTGGGTGTCGAGCAGCTGCGGGCCAGGCTGGATGCCGTATTGCTGGAAGGCGACGAGAATGACCGCTGCGGTGGCGGAGGTCGGAATACCGAGCGTGAGCAGCGGCACGAGCGCGCCAGCGGCGTTGGAGTTGTTGGCGGCTTCCGGGCCGGCGACGCCCTCGATAGCCCCTTTTCCGAATTCCTCGGGGCGCTTCGACAATTTGCGCTCGAGGGAGTACGACAGAAATGTGGGGATTTCCGAACCACCCGCCGGGATGACGCCCATCGGAAAGCCAATGGCCGTTCCGCGAAGCCATGGCTTCCATGACCGTTTCCAGTCGCTGCGCGTCATCCAGCGCTGTCCTTTGATCGACATGTGCTCGAACCGGCTGGACTTCTGGTGCGCGGCAACGTAGATCACCTCGCCGATGGCGAACAGCGCAACGATGAGGATGACGGTGTCGACGCCGTCGAGCAGTCGAACCATACCGAATGTGAGGCGATCTTCGCCGCTCTGAAAGTCGATGCCGATGAGCCCGATGACCATGCCGACGGCGAGACTGGCAAGTCCGCGGAGGGGCGACGAGCCGACGAGGGCGCTCACGGTGAGGAAGGCCATGACCATCAAGGCGAGATAGTCCTGCGGTCCCAGTTTGATGGCCACGTCCACGATCATCGGGGCGAACAGCGCCACGAACATTGTGGCGATTGTTCCTGCGATGAATGATCCAATGGCCGCCGTAGCTAGGGCGGCGGCACCACGCCCGGCCTTGGCCATCTTGTTGCCGTCGATGGCCGTGATGATCGAGCCGGATTCCCCGGGTGTTTTCAGCAGAATGGAGGTCGTCGACCCGCCATACATAGCTCCGTAGTAGATTCCCGCGAACATGATGAACGCACTGGCCGGTTCCATTCCATAGGTCAGCGGCAGGAGGAGTGCGATGGTCAGGGCCGGACCGATGCCCGGCAGCACACCGATGAGGGTACCGACGATGGTACCGATCAGGGCGAACAGAAGGTTTTGCGGCGTGAATGCGACCTCAAGACCGTGTAGCAGGCCTTCCAGACCTTCCATCAGAACAGCCCCTCAAAAATGCCGGCGGGAAGGCTGATCGATAGCCCCCGCGTAAACACGATATAGATCACGATGGACAACACGAGGGAGACGATTCCGTCACGCACGTAGCGCCGTGCGCCGATGGCGTAAGCCACTGCGAGAAAAGTTATCGCGTTGGTCAGGATGTACCCGAGCGACTCGAGCACAGTGGCGAAGAACAGCACCGCGCCGACGACCATGAGTGCCTGGAGCCAGCGGGTGTTCGTCGTATCGACGTCTCCTTCCGCCTCGTCGGCTTCGCCGCGCACTCCGCGGAGGGCCTGCAACACCAGTGCAGCCGCGATGGCGAGCAGGAACACGGCCATGATGATGGGAAAGAATCCGGCACCGATGCCGGACGCCGATTTCGATTCCGGCTGCCCGAGGCCGTCGAAGAGTACGAGGATTCCAAGAACGACCAGCACGACGCTGAACGTGAGCTCTCCCCACGGAACGCCGGCAGGATGGCCGCCCGGCTGCGGCCGGGATTTCGAGCCGCCGGCGACAGCTTGCGCTGCCGCCGAGGACCTGGAATCCGAATGGCTGTTTTCAGACACTATTGCGCGAGGCCCAGATCGGTCAGGATGCCCGTGACTCGCTCGTTCTCGGTCGTGAGCCAGTCGCCGAACTCACTGCCGGTGATGAGCAGATCCTGCCACGAGTTCGTGGAGAGGATCTCCTTCCAACCAGCGGATGCATGCATGGTCACGATGGCCGCGATGTATGCCTCTTCTTCAGCGGCAGTGATGCCGGGCGGTGCCATGATCGAACGCCAGTTGGCAAACTCGAGGTTGGGGAAACCGGCATCCGTCATGGTCGGTACGTCGGGGAGACTGTCGACCGGCTCGAGCGAAGAGACGACGAGGCCATTGAGCTTGCCGGCCAGAATCATCTCCTGAAACTCGCCTGTCCCGGCAATTCCTGCGACGACCTGGTTGCCAAGCAACGCGGTGGTGGCTTCTCCGCCGCCGGAGAAGGGGACGTAGTTGATCTCAGTCGGGTCGATGCCATATTCCTGCGCTAGCAGGCCGATGAAGACGTGGTCGGCCGAGCCCGCCGAACCACCGGCGATCGAAATGGATGCGGGGTCCTTCTTGATTGCCGCAAACAGAGAGTCAATGTCCTCGTACGGCGAACCCTCCGGAACGACGATCACTTCGCTCTCGCCGATGAGACGCGCGATGGGGGTGAGGTCGTCGAGGGAAACGCTCGTGCCGTTGGTGATGATGCCGCTCATCATCGCGAGTCCGCTCATTACCAGCAGACCGGACTCACCCGACTGCGGCGCAACCTGAGCCAAGGCGACGGTTCCGGATGCTCCGGGAACGTTGGTCACCTCGGCGCTGTCGACAAGGCCGCTCGTCTGGAGTGCGTCCTGAACGGCTCGCGCCGACTGGTCCCAGCCACTGCCGGGAGCAGCGGGGGCAATAATATTGACACGACCAATGCTCACGGCCTCAGCTTCGACCCCAGCCGAGGCTGAAGGATCTGCCTCGGTGGCGGAGTTGGCACAGCCGGTCAAAGCCAGAGCAGCAATCGCTCCCATGGCCAGGATGATTTTAGAACTTCTCACGAGAAGGAACCCCTTTGACTTCTCGGCCTCGGCACCATTGCCGCGACTCGTTCGATCAGCGTAGTGTTCCTGAACACCTGTATACACATATGCTGCATACCGTTATGCAGCTGTGACAGACTGAGCGCGTGAATTCGAATCGTGACGTGCGTGCACTTGCACCCTCCGTGGGTGTCTATCCAGCAATGCGTGAGCTAATCATTTCCGCGCGCCTGGCCCCGAGTACGGTCGTCAGCGAGCCAGACCTCGCCCAACAATTGGGCGTCAGCCGCACACCCGTGCGTGAAGCGATCAAAGCGCTGATGGCCGAAGGCCTGGTCGTGCGGCTCTCCTCAGGGCGCTCGATGGTTGCCCCCATTTCAATCGAGGACGCCCAGCGCACTTACGACATCCGCGCCCGGCTCGAGGGCCTTCTCGCACGCGATGCAACCGAACGCATCCAGAAAGCCGAATTACCCGAGCTTGAGCGCCTGCTGCACCTGATGGATCTCCTCAAAGACGACTACGTCGAGGTCGTCCGCCTCGGCGCCGAGTTCCACCGAGGCATAGAGGCCATCTCGGACAACCGGCAGTGCGCCGACATGCTCCGACAAATTCGCGGACACGTAGACCGCTATCGAACGCTGACGACACAACAACCCGGGCGCGTGCAGAAAGCAGTGACCGAACATCACTCGGTCTTCGAAGCCATTGCATCGGGTGACTCTGCGCGCGCGGAGCGCGCAATGGTCGAGCACGTTGAAACCGCAGGCCATGTGGCCGTGGAAGGCGTGAGACGCACTCTCGAGCAACTCACAGTGTCAAAGAATGCCACCCTTTAGCGGTTTGAACCCAGAAGCGGATCACACGCATTGATGAACAGTGACCGATCATTCCGGCGGCGCCAGCCGCTGCATCACCTCCGCCGGCCGCGACTTCACGGTACGGTCGGGCTCGGCGTAGTGCGCCTTCGTCGTCGACGTTGACGTGTGCCCGAGCATGTCGGCCGCCGCCTGCATGCCGAGCTCGTTGGCAAGCAAAGTCGCGCCGGTGCGGCGAAAGGAGTGCGGAGTGATGTCCATGCCCTCGAGACCAGCATTTCGGAGTATCCCTCGGAACGTGCGCCGAACGTTGTACGGCGTGAGCGGAGTGCCCACCCGGGAGTAGAACAGCAGATGCTCCGCATCCTCCGGATCGAGCAACGCCAGGCGCTGGCGAATCACGTCGGCCGCGAACTCCGGCACGGGGATGATCCGGCTCGACTCGTGGGTCTTCGGGTGCTCCTGGCGGTGCACGGCGGCCCCTTTGTGCACGACGATCGTTCCGCTCACGCTCACCTGGGGCGGATCAGCATCCAGGTCGACGTCACACTGACGAAGCGCGAGCGCCTCTCCGATGCGCGTCGCCGTGCCGAGCATCACCTCGATAATGTCGCGCACCTGGCCGTCGGACCGCGGTCCCATCCTGCCCTCTTGCGAACGCCACTCGCGCGCCGCAAGTCGGATAGCGGCGATCTGCTCTGTCGTCAGCGCCTTCGGGGTATGCGGAGGCTTCTTCATGCGCGAAGCCTCCTTGACGGGATTGCGCGCAATGATCTCTCGTCGAACGGCGAAGGCCATGATCATGCCCAGGATCGTGCGTGAGTGCTTCGCCTGGGTGTACGACTTCTCGCGCTGCTGCTTGAGATAGCGCTCAACCCGGCCGACACTCACCTCTCGAATGGCGAAGTGCTCGAAAAAGGGCAGCACCAGTGTTCCCAGCTGACGCTGATACGTCTCTTTGGTGCCTTGAGAACGGTCAACGTCGTGCTCGACGTCGTCGAGCCAGGCGGCGGCGAGCAACGGGAACGGCGACCCTGCGTTCAGAGCGTCGTCGAGTCCACCGGCACGCATCCGTGCGGCCAGGTCGACCTTGAGCGCGGCTTCCGCAGCGTTTCGACTCGAGCTGGTCGCAGTGACCTTGCGAGTCTGGCCATCCCAATCACGAAAGACGGTCACGGCTCGAAACATTCCCGACTTGACCTTACGCGTTCTGATCGTGCCACCGGTGCTGATGGGTGTGCGGGGACGCCCCGCCATCAGAGATCGGATCCGACAGCGCGGCGAGACCGATCCGGCTCACGAAGACTCTCGAGCCAGCTGAGAACATCCGATACGTGGTATCGAATCTCCCGCCCGACGCGAAAGCCCGTCGGTCCGCGGCCATCGTTACGGAGATCGTAGATTGCTTGCACGTGCACACCGAGATACTCGGCGAGCTCGCTCGTCGTGAGTACAGGCTCAAGACCGAGCCTATAGAGGGTTTGAGTGTCCATAACCCACAGGTGGGCGAGGCCGATCCAGAGCACTCGAACTCGCACGTGCACCTCCCGCAGAGGTGGCTGTGAGGGGTCAGAATTTTTGAATAAACGGATAATAAACGGATACTTTATCAAGTCTTGCTCCTATGGTGAGAACAAGAAAACCTGATCAAGCGATGTTTCGAGTAGGGCGGCCGGGACTTGAACCCGGGACCGACGGATTATGAGTCCGCTGCTCTAACCAGCTGAGCTACCGCCCCAAAAGGCACAACCAACGGTTGTACCAACACATATTACTCGGGCGACTGCGACGAGGCCCCATTGGGGACCAGATCGCTCACCGGCTCCCCACGATACAGGCATTCGAATGTGTTCAACGTTCGCTTGATGTCGTGCGCGGCAATGAGCTTGAGTGACTCTCGCTTGAGCTCCGCCAGGCGATCCGGCGGCGCGGTGAGAACCACGGTCAGCTTGTCGGCCAGATCCTGCGCGTCGCTCGGCTTGAATAGGTACCCGTTCGCCTCATCGTGCACGAGGTGCGGCAGCGCCATGGCATCCGCCGCGACAATGGGCAGTCCGGAGGCCATCGCCTCCATCGTGGCGATACTCTGCAGCTCGGCGACAGAGGGCATGGCAAACACCGTGGCGCGCGAATAGGCGGCGCGCAGCTCGTCATCCGTCACGTAACCGGTGAACGTGACACGCGAGCGGATGCCGAGGGTGTCGGCCAGGTGCTCCAGGTTGCGTTTCTGATCGCCCCCGCCGACGATTTCAATTTGAGCATCGAGATCGGCGGACAGCAGCGCTGCAGCCTGAAGTAGGACGTCGATCTGCTTCTCACCGGTGACGCGACCGACGAAGAGGATGCGGTTCTCGGTGCGCGGCTCAAAATTCGGTGCGTAGTTGTCGGCATCGATCCCGCAGGAGATGGCGTATACCCCGGTGAGGCCGGTGTATTTCTCAAGAAACTGGGCGGCGCGGCGGGTCGGAGTCGTGACCGCTGCGGCGCGCCCGAAGGTGCGGCGGGCTGCCCGCCACGCGGCCTTGATGACTCGATCCTGCAAACCGACCGGAACGAGGGAGAACTTCACCATGTTCTCCGGCATGAAGTGGTTGGTGCCGACCAAGCGGATGTTGCGCTTCGCCGCCTCGATGGACACACCACGCCCCACGTTGATATGCGACTGAAAGTGCACGACATCGGGGTGGAACGAATCGAGAATGCGCCGGCTTTCGCCGCGAATCAGCCAAGGCAGGGCGAATCGCAGCCAGTCGTGCGGGTACCAGCGCCAGCTGTGCAGGCGGTGCACCACCATGGCCTGGCCCTCGTGCATCTCAGTCCAGCTGCCGTGCTTGCGCGACGCGGCCGGCGCCATAATCTGCACTTCGTGGCCGCGGGCGACGAGGCCAGCAGCGAGCCGCTCGGCAAATCGTGCCGCACCGTTCACATCGGGTGCAAATGTGTCGGCCGCAATGAGCACGCGAATCCGAGGTTTCTCGGTCGGCGCATCCGTCGCGCTCTCGGGCGCATCGCCCGGAGTCGGGCTGCTCAGCAAGTCGGTCGAATCTGACAAGTGGAGTGGTCCCTACGTTGTTGGGCCGGGGATCATCGTCCGGCAGGATATCTCGGGTGCGCGCGGCAAGAAATGACGCTGCGCACTCGAACCCTATTCTAAACCGTGCCACCCGCGCGGCGCCCCGCACCGTGGCGGCCGAAATTCGCAGGAGGTCAGCGATCGAGTTGTGGGTGGTAGCGCGCGAGCAGGAAGACGCCCCAAATGGCGATCGCGCCGGCAACGACGAAGGCGATTGCGGCTGCGGGTGGGGCTTGGCTGGCTTCACCCAGCACAACGATTCCGATTCCCACCGCGACGAGCGGGTCGACGACGGTGAGCCCGGCAATGACCAGATCGGGCGGTCCGGACGCGTAGGCGTTTTGCACGAAGTAGGCCCCGAGCGCTGCGGCCAACAGCAGGCCGAGCACACAGGTGAGGGTCAGCCACTCGAAGTTGCCGTGCTGGGTGCGGTTGATCACGACCTTTGCGAGGGTGGCGACGAATCCGTACAGCACACCGGCGCCGAGAATGTAAAAGATCGCCTGGGACCGTCGGCGCAGAAACCCAAAGGCGAGCCCAAAGGCCAGCAGTACGGCCGCAAGCACGAAGAGGATGGTCACCAGGTTTTGGTCGGTGACCGGCTTGTCGACTGCGGTGAACGCGGCAACGGTGACGAACAGGCCGACCCCGCCCACGCACATCGAGATGGCGATAATGCTGGCCCGATTGAGTTTGACTTTGCTGACTCTCGCGTTCAGCACGGCGGTGATCACGAGGGCGACTGCCCCGAGCGGCTGCACGACGATGATGGGGGCGAAGGCGAGGCTGGTCAGTTGGAACACGATGGCCAGGCCGAGCATGAGCGAACCGAATACCCACGACGGCCGAGCCAGCAGCAGGGTCAGCTGGCGTACGTTGAGTCCGCCGGTGACCTCTTCGGTGCGCGCCTCGACTTTGGTGACGCCACGGTGCTGGAATTGAGCGCCGAGGGAGAGAAAAACCGCACCGACCAAGGCCAGCGGAATTCCGATGGCCTGACGTGGATCGATAGCGATTTCTGTCGCCAGATCGGTTAGGTCGGAGGTCACTTGATGACCCTATCGACAAGCTTGCCGATATTCTGGAGAAATGGCCGTGCGCGCGATAGTAATTTCAGGTGACCCCGTTCTCCACTCCCCCGCAGCTCCCGTCGTCGATTTCGACGATAGTTTGCGCGAATTGGTTCGAGACATGTTCGAGACGATGGATGCCGCGCCGGGGGTCGGTCTCGCCGCCACTCAGGTGGGGGTTGGGCTACGCATTTTCACCTACAGCTACCAGGACGACGACGAGGTATCGTGGCGCGGCGTTGCGATCAACCCCGAACTGTGGATCACGCCGGTGTCGGCCGAGCCCGTCGATGACGAAGATGTCGACGAAGACGAAGGCTGCCTGTCATTTCCGGGCGAGCGTTTTCCCCTGAAGCGATCCCAGTCCGCCATTCTGCGGGCCGTTGATGCCGAGCAGCAACCCTTCGAGATTCGAGCTGATGGCTGGCTCGCCCGCATCTTCCAGCACGAATACGACCACCTCGACGGCACGCTCTATGTGGATCGCCTGGAGCACGTCTACGCGAAAATGGCGGCCAAGGTCGAACGCAAGAAGAGTTGGGGCGTGCCCGGCCTGAGCTGGACCCCCGGCATCGACGACCTCGAGGGCTAGCTAGATCAGCGCGCGCAGCCCCGCGGCGACCAGCGCCGCCACGATCACGACCACGATGAACGGCGTTTTGATCGCGAACAGCCCGGCCGCCACGATCACGGCGGGAATGCGAGCGTCCACGGTGAGTGCCTGCCCGCTGCCGAGCGTCTGCACGGCAATCAGCGCCGCCAGCAGCGCCACCGTCAGCAGGTCGGCGATGCGCGACGGCGTGGGCTTCTGCAACAGGGCCGGCGGCACGAGATAGCCGGCCAGCTTGAGCGCGAGCACGGCGATGGAAGCCGCAATAATGATCTGCCACAGGGTCATGAGCGCAACTTCGTTCGAGCGGATGCCCAGCCGGGCACGGTCGGCCCGCCCAGCCAGTTGAACAGTCCGACCACGACCGCCACGAGGGCGGCGACCAGCACGGGCAGACCCGGCATGAGCACGGGGGTGAGCGTGGCGGCGACGACCGCAGCCGCGACGGCCACCGCGACCGCCTGCATCCGCTTGAGGCGGGGCCAGAGCAGGCCGACGAACGCGGCCGCTGCTGCAGCGTCGAGCCCGTATGCCCGGGTATCGCCGAGGGCATCGCCGATCAGTGCGCCGATCAGGGTGGTCGCGTTCCAGCCTATGAAGACCGCCACGCCGGTGACCCAGAAGCCGACCCGGCGGCTGTGCGGTGTCGGCTGGGCGAGAGCGACCGCGGTTGATTCGTCAATCGTGATCCACCCGGCGGCCAGGCGTTTCCAGAGGCCGGCGCCGACGATCGGTGCGGTACGCATGCCGTAGATGCCATTGCGCACACCGAGCAGCGCTGCGCTCGCGATGGCTGCCGGGCCTGCGGCGACCCCACCGGCAGCGAGCACGCCGATGAGGGCGAATTGCGAGCCCCCGGAGAACATGACGATGCTAATGAAACTGGTCTGCCAGATGTCGAGCCCCGCGGCGACCGAAAGTGCACCGAACGACACCCCATAGGCAGCGGTCGCGAGCCCCACGGCCAGACCTTCACGAACGGCCAGGCGTTGCTGGCGTGTCTCGTCGTCGGGGTGGGTCGCAGGCACGGTGAGGAGGGGTGCCCGGGGTCACCGGGTGAGGTCGACGCCGTGCACGCCGTTGTGAAAGCGCAGTGACGGGAACACAGCCGAAACCGAGAAACCCAGACCGGGCACCGTTCCGGCGTTGAACACGCCGCCGAACAGCTGGGCGCGCTCCCGCATCTGCGTGATGCCGGGGCCGGCAATGCTCTCGCTGAGGGCTTTGAGGTCGTCCTCGATCGTGTACGGGGTGCGTGCGGCTTGCTCGCCGGAATCCTTGCCGTCCCGACGGGCTGCAGCACGGATGCCGTCGTCGTCGACGAGCAGCTGCAGCCCGTCGCGGGTCCAGGTGAACGACACGCGAGCTTCGGTACCGACGCCGCCGTGCTTGAGCGCGTTGGAGAGGGCACTCTGCAGAATGCGGAAGATGGCGAGCTCGGCGCCCGCCTTGAGTGCGAAGCGTTCGCCCGATTCGATGAAACTCACCACGAGCCCGGCGTCGCGCATCACCCGAAACAGGTCACGGGTCGACTGCGGGCCGGGCTGGAGCGCGCCGACGGTCTCGCCCTCGCGCACGATGGTCAGCACGCGGCGCATGTCGGCGAGAGCCACCCGGCCGTCATCGACGAGCGCCGTGGCAGCGCGCACAGCCGTCGACGGGTCGCTCTCGGCGGTGTAGCGGGCACCCTCGGCGCGGGTGATAAGGCGGGCGATGGTGAGCACGGCGCCATCCTGCAGCTCGCGGATGATGGCCAAGCGTCCCTGCTGCTCGGCGAGCGAGAGCTCCAGTTCGATGCGCACGCGTTCGGCGGCATTGCGGTCGAACAGTACCCGGCGTGAGCGAATTAGCGAGATGGCCCACAGCACGAGCAGCGCCCCGGAGAGTACGCCGAGTGCTGGTACCAGAAGTTGCGAGAAATCCACTGCTGACCGCCGTCTCGTGTGCCAAGCCCGGCGCACTGTCGAAATTGGAAGAACCTTTTTTGTCGGCACAAAACGAACCGACAAAAAAGGCCACCCGGGGTGGAGCCCTGAGTGGCCTTTCGCTCCCCGACTTGGACTCGAACCAAGAACCTGCGCATTAACAGTGCGCTGCTCTGCCAATTGAGCTATCGAGGAATGCTTGAACAGCGTTGCTACTTTACCAAGGTTTCTTGCCTGTCCCAAACCACGTCGACTGCCGATCGGCTCTGACGTGCCCGATTTGCCAGTTCAAAGGCCCTGCATCCCCCGAAAGGTGGGCCGCTTGCAACTAATGAGCAGTCTGATGCGCCAAAAGCCGGTCGGGCGTGTCGGGCCGGCCGCGACCGATCGCGCATCAAGCGGATGCGATCGGTCGCAACCGGCGATCAGCTCGCGGCTGCGGCATCCGTTTCATCGTCGCTGGCGGTGGCTGCGGCAGTGTCGGTTGCAGCGCTTGCGGGATGCTGCAGGGCGGCGGCTAGTCCGCGCACGTAGGGATGCCACGGGTCTCGAAAGACGTCGTCGATGGTGCCGAGGCCGACGAGCACGCCCTGATGCATGACACCGATGCGGTTGGCCACCCGCTGCAGCACAGCCAGGTCGTGACTGATGACGAGAGCCGAGAACGACCGTTCCTGCTGTAATTCGCTGATCAGGTCGATAACCGCGTCGCGCACCAGTACGTCAACGCCTGCTGTGGGCTCATCAGCGATCAACAGCGCCGGACCGAACACGAGCGCACGGGCCAGCGCCACACGCTGTCGCTGGCCGCTGGAGAGCTCGTAAGGGTATTGTCCTAGAACCGTCAGGGGCAGGCGCACCGCGTCGATCATGGTGGCCACCTGGGCGCCGAGGGCGCGACGGTTGTAGCGTCGATCGCGTTCCAGCACGGGCTCAGCGACGATCTCGGCCACCGTCATGGTCGACGGCAGGGTATCGGCAGCGTCCTGGGCCAGCAGCCCGACCCCGAACGTGAGCCGGGCCAGCTTGCGCTTGCTGATGCGGCGCAGGCCGAACCCCAGCACGGTCGCGTCTCCCCCGGTGATCTGCGGACGGATGCCGGTCACGTCGCTCACAAAAGCGTCACCGGAGAGCACCCGGGCCACGGTGCTCTTGCCGGAACCGCTCTCGCCGAGCAGCCCCACCACCTCACCGGGCTCGATGCGCAGGGTGAACCCGTGCACCGCGACAAACGCCGGGCTGGCACCGTGGGGTGGGTATTCGATGGTCAGATCGCTGGTCTGGATTGGGGGTACGGATACCGCGCCATGCCTCATACGGACTATCCCGCCGCCCGCAGAATGCGGAGTTCGTTCCGGCGCAGCGCCTGGGCAGCCGGATCCGGAACCGGCAGCGAGGCGAGGAGACGCTGGGTGTAGGCATCCTTCGGGGCACCGAGCACCTCAGCACCGGTACCTTCCTCGACCAGTTTCCCCTTATACAGCACGGCAATGCGGTCGGCGAGAATGTCGACGACCGCGAGGTCGTGGCTAATGAACAGGGCTGCGAAGCCGAACTCCCTCTGGAGTTCGGCGAAGAGCTCGAGCACCTTGGCCTGCACCGACACGTCGAGCGCGCTGGTGGGCTCGTCGGCGATCAGCAGACTCGGTTCCAGCGCGAGGCCGCGGGCGAGGCTGGCACGCTGGCGCTGACCACCGCTGAGCTCGTGCGGGTATCGGTCGCCGTAGGCGCGCGGCAGCTGCACCGCCTCGAGCAGTTCGTTGACCCGCTTACGGGCGGCCCCGGCGTTGGCGGCGCGCCCGTGCACGACGAGCGGTTCGGCGACGCACTCGGCGATCGTGAGAAGCGGGTTGAAGCTTGACGCCGGGTCTTGAAAGACGAAGCCGATGTCGCTGCGCACCTTCTTGAAGGCGCGTTCCTTGAATCCGTTCATCTCGTGCCCGAGCACACTCAGGGAACCATCAGTCACCCGGGTGAGTCCGGCCATGGCACGGCCAATCGTGGTCTTGCCCGATCCGCTCTCGCCGACCAGACCGAGCACTTCGCCAGAGCGGATGACGAAACTCACGCCGTCGACGGCGGTGAAACCGGGTTTCCCCAACCGGCCCGGGTACTGGATCTTCAGGTTGTCGGCCACGACGACCGGGGGTTCGGCTGCCCAGCCGGGTTCGCGGGACAGAGCGCGCTGGGTCGCGCGAATGGTGCCCTGGCCGACGTGGGGCACCGAGCCGAGCAGTCGCTTGGTGTAGTCGTGTCGCGGTGTTGAGAAGAGTTCGTGCACAGGCGCTTCCTCCACGATCTTGCCCTCGTACATGACGACGACGCGGTCGGCGAGGTCAGCGACGACGCCCATGTTGTGCGTGATGAGCACGATGGCGGTGCCGAATTCATCGCGGCAACGGCGCAGCAGGTCGAGGATCTCGGCCTGCACCGTCACATCCAACGCGGTGGTCGGTTCGTCGGCCACGATCAGCCCAGGGTCGAGCACGAGTGCCATGGCGATAACCACGCGCTGCTTCTGGCCGCCGGAGAACTGGTGCGGGTAGTAGTCGACACGGCTCTGCGGGTCGGGGATGCCGACGCGGCCGAGAATCTCAATGGCCTTCGCGCGGGCTTCCTTGCGGCTGAACTCACCGTGGGCGCGAATACCCTCGGCGATCTGCCAACCGACGGTGAACACGGGGTTCAGGGCCGTAGACGGCTCCTGGAACACCATGGAAACATCCGTTCCCCGCAGTTGGCGCAACTTTTGCTTGCTCACCGCGAGAACGTCGTTGGAATCAGAACCGTCCTTGCTGCTGAGGATGACGGTACCGTGCGCGGTTGCCGTTTCTGGCAGCAACCCGAGGATGGTCTTGGCCGTGACGCTCTTGCCGCTGCCGCTCTCCCCCACGATGGCGAGAATCTCGCCCGGAGCAACCCGCAGGGTCACCCCGTCGACTGCTTTGACGGCACCACCGTCGGTGGCAAACGTGACATTGAGGTTGTCGATGCGAACGACGTCGGGAAGGGACTGAGCGCTCATTATTTGGCCTCAAATGGGTCGTCGTTCGGGTGCGGGTTGTCGGCTGGAGCGTCGGGTTCGAGCCCCTCGATTCCTCCGGGGCCGGCGGACAGGGTTCCACCGGCAACAACGCTCGTTGCGGCGACGACTCCGGCGGTTTTGCCAGGAGCACGTCGACTGCGCAGGCGCGGGTCGGCGAGGTCGTTGAGGCTTTCACCAACGAGGGTGATGCCGAGAACCACGAGAACAATTGCCAGACCTGGGAACAGGCTCGTCCACCAGATGCCGCTGGTCACGTCGGACAGTGACTTGTTCAGGTCATAGCCCCACTCGGCGGCCGACGACGGTTCGATGCCGAAGCCGATGAAGCCGAGTCCCGCGAGGGTCAGGAGTGCCTCAGAGGCATTGAGCGTGAAGATCAGCGGCAGGGTGCGGGTGGCATTACGCAGTACGTGACGGAACATGATACGCCCGTTGCTGGCACCGAGAACGCGGGCCGACTCCACGTAGGCTTCCGCCTTGATGCGCACGGTCTCAGCACGAATCACCCGGAAGTACTGCGGGATGAAGACCACGGTGATCGAGATCGCGGCGGCGAAAATTCCGCCCCACAGACCGGATCGGCCACCGGAGATGACAATGCCCATGACGATCGCGAGCAGCAGGGCCGGAAAGGCATAGACGGCGTCGCAGATGACCACGAGTACCCGGTCGAGCCAGCCGCCGAAGTAACCGGAGACGAGACCCAGGGCCACGCCGGCGAAAATCGACAGCACGACAGCGATGACCATCACGGTGATCGCGGTCTGCGACCCCCAGATGACACGGGAGAGCACGTCGTAACCACCGACGGTGGTGCCCAGAAAGTGAGCGCCGCCCGGTGACTGCTGGGCGCCGAACGTTCCGTTCGCATCGCGGAGCTGGCTAAAGCCGTAAGGCGCCAGGAGCGGGGCGAAGATCGCGGTCAGGATGAAGATTCCAGTGATCACGAGGCCGACGACGAGCATGCCTCGTTGCAGCCCAACGCTCTGCCGGAGCTGGTGTATGACGGGCAGTCGTGTCCACAGTGGCGCTTTGGGGGCGTGGGTGGTTTCAGTGAGCGTTGTCATGGTCAGTACCTCACTCGCGGGTCGATGAGCGCGGCGATGATGTCCACGATGAAGTTGGACAGGGCCACGATCACGGCGAGAAGGGCAACAATTCCCTGCACCGCTACGAAGTCACGGGCCTTGATGAATTCGATGAGCATGAAACCCAGGCCCTTCCATTCGAAGGTGGTTTCGGTCAGCACGGCTCCGCCCAACAACAGCGCCACCTGCAATCCGATGACGGTGATGATCGGAATCAGCGCGGGCCGATAGGCGTGCTTGCTGACCAGACGGAATTCATTCACTCCCCGGGAGCGAGCGGCATTGACGTAGTCCGTGCCGAGGGTTCCGATGACGTTGGTGCGCACGAGTCGCAGGAACACTCCGGCCGTCAGGAGTCCGAGCGCTAACGCGGGAAGCACGGCGTGCAGCAGAACGTCACCCAGTACGGCGGGATCGCCCGTCTTGATTGCGTCGATCAGATAGATACCGGTCTTGTCCGGAAGAAACTGCATCTGCAATTCGGAACCGACGGTGGCTCGGCCGGCAACGGGTAAGGCCTTGAGCCAAACCGCGAAGACGAGCTTGAGAAGTAACCCGGCGAAAAATACCGGGGTGGCGTAGCAGAGGATGGCGAACACGCGGAGAAAGGCATCCGGTGCTTTGTCGCGCCAGTACGCAGCGACCATACCGAGTGGGATTCCGACGATGAAGGCTACGATGAGTGCGTAGAACACGAGCTCGGCCGTCGCGGATCCGTAGGTGAGCAGGACTTCAGACACGGGACGATTCGTGCTGATGGTCGTGCCGAAGTTGCCGGTGAAGACCTGGCCGAGGTATTCGAAGTATTGAATAATAATCGGTCGGTCGTAGCCGGCTTCGTGAATGAGTACGGCAAGCTGATCCGGGCCGAGCTTGCCGCCGAGAGCGGCGGTGATCGGGTCTCCGGTCGTACGCATGAGCCAGAACACCATCGACACCAGGATGAAAATGGTGGGGAAGATGAGCAGGAAGCGTATGAGAAGGTAACGGCCTATTCCACCGCCCGGGCTGGATTTCTTCTTGGGAACACGCCCGGCCGCCGGTACGGGCGGCTTCATCGCCACAGTGGTCATTACTACCTCACAATTGCAAAAAGAATCGGGGGCATCCAGCGATCGTGTCGCTGAACACCCCCGGTGATCAAACTAGAGAAAACTCTAGTCGCTGTACGGTCTAGCCCTTAGCCAGCGCGCCGTAACGGAACTTGAAGGAGGCATCAAGTGTGTCCCCGGTCCCGGTGATGTCTGTTCCGGTGACGGCAACCTGGGCGCCCTGGAGAAGCGGCACGGTCGAGAGCTGCGCCGCAACCTTGTCCTGGATCTCCTCGATGAGCGCGGTACGCTCTGCGGCGTCGGTGGTGACGGCCTGCTTCTGGATCAGGGCAGTAACGTCGGCGTCGTCGTAGTGGTTCTTGAGGAAGTTGCCCTCGGCGAAGAACGGGGCCAGGTAGTTGTCAGCGTCGGAGTAGTCCGGGAACCAGCCGAGCTGGTAAGCGGGGTACACGTCTGCTACGCGGTCCTTGGAGTACTGCACCCACTCGGTCGACTGCAGGCTAACCGTGAACAGGCCGGAGGCATCCAGCTGGTCTTTGATCAGCGCATATTCGTCGCTCGAACCGGGGCCGTAGTGGTCGGCGTTGTACTGAAGGTTGAGTGCGATCGGCGTGGTCACGCCGGCTGCGGCGAGGTCAGCCTTGGCCTTTTCGACGTCCGGCCCGCCCTTGCCGTCTCCGTAGAGACCCTTGAGCGATTCGGTGGCACCGGTCATTCCGGCGGGAACGTAGGAGTACAGCGGGGTGTAGGTGCCCTTGTAGACCTGATCGGCGAGCTCGGCGCGATCAACAACGTCGGCGACTGCGGCACGAACGGCGAGGGCCTTGGCCGGGTCGGCGTCAGCGGTCGTCGTGCCGAAAGGCTGCGTATTGAAGTTGAAGGTGATGTAGCGGATTTCTCCACCGGGGCCGTCAACGACCTTGACAGCGTCGTTGCCGCGCAGGTCGTCAATGTCGGTCGCGGAGAGGCTGCGCCATGCGACGTCGATGTTGCCTTCCTGCACGTCGAGCTTCAGATTCGAAGCGTCGGTGTAGTACTTGACGTTGATGACATCCGTCTTGGCAGCGCCAAGCAGACCTTCGTAGCCCTCGTACGCCTTGTAGGAGAGGAGGTTGTTGAAGTCGTAGCTCGTCAGCACGTACTGGCCGGCAAAGGCCTCAGCGGCAACGATGTCATCGTCGGAGGTGACCTCCGTTGCGGAGAAGGAGTCTTCATCCACGATCACGCCAGCGGGGCTGGACAGAATTTGCGGGAAGATCTGGTCGTTCCCGGCTTTGAGCGTGAAGACGACGGTCGTGTCATCCACAGCAGCAGTGCTGTCGAGGTTGTAGAGCAGCGACGACGGGCCGGTATCGGCCGCGATCGCCAGCTGGCGGTCGAAGCTGAACTTGACGTCAGAGGCGGTGAGTGCGTTGCCGTTGGCCCATTTGAGGTCGGGCTTGAGGGTGACGGTGTATTCCGTGGGCGCTGTGAACTCGGCGCTGACGGCGATGTCGGGTTCGACATCCGCTGTTCCGAATTTGCTGCTCATGAGGAATGGGAAGACCTGGGTCTGCACCGAAAAAGAGCCGTTGTCATAGGAGCCGGCCGGGTCGAGCGTGGTTACCTTGTCGGTCGTGCCGATCGTGATCGGGCCGCCGGTGGCCGCCGGTGTGGTGTTACCGCCGGAAGCGCACCCGGAAAGAACCAGTGCGGCGACCGCGAGTCCGGTTGTGGCAACGAGAGCACGCTTGCCGTTAGTGAATGCGGATGTCATATCCGTCGTCCTCTTCCTGTAGAAGTCTCATGAACCGGAACACCCAAAAAATGGGCATAACTTTTCATTGCTGTTAGGTAAGAATTAGCACAGAATTCGCAGGTAGCCACGCTCAGCCGCAGCTTCTTTACATATCTGCAACAAAGTCGGGCTCATATGTTGCAGTCTGAAATTCAGTGCTCAGATGTTGCTTCGAGTGTGCGCGCCAGCGCGTGTGCTATTCGTCGCGAAGGGCTCGGCGCTCGGCTTCGACCCGCACGAGTTCACGCTGGAGGGTGCGGTACATCTCGGTGTCGTCGGCATCCGCTCGCTGCAGGCGACCGAGTAATTCGGCTTTGAGCCTCAGTAGGTCCTTGTCGATGAGCACGATCGTGATGTCGCGCACGTAGCGGGCGACGTCTTTCTCAGTGCGCTCGGGCAGGTTCGCCATGGCGAGTTCCTGCACGAGGTTCTTGAAACCGTCCGGCACCTCGGCGACGACCCGCTCGAGCCAGTCCGCCGCCTCGAAGTGCGACAGACTCGCGGCAATCGCATCGCGAACGACCGCGAGGGAGGTATTAGCGAAGGAGGTCTGCACCGCACTGTCGAGAATGTCCCGGCCGATCAGCGTGGGTCGCTGCAGCATGGCCATGAGGCCGTCGCGTTCGAGCCTCGTGACCGGATCGGTGGGCAGTTCGACCAGCGAGAACGGACGTTCCGGCACGACTTCGATCACGCCGCCGTGCCGGGGCGCGTTCGGCCCGCCGCTCGCCGATGCGCGTGCGCCGGACTGGGCATTCGTCACCGCTTTGGCGACGTCGCCCATGTCGACGCCGAGCATGCGGGAGAGTTCCCGGGTGTAGCCGGGTCGCAGTACCGGGTCGCGAATCTCGCCGACGACGGGGGCGGCGGCGCGCAGGGCGGCCGTTCGGCCCTCGACGGTGTCGAGGTTGTACTGGGAGAGAATCTGTCGAATCATGAACTCGAACATGGGCTTCTTCGAGTCGACCAGGCGACGCACGGCGTCATCACCGCGCTGCAGGCGCAGGTCGCAGGGGTCGAGGCCTTCCGGCCCCACGGCCACGTAGGTCTGGGCGGAGAAGCGCTGTTCCTCGCTGAAGGCGCGCATGGCGGCTTTTTGACCGGCGGCATCCGGGTCGAAGGTGAAGACGACCTCGCCGACGCCCGAGTCGTCACCGAGCACGCGGCGCAGCACCTTGATGTGGTCAACGCCGAACGACGTACCGCAGGTTGCGACGGCCGTGGTGATGCCGGCCAGGTGGCAGGCCATGACGTCGGTGTAGCCCTCGACCACGACGACCTGGTGGCTGCGGGAAATGTCACGCTTGGCGAGGTCGAGTCCGTAGAGCACCTGGGCCTTGTGGTACACCGGCGACTCCGGGGTGTTGAGGTATTTCGGGCCTTTATCGTCGTCGAGCAGTTTGCGGGCGCCGAAGCCGATGGTCTGCCCGGTGATGTCGCGAATGGGCCAGACCAGGCGGCCCCGAAAGCGGTCGTAGATGCCGCTGGATCCCTCGCGGCTCGAGACCAGGCCGGCGAGGGTGAGCTCGTCGGTGGTGAAACCTCGACCGCGCAGGTGGTTGGTCAGTTCGTCCCAGCTCTTCGGAGCGAAGCCGACTCCGAACCGGGTCGCCGCTGCGGCGTCGAAGCCGCGCTGGCCGAGGAAGGCCCGGCCGACCTCGGCACCGGCGCGGCCGAGCTGTTCGATGAAGAAATCGGATGCCGCCTGGTTGGCAGCGAGCAGGCGGGCACGGTTGCCGTGGTCGGGGGCGGCGCCGGAGCCGTCTTCGTAGTGCAGGTCGAGGCCGACCCGGCCGGCCAGGCGTTCGACGGCTTCGCTGAAGCTGACATGGTCCATCTTCTGCAGAAAGGAATAGACGTCGCCGCTCTCGCCGCAGCCGAAGCAGTGGTAGAAACCGACCTGCGGGCGCACGTGAAAGCTGGGGCTGCGTTCGTCGTGGAAGGGGCAGAGACCCTTCATCGAGCCGACACCGGCAGACTTCAGGGTGACGTAGTCACCGATGATGTCGGCGATATTGGTGCGGGCCTTGACCTCTTCGATGTCACTTTGTCGAATCAGTCCAGCCATATCTGAATTCTATCTTCTCGGTCTGACAGGCTTCGTTCACCAGTGGGTCTTGTATGTGGCTGTTCCTGAGATGGGCGGCAGGGACGGGACATCCGCTCCGCGCTCAGACATTGAGTATTTGCGGGGACCACCGCGAGGAGCGTGCGGCGACCCCAGCAAACGCTCAAAACTCGCCACCCCGCGGAAATCCCGTCTCCGCCACAGTCCAGAACGAGTTTGGCGCCGGGCCCATGTTGTGACCCTGGGCCCAGTTTATAAACTGGGCCCAAGGACGGGGCCCGGGCCCCGTCCACAGTAAAGGCGGAGCGGGGGCGGGGCTAGCCCTGGACCAGGCGCTCGTACCAGGCCAGGGCGGATTGGTCGGTCAGACTTGCCACCTGGTCGACGATGACACGCTTGCGGGCGGCATCGTCGGCGGCAGCGTACCAGTCCTCGCGGAAGCCGGGGTCGAGGTGTTCGTCACCGGAGTCGTGCAGGGTCTGGGCGAGCAGGGTGAGCACCTGACGCTGCTGCACGTAAATGGGCTTGCGGGTATTGCGGGTCATGACGAAGGCCGCGACGATGCCCTTGAGTACCGCGATTTCGGCCTGGATCTCGCGGGGCACGATTACATTGGCCCCGAAGCGCAGCATGTTCGCGCCCGGGTGCGCCTCCTTGGTGGCATGCACGGCGGCACCGCTGAACCGACCGATGAGCTGGCTCGTGAGGTTCTTGAGGTGGCCCTGGTCGCGGCGCCCGGCCGTCCACGAGTCCATCCAGACATCGAGCGAGTCGAGCCGGTTGAACGCCGCCGCGAGGTCGTCTGCACTGGTTTCGTCGCCGATCCATTCCGACATGGTCGCGAGGAGTTCGTCGTGGTCGGTGCGGCTGCTCAGGGCCGCGACGTCGACGTAGCCGTTGACAATGGCATCCTCGAAGTCGTGCACGCTGTAGGCGATGTCGTCGGAGAGGTCCATTACCTGCGCTTCGATGCAGAGCTGGCGGTCGGGGGCTCCCTCGCGCAGCCACTCGAACGCGGCAATGTCGTCCTGGTAGAACCCGAACTTGGCACGCCCGCTCGGGTCATAGACCGAGGAACCCTCCGGCCAGGGGTACTTGCAGCTGGCGTCGAGGCTCGCCCGGGTGAGGTTGAGGCCATAGCTGTGACCGTCGGGCCCGAATACCTTGGGCTCGAGCCTGGTGAGCAGGCGCAGGGTCTGAGCATTTCCCTCGAACCCGCCGATGTCTTCCGACCACAGGCTGAGTGCCTTCTCACCGTTGTGGCCAAAGGGCGGATGCCCGATGTCGTGTGCCAGGCAGGCGGTATCGACGATGTCGGGGTCGACGTTCAGGCGCGAGGCGATCTCCCGCCCCACCTGGGCGACCTCGAGCGAGTGAGTCAGCCGGTTGCGGGCAAAGTCGAGCCCCGCCGTGGGGCTGAGCACCTGCGTCTTGGCCGCAAGGCGGCGCAGAGCGCTCGAGTGCAGTAGGCGTGCCCGGTCGCGGGCAAAGTCGCTGCGCCTGGAGTAGTGCTCTTCGGGAAACCAACGGGCCTCGTCGTTCTCGCTGTATCCGTTTGAGTTAGCCACCGCTGGTGTCCCCTTCGCCCTCGGTCAAATTCACTCGCTCCGCACCGAAAAGATCCTGCGATTCGAGCCAGTGCTCCGGCAGAGACGGCTTCTTCGGTGTTCCCGCCCGACCGCGCGGGCCCTCGACATCTGCTCCCGGGTAGGGCAACGAGGCGTCAAGGGTGCCGAGCAGGTCGTCGAGCTGCGCGAGGGTCTGCACCATGGCCAGGCTGGCCCGCAGGTCGCCGCCCACCGGGTAGCCCTTGAAGTACCAGGCAACGTGCTTGCGAATGTCGCGGCAGGCGCGGTCTTCGCTGTCGAAGTATTCGGTGAGGAGTTCGGCGTGGCGGCGGAACGCGTTGATGACCTGGCCGAGGCCGGGTTCGGCCTTGAGTTCCTGCCCGCGGAAGGCCGCGGCGAGATCCCCGAACAGCCACGGACGGCCGAGACAGCCGCGCCCGACGACGACGCCGTCGCATCCGGTCTCGCGCACCATGCGCAGGGCGTCATCGGCTGACCAAATGTCGCCGTTGCCGAGCACCGGTACGTCGCTGATGGCGTTCTTGAGCTTCTCGATGGCCGACCAGTCGGCGTGGCCGGAGTAGAACTCCGCAGCCGTTCGCCCGTGCAGCGCGATGGAGGCGACGCCGGCTCCGGCGGCAGCCTTACCGGCCTCGATGTAGGTGAGGTGGTCGGCGTCGATGCCCTTGCGCATTTTCACGGTCAACGGAACCGCGCCGGCGGCGGTGACAGCGGCTTCGACGATCTGACGAAACAGGCCGATCTTCCACGGCAGGGCCGCTCCCCCGCCCTTACGGGTGACTTTGGGCACCGGGCAGCCGAAGTTGAGGTCGATGTGATCGGCGCGGTCTTCGGAGACGAGCATGGTCACCGCTTCGGAGACGGTCTTAGGGTCAACGCCGTAGAGCTGAATGGAGCGGGTGGTTTCACTCTCGTGGTGTGTGATCAGCCGCATCGTCTCGGCGTTGCGTTCAACGAGCGCGCGTGAGGTGATCATTTCGCTGACGAACAGTCCGGCGCCGTATTCGCGGCAGAGCCTGCGGAACGCCGTATTGGTGATGCCGGCCATTGGAGCGAGCACCACGGGCACGTCGAGGGTGAGCGGGCCGATTCGCAGCGGTCCGGTCGGCGCCACCTGGTCGACAGGTGGGCCGACAGTGCGGGTGGGTGAGGTCATGTTGCGTCAATTCTCCCAGAAAGCGAGACATGCTTCGAATCGTTGGCAGAACGGATGCCGCAGCCCACGCAGAAACGCAGCTGCCGCGCCTGGTGACCAGGCCTGCGGCAGCTGCGTTCGTGTTGAAATGAGTTCAAATTAGCTGCAGCAGCCGCCACCGCAGCAGGAGCCGGCGGCCTCGTCGGTCGCAGCGGGGGCGCCCAGGAGCTCAATGGTGGGACGGCCGGCAGCGTCGGTGAAGACGGGCGGCGTGGTGGCGATGGTGTCAGTCATGAGTTATCTCCTGAATCAATTGGGTGGATCGGTGAAAGTCTTACCCGTCAGGCTACGCGATGCGGCTGAGTATCGTTGCTACGCGGAAGCAGCGCCGGTGGAAGTATTCGTGGAAGCATCCTTCGAACGGTCGGCGCGAGCCTGGTCGAGGGCCTGGGCGAACGCCGTCGGGTCCTGCGCGCCCGAGATGCCGTAGCGGCCGTCGATGACGAAGAACGGAACGCCCTGGATGCCGTAGGCACCGGCCTGCGCGACGTCCGCTTTGACCGCGGCGAGGTGCTCGTGGGCGGTCAGTGACCGCACGACGTCGGCCCGGTCGAGTCCGATCTCCGCGGCCAGGTCGGCGAGGTCTTCGACCCGGCCCACATGGCGGCCGTCGATGAAGTAGGCCTTGAGCAGGCGTTCCATCATGTCGAGCTGGCGGCCGTGCGCCTTGGCGTAGTGCAACAATTCGTGCGAGATGACGGTGTTGGTCTGGTGCACCGAGTCCCAGTCGTAGTCGAGGCCGACGCTCGCGGCGATCTCGGTGACGTTGGCGAGCATCTGCTTCACCTGATCGGCCGGCATCCCCTTGTGTTGGCTGAGATAGTCGACCGTGTTTCCGACAAAATCGACCGGGGTGTCGGGTGAGAGCTCGAAGCTGTGGTACTCAACCTCGACGGCGCCGTCGAACAGGGTCGCTCCGGCTTCAAACTTGCGTTTGCCGATGTAACACCAGGGGCACTGCACATCGCTCCAGATATCGACCTTGATCGGGTCGGAGCTCGTGGGGGCAGAAATGTCGGTAGCAGTTGTGTCAGTCACACTCGGGCCAACGGGGCCCTGCGCTCGTGTATTCCCCGCAGGGAATATTGGCAGGCGGCATTCAGGACGTTGGGGCGTCGACCGCTCCGCCGTAGCGTCGGTTGCGCGAGGCGTACAGTTCGACTGCTCGCCAGAGGTCGACCCGGGTGAAGTCCGGCCACAAGGTGTCGAGAAAGACCATCTCGGCGTAGGCGCTCTGCCAGAGCAGAAAGTTGCTCGTGCGTTGCTCCCCCGAGCTGCGCACGAACAGGTCTACGTCGGGAAGTTCGGGCACATAGAGCTGCTTCGCGATGGCCTTCTCGGTGATGCCAGATGGCTTCAGCCTGCCGGCGGCGACGTCCTCGGCCAGCGCGCGCACGGCATCCGCTATTTCGGTGCGTCCGCCGTAATTCACGCACATAGTGAGGGTGAGTACGTCGTTGCCGGCAGTGAGTTTCTCGGCGAATTGCAGTTCGTTGATGACGGATGCCCACAGCTTCGGCTTGCGCCCCGCCCACCGAATTCGCACGCCCCACTCGTTGAGCTGATCGCGGCGGCGATGCAGGACGTCACGGTTGAAGCCCATGAGAAAACGCACCTCCTCGGGCGAGCGCTTCCAGTTCTCGGTGGAGAAGGCGTAGACGCTGAGGTGTTTGACGCCGATCTGGATGGCGCCGGCCACGACGTCGAGCAGGGCGGCCTCGCCGGCTTTGTGCCCCTCGATGCGGGTGAGGCCCTGGCCATTGGCCCAGCGGCCGTTGCCGTCCATGACGACGGCGACGTGCTCGGGCACGACCTTGCGGGCCAGATCGGGCGGGTAGAGGCCGGTCCAGTCGAGCGGTTTGAATGGAACGGAATCTTTGTGAGTGGCACCCTTGAAGCCGAACAGGCTCGCCATCATCGGGCGACGTGTTCCAGCGAGCGAAGCCCGCGGCCCAGGTGCCACTGCGTGTAGGCGGCGACGACGCCGGCCGCCTGGCTTTGGGTACGTTCGGGGCTCGCGCTCGCGTGTTCCCAGTCGCCGGTGAGCAGAGCGCTGAGCAGGGCGATCGTCGCAGCGTCGAGCCGGGGCGAACCGGGAGGGGCGCAGTCATCGCAGACGAGGCCGCCCATCTGCACGACCATGGCACTGTGTTGACCCCCGATGCCGAGTTCGCCGAGGGCGCCGCAGCGGGCACAGTCCTCAAAGCTCGGCGCCCAGCCTGCCATCGACACGGCGCGCAAGAGATAGGAGTTGAGGGTGAGGTGGGAGCCGTGTTCCTGGCGGGACAACGATCGCAGGGCGCCGACCAACAGCAGGTACTGCTGCAGCGACCCCTCTGATTCGGTGAGTTTGTCGGCGGTTTCGACCATGACGCTCGCGGCGGTGTAACTGCCGTAGTCGGCGGTGATCAGGGCGCCGTAGGAGCCGAGCGACTCTGCCTGGGTGATGATGTCGAGGCTTCGGCCCTCGTAGAGCTGCACGTCGGCGACCATGAACGGTTCGAGCCGGGCGCCGAATTTGGACCCGGTACGCCGCACGCCCTTGGCGACAGCGCGCACCTTGCCGTGCGCTCGGGTGAGCATGGTGACGATGCGGTCGGCTTCACCCAGCTTGTGGGTGCGCAGCACCACGGCTTCATCTCGGTAGACAGGCACAGGTAATTATCCCACCCCGTTGCTGTAAGTACGGTCACGGCTGACCTCCCCTACAAAACGGATGCTCATTTAGCCCTGAAATTTTGTCACTAGTCTGCCTTGGCTCTGGTTTTTCGGGCCGGACGGGGGGACACTTAAGGTCACCTAGTCCCCGTGGTATGGAGGTTTTCATGAAACCAGTCCAGGGCAGCCTGCCCAACATTATGCCCGTGCTCTCACGCGGCAAACACCGCACTCCGAAGAGCGGCGGCTGCTTCATGGAATTCGCCTCCTACCTCGCCGGCGAGTCCTGGAGTGACCACCCCGCCTGCACCCATCCGGTGCTCGCCTCGCTTGCTCGCATGGTCAATGACTGCAGTTCCGACGACGCCAGGTCGCGGCTCGCGCTGCTGATTCCATCAGTCATCGGGCTGACCGGTTCCGATAAGCGCGTTGAGGTTGCTGTTGCCCTGCGCGCCGGGTGCGAAGCGCTTCCAGTGGCGAGTCTGGAACGCCAGCGCGCGCTCGCGGTGGGCGTGCTGACCTGCGAGCGGAACGCATCCGGTCTTGATCTGGCGTTGGCCGAGCGGATGCGCCCGCTCATTCGGGCCGCTCTCGATGAAGCACCGGATGCCGAACGTTGGGCGCGTGACTTCATCGGAGGTGTGCATTCCTGGTCGCACACCAAGTTCACTCCGCGCACCGCCGACACGATTATTCGCGTTGCGGTGCAGGGTATCGGTGAGGCCTGCATTGCCGACCCGGACGCCCGGCTGTACACCCTGTTGGACCACGCGATCAACGATTGCCGCGCCCTGCTCGGTGCACGTAGCACGGATCGCGCGATGCACCTGCCCGCCCTGGCCTGATCAGGGCAACCGATCACACTACCCCCTGCACAGACCAACACCAGGCCGCACCCGGATGGTGCAACGAAAGCCCAGAACCGAACTGACGGTTCTGGGCTTTCGTGTTGGTGCGAAAAGTGGATGCTGCTAAACGGCGGCCAGCTCCAGGTCGCTGACCTCGGCTCGGATGCCCCGGTTGACCGCAGACACCACCGACTTCAGCGAGGCAGTGGAGATGTCCGCGTCGATGCCGACGCCCCAGTACCTCTTGCCGTTCACGTCGAGCTCGACGTAGGCGGCCGCCTGCGCGTCGCCACCGGCGGAAAGCGCGTGCTCGACATAGTCGTACAGGGTGATGGCGATGCCACGCTCCGCCATCACTCCGAGGAACGCGTTGATCGGGCCGTTGCCGGACCCGGTGGCCTGCGCCACGGTGTCGCCGTCGCGCAGTTCGACGGCGAGATCCACCGTGCCGGTCAGATCGCTCGAGGTACGGGTGGAGTGCAGTTCGAACCGACCCCACTTGGATTCGGGGTTCTTGATCGCCGCTGGCAGGTACTCATCGTTGAAGATGTCCCAGATCTGCTCGCTCGTGACCTCGCCACCTTCGGCGTCGGTCTTGGTCTGCACGACGCCGGAGAATTCGATCTGCAGCTTGCGCGGCAGGTCGAGGGCGTGGTCGGTCTTGAGCAGGTAGGCGACGCCGCCCTTGCCCGACTGCGAGTTCACCCGAATCACGGCCTCGTAGCTGCGACCCAGGTCCTTGGGGTCGATCGGCAGGTAGGGAACGGCCCAGACCAGGTCGTTGACGGTGCAGCCCTGCTTGGCAGCGTCGGCATCCATTGCTTCGAAGCCCTTTTTGATGGCATCCTGGTGCGAGCCGCTGAACGCGGTGAAGACCAGGTCGCCAGCCCACGGGTTGCGTTCGGGTACCGGCAACTGGTTGCAGTACTCGGCGGTGCGCTTGATCTCGTCGATGTTGCTGAAGTCGATCTGCGGGTCGATTCCCTGCGTGAACAGGTTGACGCCGAGCGCGACGAGGTCCACGTTGCCGGTGCGCTCGCCGTTACCGAACAGGCAGCCCTCGATGCGGTCGGCACCGGCCAGGTAGCCGAGCTCGGCAGCGGCGATGGCGGTTCCGCGGTCGTTGTGCGGGTGCAAGGAGATGAGAATATTCTCGCGCTGGGTCAGGTGACGGCCCATCCACTCAATGGAATCGGCGTACACGTTGGGCGTGGCCATTTCGACCGTGGCCGGCAGGTTGACGATGACCTTGCGCTCCGGAGTGGGCTCCAGAATTTCGACGACCTGGTTGGTGATGTCGACGGCGAAGTCGAGCTCGGTGCCGGTGAAGCTCTCCGGCGAGTACTCGTAGTAGATGGTCGTGCCGGGAATGGTCGACTCCATCTGCTTGCAGAGGCGCGCGCCGTACAGGGCCAGGTCGACGATGCCCTGCTTCTGTTCGCGAAAGACAACCTCGCGCTGCAGGATGCTGGTGGAATTATAGAGGTGCACAATGGCCTGCTTGGCACCGGTGATCGATTCATAGGTGCGCTTGATCAGGTGTTCGCGGGCCTGGGTCAACACCTGGATGGTGACGTCATCGGGGATCGCGTTCTCGTCGATCAGGCTGCGCACGAAGTCGAAGTCGGTCTGGCTCGCCGAGGGAAAGCCCACCTCGATCTCCTTGTAGCCCATGCGCACGAGCAGATCGAACATGATGCGCTTGCGCTCGGGGCTCATCGGGTCGATGAGCGACTGGTTGCCGTCACGCAAGTCGACCGCGCACCAGCGCGGAGCAACCGTGATGTGCTTGCTCGGCCAGGTACGGTCGGGCAAGTCAACGGCGAACTGCTCGTGGTACGGGCGGTAGCGGTGGATCGGCAGTGTGGATGCGGTCTGATTGTTCTTCATGGTCCTGTTTCCTCGTGGGTGTCGTACAGCCAACGACGAACGCCGCGACGAGGGAGGCCTTTAGATTAGGACTCGTCGCGGCAGCTAAGGAGGAGCGCACCGTTCAACACATTTTCAGGCTAGCACCGTTTGGCAGCGCTGATACGACCGTTACTGGCACCGCCTCGGCCATCGGATGCTACTGGCTCAGCCCGCGCATCAAGGTGACGACCTCCCGCATCGACAGACTCGGCAGGTAGGCACGGGCCAGGGCCAACCCGATCTCCGGCAGTGCGACCGGGTCGGGAAAAGCCATGAAAACGGGCGCGAACTCCGGCTGGAACTTACGTTTGAACGCGAGCAGCGACCGAAACCCGTACACCGGTTCGAGCGTGCGCCCGAGGTATTCGAGCAGTCGATCGGCCACTCCGCCCGGCCGGGGCCCGGCAGCCGGGGCGAGCGGCGCTATGGACAGGCTGAGAAACTCGATCTGCGCACTCTGCTGCATCCGCTCGGCCGTTTGGGCGATCAGAAATTCCATCACCCCGTTGATGCTGTCCGGGCGGCGCCGCATGAAGTCGAGGGTGTAGCCCACAATTTCACCGGCGTGGTAGGTCGGCAGCCAGCTGGTGACGGCGTGCACGCGCTCTGCATCGTCGACGGCGAGCATGAGCCGCACGGCGGGGTCGCGCAGTTCGTCGAGGCCGCCGAGGGTGAACCCCAGTTCGGGGAGTTCTTTCTCTTGAACCCACTGCTCCGAGATTTCGGCGATCTGCGCTGCCTGCGCCAGCGACAGCGCCCGGTAGCTGGTCCAGACCGCCCGCACACCGGCGCGGTCGGCCCGATTGACGGATGAGCGGATGTCCTGCCACTTCTTTCCGGTGGTGTTCCAGACGCTCGGATTGAGCAGTGTCTCCTCCCCCACCTGCATGGTGTGCCAGCCCATCGCGTTGAAGACCGGGTGCCAGCTCTCATGCAGGCTGTAAAACACCGGCACCCAACCGTGGTCGTCGCACATGCGGGCAAAGAAGGCCACGGCCTCAGCGGCCTCGGAGGGCGGTCCGACCGGTTCCGACGTGGTGATGGCGATGCCGTTGACCACGCGATAGGCGATCGCCGTACGCCCACTCGCGGTGAACCAGAGGGAATTACCGGTCCAGGTCGTCATGAACCCGAGCGATCCGCCGCCGTGGTCGGCGAGCAGGGTGCGTAGCCGCTCCGGCGCGTCGGCGGTCGGGCCGACCGACGCGCTCCGCAGGCAGAGGATCGCCCCGACGAAGACAACGATCCAGAATGCAGCACCGACACCGTCGTACAGGGCGGTGGCAAGCGGGTCGGCCGGAAGAAAAGACACCCGCTCCAGGCGCAGGAACCCGACCGGAATGAAGCGCTCCGGCACGTCCGCGAGCAGGTCGAGCAGCGTGACGGCTGGGCGAAAATGGTCGCGGAGCAGCCATCCGATGCCGATGTAGAACGCGGCGAGTGCAGCGAGGCTACCCAAAGTCACGAGCACGAACCGACGTCGCACGCCGGTGCGGGAGGCAACCGGAAAACGGCGCAGATGGCCGAGGATAACGAGGGCAACGGCGAGCGGCACGAGCACCGACACCACGAGGATGAGCGTGACCTCCCAGTACCGGCCGGATTGCCACTGCCAGACGTAGGCCTGCCCGGACATCGGTAGCAGCCCGTAATACCAGGCGGCGAGCAGGGCTAGCCCGGTGTTGATGGTGATCGCCAGCCACGCGGCGAACCGCCGTCCGCGGGACAGCCCGAACGCGGCAACGACGAGGGTGAGTAACGGCAGCAGGCTGACCAGCACCGGCCCGGCCCCGCCGATGCGTTCAAGGCTGAGTTCCTGCACGCACTGCCGGGTCACGTCACCCAGCAGACAGCGGTCGACGACCTCCCCGGCCGTAGGTACGTCCTGGCTGAGCAGCATGCCGAGCGGCGCGAGCAGACCGAACCGGGCACCGGAGAAGATGGTGATGACCGGTCCGACCGCGACCATGCCGACAATGGCGGACAGCAGCGTGCGAGTTTCGTGGTCGGAGCTGCGCCGCCACGACGTGACACGCAGCGGCGGGCGCCACAGCCAGCCCACGCCGAGCCCGACGACCGCGGCCAGCATCCGGTAGAGGTCGGAGGGCTGGCCTGAATACAGCACGAGCACGAGTACCGTCGACAGGCCGAGCACCCGAATACGCCGCCGCCAGAGCGGCCCGGCGAAGTAACTGGCCGCCAGGGCACTGCCGAACATGGGAGTGAAGGGGTCGATCGACCACAACTCGCTCACGCCGCGCGACCACATCTCGCCGCCGGCCACGCCGAGGTATTGGGCGCCGAGGCCGATTCCGGCACCGAGAATCGACGTGATCAGAAAGGCGATGACGGTGCGCCGGGTTCCCATCAGTCGTTCGGCGAATCCCAGCAGAACCAGCGCACCGGCCAGCGCCAACAACAACTCGGCACCGTTGTCGACGAAGAACACCGAGGTGAGCGGCGACCACCAGTGTCCGCGGTCGATGACCGACTCGTAGCCGGTTCCGAAAAGGAGACGGATGCCCCGCGACGGCCCCGAAATCACCCCGCTGACCAGCGCGACGAGCAGAAGGACGATCGCGAACGCGACCGCGAACGGCCGCTGCGCGGCCAACCCGCGGAAGGAGGTCACGGCCGAGCGCGTTCGCGATGGGCGCGTGGCCAGGTCCACCCGGATGCGCTTGGCCGGTTCGTGCGCGATCCGTTCGCCGGTCATCGTGTCATCGCCACCACGTGCGGAGCGAGCAGCCCCGTTCGGGCGGCGATGATGGGCAGGGCCGTGGTCCATGCGTAGTCGACGGTGTGCCAGTCGTGGGCTGTGCCCGACGATTCGAAGAGGCGACTGTCGACGCCGGCGCGCTGGGCAGCATCCGCTACCGCGCGAACCCTCGGCAGAAAGCGCAGGTCACTGTCACCGACCACAAAAATCGCGGCGAGATCGACATAGGGTGCGTGGGCGGCGAGAATGGCTGATGGTGCTGCCGCGGCATACGAAGCGGCACTGCCGTCGAAACCGGCTGCCACCGTGTGCGCCTCGCTTCCGTTGCTGGGAACGAGCTCTCCCGCGATGTCCAAAATCGTACCGTAGAGCTGCGGGTGCGCCGCGCCGAGTTGAATTGAACACGTACCGCCCTGGGAGAACCCGGCGATGGTCCAGCCCAGGGGCTGGCCGACCACGTGCAGGTGCGCGCGGATCCAGGTGGGAACATCGACGGTGAGGTAGCTGGCCGCGTTGCCCAGTTTCGAGTCCACGCACATCGGATTGTTGTCGGGCGCGCCGAGCTGGTCGGGAACCACGACGATGGGGGCGAGGCCGGAGTGCGCCTGGGCATACCGGTCGAGAATGCGGGCCAGGCCGCCGGCCGTGAACACGTCGCTCGGGCTGCCGGGTTGGCCGGACAGCATCTCGACCACGGGAAGCGCCGGCGGGTTGGTTGCCGTCGCTGCGGGCGGAAGATAGACCAGGGCGGGTCGTGCGGCGAACCCGGAGACCGTCGCCGGGATGGTGACGGTGCCGACGATTCCGTCGCCCGTGCTGGTCGTCGTACCGGCCGCGAGAGTGTCGCTGCGAGCCGTCGCCAGAGCCTGGTCGAGCTGCGGAAAACTAGCCAGACCGAGAGCTACTCGTAGCGTGGGAAATTGGCCGACGTCGGCGTTGATCCCAGCCGCGGCGCTGAGCAGGCAGAGCGGCAGAGCGCACATAGCGACGACGCGTCGCCACCGAACCTGGCCGCGCAGATTCAGCAGCACAATGGCGACGCTGGCACCCAGTGCTTCGGTCCAGAGCCGGGTGCCGATCGACAGCGACACGCCCCAGGGATCCCAGACGTCGCTGACCAGCCAGGCCAGAAGCCAACCGGCGGCTGCCCCGACGACGGCACCGATGACGGTCATGACCGCGCGACGCACGCCCGTCGGACCGAGCAACACGAGCAGCAGTACAAGACCGGTGACGCCATAGAGCGCTGCGAGGAGGGGTGCGTCGATGAGGTTGAGATCGAGCGGGTTAATGTCCGAGAGCAGCGAGTTCATCCAGAGCCTCCGAGACCACTCTGGCACCACCGGCAGGTTCATAGACGGGCATCGCTGAGTTATCAGCCAGTGCCCGGAAAAGTCATGGCTGGCTGACAGCCCGCTCCCAGCCGGCAAGCGGATGCCGCGCCTGCCGGTCGCGGGACGGGCGCGCCTACTCTCCGACCATCGGCGCATGCTCTGCTGGCTGAGCGTCGCTGCGCCAGCTCTTAGCGCAGGTCCCGCAATCGATCAGTAATACTGTTTTCTTCACCCGCACGTCGCTCATAGGTGACGGCGATGATAAGAAGCACGGCACCGACGACGGCCAGGGTGATCCACCACGGCATCGACTCGATCCCCCGACCGATCTGCACTAGGAACACGAGAACGTTTTCGAGCGGAAGCACGATGATTCCGATCAGGAACGGGGCCGCGAGCCTGCGACTCGAGCCGATCAGAATTGCGACGAGCGCAATGATGATCACGAGGATCGCCCGCCAGGTCTGCGGGTCAGTGAAGGTGGCCGTGACCGAAGCCGACAGAAGGGCCACGATTCCGGGGGCGAGCAGGGGCCAGGAGCCGTTCCAGCCGGCCGGCCAGCTACTGATGGTGCCTCTCGTGCTGGCATCGACTGGATGCACGCGCGCGGCATCCGCTCGCGCACCATTCAGCACCATGGCACCGGCCGCCAGCAGAAAGAGGCCAAGCGGCAGCGAGAACCATTCGACGCGCAGGTCTCGCGGACTCCACGCCACGATCGCCGTGACGAACGCGATGGCGAAGACGAACCACACGGGTGGCAGGCTCGTTGTTCGGGTGCGCAGCCGCCAGGCGATGACGACGACGGTCACGAGGTAGGCGAGCATGAGAGCCCACATCATCCAGATTGTGAACCAATCGCGCTCGATCGATGACCAGGTGGCGACCGCGACGAACGCCGCCGGGGGCGCATAGAGCCAGCGAGTGCGGGCCCACCGCGACCCCTCCGGCGCGACCCTGCGGATGGCGCCCGCGCCGAGGGCCGCCGGCAGTGCTCCGGCCAGGCCGATTCCGAAACAGAGCAAAACGAGCGGCACACCTCCGGTCAGGATCGGGTCGGCACCGTAACCAAATCTGACCCCCTGAATCGCGCCGGCCGCCCCGGCGGCAATCGCTACGCCCAGGGTTGGAATCTGCAGCGCTCGGAGCAGTTCGGCACGCACCGAAGAGCCTCGGCCGAGCACACGGCCGACGCCAAGCAGGAGCCACGATGCGACGACGAGCCCATAGCCACGCCACGGAGCCAGGGCGGCAGCCCCGGTGCCGGATACCGCCAGCATCACCAGGATCGGTGCGAGGGCCACGACGAGGCCCAGCGCGTAGAGCGGCACGGCGCGGGAACCTCGTGCGGTAAGGATCAGGCCGACAATTGCGGCGGCCAGGGCCGGCGGGAGCAGGTATGGTTCGAGCGCGCTGATTTCGGCGAGGGCCCACAGGCACCAGAGTGCGCCGGTGAATGAGGCGGCGGCGACCCACCACCCGTAGCGGCGTTTCGCCCAGAAAGCTGTGGCTGCCGTGCCGAGCCCGAGGATGACCAGCACGATGAAGGTCGTCGGCAGCCCGGCAGCGACGCGTACGAGCGCCAGCTGGACCGCGATCACCGCGGTCAGCAGGGTCGACGATTCAATCGCGATCCGGGCCGCCGCGGTATCCCTCGACCCAATCCCCCGCAGGCCCAGCATCGACTCAATCAGGCCGGTGCTCGGGAGCACGATAGCGACAATGGCCGCGATCACCGGCAGCGTCACCGGAGACGCGCTGCCAAGGAGCACCTGCGCGCCGAGGCAGATCACCACGACGGCAAGAGCGGGAACGAGGAGGCCGGCGGCGATCGTGCGGAGCACGATTCCGAGGCCCGCGCGTCGAGTATTGAGGAGGGTGAGTGCCAGTAGGAAGATGAGGGCGGTGGAGAGGGCTGTCCAGCCGCTGCGCTCAAAGAGCACCTGCGCAACGCCGATCATGAACGGCACGATCGTCACGACCAGAATCGCGTACCAGGCCGGAGGCCCGACCCGTCGCAGGAAGGTTGCGGCAATCGCGCCGAGCGAGCCGAGCGATGTGGTCAGGCAGAGCACGGCGATGGTGCCGAGGCCCAGTTGGTCGAGTGCAATCGCGACGATGACGAGCGCGTAGGCATAACCCGCGCCGACGTGCAGAAACCGTATCCCGGGCGGCACGGTCTGCGCAATGACGGCGATGGTCGCGACGATAGCGATGCCAGCCCAGACGGTGGCACCATCATCGGCCGAGGAGAATATAACGGCCAGCAGCACCGCGAAATGGATGCCCAGCACGAGTGGCAGCCGCATTCTCAGGGCGGCACTGCGCAGGCGCGGAACGGCGACGAGCGCACTGCTCGTTGCCACGGCCAGGCACAGGGCGATCGTGATGCGCGACCAGAGCGGCAAGATGGGCTGACAGGCAAAGACCAGCCCGGCGAGGGCGGCGAGCCAGATCGCTAGTGATCCGGTCCACGCTGCCAGCTTCGGGGTAGCATCCGTTTTCGCGGTATCACCGCGACTGGTTAGCACCGAGAACGCTCCGAGTCCGGCCGACATAGCACCCAGTCCGAGCACAACGGCGAGAAAGCCGTGCGCGGGCATGAGGCCGATCGCACCGAGGTCCGAGCCGCTCAGTGAGCCGAGTACCGTTGCGGCCCCGATCAGCACGGCGGAGAGAACGGGCACGAGCACGCTCACCCCCGCAATGACGAATGCACCACCCAGGAATGCTCGGCGGTCGAGGGCGCGGGCTCTCGGAGCACACCCCTGGAGCACGAGCAGTGCGGCGGCACCCGCTGCGGGAGCGACGGCCTGGTACCACTCGCCCGCGCCGTGCGCGCCGAGGTCGAGGGCGAAGGGCAGGCTGACAGCGGCGGCCATCGCGGCAACGCCCGTGACGGCGCTCCAGAACAACTTGGCCACCTGCCGAATCGTGAGCAGGGCGAGCAGGGCGACACCGGTCAGCACTGCGGTAATCGTCAGCCAGTATTCGGTTGTGGTGGTGAACTCAATGAACCCGATCTGGGCCAGCAGGATGCCGGTCGCGACGATTTGGATCGTCGCAAGCGTCATCCGCTCAAACCGGAGGAGCCCATCAAATCGCTGCGCCAGCATCGGTGTCGTCCTGAACAGGGCGAGCGCGACGAAGGCCACTCCGAGGTGTCCCAGGGTCGCCGCCAGTGTCGATTCGCCCGCGTAGCCCAGCATCGCTGGAGCGAGAGTGACTCCGGCGAGCGAGATCCAGAGCCAGCCGCGAATGCGCGCGAGCGTCGACACCATGACCATGACACCGCCACTGAAGAGTGTTCCGGCGGCGGCGAGCACCCACGGGCTAACCCCGCTGGGCGCCAGTTCCGAGAACGCGTAGACGTCGAGGGCCACGAAGACCATCCCGAGGCCGCCGACGGCTTCGGCCGAGAATTGCAGCTTGCGGCGGGCCAGCAGCCACGCGCCGCCGAGGAAGAGGACGGTGATCAGCCCGACGATCACGCTGCGCAGGGCGTGATCTTTGAGGTCGGGGTTGAAGAAGGTGAAGACGACCGCGGAGACGGCGAACAGTCCAGCGCCCGCGATGGCCAGCACGGACTGCACCGTCGCGCTCGACCGACGGCCCGCAGTGGCCGAAGCGCCCGCGCCAGGTTGCGCGGGCATCCGTTGTGGAATCGGTGCCGGCGTCGGCACGGCGCTGTCTTTGGCGTCGATCGCACGGGGCGGATGCGACACGAGGACAAGTGCCTCTTGTCGTGCCACGAGCGCCGCGGCGGCCGCCTCCGAAGCTGACCAGAGTTCTGCCGCCAGAACACCGACGAGTTCGGCACCGCAATTGCGACAGGGGCTGTCGGGCAGCGCGACCGCGCAGACGGGGCACGACGTGCGGTCGAGCAGATGGCGAATCGCGACGTCGTTCCAAGGCTGAACAGCTCGCAGCATGCTCATGACCCCGCCACCGCTGACTTTGCTTCTGCGGCGCCGTCATCTTCAGGCACCCACATGAAGATGTCGCCGGGTTGGCAGTCGAGCACACGGCAGATGGCGTCGAGGGTGGAGAAGCGCACGGCCTTCGCCCGGCCGTTCTTGAGCACGGAAACATTCGCCGGTGTGATGTCGATCGCTGCGGCGAAGTCGGCGACCGATATCTTCTTTTTAGCCAGTTCGACGTCGAGGTTGATCACGATGGGCATCAGACCACTTCCGCCAGGTCGCGTTCGAGTTGGGAAGCCTGATGGAGGAGCCCGCGCATGACCACGATCATCAAGGCCAGTCCCGAGCCGACGACGATTCCGAGCGAGCACAGCATGATGACCGAGGGCGAGGCAACACCGGCGACCGCCAGGGTGATGAAAGACCCGAGGATGAGGAGGGTCGCCAGCGCGACCAGGCCGAGGATGATATTGACATACCTGAACGCGTTTTCCCTGAAAATGATGGATGCCCGCACCAGCGATAGCAGCCGCCACACGCAGACGAGCGCGACCTGCACGCAGAGCACGAACCCCACCGTGACCATGATCCCGGGCACCTGGAGATAGTCGAGTGGGGGAGATTTTTCGACCATCTGCTGCGCGACCGCTGGGATCACAAAGACCTGGCACGCCAGAAGCAGTGTGATCAGCACGAAGATGAGTGTTTTCAGGGTGACGATCGCCGAGCGATGCATGTGAATCCTATCGTTTATCGGTGTGAATCTATCGATAAACAATATACACACATTCTTGCGAGCGACACGAGCACGGGCATACTCCGCGACCGAAATTCACCGCCGGGACAGCGTGCGCATGCACAGCCCCTAGGCTTCAGAGATGCCGAATACCGTCGAGGACCCTGTTCACGACGCTGAGCTGGCTGTTTTCGAGCGTAAGTCGTTAGCCCTGGATGCGGCGGCGGCCGGAGGGTTACCGGGCGCGTTCCAATCATTCCGCCTGGGCGGCCTGCGGGCGAGCATCGCAACGGCCGATCAATACGGATTTCTCAACACTGTCGAGGGCCTGAACGAACATTCCGTCGAGCACCTGCCCAAGGTTCTGAACCGATTCGCGAACCGACACCAAATAACCATCATCGCAACATCGCCGTCGCAGGCGCTCAACGACCGGATGCTCGACCAGGGTTACGAGCTCGCCCCCGTGCGTCCCATTGCCGTCCTGCGTGTGGGAGCGATCCGCCCGGACGGCACGGACCGGAACCAGTGGGAGATACGCGAAGTCTCTTCCGCCCCGAATGCAGCACTCTTCGCGGACCTACTCGACGCTGGGTACGCGGCAACGGACAACCTGCGATCGCTGATCCGAACGGAACACGCCCTTCCGATGGTTCGAGCATTCATCGCTTTTCGTAACGGCGAGCCCCTCGCCGCTGCGGCCATGTCCGTGCAGAATGCCGTCGCGGTGCTCGGCGGGGCGTCCACACTCCCGGCAGCACGAGGCGCTGGAGCCCAAAGCGCCCTCCTCGGGCACCGAATCCGCGTCGCAAGAGCTCTCGGCTGTCCCCAGGCTGCGGCCACCGCGGCTCCCAGATCACCGAGCGTTCGAAACCTGGCCAGATTGGGATTCACCATCGTCGAACGCACGGCCTGGCGCGTGAAAAGTACGACCAGCGACTAAGAGGCTCCTGGTCGCCGGCAGAGCCGTCAGCAACGCGTGGATAGGATCGCGGCTGCGACGAAGTCGCGATCAGGGTGCTGCGTCGGTCGCCACAGCGCGGCGAGCAAGCCAGACCACCGAAGCCGCGCCCATGACGGTCAACACCAAAACGACCACGGCCGGGTCCGTGCCTTCGCTCTGCGCGACGGTTCGCCCGACGACAGCGCTCGCCAACGTGGCGGCCACCGCTGTTGCAATAGCCTCGACCAGGATCGTCGCCGTGGCGGCGCGCAGCAGATTTCTCAGCTGACGCAGCATGAGCATCTTGCGCAATGGGCTTCGATACGTGACGGGCGACATATCGCCGAAAGGCTTCCGTGCCATCACGTTTATCCCCCCAGATCGATCGTGCCCGCCCTCGCAGGCTACTGCAACCCGGACGTCGCCCGCCGTCTCAACGTGTCACGGACGACCGTGCAATAGCGATCTCGGGTGCCTACTTTCATGCAGCAGGCCGGTGCGGGAGCTTCCAGCACGGCCCTCGCCGGGGACGTGCCGGCTCTCAAAACATTTCTTTGGGTATTCTTTGCCGGATTCGGTCGATTTCGGGCATATAGGCGTGATTTTTCCTCGGGAATGTCGGTGGTCGGGTGTTGAGTTGAATCATGAACATCATGGCGATGGAGCTCGCCCGGGCAGCAGCGGCCGTCGCCGCGCTCGGTAGTTCCAGCGCTCAGTTCAGCACCCTGACAGATGCGCAGGTACTCGCCGCTCGCGGTCCGATCGCCGACCTCCTGCGACTGAGCAACACGGCGGCGGCCCTTCTGGCCGGCACGATCGCGCACCGGTCCCGCCCGGAGTTAGGCCAGTCGGGCCTGGCCGCTCGGCACGGGTTTAGCACCCCGACGCTGATGGTGCAAGACGCCACCGGACTCAGCCGTATGGAGGCCGGCCGACTGCTGGCCGTCGGCGTCCTCATGAACGAAACCGAAACCGCGGAACGACGGGCGGAAGAAGCCGCTCGGGAAGCCGAGCGGGTCGCGCAGGCTACCGCCGACGCCCTCGCGGACGCCGAGCGCGCCGCCGAGCTGGACGCCGTTCGAGAGGCGGAGCGCGCGGCGGCGTGGGCGACGCTGCACCCCGACTTGCCGCCACTGCCCGTGGCCGCGCCCCGCCCGGTACCACCCATGGCAACCGTGGATCCGGTTGAGCCGGTGGTGGTGCCGTGGCAGGCACCGATTCTGCACGCTGTCACCGCCGGCACATTCTCGCCCGGCGTCGGCGACGCCCTGCTGCGAGGTCTGGGCACACTGGATCAGGCCATCACAGCCGAGAAACTCGCCGCCGCTCTCCGAGTGTTGCTGGTCGAGGTACCAGGCATGCACACCGAGCAGGCCTACAAGCGGGCGCGGCGTATGCGCGACGACCTCGACGCCGCAGGCATCCAGGCCAGGGAAAAGCAGGCCCGCGACGACACGACCTGGTCGTTGTGGCGGCGAGCCGACGGCATGGTGACCCTGCACGCCCTGTTGGCACCCGAGCAGGGCGAAATGTGGATGGCAACCTACGACGCCCTGACCAGCCCGCGACGCGGCGGCGTGCGGTTCGTCGACCCCGAACGCGCCGCCTGGGCACAGCGCGTCAAGGACGACCCGCGCACCCTCGACCAAATCGCCGCGGATTCCTTCACCCAACTGCTCAAACTCGGCGCCGACGCCGACCCGAACACCATGTTTGGCGGACGCCGCCCGGTCGTGCAGATCATCGTCACCGAACCCGACCGCCCCACCACCATTGCTGACCCAGCAGCCGACACAACGGCGGCACCGGCAGCCGGCCCGGCAGCCGGCCCGGCAGCCGGCCCGACAGCTGGCCCGGCCCGCACTGGCCCGGCCCCTGCGGCTGGCCCGGCCCCTGCGGCTGAAACCACGGAAAGCGGCACGACGCAGAGCGGCACTTCCGGGAGCCGAAGCGCCACATCAGCCTTCGGCTACCTCGAGGGCAACCCCGCTCCGGTGTCCGCGGAGACGATCGACCGGCACCTCTGCGACACCGGCTACCTCGGAATCCTGTTCAGTCAGTCCGGGCAACCCCTCAACGTCGGACGAGACGAACGTCTCTTCAACCGTGAACAACGCCGAGCCCTCGCCGCGCGCGACGGCGGATGCCGCTGGCCCGGCTGCGACCAACCACCATCGTGGACAGAAGCTCACCATATAAAAATGTGGTCTGATCAGGGGACTTCCAACATCAATTTTGCCATCTCACTGTGTGCACACCATCACATGCTGCTGCACAACCGACACTGGACGATCCATCTCCAGAACGACCAGTACTGGCTACAACCCCCGATCGAAATCGACCCCGAACAAACGCTGATCGCCCTACCCAGCAAGAATCCACTCATGGCCGAACACCTCCGGCTCGACCAGCTTCTACCGACGCCCCCGGGGCAGACACCGCAGACAGCCACCCGTCACGGGATGGCAGTCTCGCCCAACTCGACCAACGAAACGGAGACGACACGAGACCGGGTCGCCCGCCCGACGACTACCGAAACTGAACTTTCACGGTGTCCGATGCCCGGCATCCTGCCACTGGTGCCGCTGCCAGCCGGGCATGACGCGGGTGGGTGCGGTCTCGATCACTCGTTCCTCGCGCCTCGACCAGCGCGGTACTGACGGCTACCGAAGAGCTGTTAGAAGCCGAGGCGGCCGAGCTGCTTCGGGTCGCGCTGCCATTCCTTGGCGATCTTCACCCGCAACGAGAGAAACACACGCTTGCCGACGAGCGGTTCGATCTGCTTGCGGGCGCGGGTGCCGACATCCTTGAGCCGGCTGCCCGACTTGCCAATGATGATGCCCTTCTGGCTGTCGCGCTCGACGAACAGGTTGGCGTAGATCTCGACCAGTTCCTGGTCGTCGCGCTCGATGATGTCATCGATGGTGACGGCGATGGAGTGCGGCAGCTCGTCGGTGACGCCCTCGAGGGCGGCCTCGCGGATGAATTCAGAGATGCGGGACTCGAGGGTCTCGTCGGTGACGGCGTCGGCCGGGTAGAGGGGGGCATCCGCGTGTGGCAGCAGACGCAGCAGCTCGGTGGCGAGGGTATCCAGCTGGATCCGGCTGGTCGAGGAGATCGGCACGATCGCCTCCCAGTCCCGCAACTGTGAAACAGCGAGCAGCTGGTTGGCGACGTTGGTCTTGGAGGACGCATCAATCTTTGTGACGATGGCGACCTTTTTGGCCCGCGGGAAGGCATCCAGTTGTTCATTGATGAACTTATCGCCCGGGCCGATCGGCTCGTTGGCCGGGATGCACAGGCCGATCACGTCGACGCCGGCCAGGGTGGCGGTGACGAGGCTGTTGAGGCGCTCACCGAGCAGGGTGCGCGGGCGGTGGATGCCGGGGGTGTCCACCAGAATAAGCTGGCCGTTCTTCTGGTGCACGATGCCGCGGATGGCCCGGCGGGTGGTCTGCGGCTTCGACGACGTGATCGCGACCTTCTCCCCCACCAGCGCGTTCGTCAGGGTGGACTTACCCACGTTGGGGCGTCCCACAAACGAGACGAATCCCGCTCGGTAATCGGCAGGGTGTGCCGGTGTAGCTTCGGTCATGACCGTTCTCCTTCATCATCAGACGCTGTGCTTGTGCTGCTGGTGTTAGCAGTCGGTACCGTGAGGAATGCGGTCTGCGCATCAATCAAAGCTTCATCGCGTTCCACCAGCACGGTGCTGATGCGTCTGCGCCGGCCTTCGGTGCGTTCAGCGGTGAGATTGAGTCCACTGACCGACGCGACCGAGCCGGCCACGGGCAATCGCCCGAGGGCTTTGGCCAGCAGGCCGCCCACCGAGTCGACGTCGTCGTCGTCGAGTTCCAGGTCGAACAGCTCACCCAGTTCGTCGACCGGCAGTCGGGCGCTCACCCGAAAATGGCCGTCGCCGAGGTCTTCGACCTCGACCACGTCACGGTCGTACTCGTCGGAGATATCGCCGACGAGCTCCTCGATCAGGTCTTCGAGGGTGACCAGGCCGGCGATTCCGCCGTACTCGTCGACGACCATGGCCAGGTGGTTGGACTCCAGCTGCATCTGTCGCAGCATGTCGTCGGCCTTCTTCGACTCGGGCACGAACACGGCCGGCCTGGCCAGGTCGGCCACGGTGAGCTGCAGCGCGTTGATCGGCCGCTCGAACACCAGCCGTGCCACGTCACGCAGGTACAGGATGCCGGCAACGTCGTCGACCTCGCCGTCCAGCACGGGCACCCGCGAAGTGCCGCTGCTCAGGAATAGGCCCATGGCCGCGTCGATGGTGGCGTCGGAGTCGATGGTGATCATGTCGGTACGCGGAATCATCACCTCACGCACGACCGTCTCGCTGAATTCGAAGATGGAGTGGATGAGCTCGCGGTCATCTTCCTCGATCACGTCCAGCTCGGTAGCCTCGTCGACCATGCTGAGCAGCTGGTCTTCGGAGGTGAAGGTGGCCAGTTTGGTACGCCCAGGTGTGACCCGGTTGCCGAGGGCGACAAGGGCATTGGCTACGGGTCCGAGCAGCACGCGGGCGACGTGCACGAGCAGTGCGGTCGCGGTCAGCAAATTAACCGGATGCGCGCGGCCCACGCTGCGCGGGCTCGCCCCGACCAACACGAACGAAACCGAGGTCATGATGAGCGCGGACAGCAGAAGTGCCAGCCAGAGGGCATCGATCGTGGTTGCAAAGACCAGCGTCACCAGCACGGCCGCGGTGGTCTCGGCGGTGATCCGAATGAAGTTGATCGCGTTCAGGTGCGCGCCGGTGTCGTCGGCGATGGCCTGGAGCGACCGTTTGGCGCGATGATTCGCCACCAGGCTCGCGATGTCGGCCCGGGACTGGGTCGTGATCGCGGCATCAACGGCGGCCATGAGCCCGGCGAACACCACCAGGATGACCGCCGCATAAATAAACCACACGTGGAGCATCAGTGGCGTTGTCGTTCCTGCATGGCGAAGCCGATGAGAATGTCGCGTTGAATGCCGAACATTTCCTTTTCTTCGTCGGGTTCGGCGTGGTCGAAGCCGAGCAGGTGCAGCACGCCGTGGGTGGTCAGCAACAGCAGCTCGTCGAGGGTGCTGTGGCCGGCGGTTTCCGCCTGTTCCTTGGCGACCTGCGGGCAGAGCACGATATCGCCGAGCAGACCCGGCGGGGTCTCCTGTTCCTCGGTTCCGGGGCGAAGTTCGTCCATGGGAAAGCTCAGCACGTCGGTGGGGCCGGGCTCGTCCATCCACTGCACGTGCAGTTGTTCCATCGCGCCCTCATCGACGAGCACGATGGCGAGTTCGGCGTCGGCGTGCACGTGCATGGTGTCGAGCGCGAAGGCAGCGAGGCGCTGGATGGCCGCCTCATCGACCGGGATGGCCGACTCGTTGTTGATTTCGATGCTCAACTGGAACTCCGTTTCGGGTTGCGACCGGCGGCGCTGGCGCGCTGGGGACTGCGATTAACAAATTCACGCGCTTCGGCGCTCTCCTGGCGGAGGGCCTGCTTTTTCTCGTCGTACTCGGTGTAGGCGTCGACAATGCGGCCGACGAGCGAGTGACGCACCACGTCGGCGCTGCTCAAATAGGCGAAGTGGATGTCGTCGATCCCGTCGAGAACGCGGGTGACCAGTTTGAGACCGCTCGTGCCGGCCGGCAGGTCGATCTGGGTGACGTCGCCGGTGATGACCATCTTCGAACCGAAGCCGAGCCGGGTCAGGAACATCTTCATCTGCTCCGGCGTTGTGTTCTGGGCTTCGTCGAGCACGACGAAGCTTGCGTTGAGGGTACGCCCGCGCATGTAGGCGAGCGGTGCGACCTCGATGGTTCCGGCGGCGAGCAGCTTCGGGATGAGTTCGGGGTCGAGCATCTCACCGAGCGCGTCGTAGAGCGGCCGCAGGTAGGGGTCGATTTTGTCGGTCAGGGTGCCGGGCAGAAAACCGAGCCGTTCGCCGGCCTCGACGGCGGGCCGGGTCAAAATGATGCGCTCGACCTCCTTATTTTGCAGGGCGCGCACCGCCTTCGCCATGGCGAGGTAGGTCTTGCCGGTTCCGGCCGGGCCGATACCGAACACGATGGTGTTCTCGTCGATGGCGTCGACGTAATCCTTCTGGCCGATCGATTTAGCCCGAATGCTCTTGTTGCGCGCCGTGAGGATGGGGGCACCGAGCTGGGCGGAGGGGCTCACGGAGCTGTCGGCGGCAAGCATCCGTGCCGAGGTGGCGACCTCGGTTTCGCCGAGGTCGTGGCCGGCGCGAAGGGCACGTTGCAGTTCCTCGATCAGGCGGCGCACGGCTTCCACATCATCGGCTGAGCCGCCCAGGGTGACGTCGTTGCCGCGCACGTGCACGTCAACGTTGGGGTACTCGGCCTCGATGGTGCTCAGGAAGCGGTCTTCAGGGCCGAGCAGGCGCACCATGGCGACGCCATCGACGGTGAAACGCAATTCAGAGTGTGCCAAGCGAGTCCTCCCCGAGATGGTCGGTCAGTTCCGGGCTGCCCATGACGTGAGCGTGCACGTGAAAGACGGTCTGGCCGGCGGCCGCACCGGTGTTGAAGACGAGACGGAACTGCCCGTTGGTGCGCTCCGCGGCGATCTGCTCGGCCACGGCTACGAGTTCAGCGAGCAGGGCCGAGTTTCCGGCGGCGAGCTCGACCACGTTCTGGTACTGCGGGTCTTTGGTGGTGACGACGACGTGCACCGGTGCTTTCGGGGCGATGTCGAGGAACGCGATGATGTGCTCGGTCTCGGCGACAATCGTCGCCGGAATCTCACGCGCGATGATGCGGCTGAAAATGGACGGCTGGGAACCGGAAGAAGACATGCCTCTATCTTAAGCGGCGCTACCAGCGGCCGAGCGTCGCGTTGAGGATGGCGAGAGCGGCTGGTCCGGCGGTCGACGTGCGCAGCACGGTGTCGCCAAGGCGCACCTGGGTGGCGCCGGCCTGCTCCAGCAGGAGCAGTTCGGCCGGGGAAATTCCGCCCTCGGGGCCGACGACGAGCAGAATGTCGCGGTCGTCGGTGGGCGGGGCGACCTCGGTGAGGCGACCGGTCGCGGTCGGGTCGAGAAGCAGCATCCGTGTCGTGACGGCCAGCAGGGCCAGCTGTTTGGTGCTGGCGAGCGGCGCGACGCTCGGCAGCCAGGCGCGAATCGACTGTTTGCTGGCCTCGCGCACGATCGTGCTCCAACGGTCGTGGCCCTTGGCGACTTTGGCGCCCTCCCACTTGGTGATGGAGCGCGCGGCGGCCCAGGGAATGACGCCGTCGACGCCGAGTTCGGTGGCGGCCTGAATGGCCAGTTCGTCACGGTCACCCTTGGCCAGGGCCTGCACCAAGCGGATGCGCGGCGTCGCCGCCGCCGTCTCGCTCGCCTCGTCGACGCGCAGGGTCAACACCGCGGCGTCCGCCGTCAGCACCGTTCCCTCGAGCAACAACCCGGCCCCATTACCCAGGCGGAGCCGGTCTCCTGGACGAACCCGGCTGACCGTGACCGCGTGCCGTGCTTCGGCGCCGTCAACAGAAACGACCTGCCCCGAACGACACTGCGCCGCCCGGAGCGTTTCCTGCAGGTAGAAATGTGCCACGTTAGCCGAGGAACCGGTCGCGCAGCTTGGCGAACAAACCCTGCTGGTACTGGCTCAGGGTGGGTGCGGGGGCTGAATACCGGGCGGCGAACTGTTCGATCAGGTCGCGTTCCTTGTGGTCGAGCTTGGTCGGCGTGAGTACGTGGATGCCGATCTTGAGGTCGCCACGACCGCTGCCGCGCAGCTTGGTGATGCCGCGGTCCTTGATAGTGAGCACCTCTGAGCTTTGCGAACCGGGGCGAATCTCCACCTCGATGTCACCGTCGAGGGCCTTCACTGTGACGCTCGTGCCGAGAATGGCACTGGTCATTGGCACGTCGAGCGAGCACATCAGGTCGTCGCCATCACGGCTGAACACGTCGTGGTGGCGCACCTTCATCTCGAGGTAGAGGTCGCCGTTCGGGCCGGCCGCCGGGCCGGCCTCACCGCTCCCGGGCATCTGCAGGCGCAGGCCGGTGTCAACGCCGGCCGGGATGTCGACCGGAACCGTGCGGCGGGCGCGCACGCGGCCCTGGCCGGAACAGGTCATGCACGGCGTGGCGATGATGGTGCCGTAGCCGCGGCAGGATCCGCACGGGCTCGACGTCATGACGTTACCGAGCAGGGAGCGCACTGCGCGCTGGATGCTCCCGGTGCCGTGGCAGATATCACAGGTGATCGGTGACGTGCCGGGCGCGCAGCACGAGCCCTTGCAGGTGTCGCAGACGATCGCGGTGTCGACCTCGAGGTCGCGGTGCGTGCCGAAGATGACCTCGTCGAGGTCGAGCTCGACCCGAATGAGGGCATCCTGGCCGCGTTCGCGGCGGGAGCGCGGGCCGCGGCTGCTGCCGCCTCCCCCACCGAAGAAGGTCTCAAAGATGTCACCGAAGTTGCCGAAGTTCTGCCCGTCGAAGCCGCCGTTCTGGCCGCCGCCCTGGTCGTACTTCTGGCGCTGTTTCGCGTCACTCAGCACGTCGTAGGCGTGCGTGATGCTCTTGAACCGTTCCGACGCCTCGGCGCCGGGGTTCACGTCGGGGTGCAGTTCGCGGGCCAGGCGACGGTACGCCTTCTTGATTTGATCGGTGGTCGCGTCGCGGTCAACGCCCAGCGCTTCGTAGTGGTCAGCCAAAGGTGGCTCTCCTTGAGTTGTGATGGTTGTTCGAAATGATGAAGAGGCCGCCGGGCGGCCCGAGCTCTAGGTCTCGCCGAGCAGGCGAGACAGGTAACGGGCGACGGCGCGCACCGCCGCCATGTTGTTGGAATAGTCCATGCGAGTCGGCCCGAGCACGCCCAGACGGGCCAGGTTGCCGTTGGCCGTATAGCCGCTGGTCAGCACGCTCGCCTCCGGTAGCCCGAAGGCCGCGTTCTCGCGGCCGATACTCACCGACACGCCGTGCTGGTCGGTCTCCATCTCGCCGAACAGGCGCAACAGCACCACCTGCTCTTCGATGGCCTCGAGCACCGGGTAGATGCTGCCCGAGAAGTCCTCTTCGGTGCGAACGAGGTTGGCCGCACCGGCCATGACGAGCTTGTCCTGCCGGTTGGAACCGACTTGGTCGGCGAGGGTGCTCGTGATGAGGTCGACGATCGGCTGCAACGCTGGTGACCCCGGCCAGACGCTGGCGGCGAGGGCAGCGGATGCCTCGGCCATGCCGAGCCCGACCACGGCAACATTGAGACGGGCACGCACCTCGCCGAGTGTCTGCTCGTCGAGCGCGCGCGGCAGATCGATCACGCGCTGTTCGACGCCACCGGAATCGGTGATCAGTACCGACAGGATGCGGGTTTCGGTCAGCGGTACGAACTCGATGTGGCGAACCTTGGCGCGCGACAGAGAGGGGTATTGCACGAGCGCAACCTGGTGGGTCAGCTGCGAGAGCAGCCGCACACTGCGCACGAGCACCTCGTCGAGGTCGGCGGAGTGGCCGAGGAACGTTTCGATGGCCTGACGCTGTGCCGGGGTGAGTGGACGCAGATCAGCGAGGTGGTCGACGAAAACGCGGTACCCCTTGTCGGTGGGTATACGACCGGAGGAAGTGTGCGGTGCCGCGATGAGCTCTTCTTCTTCGAGCAGGGCCATATCGTTGCGAATGGTGGCGGCGGAGACGCCGAAGGAGTGCCGGTCCACGATGGATTTGGAGCCGACGGGTTCACGGGAGGCAACGTAGTCCTGCACGATCACGCGCAGAACATCGAGGCCACGGTCGGAAACCATTGCACCCGCCTTCCTGATTCTTGAGGTAGAGCTTCGGCCCAGCGTATGCCGCTCGCCTCGCGCGCCCTGGGCACCCTGGAACGCAGGTTTGCCGGCACGCCGTTGGCACTCGCATCCACTGACTGCTAATCCTATCGCGACCGGCCGGGTTCCGGCTGAGTACACCCATTGCCAGTACCCCGAAGTGAGCGTTTAATTACCGGTATACGCTCCCACCTCTTTGAGCGAAAGGCACGATCATGAGCGATCCACAGGCACAACCTCCCGGTGATTCCAACTACCGTGAGCCCAACGTCGGCCAGCCGCAATATGGCCAACCGCCGAACAGCCAGCCCGGTGCAAGTCCCTATTCCACGCCGGTCGTGGCGGCCCCGCTCTCGGAGGCCGACGATCGCCAGTGGGCTTCGCTGGCACACCTCGGCGGCATCCTGAGTTTTCTTCCGTCCCTGATCATTTGGCTGGTCTTCAAGGACCGAGGGCGCTTCACCAACACCGAGGCGAAGGAGGCACTGAACTTTCAGATCACCCTGCTGATCGCCTATGTCGCGATCACCGTGGTGTCGACGTTCCTCGCCCTGGTCACGTTCGGCATTGGTGGGCTGCTCGCGGGCCTGGGCTGGATCGTCTGGCTGGCCGGGGTCATCTTCTCGATCATGGGATTTGTACAGGCCAAGGACGGAAAGAACTACCGGTACCCGTTCGCGCTGCGCCTAATCAAGTAGCGCCTCCTGGCTCCGACCGGCGGCGGGGCGATTAGTCTGGAGGTCACTGGCACCGCCGTGCCAGTGACCGGCCGTACAGCGAGAGGCCCTCATGTCTGAGCAGAATCCGTACCAGTCCACCCCCGCCACCCCGATGAGCCCCGCGGACGAGAAGTTGTGGGCGACGCTGATCCACGTCGGTGGGATTATCTTCAGCGCGGCAGCCCTGGGTTTCGTGCCGGCCCTCATCGGCTACCTCATGCTGCGAGATCGCGGACCGTTCATCCGCGCGCACACCGCGACCGCCCTGAACTTTCAGATCTCCCTCTTGATTTACGTGGCGGTACTCGTTCCGATCACGATTGTCACGATCGGCATCGGCGGCATTCTTTACATACCGCTCGCGATCGTGGCTGTCGTGTTCATGATTCTGGCGGCGCTGGCCGCGAACCGTGGACAGGGTTACACCTACCCACTCACGATCAAGTTCGTCAGCTAAGCCCCGCTTTAGTCGCTCAGCTCTAGTCGCTCAGCCGCCGCACCACGGCGTCGGCCAGCAGCCGTCCGCGCAGGGTCAGTTCGATGGTCCCGGCGAGGGCCGCTTTCGCGTTGATGAGTTCGTCGGCGATAAGGCTGGCCACCTCGATCCGGCCCGCAGCAGACAGCGACGCCACCGGAATTCCGGTGCGGATGCGGCTCTGCAGCAGGATGCGTTCGAGCTCGCGGGTGGGCGCGTCGAGCGTCTCGCGGCCGGCGGCCGGGGACAGGCCGCCGAGCATCCGTTCGGAATAGGCGGCCGGATGCTTCACGTTCCACCAGCGCACCCCGCCGACGTGGCTGTGTGCGCCGGGGCCGACGCCCCACCAGTCCTGGCCGGTCCAGTAGGCGAGGTTGTGGCGGGAGCGGTGCGCGTCGCTCGTGGCCCAGTTGCTGACCTCGTACCAGTCGTACCCGGCGGCGGCGAGAAGCTCGTCGGCCAGTTCGTAGAAGTCGGCCTGCTGGTCGTCGTCGGTCGGCGCGATCTCGCCGCTGCGAATCTGCCGAGCCAGCTTGGTGCCGTCTTCGACGATGAGCGAATACGCGCTCAGGTGGTCTGGGTGCAGGCTGAGCGCCTGCTCGAGGCTGGCGCGCCAGTCGGCCAGCGACTCCCCCGGCGTGCCGTAGATGAGGTCAAGGCTCACATCGAGCCCGGCGGCCCGGGCCCACTCGACCACGAGCGGAACCCTCTCAGGATCGTGGGTGCGCTCGAGTGTCGCGAGCACGTGCGGCACAGCCGACTGCATGCCGAAGGACACCCTGGTGAATCCGGCATCGGCGAGGGCACCGAGGTAGGCGGCGTCGACCGAGTCGGGGTTGGCCTCGGTGGTGACTTCGGCCCCGGCGGCCAGGCCCCACTGGTCGCGCACTGCACTGAGCATCTTCGCGAGGTCGGTCACCGGCAGCAGCGTTGGCGTACCTCCGCCGAAGAACACGGTGGCGACGGAGCGTTTGGGAACGCCCGATGCGGTCAGGATGCGCCCGGCCGCTTCGACCTCGAGCACGGCCTGGCTGGCGTAGTCGCTCTGCTTGACGCCGCGCAGTTCGGTCGCGGTGTAGGTGTTGAAGTCGCAGTAGCCGCAGCGCACTCGGCAGAACGGCACGTGCAGGTACACGCCGAAATCGCGCACGAAGGCGTCAACGGCCGCCGACGCTGGAAGGAGGCCATCGTCGGGTGCGGGATCGCCGACGGGGTGGGGTCCGGCCATGGGTGGTGCTCCAGTACGTTCTATTTGATGGCGCCAACGGGGTGCAACGCCCGCAGGTAGAGCCGGGTGAATTTGGCCTGCTGAAAGCGCAGCACCGGCCAGGCCAGCCGGTAATACCAGGTGCTGGCCCGCGAGAACGAGCGAATGGTCAGCCAGACCGAGTCGTCTTCCCGGTGCTCGACGATGAAGGATTCCTCGCCGCTTTCCGGGTGACCGGCCATGGTGCCGTAGGCGAACCCGATGCGGGCCGCCTCGTCGATCACGTAGACGACGCGGACCGGCGCGGTGACGCGGAACAGCCACACCTTCATTTTCAGCGTCGCCGTCATGCCGTTGGCGATGTACGGGGTGCCGTCATCGGCAAAGGTCGCTTCGTTGACCGGATGCTGCTGGCCGACCGCCGGGGCGCCGTCGGGCCCAAAGGTCACCGGCGTGTACTGCACGCCGGTGCCGTTTTCGAGGTCGGTCACCTCCATGCCGCTGCCCCGCTGGATTCCCCAGGTCATCAGCAACTTGGTGGCGGCCTCGAACCGATCCTGGGAGCTGCCGAGCTTCACGCTCTGCTCCATCGGGCGGTAGCCTCTCGGCGGATAGCTCATCAGGTCGGGCGCGAGCGTGCCGCCGATGGCAGCGTAGCTGACGGCGGCGTCGGTGAAGGTGGTTCTGCGCATCCGCTCTACTTCTTGTCTTTGGTCTCGATATCGCCGCTCAGAGCGGCGATGAAGGCTTCCTGGGGAACTTCAACCCGGCCGACCATTTTCATGCGCTTCTTGCCCTCTTTCTGCTTCTCGAGCAGCTTGCGCTTGCGCGAGATGTCACCGCCGTAGCACTTGGCGAGCACGTCCTTGCGCATCGCCGAGATGCTTTCACGGGCGATGATGTGGGCACCGATCGCGGCCTGGATGGGCACCTCGAACTGCTGGCGCGGAATAAGCTTGCGCAGGCGCCCGGTCATGAGCGCTCCGTAGGCGTAGGCCTTGTCGCGGTGCACGATGGCACTGAAGGCGTCGACCTGCTCGCCCTGCAGCAGAATATCGACCTTCACCAGGTCGGCTTCCTGCTCGCCGGAGGGCTCATAGTCGAGCGAGGCGTAGCCGGCGGTGCGGCCCTTGAGCATGTCGAAGAAGTCGAACACGATCTCACCGAGCGGCATCGAATAGCGAATCTCGACCCGGTCTTCGCCGAGGTATTCCATGCCGAGCAGGGTGCCGCGGCGACTCTGACACAGTTCCATGATGACGCCGACGTAGTCTTTCGGCGCGAGAATGGCCGCCTTCACCATGGGTTCGAGCACCTTGGCGATCTTGCCGGTGGGGTATTCGCTCGGGTTGGTCACCGTGATGGTGCGCTTGTCGTCGGTGGTGACCTCGTAGGGCACGCTCGGCGCGGTCGTGATGAGGTCGATGTTGAATTCGCGTTCGAGACGCTCGGTGATGATTTCCAGGTGCAGCAGTCCGAGAAACCCGCAGCGAAAACCGAAACCGAGCGCAACGGATGTCTCCGGCTCGTACCCGAGACTGGCGTCAGACAGCTTGAGCTTGTCGAGGGCCTCGCGCAACGCCGGGTAGTCACTGCCGTCGATCGGGTACAGGCCGGAGAACACCATGGGCTGAGGTTCGTCGTAGCCGGGCAGGGCGTCGGTGGCGGGGCGCACGGCGGTCGTGATGGTGTCGCCGACCTTGGACTGGCGCACGTCTTTCACGCCGGTGATCAGGTAGCCGACCTCGCCGACGCGCAGGCCCTTGCTCTCCACCGGTTCCGGCGAGATGACGCCGATCTCGAGGATCTCGTGGGTCGCCTTGGTCGACATCATCTGAATTTTTTCGTGGGCCTTCAGGTGCCCGTCAATCATGCGCACGTAGGTGACGACGCCGCGGTAGCTGTCGTAGACCGAGTCGAAGATCATGGCGCGGGCGGCGGCATCCGGGTTGCCTTTCGGCGCCGGAATCATGGTGGTGGCGAGGTCGAGCAGTTCCTCGACGCCGGCGCCGGTCTTACCGGAGACGCGCAACACGTCTTCCGGGCGCCCGCCGATGAGGCTCGCGAGTTCGCGGGCGTACTTCTCGGGGTCGGCGGCCGGCAGATCGATCTTGTTGAGCACGGGAATGATCGTGAGGTCGTTCTCGAGGGCGAGGTAAAGGTTGGCGAGGGTTTGGGCTTCGATGCCCTGGGCCGCGTCAACCAGCAGAATGGCGCCCTCGCAGGCGGCGAGACTGCGGGAGACCTCGTAGGTGAAGTCGACGTGACCGGGGGTGTCGATCATGTTCAGCGCGTAGGTAACGCCGTCCAGCTCCCACGGCATGCGCACGGCCTGGCTCTTGATGGTGATGCCGCGTTCACGTTCGATATCCATGCGGTCCAGGTACTGGGCCCGCATGGAACGCTCGTCGACGACGCCGGTGATCTGCAGCATGCGGTCGGCGAGCGTCGACTTGCCATGGTCGATGTGGGCGATGATGCAGAAGTTGCGGATGAACTCGGGGGCCGTGGCGGCCGGTTCCAGCGCGTGAAGGGCTCTCGGTGACATAGTTCGTCCATTGTCCCATGCTCGGAGCGGTTGTACCGTCTCTGCGCTCGGTCACCGATCGGAGATCTACCGGAACGACTGACACCGGCCCGTTCGTCCACCCGGCCGTCACCGACCGCAAGCTGATGCTCGCCGGGGCGCGGGCCACCTGCTCGGCCCGCGCCCCGGCCTCCGTTCTGCTGGTCAGGCCTGGGCCGTTTCGCTGCCCGGGGTCTGCCATTGTCCATCCCGGAAGATGACCGCCGACGGGCGAATCTCGACGGCGCCGTAGAGGGCCGCCGGACACTGCCGCGCCCAGCCGATGGCGGCGTCGAGGTCGGGCATCGAGTGACTTCGCGTAGGCGTCAAAGGCCTTGCGACCCCATTCCATGGCCGCTTCGTCAACCTGGGCGTCGCCGGCTTCCTGGCTCAGGACGAGCAATGAACACTGCAGGGTGGTTTCCCTTCTGATCATTTGATAGTGACACCGACATGACGATCGAGACAGGCCGGAATCGACACTCCTGCTCAAGAAAAATTAGGCGCGGTTGGCTCGCTCGACGACCTGGCCGAAGCCGTCGCTGTAGCGGTAGACCGGGGTGCCGGCGATGAGCACGAGTTCGGCGCGCGAACCGAGGTCGAGCGGGTCGCCCGACCAGATCACGACGTCGGCGTCGAGGCCGACGCTGAGGGAGCCGACCCGGCTGTCGAGCCCGAGGATGACGGCCGGGTTGACGGTGAGAGCCTCGAGCGCGGTCTGCACCGGCAGTCCCTCCTTCACAGCGAGGGACGCCTGGTGCACGAGAAAGTTCACCGGAACGACGGGGTGGTCGGTCGTGATGGCGACGAGCACGCCGGCGGCGGCGAGCACGGCGAGGTTGCCGATCGCCCTGTCGCGGAGTTCCACCTTGGTACGCGCGGTGAGCATGGGTCCGAAGATGACCGGAATCTTCTTCTCGGCCAGCACGTCGGCGATCTTGTGGCCCTCGGTGCCGTGATTGATCACGAGGCGGTAGCCGAATTCTTCGGCCAAACGGATGGCCGTGACAATGTCGTCGTGGCGGTGCACGTGCTGGTCCCAGGCCAGTTCGCCGGAGAGCACCCGGGCGAGGGCCTCCTTGCCGAGGTCGCGGGTGAAGGTGTCGCCCTTCTCGGCGGCGGCATCGCGCGCCGTCACATAGTTCTGGGCGTCGACGAAGGCCTGCCGAATGATCAGGCTCACGCCGAGGCGGGTGCTCGGGGTCTGCTTCTTGTCGCCGTAGACCCGCTTCGGGTTCTCGCCGAGGGCGCTCTTGATGCTCACCGAGTCGCTGATCACCTGCTCGTCAATGGTGCGACCGCCCCAGCTCTTGATCGCGACCGACTGGCCGCCGATCGGGTTGCCGGAGCCAGGCTTGACGACGACCGTGGTGACTCCGCCGGAGAGTGCGTCACGAAAACCTTCGTCGTCAATGTTGATGGCGTCGATGGCGCGAACCGCGGCCATATTCGGGCCGGTCATCTCGTTGGTGTCATCGCCGGCCCATCCATTTGCCTCTTCGTGGATACCAACGTGCCCATGCGCTTCGATGAAGCCGGGAAGCACCCATTTGCCGGTCGCGTCGATGATTCGCGCTGCGGGCGGAACGGTCAGGTCGGCGCCGATCGCGGTGATCTTGCCGTTCTCAATCAGCACTGTGCCGTTCGGGATGGGGTCGCCGACAACCGGTACGACGTAAGCGTTGATGATGGCGGTCAGGGTGGACGCGGGAGCAATAGTCATGGTTCTACCCTAAACATGGTGCTTGGAAGCCCGGCGGCCCGATCGAGGATCGCCAGGCGTCCTGCGTCCCGGCGGTGCCCAGCCGACTGTCGCCGCGGCTGACTAGGCTCACGCCATGGAGATTCCCGCGGCCCGTGTGCCGGTTCTGCTCGTGCACGGCATTCGCGCGTCGGCCACGATGTGGCGTTTTCAGGAGCAGAAGCTGCGGGCAGCCGGGTATCCCGTGCTGGCGATCGATTTGCCCGGTCACGGGCAGCGCATGAATGAGCCCTTCACAGTGTCGGCCGCGCTCGCCGCCATCGACGCCGGGGTGGAGGCGCTCGGTGGCCGGGTACTGCTCGTAGGGCTGTCGCTCGGCGGTTATTACGCCGTGGCTTACGCTGCCCGTCACCCCGACCGCGTGGCCGGACTCGTCGCCGCCGGTTGCAGCGCCGTTCCGAAAGGCCCGCTGCTTCAGGGGTATCGACTGCTGGCCCGTTCAATTCATCGCCTGCCCGATCGAGGGCTGTGGCTGCACGAAACCATGGCGCGCCGGCTTCTGCCCGCGGCGGGCGCGCGCGATGTACTCGCCGGCGGAGCGGCGCTCGACGTAATGGATGCCGGGCTGCGCGCGACCTCGACACTGACTCCTCTGACGAGCCTGGCGGCGTATCCGGGCCCGATCTGGCTGGTCAACGGTGCCCTCGATCATTTTCGGCTGAACGAACGGCGCTTTCTCGCGGCCTGCCGAAACGGGGAGGTCGTTGTGGTGCCGGGGGCGACGCACCTGTCGAGCCTGGCCCAGCCGGAGCGGTTCACGGCGATCCTGCTGCGGGTCGCCGAGCAAGTGTGGCGGGCGGACTGAGGCTGCGGCATCCGCTCGCAGTGGTGGACGTGGGGCGGGCCGACCTGCGACTATCGAGTGATGGACATCCGCTATCCCCGACCACTCGTTGCCGGCGACCTGATCGGAGTTACGGCGCCGTCGAGCGGTGTCCCCGAACGGCTTCGGGCGCGGCTGGACTTCGCGATTCAGGGGTTGAAGGACCAGGGATTCCAGGTTGATGTCGGTGAGTGTCTGGACGGCGCGACCCATATCAGCGCGCCGGTGGAGCAGCGCGCCGCCGAGTTCATGCGGATGCTCCTCGACCCACGAGTGCGCGCTATCGTGCCGCCCTGGGGCGGCGAGACGGCGATCGATCTCATCGCGCACCTGGATTTCGATGCCATCGCCGCCGCTGATCCAACCTGGATCGTCGGCTATTCGGACATCTCCACGCTGCTCACGCCGATCACGCTCCTCACCGGAATGGCCACCATTCACGGCAGCAACCTCATGGATACGCCCTATGCGACACCGGCGTCCCTGGTGCACTGGCTCGAGATCGCACGACAGCCCGTTGGCGCGTCCTTTCACCAGTCGTCGCCGAATGTACACCGCCTGAACGACCGGGATGATTGGTCTGCCGACCCTGACGTCACCGAGCAGGCCTGGAACGGCCGCGGCCGGTGGGCGCGCCTCGACGCTGGCACCGGCCCCGTCGATGTAACCGGGCGATTGATCGGCGGCTGCATCGAAACGATGGCCAACCTCGCCGGAACGCGCTACGCCGACATGTCCCGCTTGCGCGGAGAAACGGATATCGCCACCCTCGTCTACATCGAGGCCGCCGGTGACGAGGCGACCGCCATCTGCCGATACCTGCACGGGATGCGACTGGCCGGCTTCTTCGACGGAGCGGCCGCCGTGCTCGTGGGCCGGACCGGAGCGAAGGACTCCCCCACGCTGACGCAGTTGGAGGCCGTGCTGGACGCCCTGGGTACGCTCGGTCTTCCCATCATCGGAAACGTCGAATGCGGGCACGTCCCGCCGCAATTGCCCATCGTCAACGGAGCACTTGGCCGGCTAGTCTTCACGGAGACTGAGCAGTTTCTGCAGCAGTCCCTGCGGTAGCGCGGCATCGGCATGGGTGCGCCCGATACGGGCAGTCGCTACGGTAAGCCGGCGTAGCGCGCACCCATATCGGGGGCGGTCATCCGCTCACGAGGTATTCGCGCGCGGAGGCGCAGTCGGTTTGGGGGTCGGGACGATTGCTGGTAGCGTTAGCGGTTGGCTTGCGTGTTGGGTCCCACCCCGCACGATTTTCGCCGTTCGAGCGCCCTCTACCGCTTTCGCGGCTGTCCATACAAAATCTAACGAAAGCGTAAAAACGTGGCAAATATCAAGTCGCAGATCAAGCGAATTGGCACCAACAAGAAGGCCCAGGAGCGCAACAAGGCCGTTAAGAGCGAGTTCAAGTCCGCGATTCGCGCGACTCGCACCGCGATTGCCGCTGGCGACAAGGATAAGGCCGTCGTCGGTCTCGCCTTTGCTTCCAAGAAGCTCGACAAGGCCGTCAGCAAGGGTGTCATCCACCAGAACCAGGCTGCGAACAAGAAGTCGGCCATCGCGAAGGCCGTTTCCGCACTCGTCTGATCCGTTCTGGCTCCACCCGCACGTCGGTAACCGCGTCGGCTCGCACAGAGCGGATGCCGCCCCTCGTCGCACAGAAAACCCCCGCCATCATGGCGGGGGTTTTCTGCACTCAGCCGAGCCCGGCCGGTTCAACCCGCACCCGAACGAACCCGACCGGTGACCGCTGTGCGCTCGTGCGACACACCCCGAATGATCCTGCTGGCGGCGAGCGGGATGGTGCGAGCGACCCCACTAGACTGACGCGGTGAAGAGCACCCCACCGGCCAGTTTGATCCCCGATAGCAGCGGCCCCCATCGACGCGCACACGCTCGGTTTCTGGCCGCGCTGCTTTGCGCCGCCGCCCTCGCCGTTGCCGTGTGGCTGGCACTCAACACGGGCGAAGATGTTTCCGGCGCTACTCGCACCCAGCTGTTCCTCGCACTGGCCTCGATCGCGCTTCTACTTATTGGAATCACGTTCTACCTTGCGGCATCGATTGCCACTGCCCGCTCGATCAGCTCGGATTTGGAAGTCGACCGGGCAGCGCGAACGATTCGACGCATTCGCTCGCTGTCGGGGTTCGGTGCCGTGTTCGCTATCGCTGCCGTGATGGCGATTGCCGGACTCGGGGCGCTGCGCATTCTGGCACCCCCGGCCGAACGACCAGTCTCGGTGCAGTTCTCCGAGGTCACCGGCCGGGTGCAGCTGGAGTACTGCCCGAGCCTGCCGTCCTCGTTCGAGGCCCTGGCCAAACCGACCGATCTGGCCAGTTCGTCAACCCTGCTGCCGGTGTGGGTTGCCAGCCGGGTCTGTGGCAACCCGAGCTTTCAGCACGGAGTCTGGCTCTACCTGAACCGCTCCACCATCACGGTCGCGGACGCCGACGACCGCTGAGGGAAAAGAACCGGATTACTCCTCGCCGCGACGGGCGATGACGCCGATCAGGCGTTCGAGGGCGAAGACCGGGTCGCGCCCGGCACCCTTCACCGCGGCATCCGTTTCGGCCAGCATGAGGATGCAGCGCGCCAGACCCTCATCGCTCCAGCCGCGCAGGTCTTTTTGCGCGCGTTCCACCTGCCACGGAGCGAGGCCGAACTGAGCGCCGAGCTGCGCCGACCCGCCCCTGGCGCCGAATACCTTGGCCATGGTGCGGATCTTCATGGCGAACGCCGCGACGATCGGTACCGGATCCGCCCCGGAACTCAGCGCGTGCCGCAGGGTGACCAGCGCCTCACCGTTGCGACCGGCAATGGCCCAGTCGGCGACCTTGAAGGCGTTCGTTTCTACCCGACCGCCGTAGTACCGGTCGACCGTGGTCTCGGTGACCTCGCTGGTCGCATCCGAAATGAGCTGCTGGCAGGCGGCCGAGAGTTCGGCCAAGTCGTCGGAGAAGGCCGCGACGAGCTGACGCAGGGCGCTGGCCGTGACGCGCTTGCCCGCCGCCTTGAACTCGTTGGTCGCGAATTCGTACTTCTCGGTGTCTTTCTTCAGCTCGGTGCAGACGATTTCGATGGCACCGCCGAGTCCGCTGCGAATGGTATCGAGCAGCTTCTTGCCGCGCACTCCCCCACCGTGCCGCAGCACGACATAGGTGTCGTCGGCCGGGTTCTCGAGGTAGTCGAGCGCTTCAGCCATAAAAGTGTCGCTGCACTTCTCGACGTTGCTGACCCGAATCAGGCGGGGCTCACCGAACAGCGACGGGCTCGCCAGGGTGAGCAGCTCACCGGGCGCATAGCTGTCGGCCTGCACATCGCTGATTTCCAGGCTGGGGTCTTCCAGCTTGAGAAAGTCGCGCAGCTGGCGGATGGATCGCTCGGCGAGGAACGTTTCGGTGCCGGAGACGAGCACGATCGGTGCCGGACGCACCTGATGCCAGCCCAACTGGGGAATGACGGTGCCCTTATTGGGGCGGGCCGGGGCAGCCTTTCCGGACCGGGAACCGGTCGTGGCGGGTCGTGCGGCCAAAGCGATCTCCTTGGGTTTCGTGCGGCTGTCGACCAAGCCTATCCCGCACCACCGACGCTCTCGGCAGCCGGCGTGGGGTTCGCCGGCGGACCATGGTCGGCGACCTTCTCGGTCCAGAGCACGAGCGTGCCGCCCGGCCCCGGAGCGACCACCGCTATCCCCTCCCGATCGGTGCGCACCGACAGCGTGCCCACCGAAGCGAGAATATTCAGCAGTTTCTCGGTCGGATGCCCATAGGTGTTCTTCACCCCCACCGAGATCAGCCCCACCCGCGCCCGCAGCTCCGCATACAGTTCGGGGCTTTGATCGGCCGAGCCGTGATGCGCGACCTTCACCACATCGACCCGGCCGGGCGATGATGCGCGACGCAGGCCATCCTGCGCCTCCTGCCCGAGATCGCCGAGAAAGATAGAACGGATGCCCCGCCCGTCGAACATGATCGTGACACTTCCCGGGTTGCCCACCTGCATCGTCGTCGCTCCCCGAATAGGCCAGAGAATGTTCCAGGTGAGGCTGCCCAGGTTACCGGAATCGCCGCGCGCGGCCTGCCGAACGGCGGCACCGCCCGCGGCGAGCCGCTCGTGCAGGCTTACGTCCTGGGCATTCTCCGGCACGCCGACCAGCGCGGTGTCCACCCGTCCGATCACGGCGTCGACTCCGCCGATGTGATCGAGGTCGTAGTGAGTGAGCACGAGTAGGTTGATGCGACTGATGCCGAGGGTGCCGAGGCAGGCGGAAAGTAGTTTAGGGTCCGGCCCGACGTCGACGAGTCCGTACTGATCGCCGTCCCGCACGACGACGGCGTCACCCTGGCCGATGTCGCAGGCGGCGATCTGCCAGTCGGGCGGGAAGGAGACGACACGGCCGATGCCGGTTCCGATGAGCGACCCGGCGTAACCGCCCAGGCCGATGAGTAGCACGACCAGTACCGCGGCCGGCCAGCGGGCCGGAGTGGCGGCCCGGCCACGCAGCACGACCACGAGGGTGAGCACCGTGACGACCGCGAGCAACAGCACGCCGGGTGCACCGCCGGGCCAGGGCAGCCGGGTGCCGGGCAGCATCGACACCGTCTGGGCGACCGCGGCGATCCAGGCCGACGGCAGCCAGGCCACGGCGAGCAGGCCCGCGGCAACGCCCGGCAGGAGCGGCAACATCAGGCAGGCGATCAGCCCGACCACCGTCGCAATCGGCGCGGCCGGACCGGCGAGAATGTTCGCAGGAACTCCGTACAGCGGCAGGCTCGGGTTCAGCAGAATCAGCACGGGCTGGCAGGCCAGTTGGGCGGCCAGGGGAATCGCGATGATCGCGGCGAGTGCAGACGGCATCCACTGGGCCAGAACGCGTGCGAGGGGACCGGCGAGGAGTAACAGCCCGGCCGTTGCGAGTACCGAGAGTGCGAAACCGTAGTTGCGGGCCAGCCACGGATCGCTCACCAACAGGGCGATGACAACGACGAGCAAGGTCGGCAGGCCGCGCCCTGGGCGACCGGCACCGATCGAGACCAGGGTGAGAGTGGCCATGACCGCCGAGCGCAGCACGCTCGGCTCCGGTGTGACCAGGATGGTGAAACCGAGCAGGGTCAGCAGCGACAATGCGATGCGCCAGGAACGACGCAGCCGGAGGTAGCCACCGAGCAGCATGATGGAGGCGATGACGATGGCACAATTAGCTCCGGATACCGCGGTGAGGTGGCTGAGTGAGCTGGTTTTCATCGCGGTATCCAGGCCGGGGCTGACCGCGCTCGTGTCACCGATAGCCAGGCCGGGCAGCAGGTTTCCCCCGTCGCCGGCGAGGCTCGTCGCCGCTGTCTTGAACCGGGCCCGCAACTCGTTGGCCCACTGCAACCACCACGGCGGCGGGGCGACACCGCGCGCCGTTTCGTTCACAAACAGCAGGGCGACCGTGGCATCGCCCGGTTCGGTCGTGCGCAGCGTGCCGCGCACCACGAGGCTCGAACCGATCTCTGGTTCAGCCCCGCTCCGGGACGCTTCGGCAAAGACCACGACCGGGCTCGAGACGGGCGTGGTCTCGCCCCGGCTCTCAAGCTGCGTGAGCGTGGCCTTAAAGCGTACCCGCCCCGAAGTTCCGCTGCCGATGAACGCCTTGGCCGCCACCGGAACTGACCACACGGTGATGGTGGCCGTGATCGTCGCGTGCGATTCGGCAGCGCCCCGCACCTCGGATGGCAGTCGCACCGGTGCCCAGACACCGACGGCGGTGGCCACGAGCGCGGCGCCGGTACAGCAGAGCACCAGGGTGCCACCGAGGGTCTGCCACCGCCCGGCCCGCGGCGCCCCCGGCCATTGGCCGCGCCGCGGCATCCGACTGAGGACGAGTAGGGCGGTGCAGCCGCCGGCGAGCAGCCAGAGCGTCACAGCAACGACCCCGACCGCCTCGGGAGTTCCAATCAGGAGGCCGGCCGTCAGCCATACGGCGAGGGCCGGAACCGCCAGCCGCAGGTCGAGGCTCATACCGTGATGAGGTCTTTGAGAGCCTCGAAGGTTTTGTCACCAATCCCGGTGACGTCGCGGAGCCCATCGACGCTGGCGAACCGGCCGTTCTTGGTGCGGTAGTCGATGATGCGCTGCGCCATAGTAGGGCCGATGCGGGGCAGGGAATCCAAGTCGGCCACCGTGGCCGTGTTGAGGTTCACCTTGGCCGCTGGGGCACCACCCCCGCCGCCTCCTCCGGTCCCGCCTGCCGCCGGGAGCGCCGGTGGCACCTCGCCCTGCCGGGGAACGTAGAACTGTTCGCCATCACCGACGATGCGGGCCAGGTTCACTCCGGCCGGATCGGCCTCGGCGGTCAAACCGCCGGCAGCGGCAATCGCATCCATCACCCGGGCACCATCGTGCAGCTGGAACAGTCCGGGCTGGGCCACTGCTCCGAGGACGTGCACGAAAATGATGGCGCCGCCCCCGCCAGCGCCCGCGCCGGTATCGGTAGGTGCCGGACTCGCACCCGCGTCGAACGGCGCAAAGGTTGAGGTCGAACCCGACGGAATCGATACCGATCCCGTACCGACCGTGCGCTGACCGGCCTGCTGGCCGATGGCCGACACGATGACGGCCACGACGAGGGCGAGCAGCAGCAACACAACGGCCGCACCGACGCCGACCCGAAGGCGGGGGCGCCCGCGGGCAGCGGGGGCGAGGCGCTCCAGGTCGAAGGGGGAACGGTCGGGCTGCATGATGGCAGGCTAGGCCGCGCGCAGAATCCACTTGCCGCCGGTCACCCGATCTGTGCACAGCCCGGCCAAGGGCAGCCCTGTGGAGAAGGCCCTGACCGGTCAGGCCGGATCGACCGGGGCCGGTATGTCGCTGACCGCTACGGGCGAGTGACGAACGAGACGAGCTTCGGCACGCGCACGATCACCTTGATGATCTCGCGATCACCGATCGATCGGATGACCGCGGCCGCGTCCCGCGCCATTTTCTCGAGGTCTTCGCTGGAGATTTTCGGCGAGACTTCGAGAAGGGTGCGCATCTTGCCGTCCACCTGAACGACCGCCGTCACCGACTCCTGCACGAGCAGGGTCTGTTCGGCCTTGCGCCACGGCACGAGGGCGATGCACGGCTCGTAGCCGAGGTGAGCCCACATGTCCTCAGCTGTGTAGGGGGCGAACAGGTTCAGCGCCATGGCGGTGGCCTCGGCGGCTTCGCGCACGGCGGCATCCGCCGGCCCGGCGCCGGTGTCGATGACCTTGCGGGTGGCGTTGACCAGTTCCATCAGTCGAGCGACGACCACGTTGAACTTGAACGATTCGACCAGGCCAGGCGCATCGGAGAGGAAGCGGTGGGTGACGCGGCGCAGGGTGAGGTCGCCCGTCTTCCATTCCACGTCGGGGGCACTGGTGACGTCGCGGGCAACGCGCCAGGCGCGGGCCAGAAACTTGGCCGAGCCGACCGGGGACACGTCGGACCAGTCGATATCGTCTTCCGGCGGGCCGGCGAAGGCCATCGTCAGGCGAACGGCGTCGACGCCGTGGCGTTCGATTTCCTCGGTGAAGTAGACCAGGTTGCCCTTACTCTTACTCATCTTGGCGCCGTCGAGAATGACCATGCCCTGGTTGAGCAGCGCGGTAAACGGCTCGGTGAAGCTCACATAGCCCTCATCAAACAGAAACTTTGTGATGAAGCGCGCGTATAGCAGATGCAAAATGGCGTGCTCGACCCCGCCGACATACTGGTCGACCGGCGCCCACTTCTCGGCCTCCTTCGGGTCGAAGGCCTTGGTGTCGTCCTGCGGGTTCAGGAACCGGAGGAAGTACCAGGAGCTGTCGACGAAGGTGTCCAGGGTGTCGGCATCGCGGCGGGCTGGCGTGCCGTCGATCGGGTTGGGCACATTGACCCAGTCGGTCGCTCCGCCGAGCGGTGAGGTGCCCCGCGGCTTCAGGTCGAGGCCCTCAGCGGGCGGCAGCAGCACCGGCAGCTGGTCTTCGGGCACCGGGATCTCGGTGCCGTCGGCGCCATGGATGATCGGGATCGGAGCGCCCCAGTAGCGCTGGCGGGAGACCAGCCAGTCGCGCAGACGATAGTTTTTGGCCGCGCGGCCCAAGCCGTCGGCGGCGAGCTGCTCGACGATGCGCTTGATCGCGGTGATCTTGCTCAGGCCGTTGAGCGGGCCCGAGTTGATCAGCCGGCCTTCACCGGCCAAGGCGATGCCGGTGCTGAGCGGGTCGAGCGAGGGCAGCTCCTCGGTGCCGTCGATCATGCCCTGGGTGATCACCGGGATCATGCCGGTGGCCGGAGAATTGGTGTCGACGACGACCCGCACGGGCAGGTCGAACGCGCGGGCGAAGTCGAGGTCGCGCTGGTCGTGCGCCGGCACGGCCATGATCGCCCCGGTGCCGTAATCGGCCAGCACGTAGTCGGCCGCCCAGATGGGCAGGCGTTCGCCGTTGACCGGGTTGGTCGCGTAGCGGCCGAGGAACACGCCGGTCTTGGGCCGGTCGGTGGCCTGACGTTCGATCTCGGTACTGCGCTGCACCTGCACGAGGTACTCCTGGAAGCCTTCCTGCACCGCAGGTGAGGAGTCGGCCACCAGTTCGGCGGCGAGATCCGAATCGGGGGCGACGACCATGAAAGTCGCGCCGAACAGCGTATCGGGCCTGGTCGTGAACACGGTGACGCGCTCGGTGCGGCCCTCGATCGCAAAGTCGACATCCGCTCCGATGGAGCGGCCGATCCAGTTGCGCTGCATGTTGAGCACCTTGGCCGGCCAGGTGCCCTCGAGCTGGTTGAGGTCATCCAACAGGCGGTCGGCGTAGTCGGTGATCTTGAAGTACCACTGGGTGAGCTTCTTCTTGACCACGACGGCGCCACTGCGGTCGCTCGTGCCGTCGGCCAGCACCTGCTCGTTGGCGAGCACGGTCTGGTCGATCGGGTCCCAGTTGACCCAGCTGTCCTTGCGGTAGGCCAGGCCCTTCTTGTAGAGCTGCAGGAACAGCCACTGGGTCCACTTGTAGTACTCGGGGTCGCTCGTGTGCAGTTCGCGATCCCAGTCGAAGCTGGTCGCGTAGAGCTTCATGCTCTTCTTCTGCTGCGCGATGTTGTCGTAGGTCCAGCCGCGCGGGTCGATGCCGCGCTTGATGGCGGCGTTCTCGGCGGGTAGCCCGAAGGAGTCCCAGCCGATCGGGTGCAGCACGTTGAAGCCCTGGTGGCGCCAGTAGCGGGCGACGACGTCTCCGAGCGCGTAGACCTCGGCGTGGCCCATGTGCAGGTCGCCCGAGGGGTACGGGAACATGTCGAGCACGAATTTGCGCGGACGGGTGTCACCCTCGCCGCTCGTCTTGAACGGGGCCAACTCTTCCCAGATGGGTTGCCACTTCGCCTGGATCGCCGCGAAGTCGTACACTTCTTCGCTGCTCTCATCGCGCGCGTCAATGCGTAGGCTTTCGTGCTCGTGTGCCACGTGACTCTCATTCATTGCAGGGGTTGAACATGATCGATGCGGGAGCATTCGCTCGGGCGCACGCGCGACGAAGCGCACGTGTACAAGGTCTAGATTACTAGGGCCAGGCGACACCGAGGCTCGCAAGCAGGGCGGCCGCCTTGATTCGGGTCTCCTCGATCTCGTCGGCGGCGTTGGAGAGGGCCGTGATTCCGCCGCCCGTGCCGATGCTGGCCCAGCACGAATCGAGCACGATACTGCGGATGACGATGGCCAGGTCGGCGACGCCGCCGTGCCCGACATAGCCGAACGCCCCGGAGTAGACGCCCCGCGGCCCGGTCTCCAGCGAGTCCAGAATGGTCATCGCGCTCCGCTTCGGTGCGCCCGTCATGGACCCGGCCGGAAAGCACGCTTGGATGGCGTCGACCACCGTGACGCCCGGTGACAGAAGCGCTTCGATGGTGCTGACCAGCTGGTGCACGTGTGGGTAGCTCTCCACCGCGAGCAGGCTGGACACCGCCACGGTGCCGAGCTCGGCGATGCGTCCGAGGTCGTTGCGCATGAGATCGACGATCATCAGGTTCTCGGCACGTTCCTTGTCGCTCTGGGCAAGTTCGACTTTCAGCCGCTCGTCCTCGTCGGGCTCCTTCGAGCGCGGCCTCGTGCCCTTGATCGGCTTGGTACGCACGCGTCGATCCCGGCCCACGTGCAAAAACTGCTCCGGACTCGCGCTGAGCAGCGCCAGGTCACCGAAGCGCAGCACGCCGCCGTGGTGGCTGGGGCTGCCGGCCCGCAGCACGTCGTAGGTCTCGATCGGGTGCCACTGGCCCGGCACCCGAATCTCATTGGTCAGGCACAACTGGTATGCGTCGCCATCGTGGATGGCCGACAAACAGGTCTCGATCAGCGCGGCATACTCGGTTTCGTCGTGCCTCCAGTGCGGTGAAGCGGCGGATGCCCGGGGTACGGCCGCGCGGGCCGCCGCCGGCCCGCGCGGGCTCGCCGCCAGTGCTGCGGCGGTCTGGTCGAACCACTCGGTCACGACCGAGTTGGGATCGGCCGAACTCGAATCATCCGCGCCCCGGCTCGCCACAAGCGTCACGGTGCGGGAGTCGTGGTCGAACCGGATCATCCGGTCGACCTCCAGCAGGGCAGCATCCGGGTAGCGCGATTCGTGCACGGGCGTGCCGACAGTGTGCGCGCCGAGTTCGTAGCCGAGCCAGCCGACCCAGCCGAGGTCGAACCCCTCGATCCCAGAGAGGCTCGACGTTTCATCATCGGCCAGGTCGCGGCGGAGGAACTCGAAAACGGTCTCGTGTGTGACGACCGGCGGCGCAGCATCCGCTGGAAAGACGGACGTGACCGTTCCCTCGATCACCGACGCGATCACGAACCGGGAGCGGGGCGAGGCTGCGCCGAGGTAGCTGACACCGGTGCGAGCGCCCGGGCCGGCATCGAGCCAGAACGCGTAGGGAGCGTCGGAATAGAGGGCCGCAAAAGCCGTCGCGGGGTCCGTCCAGCTGCTTAGGAGTCTGCTCTGCACGGGGCCGGTCACCAGAACAGCCTAGCTTTGCGCGGTGCCCGTACCCGAAGGCGGCCAGCGCGACTTGTTGAATCGCGCCGAGCACGTAGGCTGGGCGAAATGAATGACATCCTCACGTGGATCCTCGACACCGTCTCCGGCGTCGACCCGGTCATTCGAACGCTTCTGGCCTTTTTGGGCATGCTCCTGGAGACTTCGGTGCTGGTGGGACTTGTCGTTCCCGGCGACACGATCGTCATTGTGGCCAGCACGGCGGTCGACGGCCCGGTCGAGTTCATCACGCTTGTAGCGGCCGTGATCGTCGGCGCCCTGGCCGGGGAAAGCATCGGCTTTGCCCTCGGACATCACTTCGGACCGTTCATTCGCGGCAGCAGACTCGGCCGACGTATCGGCGAACCTAACTGGATTCGCGCCGAGAATTACCTCGACCGGCGCGGCGGTGTCGCCGTGTTCATCTCCCGATTTCTTCCGGTGCTGCACTCACTGATTCCGGTTACCGTCGGCGCGAGCCGCATGCGCTACCGAACCTTCATGGCCTGGACCGTGCCGGCCTGCGTCATCTGGTCCCTCGCCTATGTCAGCGTGGGGTCGGCGGCGGCCGGCGGTTACCGCGAGCTGAGCGGCCGGCTGCACTTCGCCGGCTACCTGTTCGTCGGCGTGATCGCGCTGTTCGTCCTGGCGGTGTTCCTGATCAAGAAGTGGCTGCACCGACGCGAACAGCGCCACATGGACTGACGTCTTATCGGCCCGGCAGGGTCACCCGCGCTGTTACGAGCTCGTCCGGTACGGGGGTGTGCGAAATGAGCAGCACGGCACGGTGCGCGTCGGCGGCGGCCGTCAGAATGTCGCGCACGAGGGCATCCGCCCCCGCACTGTCGACGTTGGCCGTGGGCTCGTCGACGATAAGCACCGGAAAATCGGCCAGCAGGGCCCGGGCGAGGGCGATGCGCTGGGCCTGTCCACCGGAGACGAGCGCGCCGCGCTCGCCCACACGGGCCTCGAGTCCGCCGCGCTGGGCAGCCCACACGGCCAGGCCGACGCGGGCGAGCACAGCCTCGAGTTCGGCGTCAGTGGCCGTGTCGCGGGCAAACAGCAAATTCTGACGGATGCTGTCGTCAAACAACCAGGGTCGCTGCTCGCACAGTCCGACCACGCGTCGCACCTCATCCTGGGCCAGCAGGCGCGCCTCGACCCCGTTCAGCCGGTAGGAACCGGTGTAATCCAGAAAGCGCACGAGCGTCTGGGCGAGAGTCGTCTTGCCGGCGCCGCTTGGGCCGGCAAGGTGCACGCGGTCCCCCGGCGCGAGTCGCAGGCTCACGCCGGCCACAGCAGCGTCGACCTGGCCGGGCCAGCGCGCGCCTAGATCGGTCAGTTCCAGTACGACCGGGCCGAGGGCCTGGTCGGGAGAAAAAAGCTCCTGCGGGTTCACCACGTCGACGGGAATTTCGGCGGGCACAGCCTGCGGAACGACGTCGGCGACGCGACGCGCGCTGACCCGGACCTGACGCCAGGCCCCGGCCGCGAGGGGAATCATGCCGAACACCTCGAACACGGCCATCGGCACGAGCACGGCGACGACGAGGGTGGGCACGAGCAGGTCCGGGCTGAGCAGCCCACCCCCGCGCTCGAGCGCTGGGATCCCGAAGTAGAGCGCGCCGAGCGTTGCTGCTCCGGCGAACAGGGCCACGACGGCGGACTGCACGCCCACCCCGGCCGACCGGCGCAGCGTGGCGCGCCGCAGGCGCTCATCGGTGCGTGCGAGCTGCGCCAGGCGCGGGCTGAGGGCGTCGAAGGCGGTGAGCACATCGAGGTTCAGGGCGATTTCGAGCACTTCGTCGGCGAGGGCACCGCGGAGCGGGGCGAGCTCGCGGTCGGCCCGAGCGGCCAAGCTGCGAGGCAGCACGGTTCCGAGCACCCCGGCCAGGAGCAGGCAGACGAGCAGGGTGAGGCCGGCCAGCGGAAGGATCAGCCAGATGCCGATCACGCTGAGTCCCGCGGTGACGCCGGCCACCAGCAGGGGCTGTAGGACGCGCAGTGGGAGGTCCTGCAGGTCGTCGACGTCACGCACCAGGCGGGTCAGCAGGTCGCCGCGACCGGTGCTCGCCAAGCCCGCCGGTGCTACCGGAACGATGCGGCGAAAGATGCCCAGCCGCAGTTCGGCCAGCTGCCGGAAGGCAGCATCGTGGCTGGTCAGGCGTTCCAGGTAGCGCAGCACGGAGCGAAAGATGGCGAATGCGCGCACGCCCACGACGGCCAGGCCGAGAAACGCCAGCGAGGGCATCTCGGCCGCGCGGGTGATCAGCCAGGCTGAGCAGGCGAGCAGCGCCACGGCCATGACGGCGCTCCCGATGCCGGCCAGCAGCCCGGGGGCAAACCAGCGCGGGCGCGGCTGGGCGAGGCGCAGCACGTCGCGGGAAGCCGTGGTGACGTCAGACATGGATGAGCTCCTGCAATTCGATCACGTGGTCTGCGGCAGCGACGACGGCCGGCCGGTGACTGACGACGATCACGACGCGTCCCTGGTCGGCGAGGTGGCGGAGGCCGGCCAGCAGTCCGGCTTCGGCGTCGGAGTCGAGCGCTGAGCTCGGTTCGTCGAGAATCAGCACGTGGCACTCGGTCGCCAGCGCACGGTAGATGGCGCGGGCCGCTCCGACGCGTTGCGCCTGGCCGCCGGAGAGCCCGTCGCCGTTCACCCCGAGAACGTTGCTGGGCAACACCTCGGCGGCTCCCGCCCAGTCGAGGGCCTGCACGATCAGGCCGGGTTCAGCGGATGCCGCCCCCAGCGCCACATTCTCGGCCACCGTTCCGCGGAACAGGCCCGGTCGCTGGCCGGCCCAGGCCAGCCAGGGGCGCGGCGCGCCGGCCGTGACGGCAACGCCGCCGAGCGTGAGGGCGCCGGTGTACGGCACGAAGCCGAGCAGGGCGGCTACGAGGGTCGACTTGCCGACCCCGCTGACTCCGCGCAGCACGCTCAGCTGGCCGGGGGCAAAATCCGCGTGCAACTGGTGGATCACCACGGAGTCGCCCCGCCGAACGGTGACACCCGCCAGACGAAGGGCGCCGGCTGCCTGCCCGAGTTGACCAGCGTGGGGTGCTGCGAGACCGGCGCCGGCCGCGGCATCCGCTGTCGAGACAGTCGCGACCGTCGCGATGGAGTCATCGTCGAGAATGGTGAACAGCTCTTCGGCGGCCGCGAGCCCGTCGGCGGCAGCGTGAAACTGTGCGCCCACCTGGCGCAGCGGCAGAAACGCCTCCGGGGCGAGGAGCAGAACGAACAGACCGACGCCGAGCAGCAGGGCACCGTCGATGAGCCGCAGGCCGATAGACACGGCGAGGAGGGCGACCGAGAGGCTCGCGGCGAGTTCGAGCACGAAGCCGCTGAGGAACGAGACGCGCAGCACCTTCATGGTGCGGGTGCGATATTCCTCGGTAATGGAACGGATCCGGTCGAACTGGCGTCGTTCCCGACCGTAGATCTTGAGGGTGCCGAGGCCCCCGACCACGTCCAGAAATCCGGTGGAGAGGCGCTGCAGCGCCTGCCATTGTTCCTGCTGCACCGACTGGGTGACCTTGCCGATGAGAATCATGAAGACGGGAATCAGCGGAATCACGATGATGACCGTGAGGCCGCTCGCGAGGTCTTGCCAGAGGATGACCGCGATCAGGATCGGTGTGGCGATCATGGTCAGCAACAGTTGCGGCAGGTAGCGGGCGAAGTAGTTGTCGAGGGCGTCGAGACCGGTCGTGACGACGGTCGACAGGCGAGCGCTCTGCTGGGAGGCGACCCAGTCGGGGCCGCGTTCGGCAAGCTTGGTCATGACGCGGGCCCGCAGTTGGCTCTTGACCTGGGCGGCACCGCGGTTGGCCGCCACTTCGAGCAGCCAGATGAGCACCGAGCGCAGCACAACGACCCCGGCGAGGGCGGCCAGGGTTGGCATGATCGTGCTCAGGGGCTCCCCCGCGACCGTGAGCGTGATCGCCCGGGTCAGCAGCCAGGCGAACGCGATGACGACGAGGGTTTGCGCGAAGCCCAGCAGCGCGCCGATCAGAAGAAATCGGCGCGCTGCGTGGGCGTAACGAAGAAGGCGAGGATCGAGGGGGCGCACTGGCTCAGTCTGCCACAGCGCTAGTGTACGGCGACCTCAATCTGCGCCCGGCCGATGCGCTTGCGGAACACCCAGTAGGTCCAGCCCTGGTAGAGCAGGATGACGGGCATCCCGATCAGTGCGGTCCAGCTCATCACACCGAGCGTGTAGGTCGATGAGGAGGCGTTCGTGATGGTCAGGCTGTTCGCCGCGTCGTTGCTGGCCGGCATGACGTCGGGAAACAGCGAGGCGAACAGGGTGAGCACGGCGAGACCGATCGTGGCGGCCATCAGGCCGAACGCGAGCCGTTCGGCACCGCGCAGGTTGGCCAGGAAGGAGGCGATCAGCGCCACAGCGGCCAGAGCGGCGAAGATAGCGGATGCCACGGTGCCATATGCGAAGGTTGTCCAAACCAGGAAGCTGGCCGCGACCACTATCGTCACGATTCCGGCCTTGGTGGCGAGCTTTCGCGCCCGAACCCGAATGTCGCCCTCGGTCTTGAGCGAGACGAAGACGACCCCGTGCATGAAGAACAGCAGCAGCGTGGTGACGCCGCCGAGCAGGGCGTACGGGTTCAGCAGGTCGAAGAAGGTGCCGATGTAGTCGTGGTTGGCGTCGAGTTTGACGCCCCGCACGACGTTGGCGAAGGCGACACCCCAGAGCAGCGCCGGAACGGCCGAACCGACGATGATCATGCCGTCGAACCATTTCTTCCAGGTGGATTCGGGGCGCTGGTGGCGGTATTCAAACGACACACCGCGCAGAATCAGTGCAACGAGAATGAGCAGCAGAGCCAAGTAGAAGCCGCTGAACATGGTCGCGTACCACTCGGGGAACGCTGCGAAGAGTGAGGCGCCGGCGACGATGACCCAGGTTTCGTTGAGGTCCCAGACCGGGCCGATGGTGTTGATGAGAACGCGGCGATCGGTGTCGTCCTTGCCGAGAAATGGCAGGGACATTCCGACCCCGAAGTCGAAGCCATCGAGCACGAAGTACCCGATGAACAACGCAGCGATGATCCAGAACCAGAGAATTGTGAGATCCATTGTGTATTCCTGTTAGTAGACCGTGGCAGCGTGCGTGACTGCGCCGGATTCGGCGTCGGGTACCGGTGCATCGTCCGGGCCTTTCTGAACGGCCTTGAGGATGAGTCGGAACTCGACTACCGCGAGAATTCCGTAGAGCAGGGTGAAGGCGATCAGCGAGATCAGAATCTCCACGCCGCTGACGCCGGGCGAGACGCCGTCTTCGGTTTTGAGCATTCCGAACACGAGCCAGGGTTGGCGACCCATTTCGGTGAACACCCAGCCGACGCTCATCGCGAGCAGGGAGAAAGGGAAGCTCCAGATCGCGACCTTCCATACCCAGGTGCGCTTCGGGCTGCGCCCCTTGCGGGTCAGCCACAGGCCGACGACGGCAACGAGCATGTGCGCGAGACCGAGGCCGATCATCCAGCGGAACGCCCAGTAGGTTATCCAGATGGTCGGGGTGTAGTCGCCGGGGCCGTACAGGGTGACGTACTGCGACTGCAGGTTGTTGATGCCCTCGACCGTGCCGTCAAAGGTGTGGGTCGATAGAAAGGAGAGCAGGTAGGGAACGCGCACGGAGAACAACTCGTGCACGCCGTCCGGCGTACCAAGGGTGAAGATGGAGAAGCTCGCGTTGGCACCGGTCGCCGTGTGGTACAGCGCTTCGGCAGCGGCCATCTTCATCGGCTGGGCCTCAACCATGGCCAGGCCCAGCTGGTCTCCGGCGAGTGTCGTGAGCACGCCGGCGATGACCATCATCCAGAGGCCGAACTTGAGCGCCGGACGCATGGTGTCGAGGTGTTGGTTGCGGTACAGGTGCCAGGCGGCTACCGAGATGATGAGTCCGGCCGAGACCATGAAGCAGGCGAAAATCGTGTGCGGGAAGGCGGCGAGGGCAATGGGGTTGGTGAGCAGTTCCCAGATGCTGGTGAGTTCGGCACGCCCCTTTTCCTCGTTGATCGTGTAGGCGATCGGGTTCTGCATGAAGGCATTCGCGGCGAGGATGAAGTAGGCCGACGCGATCGAACCGATCGCGGTGAGCCAGATCGTGGCGAGGTGAATCTTCTTGGGTAGTTTGTCCCAGCCGAAGATCCAGAGGCCGACGAACGTAGCTTCGAGGAAGAAGGCGACAATCCCCTCGAAGGCGAGCGGAGCGCCGAAGACGTCACCGACGAAACGCGAGTAGTCCGACCAGTTCATACCGAACTGAAATTCCTGCACGATGCCAGTCACGACGCCCATGGCGAAGTTGATCAGAAAGATCTTGCCGAAGAAATGCGTCAGCTGCAGATATTTAGCCTTGTCGGTACGCACCCAGGCCGTTTGAAAGATCGCGACCGTGAGGGCCAGACCGATCGTGAGCGGGACGAAAAGAAAGTGATACACGGTCGTGAGACCGAATTGCCACCGTGATAGGAGTAAAGGATCCAACCACTCGTTCATATGCCCTCCAGCATTATTGTGCAGCGTCCATTTTTCTACGCTACGTAGAAGATTACTCTTCTACACTGTGTAGAAATCACAGTTTCGCGACGTAATATTAACCACATGGGAAATTTGGGTGTGCTCGAACGGTTAATGATGGATATCCTGTGGGACTCCACGGCACCGTTGACAGCGAACGAACTCAAGGATGCTCTGCTGCGGCCCGCGGTTTCAGCCACGCCGGGCAAGCCGCTGGCGACGACGACCGTTTTGACGGTGTTGTCCCGGCTGGAAACGAAGGCATTCGTCACGCGCGATCGCAGCGTGCGTCCGCACGCCTATTCCGCCGTGATGACCCGCGCCGAACACACCGCTGGCCTCATGCACGAGGTGCTCGGGCAGGTGCCCGATCGCCAGGCAGCCCTGGCCCGGTTCATCGGCTCCGTTTCGCCGCAGGAAGCTGAGACCCTGCGGCACCTCCTCGGCGTTGCGCCGTCCGACAATGCCTGACACTGCGTGCCTGACGCTGCGTCCCTGACCACCCGACCACGCGCGTGACCATCGCCGCCCTGCTCCTGGGTACCATCGCCGTGCTGCTGGCCGGGCCCGTTCCGCTCCTGCTGAGGCGGTCGCGCTGGCCCGCGCGCTCCCCCGGTGTGGCACTGGTGCTCTGGCAGGCCATCGCGTTGTCCGGCGGCATGTCCATGATCGGGTCACTGCTGCTCTACGGCCTGACCCCATTCGGCACCACCCTTGCCCAGAGTCTGGTCGCACTCGGCGGCAACCTCACGGCCGGCACGCTTCCCGATGGAACGAGCTTCACCCACATGCTCGCCATTGGCGCGGCCATTCTGCTCGGTGGCCACCTCCTGCTCAACCTGCTCGCGACGTTCGTCCGCGCCGAGCGGCAGCGCCGACATCACCACACCCTCATTGCCCTGCTCAGCAATCCCCTGCACGGTCAGCCTGGCATGCGGGTCATCGACCATCCGGCGCCAGTCGCCTACTGCCTGCCCGGGGCCGGGCACTCGGCGACGGTACTCTCCAATGGCCTGCTCCGGCTGCTCGACGCCGACCAGGTGCGTGCCGTGATCGCGCACGAGCAGGCGCACCTCGTACAGCAGCACCACCTGGTCTTGCTCGCTTTCAAAAGCTGGCACAGCGCGCTGCCGTGGTTCCCCATCGCCAACCGCGCCGAAAACGCCGTCGCCCTGCTGGTCGAGATGCTCGCCGACGATCATGCCCGCCGCATCGTTGACGACCAGACCCTGGCCCGTGCGATCGCTCTCGTCGGTTTCACCCTGGCCGGCGCTACTCCCCCACCAGACCAAGAAGCGGATGCTGCGGCGCAAGCCGCCGCATCCGCTTCAGACCGTAACCGGGAACTCGCGGTAGAACCCGAGCACCCGGCGCACCAGATCCTGCCGCGAGTGGCGCGGCTGGTTAATCCAACCGTGCCGCTGCACTACACGGCCACGGCCGGAGCACTCACCGTGTCGGCGGTGCTCCTGGTCGGGCCGGCGCTCATCCTGTTCGGTGCCTAGAACTGCCGCAACTAGATCAGCTTTGCCTTGGTCAGCCAGGCCGTCGCGATCTTGTCCGCCGAGAGCTGGTCGTTCTTGCTCTGGGCGTTCAGGTCAACGAGGGTGTCTGCCGTCAGCGCGGCACTGACCTTGTTGAGGATCGCTGCCGCACTGTCGTCGATCTTCTGGGAGACGACCGGCACGACGTTGTCCGGGAAGAACAGTCCGTCGGGGTCGGAGAGGGCGACCAGGTTGTTGGTCTTGATGTTCGGGTCGGCCGTGTAGATGTTGGCGAGCTGGATATCCCCGTCGACCAGGGCCTTGACGGTCAGCGGTCCGCCGCTGTCCTCGACCGGTACGAACCCCGCGATGCTGATGCCGTACTTGTCCTTCAGTGCAGTCGGCCCGTACGGCCGGGTCTCGAGCTCCGAGTTGCCGCCGACGGTGATCGGTTCGGTGACGTTAGTCAGGGAAGCGATATCGGTGAGGTCGTACTTGCTCGCGAAGTCGGCGGTGACCGTCCAGGAGTTCTGGTCTGAGGCATCGGCCTGGTCGAGAACCCGCAGGTCGTCGGGCAAGGCGGTCTGGAGCTCAGCGTAGGTCGCGTCGCTGGTGCCGCCGACGGCGGCCTTGTCGAGGGCCTGCAGCAGGCTGCCGGTGTACTCGGGGAACACGTCGATCTTGCCGGCCTCGATATCGGGCAGGTAGACCTCGCGCTGGCCGATCTGGAACTGTCGGTCAACGGTGAAACCGCCGGCCTCGAGCGCCTGGGAGTAGATCTCGGCGATGATCTCGTTGGAGTAGTACGCCTGCGAGCCGACCACGATGGTGGAGCCGCCGGCGCTACTCGATGGTTCCGCCAGGGGGTCCCCCGACGCACACCCTGCAAGGGCTACGACGGCCCCAACCGCGACCACGCCAATGAGCGTGAGCCGGCCTCTATTCGCTGTGAACATGACTGTTTCCTTCCTCGATGGTGGATTCCATCACCGGGCGGGATCGGGATGACCCGTCACGGATATCTATGGGGAGTCCCGCTGTGACGCCGCGGGGAACAACCAATTTTTGCACGAGGGCGAACATGCCCTCCAGCACGATCGCCAACAGGATCACCAGGATCGAACCGCCGAGCATCTCGCCGTAGTCGCGAATTCGCAGTCCCTCAAAGAGGTATCGACCGAGGCCGAAATTAGCGATGTAGGCGGCCAGAGTAGCCGTGGCCACCACCTGCAGGGTTGCCGAGCGAAGCCCTCCGATGAGCAGGGGCAGCCCGAGCGGCAGCTCGACCTTCAGCACGATCTGGGCCTCGGACATGCCCACGGCCCGTGCGGCATCGATGATCTTGCGATCAATTGCCTCGAAACCGGTATATGCACCAGCAAGAATGGGCGGGATGGCAAGCACGGTCAAGGCCACGTACGGGGCGTTCAGGCCGATGCCCACCCAGAGGGCCACCAGGGTGAGCAGGCCCAGGGTAGGAATGGCTCTGAATGCGCCCGACAGTGCCACGGCCAGTCCGCGGCCGCGACCGGTATGGCCGATCAAAAAGCCGATCGGTACGGCAATCAGCGCGGCGACGAGCAGGGTCACGAGCGTGAACAGCAGGTGCTGGGCGAGGCGGGTAGGAATCCCGCCGGCGCCGACCCAGTTTGCGGGATCGACCAGCCAGGCCAGGGTTTCGGTCAGAAAGCTCACGTGGTGACCTCCTGTCGCGCGACAGCACCGGGTCGAGCGACGACGCCGATCGCGCTGCGCCTGGTCCACGGCATCAGCAGTCGCCCGATCAGAACGAGCACGGCGTCGAGGGCCAGGGCCAGCAGCACGGTGGCAAGGATACCCGCGATGATCTCCGCCTGGATTCCCCGTTGAAACCCGTCGGTGAACAGGCTGCCGAGGCTCTGGGCGCCGATCACGGCGCCGACCGTGGCCAGGCTCACCGTGCTGACCGCTACGACGCGCAGCCCGGCCAGCAGCACGGGGCCGGCCAGCGGCAGCTCAACCTGCCAAAAGGACGTCCAGCCGGAAAAGCCGACGGCGGTCGCGGACTGCTGCACGTCGCGGTCGACGGAACCGAGACCATCCGCTACCACCCGCACCATCAGAGCCACCCCGTAGAGGGTCAGCGCGATGATGAGGTTCAACGGCGAGCGGATGCTGGTACCCACGATAAAGGGCAGCACGATGAACAGCGGCAGCGACGGAATTGCGTAGAGCACTCCGACCGTGGTGAGGATCACCGCCCGGCTCGCCCGATACCGGTGAGCCAGCCAACCGAACGGGAGGGCGATGAGGAAACTGAGAATGATCGAGGGCACGCTGAGGATGAGGTGATCGAACGTGCGATCCCAAATGAGGTCCAGATTCGACCAGATCCAGGTCACCGCGAATCCCCACCCTGCGCCGAAGCACCCGGTCCGCGAGGGCCGGCCTTTGACTCTGAGCTGACAGTTGACGGCGACGCTGAAGGGCCGGAGTCTACGAGAACGCCGGCCAGACGACCGGTCTCGTCAACCACGATGTCGCCATCGCCGTGGTTCTCGAGGTGTAGGGATCGCTTGCCGCGATCGGCGCCGACAAACGTTGCCACGAACTCGTCAATGGGGTTCGCCAGGATCTCCGCGGGTGAGCCGACCTGGGCTACCTTGCCGCCGGTGCGCAGAATGACCACCTGATCGCCGAGCAGAAAGGCTTCGTCAATATCGTGGGTGACGAAGACCACGGTCTTGCCTAATTCCCGTTGCAATCGCAGCAGTTCCTGCTGCAGTTCGGCGCGCACGATCGGGTCCACCGCACCGAATGGCTCGTCCATGAGCAGAATATTGGGGTTGACGGCGAGGCCGCGCGCCACGCCGACGCGTTGCTGCTGGCCACCGGAGAGCTGGCTGGGATACCGGTTGGCGAGTAAACGGTCCAGTCCCACCGTGTCGAGCAGCTGGAGCGCTTCGTCACGGGCCTTCTTCTTGGCCATTCCGCGCAGCATCGGCACCGTGGCGACGTTGTCGATGACCCTGCGGTGGGGAAGCAGCCCTGAGTTCTGCATAACGTAGCCGATGCCGCGCCGCAGCTTGACCGGTTCGAGGGTACCGATATCGGCTCCGTCGATCTCGATCGACCCGCTGGTCGGATCAACCATGCGGTTGATCATGCGCAGCAGGGTTGTTTTTCCCGACCCGGACGTTCCGACGAGCACGGTGGTCTTGTGCGAGGGCAGAACGAGGCTGAAATCATCGACGGCAAGGGTGCCGTCGGGGAACCGTTTCGTCACCGAGTGGAATTCAATCATCCTGGTGGCTCGCTCCTCGCATCAGTTCAGGTCGGGTCAACACAAACCAGATACTAAGCCAATCACTATTCGAAGCGACAGGCAAAACGCTGGCTCACAAAAGATTTATCCAACAGCGAACACGCGAGGCCCACAAACCCAAAAAAGCCGGGCGACCCAGTGGGTCGCCCGGCGTGTGACGCCCGTTAGGACGCGGTTGCCAGCAGGTTCAGTGCTTGCGGACCGTAGAAACGATCGAGGTAGTCGCGCAGAACCAGGCGGCACTCGGCGATGAAACGCTCGTCACCGAGCGGATCGGTGTGGAAGGCGCGGGCGAGCAGCGCGTCGGCCATCTCGACGGCGACTTCGAGTCGAAAAATCAGGGCCTCGCCGGCCGGCAGATCGAACTCGTTGACGAGCACGTCAGCCAGGCGGCGGGCGAAGAAGTCGGCATCCGCTACCGCGTCGGCGGCGGGAGCGGCGTCGCGGTCGTCGAAGTTCACGATACGAAAGCCTGGTTCGGAGCGGTACAGGCCGACAAAAGCCGTCACGACGCAGTCCACCGCGTCCCACCAGGAGGTGAGGGTGCTAGCGCCGAGCTCATCGACCACGCGCTGCCGAAAGCGCACCACGGCACGCTCGTGCAGGGCGTGCAGTACAGCAACCCGATCCGGGTAGTAGCGATACACCGTTCCGATGGATGCACCGGCGCGTTCCGCGATCATCGCGGTCGTGATGCGGTCGAAACCGACCTCGTCCACAACGGCGGCGGCCGCATCGAGCAAACCGGACAGACGTGCAGCGCTGCGCTGCTGAATCGGCTCGGTGCGCACTTGCTGAAGTGCTGCACCGGTCTCTTCACCCAATAGGCCACCAAGTGACATTTATCCCCCTTGAAGATAAGTCACCATACTACGGGGTAAAACCCCTTTTCCACAGGGTTGATCGGGGGATGCACAGCAAATATGGCAGAATAAGAGGGTGCCAGAGTCCCCAGACGCCACGCCGAGTGCGCCAAGTCCCGAGCGAATCATGCACCGTGCGGCCCGTATCGAAGACTGGCTGCACGACCGTCGGGAGCATTCCGCTCGTCGCCGCGGCTACCAGCCCACCGTCATCCCCTACACCGGCTACGGCTCGACCGCCTGGGTTCGCATCCTCTGCCGGGTACTTCTGGCCAAGCCGGAAAAGCCGGCGAAGCGTACCAAGCGCCCCCGAGCGGATGGCCGCGACGCCGGTATTCGAGGCTGGCGCAGCTTCACGAGCGTGCCGGTCAACGACGTCACCGTCACGATTGAGATCGACGGCCAGACGCATCGGGTGCAGGCGGATCGCGGCGGCGTCGTCGACACCGTCGTACCGGTATCCCTGCCTGCCGGCTGGCACGTGGCCCGGCTACACACCGAGTTCTCCGCCGTGGCCGAAGCGCCGCTCTTCATCGTGGCCCCCACGGTCGGCTACGGCGTCGTCTCCGATGTCGACGACACGGTGATGGTCACCACGCTTCCCCGCCCGTTGCTGGCCGCCTGGAACACGTTCGTGCTCGACGAGCATGCCCGGGTTCCGACCCCGGGGATGGCCGTGTTCCTGGAACGCCTGGCGTCGTTCACGCCCGGCGCCCCGGTCATCTATCTCTCCACCGGTGCCTGGAACGTAGCACCGACCCTGTCGCGTTTTCTCTCCCGCAACCTGTATCCGGCCGGGGCACTGCTGCTGACCGACTGGGGACCGACGCACGACCGCTGGTTCCGCAGCGGCAGCGCACATAAGCGGGACAACCTGCGACGCCTCGCCGAACAGTTTCCCGACATGCGCTGGATTCTGATCGGCGACGACGGCCAGCACGACGAAGCCATTTACAGCGACTTTCAACGCGACTATCCGGGCAGCGTCGCGGCCGTGGCCATCCGTCAGCTGTCCCCGAGCGAGGCGGTGCTGGCCGGCGGGCGCTCGCGCGACGCCGTGCTGATCGACGGCAGCCCCGAGGCCCCGTGGGTCTACGGGCCGGATGGCTCCAGCCTCGCCAACCAGCTCGTCGCACACGGCCTGCTCTAGCCCGGCTGATGGGCGCCCGGTCAGCTCGTGATGCTCTGATCCATGCTCATGCGGCGCAGCACCAGGTTTTCCACGACCTGCGCCAGGCCGTAGAGCGTGAGGGACACGATGGTGATCACCACGACGGATGCCCACACCTCCGAGTTCTGCACCTTGGCGACGGCGGCGACAATCGAGTTGCCGAGGCCCTGGCCGGTCGTGAGCCACTCGGCCAGCAACGCTCCGGTGATGGCGCCGGGCACCGAGATCTTCACCGCGGCGAAGAACGAGGGCAGGGAGCTCGGCAGGGCCACCTTGCGCAGCGTCGTGAAGGCGCTGCCACCGTAGACGGTGATCACGTCGCTGATCTGGGGTGACGAGGAGCGCAGCCCGAAGGCGATGTTCACGAGTGCCGGGAACAGCACCACGATGGCGCCCATGACCACGGCGGTGGTGAGTCCGCGCCCCGTGATGAGGCTGATGATGGGCACGAGTGCCACGAGTGGCACCGAGCGCAGCAGCAAGGCGATCGGCATGAGGGCGTGCTCGATGCCCCGGGACAGGGTGAAGATCACGGCCAGCAGCAGGGCACAGGTGAGTCCGGCGACGAATCCGAGAAATGCGTCACTCAGGGTCACGACGAGGTTGCCGAGGACCATGGCCCGATTGTCGGCGGCTTCGGGAACGGTGGCGAGCCACTTCCAGACGTCGAGGGGTCCCTTGGCCAAAAACGGCGACACGTCCAGCAGCAGGAGCAGGCCCTGCCACGCGACGAGTACGAGAACGAGGGTGATAAGCCCGGTCAGCAGGCCGCGCGCCACCGTCAGGAGCGCCACGCGTGCAAAACTCATCGGCTGCTCCGCCCGGTCGTCCACGGGGTGGCGAAACGCAGGATGACGGCAAAGATCGCGTAGCCGAGACCCGCCGTGACCCCGGCGACGAGCGCGAGGCTCCAGACCCGGTCGACGTTGGCCGTTGAACCGGCCACGAGCATGGCGATTCCCAGCCCGCGGCTGACACCGCCGAGGTACTCGCCCAGGATGGCTCCGATGAACGCCGCCGGTGCGGCGATCTGCAGCGCGGTCAGCACGCTCGGCAGTCCGGCGATCAGGCGCACCTTGCGAAGCTGGGTGAACTTGCTGCCGCCGTAGACGGTGATGAGGTCGAGGCTGGCGGCATCCGCTGCCTTGAGACCGACCAGTGAGCCGATGACGGTCGTAAAGAACACCGACATCGCGGCGAGAAAGACGGCTGTACCGGCCGGATCGCCCGCGCTCGGTGCCCCGATCACGATGTAGGCGATCGGGCCAATGGCGACGATGGGAATGCAATAGGTGATCACGGCGATCTGCATCGCGATCTTCTCGATGCGCGGCAGCAGCAGCACGAGGGCGGCGAGGGCCAGGGCCAGTCCGTTGCCCCAGGCAAAGCCGATCAGCGCTTCGAGCACGGTGACACTGACGTGGGACAGGTAGAACGCCGGGCCGTCGCTGACGAGCTGCACGACCACGTCCAACGGGGTGGGCACCGCGCCTCCGGGCATGGAACCAACCTCGGCGAAAACCGTGACCGCGCCCAGCCACCACAGGGCGATGACGATCGCGCCGCCGATCAGGCCGGTCGCCCAGGCGGGCAGGGCGCGCAGCGAACCTCGGATCACTGGTCGGCGCCCGGCGCGGCGGCATCACTAAACAGCAGGTCGGAGGCGCGGTCGTGCAGCGCGTGGAACTCGGGCGAACGCATCATCTCGGGCAATCGGGGCCGCGGAAGGTCGACGTCGATGACTTCCTTGACGTGGCCGGGCCTGGCGCTCATGACCGCGACGTGGTCGGAGAGGAAGATGGCTTCGGCGATGCCGTGGGTGACCATGAGGGTCGTGGCCGGCTTCTGGGTCCAGATGCGCAGCAGCTCGAGGTTGAGTCGCTGCCGGGTCATATCGTCGAGGGCCCCGAACGGCTCATCGAGCAGCAGCACAGAGGGCTTGAGCACGAGCGACCGAGCGATCGACACGCGCTGCTTCATGCCGCCGGAGAGCTGCGCCGGCTTGGCTTTCTCGAAGCCCGTGAGGCCGACGAGGGCGATCAGTTCGTCGATGTAGGCCTCGTCGACGGGAACGCGGGCGACCTCGAACGGGAGGCGGATATTCGAGCGCACGCTGCGCCAGGGCAGCAGCGCTGAATCCTGGAAGGCGATGCCAAGCTGGTGTCCCTGCCGAAGTTGCTGGGGGCTCTTGCCGTCGACCCTGGTGGTGCCGCTCGTGGGCTGTTCCAGGCCGGCCAGAATACGCAGGATGGTCGATTTTCCACAGCCCGAGGGACCGAGCGGGGAGAGAAAGCTGCCCTTGTCGGTGTGCAGGTTGGCGTTGTCGAGGGCGACGACTTCTCTGCGCCCGACCGCGAAGACCTTGTGCAGCTGGGAGATGTGCAGGCCGGTGCCCGACGCTTCGCCCCCGGCACCGCGCTCCGTCACCGAGTCACGAATTCCGGCATCAGTGCTACTCACGTGGTTCGCTCCTTGGCGCTGGCAGATCTGCACGGCTGGCGGGTCTGCATGGTATTTCGGGCAGGTGCCTATTTTAGGTTCCACCCGGGCATCCGCTGAAACGCTCGATGCGTTCTGGCGGATGCCCGGCCGGCCGGGCGCCACTGCTACTTGCTGTAGGCCAGCAGGTCCGGGTTCTCGGCGTAGACCTCGTCGAGCAGGGTCATGTCAAACAGCTGGCTCGCGGTGATGGTGAGGCCCGTCGCGGCGAGGGTATCGATGCTCTGCTGCTGCAGTTCCTTACTGATCGAGAACAGGCCGTTGGCCACGGTGTCCGCGCTCACGACGAGGTCGGCGGATTGGATCTCGGCCTGACGGGTCTCCTTCTCGATGGTCAGCTCGAAGGTCGGGCCGTAGGTGTCGACGGTGAGCTTCGCGGCGGCATCCGGGTCGTTGATGGCGTCGGTCCAGCCGCGAATCTCGGCGACGAGCAGGGCCTTGAGCTTCTCGCGGTCGTTCGTGATGGCATCGTCGGTGACCGTGAGGGTCTCGGCGACGAACGGCAGGCCGAAGTCGGCCAGCGGCAGGTTGACCGGGCCCAGGCCCTTGAGCTCGGCGTCGATGGATTCGTTGGTGAGGTAGGAGAACCAGCCATCGACCTCGCCGTTGAACAGCGGGGTCGGGTCGTACTGCACCGGGAGGGTGGTCAGGGACTTCTCATCGATATCGTTGACCTTGAGGAAGGCTTCCCACAGGCTCAGGTTGCTCGCCTGCACGCCGATCGTCTTGCCCTTAAGGTCGTCAAGGGTGGCAATGTTGCCCTTGTCGGCGAGCGACAGGATGGTGAAGGGGTTCTTCTGGTAGGTGGCGCCGATGATCTTCAGCGGCGCGCCCTCGTTGGCGATGATGGTGCCGGTGGAGATCGCATTGCCGATGCCCATGTCGGCATTGCCCGAGATGACGGCGGCTTCGATCGAGGCGGGGCCCTCGATCATGTCGACATTGTCGAGTCCGGCCTCGGTGAAGTAGCCGTTCTTGTCGGCGAGGTACTCGCCCATGAATTCGGCGTTCTTGATCCAGCTGAACTGAATGCTCGCGTCACCGAACGATGCCGCGGCACCATCGGCTCCCACTTTCGCGTCGTCACTGCCCGCACAGGCAGCAAGCGAGAGGGCCAGCACGGCCGCGACCGCGACACCGCGCACGACCCGGGTTGCCGTTCGACGATAGAAAGAGCCTCTGGATGGGGTCATTGCGGGGTTCCTCTCGAGGGTGCAAGGGCTCTGTGGGATTACAGCAGCTGTGGTACTGAAACGCGGGCTGACGGGAATTGTTGCGAGTGGAGAACGCCCGGAAATGGCAGTCTAGGCGTGTCATATATCAGTTCGAGTTCAACTTTGTTTCGAACGAATGTCGGAAAAAGGAGGATAGCCTCCACTAGACCAATTCTGCGGGCTCTGCTAGCGGCCGGTTCCGGCCAGGATGCGGTCGAGTCCGCGGTTGATCTGGCGCGCCCAGAGCGGACCGCGGTAGAGGAACGCCGTGTAGCCCTGCACGAGGGTTGCTCCGGCCGCGAGGCGCTCGGCGACCTGGGCCGCTGTGTCCACTCCGCCGACCGAGATGACGCAGAAATCGGCCGGGACGACGGCGCGGATCTGCAGGAGAATGGCCAGTGACCTCGCGTGCAGCGGGGCGCCGGACAGTCCGCCGTCTCCGGCGGCGATGACGGTGGCGGCATCCGTTTTCAGTCCGGTGCGGGAGATCGTGGTATTTGTGGCGATGATGCCGTCGAGGCCGAGGTCGACGGCGAGGGTCGCGATGCGGGCGACCTCCTCATCACTCAGGTCGGGCGCGATCTTCACGAGCAGCGGCGTGGCACCGGCGGCACCCTTGACCGCGGTGAGCAGCGGCGCGAGCTGGTCGAGCTCCTGCAGTCCGCGCAGGCCCGGGGTGTTGGGTGAGCTCACGTTGACCACGAGATAGTCGGCGAGGGCGGCGAGGGTCCGGGCGCTCTGCAGGTAGTCGGCCGCGGCGCTCTCGACGGCCGTGACGCGGCTCTTGCCGATGTTGATGCCGAGCACCGGGCGATGCGGCGCAGCGCGAATTCGCCTCAGCCGGGCGACGGCCGCAGCGGCGCCGTGGTTGTTGAAGCCCATGCGGTTGATGACGGCACGATCGGCCACGAGCCGAAACAGGCGCGGTGTGGGGTTGCCCGGCTGGGCGACGGCGGTGAGCGTACCGACCTCGACGTGGCCGAAGCCGAGCTGGCCGAGGCCGAGCACGGCCTCGCCGTCCTTGTCGAAACCGGCCGCGACGCCGAAAGGAGAAGTGAAGTGCAGACCGAGGGTGTCGACCCCGAGGTCGGTGCGCGGGCGGGTGAAACGGTGCACCAAGCGACCGATGCCGAGCGTCGGCAGCAGCCGGATGACGGTGAAGGCGAGGTGGTGGGCACGCTCGGGATCCAGTCGGGTGAGCACGTACTTGAAGAACAGCGGATACATCGAGCCCTGGGCCTTACGCTTTCGAGGAACTGGTGGCGGCGGACGCGTCCACGGCATCCGCTGTCTTGAGGCTGTTCGAGCGGGCCGTATGCTCGGTGCGCAGCTGGGTGATGGCCGCTTCGAAGTCGTCGAGGGAGTCGAAGCCCTGGTAGACGCTCGCGAATCGCAGGTAGGCGACCTCGTCGAGGTCACGCAGGGGCGGCAGGATTGCGAGGCCGATGTCGTTGGCGTCGACCTGGGAGGCGCCGGTCTGGCGAATGGTTTCTTCGACCTTCTGGGCGAGCATGGCGAGGTCGGAGTCGGTGACCGGTCGGCCCTGGCACGCCTTACGCACGCCGGAGACGATCTTCTCGCGGCTGAACGGCTCGACCACGCCGCTGCGCTTGATGATGTTCAGGCTCGCGGTCTCGGTGGTGCTGAAGCGACGGCCGCACTCCGGGCACTGCCGCCGACGGCGAATCGAGAGCCCGTCGTCGCTCGTGCGCGAGTCGACGACTCGGGAATCGGGGTGGCGACAGAACGGGCAGAACATTGTGCCTCCAGCCTAGCGGCCTGCGCCCCTGAGGTTCGCGAGAGCGGGAATTATGTTGCTTCGGTTGGGCTGAAGTTACGAAATTCCCGCTCTCGCGGAATGGGGCTCACTCGAAGCGAGCGGTGACCGCGTCTCCGTGCGCGGGCAGCGCTTCGGCGTCGGAGAGCGCACGGATGTGACCGGCGACGGCTTCGAGCGCCGCACGGTCGTAGCGCACGACCTGCTGCGGCCGCAAAAACGTATAGGCGCCGAGGCCGGAGGAGAACCGGGCCGCTCCCGCGGTCGGCAGCACGTGGTTGGAACCGGCAACATAGTCGCCGAGGCTCACCGGCGAATACGGGCCGAGAAAAATAGCTCCGGCGTTCTCGATTTCGGCCAGCACGGCGTCGGGATCACTCGTCTGGATCTCGAGGTGTTCCGGTGCGAAGGCGTTGCTGAAACCGGCCGCGACGTGCAGGTTATCGACGAGCACGATGGCCGACTGGCGGCCGCCGAGCGCCGCCGTCACTCGCTCACTGTGGGTAGTGGATGCCGCCAGCACGGCCAGGCGCGCCGCCACGGCATCGGCGAGTTCGATCGAATCGGTCACCAGCACGGTGGCGGCGAGCTCGTCGTGCTCGGCCTGGCTCACCAGGTCGGCGGCGACGAGCAGCGGGTCGGCCGCGGCATCCGCTATCACGAGGATATCGGTGGGTCCGGCCTCGGAGTCGATGCCGGCCTGCCCACGGATGAGCCGCTTCGCGGCGGCCACGTACACGTTGCCGGGGCCGGTGACGATCTGCACGGGTTCGAGGCCGATGTCGGGGACGCCGTAGGCGAGGGCGCCGATAGCACCGGCGCCGCCCATCGCGTAGATCTCGTCGACGCCGAGCAGGCCGGCGACGGCGAGGATGGTGGGGTGCACACGGCCGTCGAAGTGACTCTGCGGCGGTGAGGCGAGCGCGATCGAACGCACCCCGGAGACCTGAGCGGGCACGACGTTCATCACCACGCTCGACGGGTAGACGGCCTTGCCGCCGGGAACGTAGAGTCCGACCCGGTTCACCGGCTGCCAGCGCTGGGTGATGGTGGCTCCGGCCTCGATCGTGGTCGTCACGTGCGGCGGCACCTGCGCAGCACTGGCCAGACGCACCCTGCGTATGGTCTCGGTGATAGCGGTGCGCACGTCCGGGTCGAGCCCGGCGACCGCGTCGGCAATGTGGCTGGCTGGAACGCGCACCTGGCCCGGGCGCACCCGGTCGAGGCGTTCGGCCTGGTCGAGCAGGGCGGCTCCGCCCCGCGCTCGCACATCGGCGATCAGCTCGGCCGCGATATCGGCGGCGACGGCCACGCTGGTCAGGGCGCGGGGAACGGAGGCCAGGAGCGCGGCCGGTGTGGGCTCGCTTCCGCGAAGGTCAATAGTCTGGATCATCGTGATCCAGCCTATCCGTCCATGAGGCGTAACACTCAGCGCGCGGGAATAGGCTGAGGTTGAAACAGATTGTTGGTTGAGTATGCAAAGCAACGTTGAACCCCCACTGACTACTCTCCCGGCAGCCCCACCGCTGGCCGCCGACCCCAATGCGCCCGACGACCTTGCCGCGTTCAAACACGCGTTCCGCCGCCACGCTGCCGGCGTCGCAGCGATCACGACACTCGCGCCCGACGGCAGCCCCGTCGGGTTCACGGCCACCTCCCTGGCCTCGCTGTCGGCGGTTCCGCCACTCGCAACGTTCAACATGGCCAGGTCGGCCAGCTCGTGGGCTGCGATCGCCGCAGCCGACCGCGTGGCCATCCACATGTTGGGTGCCCACAACCGGGCCATCGCCGAGAAGCTCGCCGGCCCGCACGCAGAACGTTTCGTCGGCGATCACTGGCAGCCTGGCCCGTACGGGCTGCCCGTGTTGACCGGGGTGACCAGCTGGATGCTCGGCCGCGTTGTCGAACGGGTTTCGGTGCACAACAACGCCGTCGTGGTCGTGCAGATCGAGGGCGGCGGCATGGGCACCGACGACGAGGCCCTGCTCTACCACGAACGCACCTACCGGGTTCCGGGCGCCGCTGTCTAGACCAGCCCGGCCACCGCGCGGACCGCAGGGGCAACTCTGGCGCGAGATGCCACTTTCGGCCCTATCGTCCGCGCGAGACGACACCATCGGCCCCTCGACGAGCTCCCAAGGGGCCGAAGCTGTCGTCTCGCGGCGGGGCGAGACTCCCCTGAGCCTGGACATACTTTAGACAAGAGCCACTGCATGCTCGAGGAGCGCGGCCGTTACTTCTTGCCGGCCAGCTTCTCGGCAGCCTTGCGACGACGGCGTTCAGCCTCGGCCACCGCCGCCTCCGCCGGAGTCGGCGCCGTTCCGCCAAGGTGCGCCGGCTGCCACCACTGGCCGGTACCCGGCACCGAATACTCCGCCTGCACGGCAGCAACCAGGGCCTGCAGGGTGTCGTGGAGCCGTAGCGTGGTATCCGCGACGTCGTCGTCAACGCGGCCAGCGGCATCCGCTGAAAAAGGTTCCCCAAAACGGATGCTGACCGGCACGCCGATCCGCTCCCTCAGCGTCGAACGATGGTTCTTGGTCATGAGCCGATGCCCGCCCCACACCGCCACCGGAATGATCGGCACGTTCGCGGCCAGTGCCATGCGCACGGCACCGGTCTTGAGCTCCCGCACGGTGAACGAGGCGTTGACACCTCCCTCGGGAAAGACTCCCAGCAGTTCGCCGGCGCGCAGGGCCTCGACGGCCTGGGCGTAGGCCGCGCCGCCGCTCTCCATGTCGACCGAGATGTGCTTCATGCCGCGCAGCAGGGGCCCGACCAGCTTCTGGTCGAAGGCGCCCTTCTTGGCCATGAACCGGATATGGCGGCGGTTGTGCAGCCAAGTCACCCACTCGACCAAGGCGAAGTCCAGGTACCCGAAGTGGGTGATCGCCAGCACGGCGCCGCCACTCGCCGGCAGCTGCTCGAGCCCGGTGACAGTGCGGCGCACCCGAAGCAGGCCGAACAGGGCTCGCCCGGCTCCGATGGCGGCCTGGTAGATCGGCTCTCGCTTGTGCATGCTGCCAGCCTAGGCTCGCATCCTGTCAGTCATCTGCGGTCTGCGGTGACGAAATCCGGTCCGAGGATCAGGTCAGGCAGTTCGGGCCGAGAATGCTCTTGAGTTCGCCGAACAGGTCGGCGCTCACTTTCACCCGGTGCGGCAGCTCGAACACCCGGGCCACATCCCCCTTGACCAGTTTGAGCCGCACCTCGGCGTCGCCGGCGTGGCGCTTGAGAATCTCACCGAGCGCACTTACCGTGTCGGTCGTCGCACGGGCCTCCCCCACGGTGATCGAGACCATGCTCTGGTCTGAACCCTGCCCGAGCTCCGGCTGGAACACGCTGAACGCGTGCAGGTTCATGCCGTCGTCGCGCAGGCTCACCCGCCCGCGCACCACGACGACCGAGTCGCTGATCAGTTCCGGCGCGAACTCGAGGTAGGCCTTGCCCATGAACATCGCGGTGATCTCACCGCCGAAGTCCTCGACCTGGATCATGCCGTACTGGTTGCCCGACTTCTTCGCGATGCGATGCTGCACGCTCGTGATCAGGCCGGCCACGGTCACCGTGTCGCCGTCCTCGGTCGACTCTGAGGCGATCAGGTCGGCGATCGTGGTGCTGGCATGCTTGGCGAGCGGGATCTCCAACCCGGCGAGCGGATGGTCGGACACGTAGAGCCCGAGCATGTCGCGTTCGTAGGCGAGCTTCTCCTTCTTGCTCCATTCCGGCCGGTCCGGCACCTGCTCAGTGTCCTGCGGTTCGTCGAACAGGCTGTCGAAGTCGAACCCGATGTTGCCGTTGCTCTCTTCGCGCTTGATCTTGACGGCCGATTCGACGGCGGATTCGTGAATCTCAACCATGCCGCGCCGGGTCGCGCCGAGCGAATCGAACGCCCCGGCCTTGACCAGAGATTCGATCGTGCGCTTGTTGGCGACCGGAAGCGGCACCTTGCGCAGAAAGTCGTGGAACGACTCGAAGCGCCCCTTCTCCTCGCGGGCACCGCGAATGGCCTCGACCACGTTGAAGCCCACGTTGCGCACGGCACCCAAACCAAAACGGATGTCCGTGCCAACGGCCGCGAAGAACCCGATCGACTCGTTCACGTCGGGCGCCAGCACCTGGATGCCCATGCGGCGGCACTCGTTGAGATAGAGCGCGAGCTTGTCGCGGGAGTCACCGACGCTCGTGAGCAGGGCGGCCATGTATTCGGCCGGGTAGACGGCCTTGAGGTACGCGGTCCAGTAGGAGAGCACGCCGTAGGCGGCGGAGTGTGCCTTGTTGAAGGCGTAGTCGGAGAATGGCAGCAGGATATTCCAGACCGTGGTGACGGCGTCCATTGAATAGCCGCGGTCCTGCATGCCCTTGGAGAAGCCCTCGAACTGCTTATCCAGCTCGGACTTCTTCTTCTTACCCATGGCGCGGCGCAGCAGGTCGGCTTCACCGAGCGTGAAGCCGGCGAGCACCTGCGCGATCGACATGACCTGCTCCTGGTAGACGATTAGGCCGTAGGTGTTGCCGATGACATCTTTCAGGGCTTCCTCAAGCTCTGCATGGATCGGGATGATCTCCTGCACGCCGGTCTTCCGCAGCGCGTAGTTGGTGTGCGAGTTGGCGCCCATGGGCCCCGGGCGGTACAGCGCGATGACGGCCGAGATGTCTTCGAAGTTGTCGGGTTTCATCAGCCGCAGCAGGGCGCGCATCGGCCCGCCGTCAAGCTGGAACACGCCGAGGGTGTCGCCGCGGGCGAGCAGTTCGTACGCGGCGGGGTCTTCCAGGCCGAGGTCTTCGAGTACGGGTCGGTGGCCGCGGTTCACGGCGATGTTGTCGAGGGTGTCGTCGATGATGGTGAGGTTGCGCAGCCCGAGGAAGTCCATCTTGATCAGTCCGAGCGCTTCGGAGGCGGGGTAGTCGAATTGCGTTACCACCTGGCCATCCGCTTCACGTTTCATGATCGGGATGATGTCGATCAAAGGGTCGCTCGACATGATCACGCCGGCGGCGTGCACGCCCCACTGGCGCTTGAGATTCTCCAGGCCGAGGGCCGTGTCGAAGACGGTGCGGGCCTCGGGGTCGCTTTCGATCACGGCCCGAAAGTCGGCTGCTTCGCGGTAGCGCGGGTGGTCTTTGTCGAACATGCCGGTCAGTGGCACGTCCTTGCCCATGATGGCCGGCGGCATTGCCTTGGTGAGCTTGTCGCCCATGCCGAACGGAAAGCCGAGCACGCGGGAGGCATCTTTTAGGGCCTGCTTGGCCTTGATCGTGCCGTAGGTGACGATCTGGGCGACGCGTTCCTCGCCGTACTTCTCGGTGACGTATTTGATGACCTCACCGCGGCGACGCTCGTCGAAGTCGACGTCGAAGTCGGGCATGGAGACGCGGTCGGGGTTCAAGAACCGTTCGAAGATGAGGCCGTGCACGAGCGGGTCGAGGTCGGTGATGCCCATCGCGTAGGCGACCATCGAGCCGGCACCCGAACCACGGCCGGGGCCGACACGGATTCCCTGCTGCTTGGACCACATGATGAAGTCGGCGACGACCAGAAAGTAGCCGGGGAATCCCATCTGCACGATGATGCCGATTTCGTAGTCGGCACGCTTTCGCACATCTGCGGGGATGCCCTTCGGGTAGCGCTTGGCCAGCCCGATCTCGTTCTCCTTGATGAACCAGCTTTCCTCGTTCTCACCCTCCGGGCAGGGAAAACGGGGCATGTAGTTGGCTTGGGTGTTGAATTCCACCTCGCAGCGCTCGGCGATGAGCAGCGTGTTGTCGCAGGACTCGGGGTGGTCCCGAAACAGGTGCCTCATCTGAGCGGCCGTCTTCAGGTAGAACTCGTTGGAGTCGAACTTGAACCGGTTCGGGTCGTCGAGGGTCGATGCCGACTGCACGCAGAGCAGAGCGGCGTGCGCGGTGGCGTCGTGCGCGTGGGTGTAGTGCAGGTCGTTGCTGGCCAGCAGCGGCAAGTCGAGCTCCTTGGCCAGCTTGAGCAGGTCGGTCATGGTGCGGCGTTCGATGTCGATGCCGTGGTCCATGATCTCGCAGAAGAAATTCTCCTTGCCGAAGATGTCCTGAAAGTCGCCGGCGGCTTTCTTGGCTTCCTCGTACTGACCGAGGCGCAGGCGGGTCTGCACTTCGCCACCGACGCATCCGGTCGTGCCGATCAAGCCTTTGGAGAACTGGCTGAGCAGCTCGCGGTCCATGCGCGGTTTGAAGTAGTAGCCCTCGAGGCTCGCCTTCGACGAGAGCCGGAACAGGTTGTGCATGCCCGCCGTGTTCTCGGAGAGCAACGTCATGTGGGTGTACGAGCCGGCGCCACCCACGTCGTCACGGTTCTGCCCGCTCGTGCCCCAGCGCACCCGGGTCTTGTCGCGACGATCGGTGCCGGGCGTGATGTACGCCTCGGTGCCGATGATCGGCTTGATGCCGGCGTCGGTCGCGCTCTTCCAAAAGTCGAAGGCGCCGAACACGTTGCCGTGGTCGGTGATCGCGACCGCCGGCATCCCCTGCTCCACCGCAGCTTTGATCAGGGGTTTCACCCGGGCGGCGCCGTCGAGCATGGAATATTCGCTGTGCACGTGCAGGTGGACGAAATTGTCAGTGGCACTGACCGGGTTACTCACAGGGACTCCGACGAGTTGGTGAAACGATTAGGGACGAGTCGGCCTCGGTCAGTCTCCGCGCAGCACCGCGAGGGCGTGCGAGAGGTCGGCCGGGTAGTCGGCGTTGTAGGTGACCCACTCGTGACTGTCCGGGTGAGTGAACGCCAACTGTTTAGCGTGCAGCCACTGGCGTTTGAGACCAAGCCGGGCGGTGATCGACGGATCGGCTCCGTACATGGCGTCACCGACGCACGGATGCCGTTGGGCCGTCATGTGCACCCGAATCTGGTGGGTGCGCCCCGTCTCCAGGTGCACCTCGAGAAGGGAACCGTAGGGGAAGGCTTCGAGGGTCTCGTAGTGGGTGATCGAGGGCTTGCCGTCGGCCATGACCGCGAACTTCCAGTCCGACCGCGGGTGGCGGCCGATCGGGGCGTCGATGGTGCCGGCAAGTGGGTCGGGGTGGCCTTGCACGACCGTGTGGTAGATCTTCTCGACCTCGCGGTCGTGGAACGCCTTCTTGAGTGCAACATAGGCCGTCTCCGACTTGGCGACGACCATGAGACCGCTCGTGCCGACGTCGAGGCGGTGCACGATGCCCGCGCGCTCGGCGGCACCGGAGGTGGCGATGCGAAAACCCGCAGCGGCGAGGGCCCCGGGTACGGTCGGCCCGGTCCAGCCGACGCTCGCGTGCGCGGCGACACCGGCCGGCTTGTTGATCACGATGATGCTCTCATCGTCGTGCACAACGGTGAGGTCGGGAACGGCGATGGGGATGATGCGGAGTGGCTGTTTGGGCTGCCAGGTCACTTCGATCCAACTGCCGGCCCGCAAACGTTCGGACTTGCCCACCACGGTGCCGTCGAGCACGACTCCGCCGGCCTCGGACACCTCGGCAGCGAAGCTGCGGGAAAAACCGAACAGCTTGGCCAGGCCGGCGTCGACGCGCACTCCTTCGAGACCGTCGGGGAGCGGCAGTGATCGCCGCTCCGGGGGGCTGGACAGGCCCGGGGAGCCGGTCATGGCAGGGCCTCGGCGCCCGGGGCTGGCCGTTCACGGGTGGGGGCAACGGTGTCGCTGGTGGTGGTATCGGGGGTCACAGCATCCGTTTGTTTCAGTGTTGGCGTGGCGGTCTTGCTTTCGGCCACGACCTTGTTGCCGTCGAGGCCGATGCCGCGAATGGTCAAGATCATGAAGATGACCATGCTGCTCACGATGGCCATGTCGGCGACGTTATAGATCGCCGGCAGCAGCCACGGTGTGGAGATGAAGTCGACGACGTGCCCGACGCCGAAGCCGGGTTCGCGCAGCAGCCGGTCGGTCAGGTTGCCGAGCACTCCGCCGAGTAGGAGCCCGAAGACCAGTCCCCAGGCGAACGAGCGGATGCGCCGGGCGAACCAGACGATGAAGATGACGACGGCCGCGGCGATGATCGAGAAGATCCAAGTGGAGCCGCTGGCCAGGGAGAACGCCGCGCCCGGGTTCCGAACAAAGTGCAGTTGCAGCACGTCGTTCAGAACCCGAATCATGGACCCCTCGGTCATCGAAGCGACGACGAGGTACTTGCTGACTTGATCGAGCGCGTAAACGCCCAGCGCGACGAGGGCTAGAACGATAAGCGCTCGCGAACGCTTCTTCGTTCGGGCCCTAGGCTCCAAAGCCCTGGAAGCTGGGCTTCGGCGCGTTGCCGGCGTCGACCGAGGTCGCATCGAGGTCGTGGAGCTGGCCCTCGATGTAGCTCTTGAGCTTCAGGCGGTACTCGCGCTCGAACGTACGCAGCTCGTCGATCTTGCCCTCGAGCGTTGAACGCTCCTGGTCGAGCTTCTGCAGTTGCACGCGCTGCTGGGTCTCGGCTTCGGCAATGACGCGTGCTGCTGTGGCGTGGCCTTCAGCGATCAAGGCGTCGCGCTTCTCGGCGCCTTCCTTGACGTGCTCTTCGTGCAGGCGGCGAGCCAGCTGCAGCAGGTTGGTCGTGCCGGCCGTCTCGTCGATTGGTGCGGCGGCGACAGGAGCGGCGACGGGTTCGACCACGACGGGCTCAGCGACCACGGCAGCGACCGGAGCAGCCTCAGCTGCCGGGGCAGCGTCAGAGCCGACCTGGCCCCGCAGTTCCTCGTTCTCCTTGGTCAGGCGACGCAGTTCGACGACGACCTCGTCGAGAAAGTCATCGACCTCGTCCTGATCGTATCCCTCACGGAACTTGGTCGACTGGAACCTTTTGTTGACTACATCTTCCGGAGTTAGCGCCATGGCTTTCCACCCTCAAAACTTGTATTTATTGTGAACAGTTGACTGACTCAAGCCCATGAGTGGCTCAAGTATTTTATTAACTACGGGCTGCCGACGAGCGAGTACGGGCTCACGGCGAACCAGTCATCCGACAAGGATACATGCCCCGCTAGGCGCGTTGTATTATTCCTGCCACGGTCATGCCGACGATGCAGCAAAGCATCGTCAGTGTGAAGCCGAAATCCAAAGCGATGGGCCCGATGCGAAGCGGCGGAACCAGACGACGGAAGAAACGTACCGGCGGATCGGTCAGCGTGTAGACGAGTTCGACGAGCACCAGCAGGAAACCCTGCGGGCGCCAGGCCCGGTTGACACCGCGCACAAGATCGATAATGAATCGACCCCAGAGCACGAGGAAGTACATGAAGAATACGAAATAGAGAAGATTCCCCAGAATTGATAGACCAGTCACGCTTAAGTCTAGCCTTGCGCGAAGAAGGAGCTGTCTTCAGCGCCCTCTTCGGTGGTGCTGTCGCCGGAGACGACGACGTGGGACGGCGAGAGCAGGAAGACCTTGGCGGTGACGCGCTCAATCTTGCCGTACAGGCCCTGCGACAGGCCGCTCGCGAAGTCGATGAGGCGGCGAGCATCGCCGTCGCTCATCTGCGACAGGTTGATGATGACCGGGATCCCTTCGCGGAAGGACTCGGCGATGACCTGGGCGTCCTTGTAGGCGCGAGGGTGAACCGTGAGAATCTCATTCATTTCAGACGCAGCCACATTCTGGGGGGTCGAAGTCTTACGCAGGGGGGTCACCGGTGCACGACCGGCATCATGGTGGGCCGCGTTGGCATGAGGGGCATTGCTGTCGTGCCCGCGTGCCGGAACGGCGCTCACGTGATTGGCAGCGGCATGGCTACTGGAGCCGCTGTTGGAATTGCCGGTACCGGCGGGTGCCTGGTACTCCAGCTCTTCGTCTGCCAGACCCAGGTAGACCATGGTTTTCTTGAGCGGGTTGGACATGTCGACCTCCGTGTTGGTTTGCTACTTCGAGATTATTAGAGCACCGGGCGATTGCCGGTGATTGCAGTGCCAATTCTTAGGTGTGTCGCCCCTTCGAGCACGGCCGCCGCGTAGTCCTGGCTCATGCCCATGGACAGTGCGGTGGCGTCCGGGGCCTGGCCGCGGATCTGTTCGCTGAACTCGCGTACCTGGGCAAAGGCCCGTCGCGGTTCAGCGCCGAGCGGCGCCACGGCCATGAGGCCGAGCAGGACGAGGCCCGGTGTGGCCTGAACGCTGTCGACGAGGGCCGGCAGGTTCGCGGGATCCACACCGCCGCGAGCCGCGTCATCCGTTAAATTCACCTGAATGAAGCAGTCAACGCTCGCTTCCTCCGAGCCGAGAGCGCTCACCAATGACTCTCGATCAATCGAGTGGATGACGTTGGCGTAGGCCCGCACCTGGCGCGCCTTTTTGCCCTGAATCTGACCGACGAAGTGCCAGACGAGGTCGAGATCAGTGAGCGACGCTGCCTTGCCCTGCGCCTCCTGGTGTCGGTTCTCCCCCAGGTTGCGAACACCCAGGGCGTAGAGCTCTTCGATCAATGAAATCGGGTGAAACTTGGTGACGACGATCGTGGTGATGTCGGCCGGGTCACGGCCAGCCTCACCCGCGGCGTCGGCGACGCCAGCGCGCACGGTCTGCAGACGGGTGGCCAGATCGCTCGGTGCCGTTATGCCCGGTGCCGGTTCGGCCGCCGCGTCAGGAAGTGCCATGCTCATGCTGCTCTGTTCGTCACGTGCGATTAAGGCAGTGCGCCCGGGGTCGACATTCTGACACATCGTCCCCGGGACTACTGTAAACGCGCCTTATTTGAGGAAGTCGGGGATGTCCAGGTCGTCGGCCTCTTCTTCAAAGGCCGGGTCGGCCACGGTCACGCCGTTGCCGGCGTCGGAGCCGCCCCAGACGGAGGCCGCGAGCTCGCCGTCGCTGTAGCTGCCCGAGTCGGTCGCTGGGGTTCCCGTGGCGCTGCCAGCGGATGCCGCAGCTCCGGCGGCAGCCGTTCCGGCGCCGGCCGCGATGCCAGCCGCGACGAGGTCGGCACGGCGAACCTCGACCGCCTTGGCGCCGGGCTCGCCGCCGTCGAAGCCGGCGGCGATGACGGTGACCCGTACCTCGTCACCCAAAGTGTCGTCGATGACGGCACCGAAGATGATGTTGGCTTCGGGGTGCACGGCTTCCTGCACGAGGCGGGCCGCGTCGTTGATCTCGAAAATACCAAGGTTGGATCCACCCTGGATCGACAGGAGCACGCCGTGCGCGCCGTCGATCGAAGCTTCGAGCAGGGGCGAGGCGACGGCCAGTTCGGCCGCCTTGATGGCACGGTCGGCGCCGCGAGCTGAGCCGATGCCCATGAGGGCCGAGCCAGCACCCTGCATGACCGACTTGACGTCGGCGAAGTCGAGGTTGATCAGGCCGGGGGTGGTGATCAGGTCGGTGATGCCCTGCACACCGGCGAGGAGCACCTGGTCGGCGGTCGCGAAAGCTTCGAGCATGCTGATGCCGCGGTCGCTGATCTCGAGCAGGCGATCGTTGGGTACGACGATGAGCGTGTCGACCTCGTTCTTGAGCGAGGCGACACCGGTCTCGGCCTGCGCCTGGCGACGCTTGCCCTCGAAGCCGAACGGCTTGGTGACGACACCGATCGTGAGGGCGCCGATCGACTTGGCGATGCGGGCGACGACGGGGGCGCCACCGGTTCCGGTGCCACCACCCTCGCCGGCGGTGACGAAGACCATATCGGCCCCGGCGAGGGCTTCCTCGATCTCCTCGGCGTGGTCCTCGGCGGCGCGGCGACCCACCTCAGGGTCAGCACCGGCACCGAGGCCGCGGGTGAGGTCACGACCGACGTCGAGCTTGACGTCGGCGTCGCTCATGAGCAGGGCCTGGGCATCCGTATTGATGGCGATGAACTCGACACCGCGGAGGCCCAGTTCGATCATGCGGTTGACGGCGTTGACGCCACCACCGCCGATGCCGACAACCTTGATGACGGCTAAATAATTTTGATTGTTTGACACGTCCGGCCTCCGGGTGGAACCCTAAACCTCTAGTCGAAGTTTAAAGTTATGCTGAGTATGCAATTCCTGATTACGAAAGTATGCGGGCGCGGCGCGTCGCTGGGGAGGCGCGCCCGCGTGTCGCGAAGAACTCGAAGAATCCGTTGCCGCGACCCGTTGCGGGGCTCCGCGCGAACCCCTTCACGCCCATTTTGGGTTTCACGCGCCCATATACTGCTCGCGCGCGCGGCACGCCAGCTGCGCCAGCCGCGCAAGCAGCTTTCAGCCGCTCGTGCAGCATCGCGGCGCGCCGAATCTTGCCGAGCGGTTGCCGCCCTTCACCGCGACCGCGCCCGAAACAGGTGGCCGTTACGGCGGTTACCGTAGCGCGCATCCGTTTCGGGCACGGTCGCGAGGCGGAACGCCGAAAATCAGCGCAGCACGGCGCTGTCGGGCGAGGAGACGTCGTATTCGTTCACGGTGCCGGCTGGGTGGCCCACGAGCAGGGCGGCCAGCACGACGGCCTTGTACTCGGATTTTTCCGGGCTGCCCCAGACCACGCGTTCGCCACCGAGCAGGCTCAGGGTGACGTCGTCGGTAGTGACCGCGGTCACCGAGTCCAGCTGGGTGCGAATGCTCTCCGGCAGCACGGCGAGGACCGCGGCAGCGGCCTTGAACCCGGCGCTGGAGATGCCGTCCGGCGCGTCGATCAGCGGGTAGCCTGCCGCGCGTTCCGGCGTCGTCTCGATGACGACACCGGCGGCATCGACCAGGTCGAATCCGGTCGGTCCGGTCAGCACGCCAACCGGCACCCGCTCGACAATACGCACCACGAGTGTGCCGGGCGGGCGACTCTCCGTGACGTAGCTCTGGATGAGCGTGAACTTCGACAGTTCGCCCTTGACCACGCCGCTGTCGATGAGCGGCAGCGGGGTGCCGAGCTGATCGGCGAGGGCCGCTGACACATCCGCCGCCGGAATCCGGCTGGTGCCGACGACCTCGATCGTGCGCAGGGCCATCAACGGTGAGTAGGCCGCCCCGATGATGAGCCCGAAGGCAAGCACGATCGAGCCGACTCCGAGAATCCACGCTGTGCGCTGGCGCCGGGTGCGTCCGGTGAACCGTCGCACCTCGGCGCGTTCGAAGCGTTTGCGGGCGCGCTGGGCCGCCCGCAGCACCGACCGGGCCGCGCGGGCGCCGGGCGTGCCGCCGGAGGCCTCTCCAAGCGATTCTGCCTTTCTGCCCGCCCGTGCCGATGACGGGGCCGAGTCAGACGGCACCGGTTTGACCGTGACCCGCGAAGCGGATGCGCCTCCCCCGGCCAGCACGATCGGTTCCGTCGTAGTGTCGGAGGGATCAAAGGGTTTCGGCGTAGATTTGAGCGCTGCGACGCCGCCGCGCGTTTTCTTCGGTTTCGCCGGCGTTGGAGCCCGTTTCGTCGGCGCTGGAGCCCGTTTCCTTGGCGGTCGGGCTGACGCCGGAGCGTCGTCAGATTCTGCGAGTGGCTGCACTGCCGGCTTGGCGCGCGGCGATTTCGCGGCCGGGGCCGCGGTCGGGGTCGGGCGCGCTGGCTGCGGCTCGTTCGGTCGGTCGAAGCCGGCCGGCCGCCTCACCGCCGCCTCATCCGCGTACTTTTTCGAGCGAGGCGAGCAGCTGGGGCACGATGCGGTTCACATCGCCGCAGCCGAGGGTCACGACGAAGTCTCCGTCGCGGGCGATGCTGGCAAGGTAATCGGCGGCATCCTGCCAATCGGGCACGTAGGCGACGTGGGACGGGTCGCGGAATCGTTCGGAGACAAGCGCACCGGTGACCCCGGGCTCCGGGTCTTCGCGGGCGCCGTAGATGCCGAGCACGATGGTCTGGTCGGCGAAACTTTCGAGGGTCTCGGCGAATTCCCGCGCGAACAGACGGGTGCGGCTGTACAGGTGCGGTTGGTGGACCGCGATGATGCGCCCCTCACCGACCACGGTGCGGGCGGCGGCGAGGGCTGCGGCCACCTCGGTCGGGTGGTGGGCGTAGTCGTCGTAGACGCTGACACCGCCGACCGTTCCGTGCAGCTCGAACCGGCGCTGGGTGCCGCCGAACCCGGCGATGGCATCGAGGCTGGCCGCCGGGTCGAAGCCGAGGCCGACCAGCACGGCGAAGGCGCCGGCCGCGTTGATGGCGTTGTGCTTGCCGGGGATTCGCAGGGTCGCGTTGTAATCCTGACCACGCCAGGAGACGCTGAAGCTGACCGGACCCGTCGTGGTGATGGAGTGCACGCGCACGGTGGAATCCGGGTGCTCGCCGAACGTCATGACGCGGGCGGCGGCATCCGCTGCGCTCAGGCCCGCGGTGATGGCCCCGGTGACCCGTACCGCGCCGACGTCGTCGGAGGAGATCACGACGAGCTCCGTTGCGTTGCGGCTGAATTCGACGAAGGCGGCCTCGAAGGCTTCGAGGGAGCCGTAGTGGTCGAGGTGGTCTGGATCGACGTTCGTGACCAGGGCGACGGCCGTGTGGTACAGCAGAAAGGAGCCGTCGGATTCGTCGGCTTCGACCACGAACAGGTCGTCGGTGCCGCTGGCGGAACTGACTCCGAGCGATTCGATCACGCCGCCGTTGACGAAGCTGGGGTCCTGGCCGAGGCCGAGCAGACCTGTGACGATCATGCCGGTGGAGGTGGTCTTGCCGTGCGCACCGGCCACCGCCACGAGCCGGTGCGCTCGAATGAGCCAGGCGAGGGCTTGCGCCCGGTGCAGCACCGGAAGGCCGCGTTCATTGGCGAGCACGTACTCGGGGTTGTCCTGCCAGAGCGCTCCGGTGACCACGAGGGTGTCGGCCTCACCGACGTTGGACGCTTCGTGCCCGATGAACACGGTCGCACCGAGATCGCGCAGCGCCGTGACGTTGGGCGAGTCCTTCGCGTCTGAGCCGGTGACGGTGTAGCCCTGGTCCAGAAACAGACGAGCAATACCGCTCATGCCCGATCCCCCGATGCCCACGAAGTGCACACGTCCGAGCTGGTCGGGAATGGTCAGAGTGAGGTCTGGTGCGATCACGGTTGTGCTCTTTCTCGATAGCAGTTAGAGGCAAATTAAAACAGATGCTGCGGGAACTACGTTACGCGTGCGAACGCCCGATGGGCGCGAGCGCGCCCTGCACCAGGTCGAGCATGCGGGCCGTTCCATCACGCGCACCAACGGATGCCGCCCCCCGCGCCATAACGCCCAGCCGCGCCCGGTCACCCAACAAAGTCACCAACTCACCCTGAACGAAGGCCGGCACGAAGTCCGCATCAGCGATCACCACGCCCCCTCCCGCTGCCAGCACGGGCGCGGCGTTGAAACGCTGTTCACCATTGCCGACCGGATACGGCACGTAGACCGCCGGAATACCGAGCGCACACAGTTCGCTCACCGTGGCAGCGCCCGCGCGCGTCACGGCGAAATCGGCGGCGGCGAGGGCGAGATCCATGCGGTCGCAGTACGCCAGCAGGTGGTAATCCGGCAGCTCGGGGTCGGCGACCTCGGCTTTCGACCCGGTGATGTGCAGCACCTGCCAGCCGGCGGCCGCGATCTCCCGCGCCGAGGCGACCATTGTGGCGTTGAGTGTGCGAGCACCGAGCGACCCGCCGGTGACGAGCAGCACGGGGCGTTCCGGGTCGAGGCCAAAAAATGCCAGCGCCGCGGGCCGCGCCTCCACCCGGTCGAGTTCTTCGATTTCGGGCCGCAGCGGCATGCCCACGAACCGGGCGTGCCGAATTGGCGTGCCGCTGAAGGCGACTCCGACGTGCCGGGTGAAGCGAGCGCCGAGTTTGTTGGCCAGCCCGGGCCTGGCGTTGGCCTCGTGAATGACGATCGGCACCCCGGCACGGCGGGCGGCGAGGTAGGCCGGTGTGGAGACGTACCCGCCAAAACCGACGACGACATCGACGTGCCTTGAGCGGATGACGTCTCTCACCAGTCGCACGGCGGCGCTGAAGCGCGGCAGAAAGCGCAGGGCGGCCCGATTCGGGCGGCGCGGAAACGGCACCCGGGGAACGACGATGAGTTCGTAGCCGCGCGCGGGAACCAGGCGAGCCTCGAGGCCCTCGGCGGTTCCAAGAACCAGCACCGTGGCATCCGCTTCAAGAAAACGGATGCGGTCGGCGACGGCGAGCAGGGGGTTGACGTGGCCGGCGGTTCCGCCGCCCGCGAGAAGGTACGTGGTCATGCCCGGTTAGCCTCAATGGAGTCGGTGAAATCGTTCTGGGGTTCGCTCGAGCGGTCACCGCGCGCAAAGGAGAGCACGATGCCGATCGCGACCAGGGTGGTGAGCAGAGCGGTGCCACCGGCCGAGATCAGCGGCAGCGGTACGCCCAACACGGGGAACACTCCGAGCACCACGCCGATGTTGACGAAAGCCTGGCCGATGATCCAGACCATGGCGGCGGCCGTGGAGACCTTGGCCTGCACGGTCGTGGCGGTGCGCATGACGCGCAGAAAGGCGAAGGCCAGCAGAATGAACATGCCGAGCACGACTATGCAGCCGATCAGGCCGAGCTCTTCGCCGATGATGGCGAAGATGTAGTCGTTGTCGGCGGCTGGCAGCCAGGACCATTTGGCCTTGGAGTTGCCGAGGCCGACGCCGAAGACGCCGCCGCTGGCCAGCGCCCAGGTGCCGTGCAGCGGTTGCCAGCAGCTCGAGGAGATCTCACCGCTCAGCTCGGTGCAGCCCTCGTTGAGAAAGCTCATGATGCGGGTCAGACGGTTGGGGCTGGCAATGGCCAGAACGATAGCGCCACCCACTCCCACCAGCAGGGGCACGGCGAGCAGGCGCAATTTGACGCCGGCGAAGAACAGAGCGCCGAACAGAATGCCGGCCATGATCATGGTGGTTCCGAGGTCGCCGCCGATCATGACGAGCAAAGCGGCGCCGCCACCCACCCCGAACACCGGAATGAACACGTGCTTCCAGTCGTCGAGCTGGTGCTGTTTCTTCGATAGAATCACACCGAGCCAGATGACCAGGGCCACCTTGATGCCCTCGGACGGCTGGAACTGAATGCCGAAGATGTTCAGCCAGTTGGTGTTACCGCCGGTACCGCGGCCGAGCCCGGTAGCCACCACCAGAAACTGAAAGAAGCAGGTGATGAGCATCGCCGGCCAGGCCACGCGCCGCCAGAACGCGAGCGGCAGTCGGCTGACCACGAGCATGAGCGGAATACCGATCAGCGCGAACATGCCCTGACGCAGCAGTCCGCCGAAGAAGCCCATGTCGGCCAAAAACGAGTCCACCGACGACGACGACAGCACCATGACGAGGCCGAAGATCACCAGGAACAGGGTGGTGCCGAGCAGCAGAAAGTAGTTGCCGCCCTCGGACTTGAACACCCGCCCGAGGTTGATCCGCACCTGTGGTCCGCCCGGGCCGTCCGATGCCGCCGGTTTTTCGGGTGCCCCGGGCGGGCGCCCCGCAGCGGCACGGGAACCGGAGGCCGGCCGTGATCCGGGCGTGGATCGTGAACCGGCAGCAGGTCGTGAGCCGGAGGCCGACGCCTGCGCCTGCGTGGTCGGCCGGGTGCGGGAGGAGGGGTTACGCGGCACCTGTACCATCCGCGTCACCTACCCAAAAAGTCGTGTACTGCCTGATTGAAAAGTCGCCCGCGTTCGACATAGCTCTCGAATTGGTCCATCGATGCGGCGGCCGGTGCCAGCAGCACCGTGTCACCGGCCCGAGCGAGTTCGGCGGCCAGCCGCACAGCCCGCGTCATGACTAGTTCAGTGTCGTCCGGGTCGATCTCATACACGGTCAGGTCGGGGGCGTGTCGCGCGAATGCCTGGCGTAATGCCAGGCGGTCCACGCCGATGATGATCGCGCCGCGCAACCGGCCGACGTGCTTCTGCACGAGCTGGTCGATATCCACGCCCTTGAGCAGCCCGCCGACCAGCCAGACCACCGACTCGTACGCGGCCAGGGAGGCGTCGGCGGCGTGCGGGTTGGTGGCCTTGGAATCGTCGACCCACTCGACGCCGTCGCCGATGGCGACCGTTTCGATGCGGTGGGCGTCGAGGTGGAAGGTTTCCAGCGCCGTGTGAATGGTGGCCGGCAGGGCTCCGTACGAGCGCGCGAGGGCGCTCGCGGCAAGCACATCCATGATCACGTGCGGCGCACCGAGTCCGGCCGCGACCAGGTGCGGCACGGTGGTCAATTCCAGGGCGCGTTCGAACCGGTCCTCGAGAAAAGCGCGGTCGCAGACGATGCCGTCGACGATGCCCAATTCGCTCGGTCCGGGCACGCCGAGGCCGATACCGATGGCCCGGGCGCCGTCCTGCACGTCGGCGTCCTGCACCATCGCGAGGGTCGCGGCATCCGCTGTGTTGTAGACGCAGGCGACAGCCGTGTTCGAGTAGACCTTGGCCTTGGCAGCTCGATAGGCCTCGGCCGACCCGTGCCAGTCCAGGTGGTCGTCGGCAACGTTCAGGCAGAGGCTTGCCCAGGGCCGCAGGGCGCCCGGACCGCTCAACGGCAGGTGGTGCAGCTGGTAGCTGGAGAGCTCAACGACGAGCACGTCCCAGCCGGCGGGATCGCGGATGGCGTCGAGCACGGGCACACCAATATTGCCGCAGGGGGCGACGCGGCTGCCGTGGGCGGCGAGCATGCTGGCGGTGAGCTGCACGGTGGTGGTCTTGCCGTTGGTGCCGGTGACGAGCAACCACTCGGCAGGCGAGCCGACCTTGTCGCGCAGCCGCCAGGCCAGTTCGATGTCGCCCCAAACTGGCACGCCGTTCTCGTGCGCCCAGACCAGCAGTGGGTGGTCGGGGTGGAAGCCGGGCGAGACGATGATCACGTGCGGATGTTGCGCCGCGAGTTCCGCGGGCACCTCGCGCAGGTCAGCCTGCACGAACGGCACGCCGAGCACCGTGAGCAGGTCGAATCGTTCGTCGGGGCCGGGCGACGCGAGCACGAGCACGTCGGCGCCGAGTTCGGCGAGGGTGTCGGCGGCGGCGAAACCGGTCACTCCGAGGCCGAGCACGGCGACGCGCAGGCCCTTCCAGTCGGCGTGCCAGCTGGTGAGTGTGTTCAGGCGATCAGCGTCGCTCATTAGCGAGACAGCCACTCGAGGTAGAACGACCCGACGCCGGCGGCGACGAGCAGGCCGCCGATGATCCAGAACCGCACGACCACCGTGACTTCGGCCCAGCCCTTGAGTTCAAAATGGTGATGGATCGGGCTCATCAAAAAGATGCGTTTACCGTGGGTGATTTTGAAGTACGCACGCTGCACGATCACGGATCCGGCTTCCATCACGAAGAGGCCGCCGATGAGCACGAGGAGCAGTTCGGTGCGGCTGAGAATAGCAAGGGCGGCCAGCGCGCCACCGAGGGCGAGCGACCCGGTGTCGCCGAGGAAGATCTTGGCCGGTGAGGTGTTCCACCAGAGGAACCCGATCAGCCCGCCGACGATGGTCGCCGAGACGATGGCGAGGTCGAAGGAGTCGGGGCCGAGGTAACACTTGAACTGGTCTGAGGCATCCGCTCCCCCAAAACAGCTCTGGTTGGACTGCCAGAACCCGATCACGACGAAGGAACCGATGGCGAAAATGGAGGCCCCGGTGGCGAGGCCGTCGAGGCCGTCGGCTACGTTGACCCCGTTCGACGTCGCGGCGACGATCAGGCAGATCCAGAGCAGGAACACGGCGATACCGATGAAGGTGCCGAGTTTCATGAAGTCCAGCGGCAGGTCGCGAATGAACGAGATGCTGGTCGAGGCAGGCGTCTGGCCGTTACGGTCGACGAACTGCAGCGACAGCACACCGAAGGCGCCGGCCACGATGACCTGCCCGAGTACCTTCGACCAGCCGCCGAGGCCGAGGCTGCGCTGGTTGCGGGTCTTCAGAAAGTCATCGAGAAAACCGACCAGGCCGAGGCCCACCATCATGAACAGAACGAGCAGCGGCGACGGGGTGAACGGTCGTTGTTCGATCAGCATGGCTGTGAAATAGCTGATCAGCACGCCCAGAATAATGATGATGCCACCCATGGTGGCGGTGCCGCGTTTGGCGTGGTGACTCTTGGGGCCGTCGTCGCGAATGAACTGACCCCAGCCTAACTTCTTGAACAAACGAATGAACAGCGGGGTCAGAAACAGGGTGAACGCGAGCGAAAACGCTCCGGACAGCAGAAGGACTCTCACGAGAACAAGTCTCCCAGTCGATCGCCGAGGAATCGCAGACCCGCGGAGTTGGATGACTTCACGAGCACGGTGTCCCCCGGATTCACGCTGGTGCGCACGAGTTCGAAGGCTTCGTCGGGCGTGTCGACATACGCCGATTCGCCGTCCCAGGACCCCTCGTTGATGGTACTGATGTGCATGCGGCGGGCGGCGGGGCCGACCACGATTATCTGGGAGATGTTCAGGCGCACGGCGAGCAGTCCGACGCGATCGTGCTCTTCACCGGCTAGTGCACCGAGTTCGGCCATCTCGCCGAGCACCGCGATGGTGCGCCGTCCCGGAGTGCCGATCTGGGCGAGCGTCTTGAGCGCTGCGCTCATGGAGTCGGGGCTCGCGTTGTAAGCGTCGTTGATGACGGTGACGTCATCCTTGCCGCCGAGCACCTCCATGCGCCAGCGTTCGGCCCGGGTGGTTGCCTCGAGAGCGGCGACGATATCACCGAGTGATACCCCGAGCACCTCCGCAGCGGCGGCCGCGGCGAGGGCGTTCATCACGTGGTGCTCCCCGAGCACCGGGAAGGTGACCGGTGCTCTCTGCCCGCTCGCCAGGTGCAGGGTGAAGGTGGTGCCGGTCCGTCCGGAGTGCAGGTCGCTCGCCCGCACATCAACCTGACCATATTCGCCGAAGCGAACGACACGTGCCGGGGTCATCGCCTGCATCTGCGCGACGCGCGGATCGTCGGCATTCAGCACCGCGACATCCGTGGGAAGAAGGTGGGTGACCATCTCGGATTTGGCGCGCACGGTGGCGTCGAGGTCGCCGAACTCGCCGGCGTGGGCGAGACCGATGGTGAGCACGATGCCGACGTCGGGGCGCGCCAGACGCACGAGGTGCGCGATGGCGCCCTCGCTGCTGGCACCCATCTCGATCACCAGGAAACGCGTGCCCGGGGTCACCTCGAGCATGGTCATCGGCGCGCCGACCTGGTTGTTGAAGGAGCCGCGCGGGGCGACGGTCGGGCCCACCCGCTCGAGCATGCTGCGGAGCAGGTTCTTGGTCGTGGTCTTGCCGTTGGAACCGGTGACCGCCACGATCTTGAGCGCTCCGTCAGCGCGCACGCGGGCGACGACCGTGGAGGCGAGGGCACCGAGTGCGGCGACGACGTCGGCGACGACGATCTGGCTGACCGGCAGGTCGAGCAGGCGTTCCACGATGAGCAGCGCGGCGCCCTGCGCGGCGGCGACGGGCGCGAACACGTGCCCGTCGGTGACGGCGCCGGGCTTGGCGACGAAGATCGAGCCGGGTTCGATCAGGCGGGAGTCGGTCTGCACCGATCCGTCGATCAGGTCAGCGGCGGTGGCCGCGCCGGTCAGGTGCAGCGCACCGTCGACGGCGTGGCTGATCTCGGCCAGGGAGAGGGCGATCATTTACAGCCACCCAGCGTCGCGGAGCGCCTGGCGGGAGTCGTCCCTGGCCGAATACGGCAGTTTCACGCCTTGTACCTCGTGGTAGTCCTCGTGGCCTGGGCCGGCGTACAGAATGGTGTCTCCTTCGTGTGCGAGTGACAACGCCGTACGGAATGCCGTACGGGGGTTGGCCACCTCGTAGAACTCGCCGTCTGGCACGGCGTCGCGCGCTGCTTTCAGCAGTACGGCGCGGATGCTCGCGGCGTCTTCAAATCGCGGGTGAAAGTCGGTCACGACCACGATATCGCTGCCCTGGGCTGCAATTCGGCCCATATCGGCGCGTTTCGTGGTGTCGCGGTCACCGTCGGCGCCGAACAGCATGATCAGCTTGCCCGGCGTGAACTTGCGCAGGGCCGCGAGGGTGTTCAGGAACGCATCGGGGCTGTGTCCGTAGTCGATGTAGACGAGCGGGCCCAGGTCGCCGGAGATGCGCTCGGCGCGCCCGGGGATGAACGCGACGATGCCGCCGTCGCGGTTCAGCGTGTGCTGGATCGCGTCGAGGTCGAATCCGCTCTCGACCAGCATGACGATGGCCAGGGCGGCGTTGGCGGCCATGTACCAGCCGAGCAGCGGCACCCGGGTGTGCAGGCGGCGACCGTCGGGACCGTCGAGTACGAAGTCGGTGTGGGACGCGGTTTCACCGACCACGGTCATGCGCCAGTCGGCGTCTACATCGGCCCGGTTGGTGATGGTCGTCACCGGAATGCGGCATTCGTCGGCGACGCGGCGGCCCCAGTCGGTGTCGACGGTGATCACGCCGCGGTGCGAGCGGTCGGGTTGGAATAGCTCGAGCTTGGCCTGGAAGTAGTCGTCCATCGCGGCGTAGTCGTCGAGGTGGTCGTGGCTGAGGTTGGTGAATGCGGCGATATCGAAGACGAGGCCGTCGACCCGGTAGCGGCTGAGGGCCTGCGCCGAGACTTCAATGCCGACGGCGCGCACTTCGGCCTCGTTCATGCGGGCCAGCAGGGCGTGCAGTTCGCTGGCTTCGGGCGTGGTCAGCGAACTCGTGACGGCGAGGTCGCCGATACGACGTTCGGCGGTGGAGGTGAGTCCGGAGACGACGCCGAGTTGGTTCAGGATGCCGAACAGCAGGTAGACCACACTGGTCTTGCCGTTGGTGCCGGTGACGGCGAACAGGGTCGCGGGATTGTCGTCGGTGCGGTAGATCCAGGCGGCGACGGCGCCGAGCGCGGCGCGGGCATCCGGTGTCAGCAAAACCGGCAGGCCGCTGGCCGCGGCGAGCAGCGCTCCGGCCTCGTCGGTCAAAATAGCCACAGCCCCGGCTTCAGCGGCCGCCGCGGCGAAGGTGGCACCGTGCTGGTGTGCCCCGGCAACGCCGACGTAGAGGTCGCCTGGTTGCACCGTGCGCGAACTCAGGCTCACTCCGGTGACTTCGAGACCGTCGATGTCTCCACGTAGTTCCAGATCAAATTCGGCAACCAATCCCGACAAGGACCGCGGAACGGGGTGCTCGGGACGGAGAGCCGACGGCGCCAATTCAGACACGCAGGGCTCGCTTTCTTACCAGGTGGAAGGGAGGTCAGGCGCAGTCGCGCCCGAGGGAACCGCCCGGTACTTTTTCAACACCTGGCTCATGATCTCCTGGAAGACCGGAGCCGGTGCGGCAGACGTATTCAGTTTAACAGGGTCGGCGATGTTGACCGAGACGACATACTGTGGATCGTCGGCCGGTGCGAAGCCCGACACCGACACCAGATACCCGTTGGAGTACCCGCCCTTGCCGTCCGGCATCTGCGCTGTTCCGGTCTTGGCGGCCACGCGGTAGCCCGGAATGTTCCACTTACTCTGCACCCAGCTCTTCTGGTACACCATCTCGAGCACGTCGCTGGTTTCGTTCGCCGCCGTCTCGGACAGCACCCGGGTTCCGGTGGCATCGGGCACGTTAGTCATGGTGCCATCAGCCTGACGGCAGCCCTCGACCAGCTGTACCGGCATGCGAACACCGTCATTGGCGATGGTCTGGTAGATGCTCGCGACCTGCAGCGCGCTCGTTGTCAGACCCTGTCCGAACATGGTCGCGTAGCTGGTCTGGTTGTCCCACTCGTCGACCGGGTGCAGAATTCCGCCGTCTTCGCGCGGAAAGCCAGTTTCAGTCGGGGTGCCAACGCCGAACGCCTTCATGTAGTCGTAGCGCTGCTGGTCGGTGAGTTTCTCACCGAACTTGGACATGCCGGTGTTGCTCGAGTCGATCAGCACGCCGGTGAGGGTCATGTTCTGGTCCGGGTGCGAATGGCTGTCATTGATGTTCGCGCCGTTGGCCGGCAAATACCGGTAAGGCGCGACGATTCCGGTCTGCAGGGTGGCGACGCCGGAATCGAGAACGGATGCCGCGGTCAGCGCTTTGAAGGTCGAGCCGGGTTCGAAGGATTGGGTGAAGGCCCGGGAGCCGCGGTCTTCGGGGTTCTCGGTACCGCCGACGTTGTTCGGATCGACCGAAGGGTAATCGGCAACGGCGAGGAGCTTGCCGGTCTTGGCGTCCAGCACGACAGCGGTCGCCCAGGCCGCCCCGGTTTCCTGCGCCCGGGCCGCGAGGGTCTGCTGCACGAACCACTGGAGGTCGGAGTCGATGGTGGTGACGACGTCACCGCCGTCGACGGCGGCGGTGCTCGTGACGCTGCTGCCGGGGATGCGCACGCCGTCGGCACCCTTTTCGTAGGTTTCCTTACCGTTGGTCGAGGCCAGGCAGGCATGCTGCCCGGATTCGAGGCCGGCCTGCGGCACGCCCTCCCCCGAAAGATAGCCGAGCATATTGCCGGCGACGGCGCCGTTCGGGTAGACCCGACTGGGACTGTTCTCCGAGTAGGTCCAGGGAATGTGCAGGTTTTGCACGGCACGGAGTACGTCGACATCGACTTTCTGAGCGATGTAGGCGAAGTTGGCCTCGGCGTTTGCCTCGAGGGCGGTGGAGATGGTCAGCAGAATGGCGTCGCCGGTCTGGCCGGTGGCGGCACCGATTTCGGCGGCGGCGTCGGCCACCGAGATTTCGACCTTCTTACCGTCGACGGTTCGTTTGAAGGGCGTCGCGTTCACGGGCGACATGGTGATGTTGTACCGCATGACCGTTCCGGCCAGCACGACACCGTTGGTGTCGACGATCTCGCCGCGGGAACCGTAGACGACCTGGCCGACCGAGCGGTTTCCTACTGAGTCTTTGGTGAGCGAATCGGCCTGCACGACCTGGATATCGACCAGGCGCACCAGGAACACGGCGATGACGGCGAACAGCACGAGGATGGTGACAAGCGTGCGACGACGGCTGGACCGCGAATTGGTCGGGTTGTTTCGGGCACTACTGCTTCGGGTATTGCGCACGCTCATCTGCCCATCATGGTCGAGTCACGGAAACTATCGGGTAGTGGGCGCCGCGAGTCCCGCAGGAACTACCGGTGCGCTCGTGATCGCAACAGCACCGGCGGCCGCCGGATCCGCCGGAAGCTGTGACAGCAGGGTACTGCCGTTCAGCAGGGCGTTGGGAACAAGGCTGGCCGCTCCGGCCTGCGAGCCCGACGCCGAGGCCGGAGCGCCCAAAACAGCGCCGTCAGAGAGGCGCAGGTAGACGGGGTTGGAGTTGCTGACCATGCCGAGGCCCTCAGCGTTGGCGGCGAGGCTCTGCGGGGAGGATACCCGCACGAGGTCTTCGCTCACGCTCGCGGCCGTGCGGCCGAGTTCCGACTGACTCGACTGCAGGCTGGAGATTTCATACGCGCCCTGGGAGATGCCGACGCTCAGCAGCAGCTGGGCGACCATGATGGCAGCCATGCCTGCTACCGCGGTGAGGGCGTAGAAGATGCGCGGGCGGGCACGGCGGCTCGGCGTCGGCGAGACCAGTCGAAACCCACGCCGTGCCGGTGCGCTGGTCTCGAACGGTTCAGGTTCGAAGGAAAAGGCGACGCGTGCCAGGTTGTCGCTCATGCGGCGGCCCTTCTCAGTCGTTCAGCTGCGCGCAGCCGAACCGGCGTCGCGCGGGGGTTGAGTGCTTTTTCTTCGTCGGAGGCCAGTTCGGCACCGCGGAGCAGGAGGGTAAACAGCGGCTTGTGTTCGGGCAGTTCCACCGGAAGCCCGGCCGGAGCGGTGGAGCCGGATGCCGCGGCGAGTGCCCGCTTGACGATGCGGTCTTCGAGTGACTGGTAGGCCATGACGACGATGCGGCCACCGACCTGCACGCGGTCTAGCGCAGCCGGAATGGCCCGTTCGAGCACGGCCAGTTCCTGATTGACCTCGATGCGCAGCGCCTGGAACACGCGCTTGGCCGGGTGGCCGAGACGCTGGATGGCGACCGGGGTGGCCTTGGTGATCACGTCGACCAGTTGCGCGGACCGCACGAACGGTATCGTTTCGCGGGCTTCGACGATGGCCTTGGCATACCGGGCCGAGAGTTTCTCTTCGCCGTAGTCCTGGAAAATGCGCTTGAGATCGCGTTCGCTGTAGTCGGCGAGGATGCTCTCGGCGGTGAGGCCGGCTGTGCCGTCCATGCGCATGTCGAGCGGGGCATCCTTGGAGTAGGAGAAACCGCGTTCGACGCGGTCGATCTGCAGGCTGGAGACGCCGAGGTCGAAGAGGACGCCGGCGACCTCGGTGATACCGAGTCCGTCGAGCGCGTCGCCGATACCGTCGTAGACGGTGTGTACGAGGTGCACCCGGCCTGCGAATCCCTTGAGGCGCTCTTCGGCAATAGCGAGGGCCTCGGTGTCGCGGTCGAGGCCGACCAGGGTTAGTTCCGGAAAGCGCGAGAGGATCGCTTCGGCGTGGCCGCCCATGCCGAGTGTGGCGTCGACGAGCACGGCGCCGGGCTTTGTGAGTGCCGGAGCGAGCAGCTCGACGCAGCGTTCGAGCAGCACCGGGGTGTGGATTTCATTGCTGGGGATTTCGTTACTGGCCATAATGCCGGGCTAGTCCGTGAGGTCTGATTCCCCTCCATTTCGTCCTGGCACCGGGGAAGTGTGTCAGGGCAAAACGGCTGGGAGTCAGGCGCCAAGGGCTAGAAAAGTCCCGGAATCACCTCCTCCGTCGTGTTGGCGTACGAGGTTTCCTGCTCGGCGAGGTAGGTGGCCCACGCTTCGCTGTCCCAAATCTCGACTCGGCTGCCAGCACCGATGACGGTCAGTTCCCGGTCAAGCCCCGCATAGCTGCGGAGGTTGCCGGGGATGGTGACGCGGTTTTGTTTGTCGGGTGTTTCCGAACTTGCGCCCGACAGGAACACCCGGAGGTAGTCGCGAGCCTGCTTGCTCGTGACCGGCGCCTGGCGGATCTTGTCGTGCAGGGTTTCGAATTCGCGGGTGCTGAACACGTAGATGCAGTGTTCCTGCCCCCGCGTCATCACCACACCGGTGGAGAGCTCTTCCCGAAACTTCGCGGGAAGAATAATGCGACCTTTTTCGTCGAGCCGGGGGGCGTAGGTGCCAAGGAACACGCTCACCCCTTTCTTCCGGCCAGATTCAGGTGTGGCTCCACTTTACTCCACCTTCAACCACTAACCTAGGTTTTTACGCCAATTTTCAGAATTGATCGCCAAATTTGCCCGAAATCACTGGGGACTAACAGTGGAGGGAAATGGAGCGACAGTTCTAAGAACGGATGCTTTCGACCCGCTTTTGGGCACAAAAAAAGGGCCGATCAGATGATCGGCCCTACAGCGCAGCGATTTATTGAGTTATGGGTGCCCGGTGGAGGTTAGCGCGAGTAGCCGCTACTGACCATCCTGGCGACGGTCCCACCGGTCGTTCAATCGTTCCATGAAACCCTGGTTGGACTTGGCCTGCGCCGGACGGCGACCGGGTGACGATGGTCCGGGCATCGAACGAATGGCCTTGCCGGGCGTCACGGCGATCAGCACACCGCCGAACATAACGATGAAGCCGAGAATGCCGAGCCACAACTGCGCAATGGCTACACCCGCGATGAGAGCGACAATGCCGGCGACGGCGAGCAGTACGCCGATCGCGATGGAACGATAGTTCGGGCGAAGCCTGGACACTCCAACGCTGGCGACAAAGTCGGCATCGTTGTGATAGAGGCTGCGCTCCATCTCTTCAAGGAGTCGCTGCTCCTGTTCCGAAAGCGGCATCTCATTCCCTCCAGTTACGGGATCGAGCGGGTGGGTAGACTAATTCGAACCGACCAGAATCGAATGACCCGGTTCGAATTATCTCATTCTAGCCCCGCCAGGATGGCTAGGCTATACGGGTGCCTGAAAGCAAACGCCTGGTCGACTTGGTTCAATCTCGCATCGACGAGTACCTCATGTCCCGCGAACCAATTGTGACCCTGATCAGCTCCGATTTGACTCCTCTAATCGACTACTCACGGCAGTTTCTCAGCGGTGGAAAGCGGTTTCGAGCCCAGTTTTGTTACTGGGGTGCGCGGAGCGTTCTGCCGCAGGATTCCGGCCCCGAATCGGGCCAGCCAACGGCCATCCAGCCGTCAGTCAGTGCGGACGACGAGGCCGCGGCATCCGCTGCCCCGGTACCCGCCGCAGGCGGCCTGGCCGCGGTGGTTTCGGCCGCCAGCGCGCTGGAGATTTTTCACGCCGCGGCACTCGTGCACGACGACATCATCGACAACTCAGACACCCGTCGCGGAGCTCCGAGCGCCCACAAGCTGTTCGAAAGTTTGCACGAGCGAGAGGGTTGGGCTGGCGACTCCGCCTCGTATGGTCGGGCGTCGGCGATTCTGCTCGGCGATCTACTTCTGGGCTGGAGCGATGAGCTGCTCGACGAGGGGCTGGACGAGCTGGCCGATCGGGCTTCGGCACGGCGCGCCAGGCTCGAATTCAACTTCATGCGCACTGAGGTCACGGCCGGGCAATACCTGGACATTCTCGAGGAGCGCGCTTGGCTGGCCCAGCCGGAAGCCGAGTTGCTCGATCGGGCACTGCGCGTGATCGTCTACAAGTCAGCCAAGTACAGCGTTCAGGCCCCGCTGGTGATCGGAGCGGCCCTGGCCGGAGCCTCGGCCACGCAACTGAACTCGCTGCGTGCCTTCGGCCTGCCGCTTGGTATGGCCTACCAGCTTCGCGACGACCTGCTCGGCGTGTTCGGCGACGCCGCCGTGACCGGCAAGCCGAGTGGCGACGACCTGACCGAGGGCAAGCGCACGGTGTTGATCGCGCTGGCGCGGGAACGTCTGAGCGACGCCGACCGAGCATCGCTCGACGCCCAGCTCGGCAACCCCACGCTCAATACCGCCCAGATTCGCGCCTTGCAGCAACTCATCAGCGCCAGCGGTGCCGTCGACCGGGTCGAGGCGCTCATCGAAGCTCAGGTGGCTGAGGCTGTCGCGGCGCTCGAGACCGCGCCGATCAGCGCCGGGGCCAGGCAGAAGCTGCTGGACCTGACCGATCGGGTGACACGCCGGGCGTTCTGAGGGGCAGTTCGGCCGGCGCCCGGCCGGTCCGGGCGAGTGCCCGGTTAGGCGAGTGCCTGGGCGACGCGACGCACCTCGGCCTTGCGACCGGCCCGAAGGGCTTCGATCGGGGGCACGCCCAGGCTGTCGTCGACCTCAAGCAGCCAGGTCATGGCCTGCATGTCGGTGAAGCCGTCGTCGGCCAGCACGAACAGCGTGCCGCGAAGTTCGGGAACGGGAGCGCCGTCACGCAGAAACAGGGAAGGAACCGACACAACGTTGTCCCGCCGGATGGCCAGCAGGTACTTGTCGTCGATCAGGTGCCGCACGCGGCTCTGGCTCATTCCGAGCAGGTTGACTAGGGCAGGAATAGTAAGCCACTCGGGCTCTGAAGACACATCACTCACTCTTTTAGCTTCCCATGATTTGGGTCCGAGGCAAAACCTTCGGGCACTTTTTCCTCGCGAACCGGCCATTTCATGTCGCCCATTCAATTGACTCCCCCTCATAATTGTGAAAACCTCGCAGTGGGGATTGCTGCATTCGAGACGATGCTGTACGAACTTGCTGTACGGGTAGCGCGCGTGCGCACAATGAACGGAGCACCATGTCGACCAAGGTGAAAACGAATACGACGGATGCCGCGGCGTCCGCCGCACGAAACGCGACCGTTCCCGAGACGGTTGGCGTGGCCTTCTCGGGCAGTGACGCTGCTGCGAAGCGGCGGGCGAAGAAGCCCGGTGACTCGCATTCCCGCTCGGCATTGCTGACCGTGCCGATCGTGCTGGTCAGCACGCTCGCGATCAGCCTTAACCTGGCGGCGCCGGCCCAGGCTCAGGCCCTGGCTAAGAAGCCGCTCAAGTCGAAGCTCGCCGAGGCCACTCCCGTTCTATCGGTGACCGCGGTGGCAGCCGCCGTTCAGGTTGCGCCCGCCCAGTATTCGGTCGTTGACGGTGACACGGTGAGCGGAATTGCCGCCCGGTTCGGCCTGTCGACGGCGGCCGTGCTGGCGCAGAATGGTCTCGATTCCCGGGCCCTGATCTTTCCGGGCCAGGTTTTGACCCTGACCCAGGCGGCGGCGCCGGCCGCCGTCGTGGCCGCGCCGGCCGCATCCGCTGCCAGCTACTCGGTGCAGAGCGGCGACACCATCAGCGGTATCGCCGCCGCGCACGGGCTGAAGACCGCTGACGTTCTGGGGGCCAACGGCTTGACCGGGGCCAGCGTCATCTACCCCGGCCAGGTCATTGTGCTCGCCGCAGCACCAGTGTTGGAACCGGCCGCCTACGTCGAGCCGGTCGCCGAGATTGCCGCAGCAACGACCCACACCATCGCGTCGGGCGAGACCATCACCGCCGTGGCCAACGCGGCCGGGGTCAGCGTGCAGGCTGTGCTCGACGCCAATGGCCTCGGCTGGTCAAGCATCATCTATCCCGGACAGGTTTTGACCCTGCCGATCACGGTGGCGCCGGCATCCGTGGCGGTCACTTTCCCGGTGGCGACGTCCGGGGTGGTCACGCCCATGTCGGAGGAGATGCGACAGAACGCGCAGACGATTGTTTCGGTCGGGCGGGGCGCCGGCGTGAGCAATGCCGGTCTCGTTGTGGCGCTGGCGGCGGCCGCCCAGGAATCCGGGCTGCGCAACGTGGACTACGGCGACCGGGACTCGCTCGGTCTGTTCCAGCAGCGGCCGAGTGCCGGCTGGGGTACCCCGGAACAAGTCATGGACCCGGTGCGGGCCAGCCTCGCCTTTTTCGGTGGCGCGAGCAACCCGAACCCGAACGTGACCCGCGGTCTGCTCGACATCGCGGGCTGGGAATCGATGACCGTGACCCAGTCGGCGCAGGCCGTGCAGATCTCGGCCTACCCCGACTATTACGCCAAGTGGGAGGCGTCAGCGCAGGCCTGGCTCAACCAGCTCGGCTAGCCGGGCGGCCGGTCCCGACCTGCATGCCGCGCCCCTGCGCGCCGTGCAGTGGTGCCGTCGCCGAATTCCGTAGAATCAAGGAGTGAGCGTTCCCTCGACCGACCCGATGATTGGCCGTCTTATTGACGGCCGGTATCAAGTGCGCTCGCGAATTGCACGCGGGGGCATGGCCACGGTGTACCTCGCCACCGATCTGCGCCTCGAGCGCCGGGTCGCGATCAAGATCATGCACGGCCATCTCGCCGATGACAGCGCCTTCAAGATTCGGTTCATCCAGGAGGCGCGCTCGGCCGCCCGCTTGGCCCACCCTAACGTTGTGAACGTCTTCGACCAGGGCCAGGACGCCGACATGGCCTACCTCGTCATGGAATATCTGCCCGGCATCACCCTGCGCGACCTGCTCAAGGATTATGGCCGGCTTACCCCGGAGCAGACCCTCGACATTCTCGAAGCCGTGCTCAGCGGCCTGGCCGCCGCACACAAGGCCGGCATCGTGCACCGCGACGTCAAACCCGAGAACGTGCTGCTGGCTGACGACGGCCGTATCAAGATCAGCGACTTCGGGCTGGCGCGCGCGGTCAACAACAACACCGCGACCGGCCAGGCCCTGCTCGGCACCATCGCCTACCTCTCCCCCGAACTCGTCACCCGGGGCATCGCCGACGCCCGCAGCGACATCTATGCGCTCGGCATCATGACCTTCGAGATGCTCACCGGCGAGCAGCCTTATGTGGGCGAAGCTCCGATGCAGATCGCCTACCAGCACGCCAACGACACAGTTCCGATGCCGAGCAGTAAGGTCGCCTCGGTTCCGCACGAGCTCGACGAGCTCGTACTCTGGGCTACCGCGCGCGATCCGGAGGACCGTCCCCGTGACGCCAGGGTCATGCTCGACCAGCTGCACGATGTGAGCGCGCTCGTGCGCGGCGGTACCCAGGAACTGGCCCTGCAGTCGACTATGGTGCTGCCCGCCAGCCTGCGCACCGGGGCGAACGCGGTAGCGGACGCCGAAACCCAGGTGCTCGGCGCCAAGCTCGCTCCCACAAAACCTCCCGCCGCGACCCTGCTGGGCCTTCACCCGGCCGGCACCGCCCCGGTCGGTCCGCCGGACAGCGGCGACCTGCTCAGCAAGAAGGCCGACAAGCGCAAGCGTCGCGGCTTCTGGTTGTTCGCCCTGGTGATTCTTCTCGCCGCCGCGCTCGGCGGAACGGGCTGGTATTTCGGCTCCGGCCCGGGCTCTGACGTGTCCGTGCCCGACTTCGCGGCGGCCTCCCCCGAGGCTGCGTCCGCGCAGCTGACCAAGCTCGGCCTCAAACCCGAGCTGGCGGGTGCTTTCAGCGCCACTATCGCCGAAGGGCTCGTCATCGGCACCGATCCGGATGCCGGCAGTCGCGTCCCCAAGGACAGCACGGTCACGGTCATCGTCTCCCAGGGGCTGCAGCCCATCACGCTGCCCGCGCTGGCGGGTTTGACACAGGAGGCGGCATCCGCTGCGATTACGGATCTGAAAGCCGTCGTCGGCGCTGTGGACCCGGTCTTCGATGGTGAGGTGGCGGAGGGTTCGGTCATCTCGGCGAGCAAGGAATCTGACGGCGCCGATGTCTCGGCCGGCGGTGAATACTTTGAAGGCCTGACCGTGAACCTGGTCGTGTCGCTCGGCGCCATTCCGAATGTCGACGGCAAGACGGTTGCCGAGGCCACCGACATCCTGGTCGGCAAGAACCTGCTCGTGGTGTCGGGAGAGCAGACCTACAACGACACGGTCGCTGAGGGTGACGTGGTCACGTCGCAGATTCCGGAGGGGACGCTACGTGAGGGTGCCACGATCACCCTGGTGATTTCGAAGGGTCCTGAGCCGGTCATTGTGCCCAATGTCGTGGGGATGTCCTGGAGCGACGGCAAGGCTGCGCTGACTGCGCTCGGCTTCGAATTGATGTATGACATCCGACTCGATGCCGTCGGACTGTTGCTGAAGATTTCAGCGACTGACCCGGTAGCCGGTACGTCCGTCGCAAAGGGAAGCAAGATTGCAATAAGCCCGTAGGTCTGGGCCCGGAACTCACTTGGAAGCTGGCTGGCTCCACCCACAGATGCGGTGACCGCATTCATATTCGTGGGGGCGGGCCAAATCCAATGCGAAGAGCAGCCAAATACGAGGCCACATGGCCCCAATCCTTCCGGGGCAAATGACGTCGTCAAAGGGGTGCAGGTGGTCGGGGTCGGCATCCGCTCACCGACCCGTGAGTTTTGGTCACCGAGGTGTGAGTCTTAGCCCGATTTCGGCCGTTGAATCGTTCAAAACTCACACCTCGACGATGCCCCACCTCGAAAACTCACGGCTCGATCAAATCCGTGGCTTCAGAGCGGCTTCGGGGAAGCGGCGGAGGCGGGTTGTCCGCGGGGTTGCGAGTTTTGCGGTGTTTCGGCGGCCTTGCGCACGCTGGCTGTTGAGCCTGTCGAAACACGCGCAAGGCCACCGGAACATCGCAATGTTTGAGCGAGGAGCGGATGACCCGCCTCCTTGTGCTGGCCGCCTCGTGAACGTTCCGGGCGGAACGACGCAACTCGCCGCATCCGCTCACCGGGCCCACCTTATGGCCACGGGCCCAGTTTATAAGCTGGGCCCGGGGACGGGGCCTGGGCCCCGTCCAGAGAATGGGGCGGGCGGGGCTAGCGGGCGGCCAGCTCCTCGGCCACCAGGAAGGCCAGTTCCAGGGACTGCATGTGGTTCAGGCGCGGGTCGCAGAGCGACTCGTAGCGGGTCGCCAGGGCGGCCTCGTCGATGTGCTCCGACCCGCCGAGGCACTCGGTGACGTCGTCGCCGGTGAGCTCCACGTGAATTCCGCCCGGGTGCGTGCCGACGGCGCGGTGTGCCTCGAAGAAGCCCTTGACCTCGTCGACGACGTCATCGAACCGACGGGTCTTGTAGCCGGTCGGTGTGGTGACACCGTTGCCGTGCATCGGGTCAGTCACCCACAGCGGTGTCGCCTCGCTCGCCTTGATGGCTTCGAGCAGCGGCGGCAGGGCGTCCCGAATCTTGCCGGAACCCATGCGCGTGATGAAGGTCAGGCGACCGGGTTCGCGGTTCGGGTCGAGCTTGTCGACCAGGCGCAGCATGTCGTCGGCCGAGGTGGCCGGGCCGAGCTTGACACCGATCGGGTTGCGTACCCGTGACAAAAAGTCCACGTGCGCGCCGTCGAGGTCGCGGGTACGCTCCCCGATCCAGATGAAGTGGGCAGAGGTGTTGTACGGCGTTCCGGTGCGGGAGTCGATGCGGGTCATCGGGCGCTCGTAGTCCATCAGCAGGCCCTCGTGGCTGGTGTAGAACTCCGTTCGGCGCATCGCCTCGAAGTCGGCGCCGCAGGCGATCATGAATTTGATCGCGCGGTCAATCTCCTTGGCCACCTTCTCGTACTGCTGGTTGGCCGGGTTGGCGGCGAAGCCCTGATTCCAGCTGTGCACCTGACGCAGGTCGGCGAAGCCACCCTGCGTGAACGCACGAATCAGATTGAGGGTCGACGCCGACGTGTGGTAGGCCTTGACGAGCCGGTCCGGGTCGGCCTCGCGCGACTCGGGCGTGAACGGGTAGCCGTTGACGATATCGCCGCGGTACGCCGGCAGCGTCACGTCGCCGCGGGTTTCGAAGTCGCTCGAGCGGGGCTTGGCGAACTGGCCGGCCATGCGCCCCATCTTGATCACCGGCATCGACGCACCGTAGGTGAGCACGACGGCCATCTGCAGCACGGTCTTGACCCGGTTGCGAATCTGATCGGCCGTGGCCCCGCTGAACGTCTCGGCGCAGTCGCCGCCCTGCAGCAGGAAACCCTGCCCGCCGGCCGCCTGAGCGAGCCGGTCGCGCAGAATGTCGACCTCACCGGCGAAGACCAGCGGCGGCTGCGTCGCCAGTTCAGCGGATGCCGCAGCCACCTTGGCCGCGTCGGGCCAGGTCGGCTGCTGCTTGATCGGTAGGGTGCGCCAGTGGTCCAGACCCGTGATGACAGAGGCTTCTGCGGCAACAATGGGCTCGGTGGGGTCTACCACGGGATAGTTCCTGTTTTCTGTACTGGACCGGTGACGCGCACCGAACCGAAATGGATGAGGTGCCGCAGCGCGCAAAGCGCAGACAGCACTTCTGGCAGCCTAGCGCGAAAGGCTGGCCCGCTTCTCTTTGACCGAGGAGGCGTAGACGTCGACGTACTCCTGCGTGCTGAGTCGCTGCAGTTCGTACATGAGCTCGTCGGTGACGCTCCGCAGCACGAACCGGTCGCCCTCCATTCCCTCAAAGCGGGTGAAGTCGAGCGGTGTGCCGATCACAATGCCGATCCGCCGCACCTGCGGAATCCTGGTGCCGGTCGGCATGGCCTTCTCGGTATCAATCATGGCCACCGGAATGACCGTCACGCCCGATTCCAGCACCATGCGGGCTACCCCGGTGCGCCCGCGATACAGGCGGGAGTCCGGGCTGCGAGTGCCCTCCGGATAGATTCCGAGGATGCGACCCTCGCCGAGTACCCGCAGGCCGGTATTGAGCGAATCCTCCGAGGCTTTACCGCCCGACCGGTCGATCGGAAGCTGCCCGGCGGCGGTGAGAAACTGCCGGGTCGCCCAACCTTTCAGGCCTTTGCCGGTGAAATAGTCGCTCTTGGCCAGAAACGCCACGCGGCGCGGCACGACCAGCGGCAGAAACACCGAGTCGATGAACGACAGGTGATTGCTGGCCAAAATGACCGGCCCGGTCTTGGGAATGTTCTCCAGGCCGATGATCCACGGTCGAAACAGCGAGAGCAGCAGCGGGCCGATGACGATGTTCTTCATGATCCAATAGAACACTCGCACTCCTTTATCCGACTAGAAAAGCTTAGTCCGCCCGCCGCATCGAAGCGGATGCCGCCCCGACGTCCATAGCGCCCGATCAACGCACCGCGTGCAGCCGGGCCAAATCGGCCGCGCCGACCACGCCGGCGTCATTCACCAGCTGGGCGATGGCGAACTCCGCTTCGGGGTGGTAGCCGCGCGCCGGCAGGTAGTCGAGGTAGGCCGCGCGAATCGGTTCGAGCAGCAGGTCGCCGGCGGCCGCCACTCCCCCGCCGAACACGAACACCTGCGGGTCGAGTACGGCGCCGAGGCTCGCGCAGGCCTGCCCGAGGGCACCGCCGAGCTGGCGCAGGGCAGCGAGGGCGCCGCCGTCACCGTCCTGGATCAGACGCCCCACCTCTTTGCCGGTGAGTTTGCCGCGCCGCTCGCGGGCGCCGGCCAGGCCGAGACCGATGCCGCCGGCATCCGCGAATTCGTTGGCGATGCGCAGCAGCGCCCGACCGGAGCCATATTGTTCCAGGCAGCCGTGCGCGCCACAGCCGCAGGGCAGCCCGTCGGGAACCACCCGGAGGTGGCCGAGTTCGGCGCCGGCACCGAAGCCGCCGCGGAACAGGGCATTATTCGTCACGATCGCCCCGCCGACGCCGGTGCCGACGGTCAGGGTGACCATGTCGGTGTACGGCCGGCCCGCGCCGAAGCGAAACTCAGCCCAGCCGGCCGCATTGGCATCGTTTTCGATGATGATGGGCAGGTCGAGCCGAGCCTCGAGCTTGTCGCGGAACGGCTCGTTGCGCCAGCTGATGTTCGGCGCGTAGTAGACGGTCGACTGGGCGGCGTCGATGAACCCGGCCGCAGCCACCCCCGCAGCGACGACAGCTTCACCCTCGGACAGAGCCAGAATCATTGCGACGACGGTGTCTTCGATCTCGCCCGGGTTGCCGGGCGTGGTCGGCTGCCGGTCAGAGCGGATGATGGTGCCCGCCTCGTCGACCAGCGCCCCGGCAATTTTGGTGCCCCCGATATCGATACCTATGGCGTGCACGGGGCACCTTTCGTTCGGGGCGATCGGGAAGTGGGCTCGCGGCACGGGGCGGCTGCCAGTGACACCCTCTAGAGTGTAGTAAACCAGTTTGCCGCTGGACGAAACACCCGCTCAACGCAGAATTCTTCGGCGCTCGAGCAGGCGGCACGTTCAGCCGGTACCAAAGGAGTTGCCGTGAAACAGTTTGATATGCCCGCCGTCGTTCCCGCCGATCCTGGCGCCAACATCACCGACCTGCTCATGGACCGCCTCGCCGCGTCTCCCGACCTCATTCTGTTCTCGCTGCCGCGGGGCGGCCAGTGGCTTCCCGTGACCACTCGGGAGTTCCACACCCAGGTGGTGGCACTGGCCAAAGGTTTCGTCGCCGCAGGCATCGAGCCCGGCGACAAGATCGGGCTCATCTGCAAGACCCGCTACGAGTGGACCCTGATCGACTTCGCCGTCTGGTTCGCCGGAGCAATTCTGGTACCGGTCTATGAGACCAGCTCGCCCAGCCAGGTACAGTGGAACCTCAGCGACTCCGGCGCCATGGCGGTCATCGTCGAAACCGCAGACCATTTCGCGCGCTTTGACGAGGTGCACCCGGAGCTGGCCGCCATTGGTTCGGTCTGGCAGATCGACCTGGGCGACCTCGACAAGCTCGTGGCCGGGGGCGTCGAGGTGACGGACTCCGAGATCGAACGCCGCCGCAACCTCGCCGTCGGCGACGACATGGCCACCCTCATCTACACCTCCGGTTCAACCGGCAAGCCCAAGGGCTGCGTGCTCACCCACGCGAACTTCCTCGAGACCAGCCGCAACGCTGCGGTAGCCCTGAAGGAAGTCTTGGTTCACCCCGAGGGCGCCTCGACCCTGCTGTTCATCACGACTGCCCACGTCTTTGCCCGATTCATCTCGGTCTTGTGCGTGCACGCCGGCGTGCGCGTCGGGCACCAAGCTGACACCAAAACGCTCCTGGCCGCGCTCGGCAGCTTTCAGCCGACCTTTCTACTCGCAGTGCCGCGGGTGTTCGAAAAGGTCTACAACTCGGCCCAGCAGAAGGCTGTCGCCGGCGGCAAGGGCAAGATCTTCGATGCTGCGGCCCACGTGGCCGTTGAGCATTCCAAGCTGGTGCAGGCCGAAACGGCGATTCCGCTCGGCATGAAGATCAAGTTCGCGCTGTTCGACAAGCTCGTCTACAGCAAGTTGCGGGCCGCGATGGGCGGCAAAGTCGTTTGGGCGGTCTCCGGTTCGGCGCCGCTGGGTGCTCACCTCGGTCACTTCTTCAAGAGCCTGGGTATCGTCATTCTCGAGGGCTACGGTCTGACCGAGACGACGGCCCCGGCCACCGTTGGGCTGGCCACCCGGGCCAAAATCGGCACTGTCGGGCCGCCCCTGCCGGGTGTCTCGGTGCGCGTCATGGACGACGGCGAGATCGAGGTCAAGGGCGTCAACGTCTTCAAGGAGTACTGGAAGAACCCGCAGGCCACCGCGGACGCCTTCGATGACGGCTGGTTGAAAACCGGCGACATCGGTGACTTCGACGCCGACGGTTTTCTCACCATCACCGGACGCAAGAAGGAAATCATCGTGACGGCCGGCGGCAAGAACGTGGCCCCGGCGGCGCTCGAAGACCCCATTCGCGCGAATCCGCTGATCGGCCAGGTCGTCGTCGTCGGCGACCAGAAGCCGTTCATAGGCGCGCTCATCACGCTGGACCCCGACATGCTGCCGGTGTGGTTGAACAACAATCAAGAGGATGCCGGAATGTCGCTCGCGCAGGCATCCGTCAATAAGACTGTGCTCGCGGAGATTCAGCGCGCGGTCGACCATGCCAATGAGGGTGTGTCGCGGGCGGAGTCGATTCGTAAATTCACGCTGCTGGCGATTGAGCTCACCGAGGACAGCGGGCATCTAACGCCGAAGATGAGTATCAAGCGCAATATCATTCTGCGGGACTTCGCCGGTGAGATTGAGGCGATGTACTCTGGGGCGCCGGTTACTGAGGGGATTTCGCTACGCGAGTAGTTTGAGGGCGGGCCCGGCTCACTTTCGTTGTGGGTCGGGTTCGGTGCAGGTAATTGGTGGGTAGGGCTCGGGAAAAGCATTCCGCTCCCCGCTCCCTCACATTCGGACCGCTCAAGGCTTCGCCCGAGCTCGCTGTCCGGAATCCTGGGTGGGGGCTAGAACCAGGTGGACTCTCGGATTTCCTTCATCGCGGCCTTGCGGTTGTCCTTGTCGAGGCGGTCGATGTAGAGGTAGCCGTCGAGGTGATCGGTTTCGTGTTGTAAAGCCTGGGCCATGATGCCGGTGCCGGAGAGCTCGATGAGATTATTGTCGAGGTCGATGCCGGTGACCCGGGCGAACGGGTAGCGCTTGGTGGGGTACCAGAGTCCCGGAACGGAGAGGCAGCCCTCGTCGACGAGGTCGGGCTCTCCGGAGAGTTCAACGACCGTGGGGTTGAGGATGTAGCCGATGACACCGTCGACGTTGTAGCTGAACGCTCGCAGGTTCACGCCGATCTGCGAGGCCGCGACGCCGGCCCGCCCAGGCAGTCGCACGCTGTCGACCAGGTCCTGCACCAGGCCGCGCACCCGGTCGTCGATCCCGTCGATGGGGTCGGAGACGGTCTTCAGCACCGGATCTCCGAAGAGACGGATCTGGCGTTCGGGCACGGGGAGACTCCTCGGTAGGCGGGTGGTGTGAAAGACGAACGAGCGCGCGGCTCGCTACAGGTTGCGGTCGGTGGGGAGCCCCTCGACGACCAGTTCGGCGAGCGTTCGTGCTGCCAGCCGGGTGATCGGCTTGAGATCTTTGTAGGAGACGACGCTGCCGGCGGCAAGTTGAGGGTCGTAGGGGATGCGCACGATCTCGCGTACGCGGGAGCGAAAGTGCGACTCGATTTCTTCGAGGCGAACCAGGTTGGTGCCCTGGGTGGCGGTGTTGAGGGCGACGATCGCGTTGCGCACGAGGTCGCCGTAGCCGTTGGCTTCGAGCCAGGTGAGAGTTTCGGAGGCCAGACGGGCCTCGTCGACGCTGCCGCCGGAGACGATCACGATGGAGTCGGCGCGCTGCAGGGTGGCCCGCATGACCGAGTGCACGATGCCGGTACCGCAGTCGGTGAGCGCGATCGAGTAGTAGCGGGCCGCGAGGTCGGCGACGACGTTGTAGTCGTTCTCGTCGAACGCCTCGGAGAGCAGCGGGTCGGTGTCGGAGGCGAGAATGTCGAGGCGGGTTTCGTCGCGGGAGACCAGAGCGGAGAAGTCGGTGAAGTTGCCGATCGACGCGGCCTTGGAGACGACGTCGCGCACGGTCGACCTGGTCTGCTTGCTCACGCGTTCGGAGAGTGTGCCGCGGTCGGGGTTGGCGTCGATGGCGATGATGCGGTCGTCGCGGGCATCGGCCAGGGCCATTCCGAGCAGGGTCGTGACCGTGGTCTTGCCGACGCCGCCCTTGCGGGTGAGAATCGGAACGAACCGCGTGCCGCCCTCAAACTGGCGGCGGATGCGCTCGTCCATCTCCTTGTAGGCCTGCACCTTGGCGGAGTCGCCCAGGTTGACCAGGTGCAGAGTGAGGGCGTAGACGAATTCGGGCCAGGAGCCCTGCGGCGCCTTGCGGGTCTTACGGTTGACCGCGAGCAGGCGATCAGAGGTGAGCATGGCGGCCGACTCGGGGGCCGTGCTGTTTTCGGTACGGATGCGGTCGCGCCGAACTGTGGAGGCGGCATCCGCTCGGGAGAGCGATTCGATGGCCGAGCTAGCCCCTGCTGAACGGGCCGGCGCCGGCGTCGAGATTTCAACGGTGTGGGTGGCCGGGGTGGACACGATCCGGGTCGTGTCGAGGCCGGTGCCCCTGGCCGACCGGCCCACGGCAGGCACCGAGCGGCGGGGCCCGACCGGCACCTCGATCGGAACGCTCAGGCTCTCGGGCAGGGACGCAGCGAGGTTGTCGATCGTGTGCGGCGGCAACTCGCTGTGATAGTCGTCGCGCTCGTCACGGGTTCGCTTGGCGGCAGACACCGGTCGCGCGGGCGCGCTCTCGTCGTCAGTACGTTTGTCTGGCACGGGTACATCCTCAACTGGTCGATAACGGCCCTAATCTTAGCGCGGACGCACAACCACGAGCAGATCGCCCGCATCGACCTGCTGGGTGAGCGGGACGGCGACACGTTCGATGGTTCCGGCGATCGAGGTGGTGATCGCCGCTTCCATTTTCATGGCTTCGATCGACGCGACGCTTTGGCCGGCTTCAACGTGAGCGCCTTCCTCGACCTGCAGGGTGACCACGCCGGAGAAGGGTGCGGCGATCTGGCCGGGCTGGTTGGCATCCGCTTTTTCGGCGATCTTGGTCTGCACCGTGATGCTCGTGTCGCGCACGAACACCGGGCGCAGCTGGCCGTTGAGGATGGTCATGACGGTGCGCATACCCTTGTCGTCGGCTTCACCGATGGCTTCCAGGCCCACGTAGAGTCGCACGCCCTTAGCGATTTCGACGGCGTGTTCCTGGCCCTGCTGCAGGCCGTAGAGGTAATCGACGGTATCGATGACGGACAGGTCACCGTAGCTTTCCTTGACCTGTTCGAACTGGCGGGTCGGCGCCGGGAACAACAGCTGGTTGAGCATCGCGCGACGTTCGGCACTCGATGCGCCGAGGGCGGTGCGCTCCCCCGCGGTGATCTCGGTGACACCAACGCGTACGTCGCGGCCCGCGAGCACCTTGGTGCGGAACGGCTCCGGCCAGCCGCCGGGCAGTTCGCCGAGCTCGCCAGCCATGAATCCGATGACGGAGTCGGGCACGTCGTACTTGTCAGGGTTCGCCTCGAAGTCGGCCGGGTCGGCCTTCACCGCGGCGAGGTAGAGGGCGAGGTCGCCGACCACCTTCGAAGACGGGGTCACCTTGGGCACGCGGCCGAGGATAGTGTTCGCGGCGGTGTACATGTCTTCGATTAGTTCGAAGTGGTCGGCCAGGCCGAGCGCGACGGCCTGGGTGCGCAGGTTGGAGAGCTGCCCGCCCGGGATCTCGTGCGAGTAGACCCGGCCGGTCGGGGCGGAGAGGCCCGATTCGAACGGCGTGTACAGGGTGCGCACGGCCTCCCAGTACGGTTCGAGGTCGGTCGTGGCCTTGAGCGAAATGCCGGTGTCCCGTTCGGTGTGAGCGAGGGCCGCCACCAGTGAGGATGCCGACGGCTGGCTGGTCGTGCCGGCCATCGGAGCCGAGGCCACGTCCACGGCGTCGGCGCCCGCACGGGCTGCGGCGAGCAGGGTGGCCAGCTGGCCGCCCGGAGTGTCGTGGGTGTGCACGTGCACGGGCAGGTCGAAGCGTTCGCGGAACGCGCTAACGAGCTTCTCGGCTGCGCTCGGGCGGAGCAGCCCGGCCATGTCCTTGATGCCGATGACGTGGGCGCCGCTTTCGACGATCTGGTCGGCCAGGCGCAGGTAATAGTCGAGGGTGTAGAGGTTCTCGGCCGGGTCGAGCAGGTCGCCGGTGTAGCAGACGGCAACCTCGGCCAGGGTGGTACCGGTGTTCAGCACCGCGTCGATGGCCGGGCGCATCTGTGACACGTCGTTGAGGGCGTCGAAGATGCGAAAGATGTCCACGCCGGTGTCCGTGGCCTCTCGCACGAACGCGTCGGTCACCTCGGTCGGGTACGGGGTGTAGCCCACCGTGTTGCGGCCGCGCAACAGCATCTGCAGGTTAATGTTCGGCAGGGCTTCCCGCAGGGCGGCGAGGCGTTCCCACGGGTCTTCGCCGAGAAAACGCAGCGCCACGTCGTAAGTAGCGCCGCCCCAGCCCTCGACCGAGAGCAGCTGCGGGGTCAGCCGGGCCACATACGGTGCCACGGCCACGAGATCTTTGGTACGCACCCGGGTCGCCAGCAGCGACTGGTGGGCATCCCGGAACGTCGTGTCGGTGACGGCCAGAGCGGTTTGGGCCCGAAGATCGGCGGCGAATTTGGTCGGGCCGAGCAGCTGCAGCTTCTGGCGGGAGCCGTCGGGGGCCGGGGTCGTGATGTCGAACTGCGGCAGCTTGTCGCGCGGGTGCACCGTGGTCGGCGGCACGCCGTTGGGCTGGTTGACCGTGACCTCGGCAAGCCAAGTGAGAATCTTGGTGCCGCGGTCCTTGGATTCCCGGCCGCGCAGCAGCTCGGGGCGCTCGTCGATGAACGAGGTGCTCAAGTCGCCGGCGGCGAAGTCGGGGTCGTCGAGCACCGCCTGCAGGAAGGAAATGTTGGTGGAGACGCCGCGGATACGGAACTCGGCCAGCGCACGCTTGGACCGCACCACGGCGGCTGCATAATCACGGCCGCGGCAGGTGAGCTTGGCGAGCATCGAGTCGAAGTGCGGGCTGATCTGCGCGCCCGTGTTGACCGTGCCACCATCCAAGCGGATGCCGGCGCCGCCGGGTGACCGGTAGGTGGTGATCTTGCCGGTGTCCGGACGGAACCCGGCCGCGGGGTCCTCGGTGGTGATGCGGCACTGCAGTGCCGCGCCGCGCAGGCGGATCTCGCCCTGCGTGAGGCCGATCTCGGCCAGGGTCTCCCCCGCCGCGATGCGGATCTGCGCCTGCACGAGGTCGACATCGGTGACCTCTTCGGTCACGGTGTGCTCCACCTGGATGCGCGGGTTCATTTCGATGAACACGTGCTGGCCGGCGCGTTCGCCGACGGTGTCGAGCAGGAACTCCACGGTGCCGGCGTTGACGTACCCGATGGAACGGGCGAACTTGATGGCGTCGGCGTAGAGCTGCACCCGGATCTCATCGCTCAGGTTCGGCGCCGGAGCGATCTCGATGACCTTCTGGTGGCGACGCTGTACCGAGCAGTCGCGCTCGAACAGATGCACCGTCTCACCGGCGGCATCCGCCAGAATCTGCACTTCGATGTGACGGGGGCGCAGCACTGCGGCCTCGAGGAACATCGTGGCGTCGCCGAACGCGCTGTTCGCCTCGCGCATGGCTTCTTCGAGGGCTCCGCGCAGCTCGCTCTTCTTGGCGACGCGGCGCATGCCGCGCCCGCCACCGCCAGCGACGGCCTTGGCGAAGATCGGGAAGCCGATTTCGTCGGCCTGGCTAATGAGCAGTTCGACGTCGGTCGATGGCTGCGTCGATTTCAACACCGGAACGCCGGCCGCAATGGCGTGCTCTTTCGCGGTGACCTTATTGCCGGCCATTTCGAGCACGTCGGCGCCGGGGCCGATGAAGGTGATGCCGGCCTGGGCGCACGCATCGGCGAGCTCGGGGTTCTCCGACAGAAAACCGTAGCCGGGGTAGATGGCGTCAGCGCCACATTCCTTGGCCACCCGGATGATTTCACTCACGTCCAGATACGCGCGAACCGGATGCCCGGTCTCACCAATCTGGTACGCCTCGTCGGCTTTCAGACGGTGCAACGAGTTGCGATCCTCGAATGGAAACACCGCCACAGTCTTGGCTCCGAGCTCGTACGCCGCGCGCATGGCACGGATCGCGATCTCTCCGCGGTTGGCAACAAGGATTTTCTCAAACATGCAAGCCTTTCGAGGGCGTACGGGGCGCACAGCTAACGGTTAGGTTCTCTAACACTAGTGAAGGTAACCTTGCTACTCATGCACGTACTCAGCGTAAGTTCCCTCAAGGGTGGTGTCGGCAAGACCACTGTGACCCTTGGTCTGGCTTCTGCTGCCTTCGCCCGCGGCGTGCGCACACTCGTCGTGGATCTCGATCCGCAGTCTGACGTGTCAACCGGTATGGATATCCAGGTAGCCGGTCACCTCAACGTTGCCGATGTTCTCGGCTCGCCCAAGGAAAAGACGGTGCGCGCGGCTATTGCCCCGAGCGGCTGGACCCGCAACCGTCCCGGCACGATCGACGTCATGATCGGCAGCCCGTCGGCGATCAACTTTGACGGGCCGCACCCGAGCATCCGCGATATCTGGAAACTCGAGGAAGCGCTCTCGACGATCGAGAAAGACTATGAGCTCGTGCTCATCGACTGTGCACCGTCGCTCAACGCCCTCACACGCACCGCGTGGGCCGCGAGCGACCGCGTCGCGGTCGTTACAGAGCCCGGCCTGTTCTCGGTTGCTGCAGCAGACCGTGCGCTGCGCGCGATCGAAGAAATTCGCCGAGGCCTCAGCCCGCGCCTGCAGCCGCTCGGCATCATTGTGAACCGGGCCCGCACGGCGTCGCTCGAGCACCAGTTTCGCATCAAGGAGTTGCGCGACATGTTTGGGCCGCTCGTGCTCAGCCCGCAACTGCCGGAGCGTACGTCGCTGCAGCAGGCGCAGGGCGCCGCGAAGCCGCTGCACATCTGGCCGGGCGACAGTGCGCTCGAGATGGCGGGCTACTTCGACCAGTTGCTCGACCGGGTGCTGCGCACGGCGCGCATCGGCGAGTACGTCGAGGCCCCTGCGGTCTAGTTCGAACCTAGGCTTCTGCGAGGTCTCTAAATCGAGCCTGGGCTTCTGCGCAGATGCAGCTTGGCCAGAATTCCAGCGCACCGCGAATGGCGGCACCTGGGACCGAAAAGCGGATGCTAGGAGATTTTGCGGGTGGAACGACGGGCGGCGAGCTCGTCGGCGGGGTCGACCGGATGCATGTCGAGTTCGACCAGGCTAGTCTCGACCTCGCGGAGAACTTTGCCCACGGCGATCCCGAAGACGCCCTGGCCGCGGCTGACCAGGTCGATGACCTCATCGTTGGAGGTGCACAGGTACACGCTTGCGCCGTCGCTCATGAGCGTGGTCTGGGCGAGGTCGCTGATTCCCGACTCGCGCAGCTGGTTGACCGCGGTGCGAATCTGTTGCAGAGAGATGCCGGTGTCGAGCAGACGTTTGACAAGCTTGAGCACGAGGATGTCGCGAAAGCCGTAGAGGCGCTGGGAACCAGAACCGGCCGCGCCACGCACTGTGGGTTCGACCAGGCCGGTGCGGGCCCAGTAGTCGAGCTGACGGTAGCTGATGCCGGCCGCACGCGCGGCGACAGCGCCGCGGTAGCCGGAGTTTTCATCAAGCTCGGGCATGCCATCGGTGAACAGCAGTCCTAACGAGTAACGCGAAGCGTCAGCGTCAGGCTTGAGCTCACTCATATGGGTTGCCTCTCGGGGGTTACGCGGTGCCGTGACCTGCAGCTGCGATGAAGCGAGCGTAAAGCCACTGTGTTGCGGAATTATCTGTGGTGCGGATGTGAACGGAATACTGATGTTATGACGATGTCCTGCTGTGCATCGCTCTACCTACGGTACCGAGGTGAAGTGCCTCGCAGCATGACATTCGCGTGACCGATTTGGCGTGTCGGTCGAGTGCAGGCGGCCCCGCCAGGAAGCGACCGGATCAAATCGACGACGGTGTCTCTTGAACCTGAATCAGTCTACGACCTAGTTGGTCAGTCGGCCCAGTGCGGAGCGAATCAGGCTGCCTCGAATGACCTCGAGTTGCCCGGCGATCTCGACCGCCATTTCAGCTGCCTTCGCCCGGCTGGAGGCGTCTTTACGCCGGGCGAGCGGCACGAGCGCACTTTCGATGAGGCCGAGTTCGCGTTCCGCCGCACCGCGAAAGCCTCGGAGGTGCCGCGGTTCGATTCCACTGCGTTGCAGCTCGACGAGGGCCCGCAGCACGTGCAGCACGCTGTCGCCGTAGTGTTCGGCGGGCAGAATGATCGACGCGGAGACAGCATCGTGCAGGAGCGTGGCGGATGCCCCGGCTTCGCGCAGCAGTTCGTCGCGGGTGAGACGACGCGACGTGCCGAGCATCGACGCTCCGGGGGTGGTTCCGCCAGGCAAGACCGGCGACAGCCCGGCATCCAGATCATCCAGATAGGAGCGGATGACCTTCAAGGGAAGGTACTGATAGCGCTGCATCGACAGGATCAGTCGCAGGCGATCGACGTCGCTGGTGCAGAACTTGCGGTAGCCGGATTCCGTGCGGGCCGGGGCGACGAGGCCCTGTTCCTCGAGAAAGCGCAGCTTCGACGGAGTCAGTTCGGTGAATTCCGGGGTGAGGCGTGCCAAGACCTGGCCGATACTCAGCAGCGGCGCTGATCCCGGAGCTTGCCCTTGAGCTTCCGACACAGACACGGAACGAGCCTGGGCGGAGTTTGCCGCCACTACTCGCTCGCCGCGCGGGCGAGGTCGAGGCGCGACGCGTAGAAGGTGAGACGAAACTTGCCGACCTGCACCTCGGCGCCGTCGGTCAGAGCGGCGGTTTCGATGCGCTCACCATCGAAGTACGTGCCGTTGAGCGAGCCGAGGTCTTTCACCGTGAAGGTTGTGCCGTTACGCAGGAACTCGGCGTGCCGACGCGAGACCGTGACGTCGTCGAGAAAGATGTCGGCGTTCGGGTGGCGACCGACGCTCGTGAGATCGGCGTCCAGCAGAAAACGGGCACCGGCATTGGGTCCGCGACGAACGACCATGAGCGCCGACCCGGAGGGCAGAGCGGCGATGGATTCCTGTTCCTCGGCCGTGACGTTCGAGTTGATCGACGCGATCTGGGCGGCGAACTCCTGGCTGAAATTCATCGTTGTGTCGGTGCTGAGCATGTCGTGCACCGTGGTCGATTCGCCGGGCGTCTCGACACCGGTGGAGCCAGGAGTGGAGGATGCTGGGGTGGACTGCGCCTTGCTGGGCATTGCTTCGCCTGTCGTCGGGTTTTCGGGCTGATCTGTGGGCACGGGCTCGTTCTGCTCCTCGGAATTATTCTTTCCGGCTAGATCGACCATCATGCACCTCCTATCGTTCCAGCGTATCGGAAGATACACCCGGGGCGACCCTTGGCAGCCGAATCACTCGCATCGTTTCAATGGCATAAATAATGCCGGCCCACCAGTACAGAAAAGCGCCCCAGAGGCCGAACGCCCAGCCCATCGGCTGCGACCACCATTCCAGTGCAGGAAAGGCCTGTCCGAGCATGATCATCGGCAGGGCGTAGAACAGGCAGAAGGTCGCCACCTTGCCGAGGTGGTGCACCGGCAGCGGGCCAAACCCATAGTTTGCGAGGATGACGCCCAAGGCCAGCAGAAAGACGTCACGCCCCACGATGACCAACACAATCCACCACGGGACCAGATCGCGCCAGGCGAGTCCGATCAGAGCCGCAAAGATATAGAGGCGATCGGCGGCCGGGTCCAGCAGTTGGCCGAGGCGGGTGATCTGGTTCCAGCGCCGCGCGAGAAACCCGTCGAGCCAGTCGGTGAAACTGGAGATGCTGAGCACGACCAAAGCCCAGGCATCCTCTCCCTGGGCGAGGAGTACGAGAAAAACCGGCACCAGTACCAGCCGCAGCAGGCTCAGCACGTTGGGCAGGGTGAGCACCCGATCGCTCACCACCCCGTTCACTGCCGTCGTCACGAGAAAGAGTCTATCGAGTGGGGCCAGATTTCAATCCAGCCGCCCCCGCAGCGTGGGCCAGCTGGCAGCGAAACCGGGATGAAGGGCGAGCAGATCAACGGAACCAGCCGGAACCCAGCGCAGGGCGATGCTCTCCTGGTCGCTGATCACCGGTTCGAACTCCTCGGTCGCCTCCACGACGACGGTCGTGTACGACCAGAATCCTAGGTCGAATAGGGACGTGAATTTGACCTGCACCAGGTGCGCTGGCACGCCGGCCTCTTCCCTTGCTTCGCGCAGGGCGGCGTCGATCGCACTTTCGTTCTCGTGGCGAGCTCCACCCGGAAGCCCCCACGTATCGCCGAAATGACTCCAGACGGCGCGATGCTGCAGCAACACTCCGAGGCGCGGATGATGAACGAGGAGTCCGGCCGCACCGAATCGGCCCCAGAATTTGCGACCATCGGGAGCGTGAACCCAGGCGTCGCCGCTGTCCCGGCCCGGGCCGACCGGCGGGACGGCCGCCCCGCGCGCGACGCTCGCATCGACACCCGAACTCTCAGTCATGCTCCAAGCATGCCCCACGCAGCCCTGAGGTTCGTGCGAAATTTGGCTCAGCTGACCTAGATCGACATGATCGCGTGTACCGCCGTGGTGCCCAGACGCTCACGACCGTGCAGGTCGGTCAGCTCGAGCACGACACCGACGCCGGTGAGGGTGTAGCCGGCCCGATCGATGAGACGGCTCGTGGCCGCGATTGTGCCACCCGTGGCGAGGACGTCGTCAAGGATGAGAACGCGGCTGCCGGCCGGCAGCTGGCCGATTTCGAGTTCGAGTCGGGCCGAGCCGTATTCCAACTCGTATTCTTCGGTCAGCACGGTGCCTGGCAGCTTGCCGCCCTTACGCACGGCCAGGACAGCCACGTTCGCCGCGTACCCAACAGCGGCCGCCAGCAGAAAACCGCGAGCCTCGATACCGGCTACGGCATCGAATCGGCCTCGGTGCTGGTCGGCCAGGTCGTCGATGATCGCGCGAAAAGCCACCGCGTCGGCGAATACCGGGTTGAGGTCGCGGAACAGGATATCGGGCTTGGGAAAATCGGGGTACGAGGCCAGCAGGGCCTCAACGTAGGAGGCGGCAGATTTCGGCGCAGTGGCAGAGAGTTGAGTCACTGATCCATCTTAAGCGGATGCCGGCTCTCCGCCCGGCGCTGCAGCGGCCGCCGCTTCCCGGGCCACTGTGTCCGGGTGCGGCATCATGGCGATGGCGCTCATCGCGTCAAGAAAATGCACAACGGCCGCCTGGTGGTCGGCGGCGAGCCCCACGGCGACCTGCATGAGCTGCTCGTGCGTGCCCGACAGCGCCTGCCGCATCTGCTCGTGCGAGGACGAGGTAGCGAACAGGCGCTGGGCCCGACCGTCATCCGGGTTCACCTCCCGGCGAATGTGGCCAGACGCCGTGAGTCTGGAGAGGAGCTTCGCGGTGGCGGCCGACGAGATGTTCAGGAATTCGCTGAGATCCTTGGGGCTGGCGACGCGGTTTTGGCGTTCGCAGGCGATGAGGTGACGGATGGCCATCAGGTCTGTTTCATTGATCTGCATCTCAGCCTGGGCGCGGTGACGCATCGCGGCGTCGGCCACGCGAAACCGGCGCACGGCACGCAAAACCTCCATGGCCGAAGAAACTCCGGCGTTCTTGGGGTCGTACCAGTACGTCCCGGGCGCTGGGGGGTTACTCTCATCGTGGGACATATCCCCATGGTAACGTGGGCAGTCGCTAACTTGGTTAGTTATTTCCGATCATGTTAAGGTTAAAAAGAGAAGGGGAGCACACGTGCACACCGCCAATACCCTTGATGAGCACGTAATCCTCCTCGATGACGAGGGCCGCCACATTGGTACCGCGCCGAAGCACAGCATCCACGGATCGGACACCGTCCTGCACCTGGCGTTCTCGTGTTATGTCCTCAATCCGCTCGGCGAAGTGCTCGTCACTCGACGGGCGCTGACCAAGAAGGCTTGGCCGGGTGTCTGGACCAACTCGTTTTGTGGGCATCCGCTTCCCACCGAACCGCTGACGCAGGCCGTCACACGCCGGGCCGGATTTGAACTCGGGCTCGACCTCGACCACATCGATCTCGCACTCCCCCTGTTTCGGTACCGTGCCACCGACAGTAATGGCATCGTCGAGAACGAGATCTGTCCCGTCTATCTGGCCACGACCGTCGCCGAACCCACGCCGAACCCCGACGAGGTCGCCGAATACGCCTGGACCCGCCCCGCAGACCTGTACCGGGCAGTGACGGATGCCCCGTGGGCGTTCAGCCCGTGGATGGCTCTGCAGGTGCAGCAGCTGGACACTTTTCGTGCTTGACACGGTTGCGACGGGCGTCGAAACCGATCTGACCCGGTTTTTCGCGGCCGCACGACTGCGCGCGAGCGACTACGGCGAGCACTATGTGGCGTTGTGGGATTCCCTGGAGCAGGCCAGCAGTGGCGGCAAGCGCGTGCGCCCCGCGCTCGTGCTCGCCGCCTATGCCGGTTTCGGTGGTCGTGATCAGTCCCTGGTAGCACCGGTCGCCGTGAGCTTTGAGCTGCTGCACACGGCATTTCTGATTCACGACGATGTCATCGATCGCGACCTGGCGCGTCGCGGGGTCGCCAACATTGCCGGGCGTTTCAACGACCGGGCGCTCGCGCACGGAGCCGTTGCCGACCAGGCCGGGGTCTGGGCGGCGGCGGCCGCTATTCTCGCCGGCGACCTGGCGCTCAGTGAGGCGCATCGTGCGCTGGCCAAGCTGCCGGTCGACGTGCACACCAGGCTGCGGCTGCTCGACCTGCTCGACCGGGCGGTGTTCGTCTCGGCCGCCGGGGAATTGGCCGACGTGACCAACAGTTCGGCGCAGCATCCGCTCAGCGTGGAGGAGGTCATCACCACCCTGGAGAACAAAACCGCCGTCTACTCCTTCGAAGCGCCTCTCCAAGCCGGGGCGGTGCTTGCCGGAGCCTCGGCCGAGGCGATTCGCCTGCTCGGGCGGTACGGACGTCTCGTCGGGGTGGCCTTTCAGCTCACCGACGATCTGCTCGGGGTGTTCGGCGACCCGGTCAAGACCGGCAAGAGCGTCACCGCCGACCTGCGCGAGGGCAAGCAGACCGCGTTGATCGCCCACGCCGGCGGCACCGAGAGCTGGTCGCTGATTGCACCGTATCTCGGCAAGATCGACCTCAGCGAGGAGGAAGCGGAACGGGCGCGGGAGCACCTGCGCGCCTGCGGTGCGAAAGCGGCCGCTGAGGGGCTGGCCTACGACCATTCTCGACTGGCAGTCGACACGCTCGACCCGGCGATCATTCCCGCCGAGCTGCGGGCAACCCTGATCGAGTTGGCCGAGGCCGCCGTGAATCGGGCCCGCTGATGACGCCGCTGCGAGCTGTATCGGCTCGAACGGTCTCTGACACGAATCTGCTCAAATACGCGGAGACCGCGCGGGCCAGTTCCGCGACGGTGATCGGACACTATTCCACGTCGTTCGGCCTTGCCGCCCGGCTGCTCGACTCCCGGGTGCGCACCCCGGTACGAACGATCTATGCCCTCGTGCGCATCGCCGACGAGATCGTCGACGGAGCCGCCACCGAGGCCGGCGTCGGGATAGAGGAACAGCGGCAGCTGCTCGACGAACTCGAACTAGAAACCGAACGTGCCATCGTGCGTGGTTACAGCACCAATCTGGTCGTGCACGCCTTTGCCGCTACGGCCAGGCAGTGCGGAATCGACTCCAGCCTGATCGCCCCCTTCTTCGCGTCGATGCGCCGTGACCTTGACCCGACCCCGTTCAGCGCCGAGGGCGTAGCCGAGTACATTTACGGTTCAGCCGAGGTGATCGGGCTCATGTGCCTGCGCACTTTCGTGCACTGGTCCCCGCGCAACGACTCCGAACTCAGTGTGCTCGAAGACGGTGCACGCCACCTCGGCGCGGCTTTTCAGAAGATCAATTTTCTGCGCGACTTGTCCTGTGATCGCGAGGTCCTCGGCCGCAATTATTTTCCGGGGATCGACCCGCTGCACCTCACCGACGCGCAGAAGAACGTGATCCTCGACGACATCGATGCCGACCTCGCAATTGCCAGTGCCGTTCTGCCGCTGCTGCCTGCTGGCTGCCGGCGCGCCGTCGCCGCCGCACAGGGCCTGTTCACCCGGCTGTCCCGACGGCTGCGGTCGACCCCGGCCAACCAGTTATTGCGCTCCCGCGTGCGGGTGCCGGATGGAGAGAAACTAATGATCGCCCTGAACTCCACCATCGGCCGCGGCGCGTGGAAGCGATGACACGCACTATCGTGATCGGCGGCGGGATCGCCGGTCTGGCCAGCGCCGCCCTGCTTGCCAGGGAAGGCCACGACGTCACCCTCCTGGAATCCCGCGCCGAACTCGGCGGCCGGGCCGGCCTCTGGGAGACCGAAGGATTTCGCTTCGACACGGGCCCATCGTGGTACCTGATGCCGGAGGTGTTCGACCACTTCTACCGTCTGTTCGGCTCCAGCGTGGCCGAGCAGCTCGACCTCGTGAAACTCGACCCCGGCTACCGGGTGCTCTTTGAGGGTGACCCTGTTCCGGTGGATATTCGCGCCGACCGGGCCGCAAACATCCGCTTGTTTGAATCGGTGCAGCCGGGGGCCGGACGGGCGCTCGATCGGTATCTCGACTCGGCGACCGAAACCTATGACATGGCCGTGAAGCGATTTCTGTATTCGAGCTACGAATCGTTCCGCCCGTTCCTGGTGCCCGACGTACTGCGCCGGCTCGGGCGACTGGCGCGCCTGCTGCTGCAACCACTCGACAAATTCGTCGCGGGCTTCGTGACTGACGCACGGCTGCGTCAGATTCTCGGGTACCCCGCGGTCTTCCTGGGTTCGGCGCCCAACCTCACGCCGTCGATGTATCACCTGATGAGTCATCTCGACCTCGCCGACGGAGTGCTTTACCCGCAGGGCGGATTCAGCACGCTGATCGACAGCATCGCAGCGATAGCCCGATCCGAAGGCGTTCGAGTGATCACCGAAGCTACGGTCACAGCTGTTCGGGTGAACGGTGACAAAACCGTCGCCGGGGTCAGCTACCGGGATTCCGCTGGGCAATCGGTGAGCCTCGACTCCGAAAGCGTCGTCTCGGCCGCCGACCTGCACCACACCGAAACCGAATTGGTGCCGACCGCATTGCAGACCTACCCGGAACGCTGGTGGCAGAAGCGCCGGTCGGGCCCGGGAGCCGTGTTGGTCATGCTCGGCGTGAGCGGTGAGCTCCCCCAGCTGCAACACCACTCACTGTTTTTCACGACGGACTGGGGCAAGAACTTCGGCCAGATCTTCGGTAAGACGACATCGGTGCCGTCGCCCGCGTCGCTGTACGTCTGCATGCCGAGCGCGACCGACCCCTCGGTCGCACCGACCGGCGACAGCAACCTGTTCGTGCTCGTGCCCGTTCCGGCCGATGTGACCCTCGGTGCCGGCGGCATCAACGGTGCCGGTTCAGTCACGATCGAGCTGATTGCGGATGCCGCCATCGCGCAGGTCGCCCAGTGGGCCGGAATCCCCGACCTCGCCGCCCGCATCACGGTGCGACGCACCGTCGGCCCGGCCGACTTCGCCGATGACCTGAATAGTTGGAAGGGCGGCGCTCTCGGGCCGGCCCACACGCTACGACAGAGCGCCTTCCTGCGTGGATCGAATATGTCGAAGAAGGTTTCCGGCCTGTATTACGCTGGCGGTACCACGATTCCCGGCATCGGACTGCCGATGTGCCTGATCAGCGCCGAAATTCTGCTCAAGCGGATACGCCACGACACCACCACCGGACCGCTGCCCGAACCGCTGCCGGCCCGGCCAGGCCGGCCGGCCGTGCCTGGTGGGTTCGGAGGATTCGGAGGATTCGGAGGATTCGGAGGATATTCCGACACCCCAGCGGAGTCTGCGCCGCCCTCGTGAGCGTTCTGTACCTGCTGACGCTGCTGGTCTCGCTTGGAGGCATGGTGGTGCTGGACTGGCGTTTTCGGCTGTTCTTCTGGCGTTCGCCCGGCCGGGCAGCCCTGGTGCTCGGTATCGGTGTGCTGTTCTTTCTCGGTTGGGACCTCGCCGGCATCGGCCTGGGCATCTTCTACCGCGGGGAAACATCGCTGATGACCGGCGTGCAGCTGGCGCCGGAACTGCCGCTCGAGGAATTCTTCTTTCTCACTTTTCTCTGCTACCTCACCATGAACCTGGTGCAGGGGGCCCGGCTGGTTCAGGGCCGGCGGGCTACCAAGTGACCTACCTGCTCCTGAACGCGGTCTTTCTCGCCGTCGCCGCACTCGTAGCCGCAGTGGCCGCCCTACGCCGGTTGATTTCGGCCCGCTTCGTTGCGGGCGTTGCCTCCGCGCTGCTGCTGACCCTGGTACTCACGGCCCTGTTCGATAACCTGATGATTAGGGCTGGATTGTTCAGCTATGACCCGGAGCACATTTCGGGCCTGTTCGTTCTTCTCGCCCCGATCGAAGATTTTGCCTACCCGCTCGCCGCGGCGATTCTGCTTCCGGCGCTGTGGACATTGGTGGGCGGCACCAGGTTAGGACAAACGGATGACTGAGCAGCTCGGCACTTCAGGGTGGAAGACCCGGCAGGTTGTGCAGTCGTCGCGGCCGCTCAGCTGGATCAACACGGCTTTTCCGTTTGCCGCCGCCTACGTTGTGACCACCGGGCGTGTGGACGCGACGCTGATCGTGGGCACACTGTTCTTTCTGATTCCGTACAACCTGCTGATGTACGGCATCAACGATGTTTTTGATTACGAGTCCGATTTGCGAAACCCCCGGAAGGGCGGCGCCGAGGGGGCACTGCTGCACCCCGCACTGCACCGAACGGTGATTGCCGCGGGCGTCCTCAGCTGTGTGCTTGTCGGCGGTGCGATGGTGTGGTTGGTGGGGGCTGGACATCCGCTCTCCTGGGTCGTGCTTGCCGTCAGCCTGTTCGCTGTGGTGGCGTACTCGGTGCGCGGGTTGCGGTTCAAGGAACGGCCCATTCTGGACTCGATCACCTCGAGCACCCACTTTGTCAGCCCCGCCATCTATGGCCTCGTCGTGGCCGGTGCCACCGTGAACTTCGGGCTGCTGGCCCTGCTCGCCGCCTTCTTTCTGTGGGGCATGGCCAGCCACGCCTTCGGTGCCGTGCAGGACGTCGAGCCCGACCGCCAGGCCGGAATCGCGTCCATCGCGACAGCGCTCGGCGCCTGGCCGACGGTGCGCCTCGCGATCACCTTCTGGGGTCTGGCCGGTCTGCTGATGCTCGCCACCCCCTGGCCAGGGCCGCTCGCCGCGGTGCTGTCCTTTCCCTACATTCTGGCGGCGCTGCCGTTCTGGTCGGTCAGTGACGAGCTGTCCGAGAGCGCCAACCGCGGCTGGAAACGATTTCTCTGGCTCAATTTCTTCACGGGTTTTGTCGTGACCATGCTGCTGATCCTCTGGGTGCGGCAGGGCGGCTGAGTTTCGACTCGGCCCGTTGGCTAGAGTGAAGGGATGGAGCTTACCTCTGCCCGCGTCGACAGTTGGAGCTGGGGCGTGCGCTTGTTCAAAACCCGATCGATGGCCACAACCGCCTGCCGCGCCGGGCACGTGCGGGTGAACGGCGACAAAGCCAAAGCCGCGCAGGCCCTGCACATCGGTGATGAGGTTCGTGTGCGCAGCGACGGTTTCGACCGGGTGCTGATTGTGTCGCGTCTCGTGGTCAAACGGGTCGGCGCCGTGATCGCCGCCGAGTGCTACGTCGACAAGACTCCCCCGCCACCGCCCCGCGAAGAGGTCGCACTCGTGCCGATGCGCGACCGCGGCGCCGGGCGCCCGACCAAGCGCGAGCGCCGAGAGATCGACGAGCTGCGGGGCCATGTCAACGAGTGAGCACTACGACAAACGCACGTCAAAGCGGATGCTGCGCTTGCGCTGACCGCTCAGGCGTGTGTCGGCGGGTGCGGCAGAGCCGGCCTGGGCCGGGGCTCGGCTGATTCCGGCGCTGGGGCCGGTATCGGCGCTTCCGGTGTTACTGCGGGTGCTGGCTGCGCCTGGCGCGACTGGGCCGACTGGGCCGACTGCAGCGCGGCGAGAACGCCGAGGGATCGTTTGATGCGATCTTCGGCGGCGGTGTCGATGTGGCTCGCCGCGAGGTTTGCCTCGCTGACCGCGCGCACGACCTCGTCGCGTTGAATCTTCACGCCCCGCGGTGCGTCGATGCCGATGCGCACACTGTCGCCGCGGGCGTCAAGCACGGTGATGACGATATCGTCACCGATGAGGATCTTTTCCCCCGGTTTGCGTGTCAGAACGAGCATCGTTCCAGCCTACCGTTCGCGCTCGGTGGGTCGAGAATGCGGCGGTGCAGCCCGGCGGCCGGTCGGCGCCGCCGCGACCCGCCCGTCCATCCACTCCACCGGCAGTCCCAGGTCGTCGACGGTGGCCGGCGAGGTCGTGAATTGGCGACCGAGCGCGGCCACGGCGTGCACCTGAATGGCGGTGACGACCATATTGACCCAGCGGATGGTGTCCTCGGGTTTTCGACTCGCGTCGACGACCACCCAAACCTGGTCGGCACCGATTGCGGTGAGGGTTGCCGCTCGAGCGAGAGCGTCGGACGCGGGTTCGAGGCCGTAGGCGATGAAGGTGCTGTGGCCGATATCCACGCCGTGGGCTCTGGCCAGCATGGCACCGCGCCGGTCGTCGACCCGCTCGATGCGCTCCTCCAGCAGGGTGCCGGCGATGCGCAGCTCGCCCGCACCGGCCACGCGCAGCATAAGACGAGCGATCGTGAGTGGGTCTTCCTCGAGCCCGACGATCAGAACCAGGTCTCCGGGCCGAGTGAGCGGGGCCGGTACCGGGGGTCGGGCCAACGCCGGGCGGGCGGTGCTCGGTGCTGGTGCCGAGCCCCGGGCGGGAACTGCGTCCGCGACCGGCTCGGGTGCGGCATCCGGAACCACATCGCGGCCGGTCGCGAAGGTGAGTTCGTCCATGAGCTTGGCGAAACCGTCAGAGGTCGTCGAGAGCTGCGGCGACGGCTGGGCCGGGTGGAGTTGGAATTCAGCCTCGTCGGCGTCGTCGAGCAGCGCCGCTATACCCAGCCGGGCCGAGATATCAAGGCCGGCATGCGCCGACTTCTTACGCTCTGCCGGCTCCAGCACCTCGACGGTGATCTCGTAGTGCTGGCGCGCGAAGAATCCGCGGATCCCGCCGACTGTGACCCGTTCGGCGGCGATGATGGTGGCGTTGGCACCGTGCTCGGCGACGACGCGTTCCTGCAGCTCCCGCAGGGTCGGACCCTCAAGCAGAAATCGTTTCGGCTCCACGGACCACACCCACTGTCTCAATGGTCACATTCGCCGATGTTACTTCCTGATACGACAATACCGGCAGACCGCCGGTCTGCGTGGAGATGAGGCGGCGGATGGCTGGCCGCAGCGCCGGAGCGCACACCAGCACAGCAGTCTGCCCGCTCGCCTCCACCTTGGCCACCGAGCTGCGCACCGAGGCGAGCACCGTCTCCAGGCGCGCCGGATCCATCAGAATCTGCGTGCCCTGATCGGAGGGGCGCAACCCCTCGAGCATGGACTGTTCGAGAGTGGGGTCGATCATGATCACGCGCAGCAGCGTGCCATCGAGATACTGTGCGGTCAGCGCCGGGCCGAGCGCCTGCCGCGCGGCCTCAACCAGACCCTCGGCATCGTTCGAGGCCTTCGCGCGCAGCGAGAGCGCCTCGTAGATGCGCGGCAGATCGTTGATCGGAATCTGCTCGACCAGCAGGCCCTGCAACACCCGCTGCACCTCGGCGAGGGAGAGCAGACCGGGAATGAGGTCGTCGACGGCCGAGGGATTGACCTGTTTGACGCCATCCGTGAGCACTCGCACGTCTTCCCGGGTGAGTAGTCGGGCCGCGTTCGTGGTGATGATCGAAGACAGGTGGGTGACCACGACCGAGACCCGGTCGATCACGGTGGCTCCGGTCATCTCGGCGCTGTGCCGCATTTCGCTCGGCACCCATTTGCCGGCCAGGCCGAACACCGGCTCGATCGTGACCTGCCCCGGCAGGGTGTCCAGGGCGTCGCCGAGGGCGAGTACTTTGCCGGCCGGGGCCAGGCCGCGCCCATATTCGACGCCGGCGATGCGAATCACATAGGTCGACGACGGCAGATCGACGCTGTCCCTGGTACGCACCGGGGGCACGACCACGCCAAGATCCATGGCGATTTTGCGCCGGAGGCCCCGTACCCGAGCGAGCAGGTCGTCGGAGGCGCCGGAGACGAGATCGACCAGGTCAGGCGAAAGCATGATCTCAAGCGCGTGCACGCGCATCTGCTCGATCAGGTCTTCGGTGGTGTCGGTCTTGGGAGCGCTCTTCTCCGACGCCGTGCTGGCCTCGATGCTCGCCTGTTTGCTGACTTCGCCGGCCTTGATTCGTTGGGCGATCAGCATGAGCGCCATCCCCACGATGAGGAACGGCAGCACCGGCATACCAGGGATCAGCGCCATGAGCACTGCTGCGGCACCGGCGATGGTCAAGGCGTTCCGCGACTGCGTCAGCTGAGCGGATGCCGTCGAACCGATGTCGGTCTCCGCGTTCGAGCGGGTGACGATCATACCGGTGGAGACCGCCATGAGCAGTGCCGGAATCTGGGTGACGAGGCCGTCACCGATGGTCAGCAGGGCGTAGGTGTTGACCGCCTCGCCGATCTCCAAACCCCGCTGCAGCATGCCGATCGCGATGCCGCCGATGATGTTGATGATGATGATGATCAGGCCGGCGATCGCGTCACCCTTGACGAACTTCGACGCACCGTCCATGGCGCCGTAGAAGTCGGCCTCGGCCGAGACTTCAGCTCGACGATCCTTGGCCTGCGCATCCGTGATCAGGCCGGCGTTGAGGTCGGCGTCGATGGCCATCTGCTTGCCCGGCATGGCGTCGAGGGTGAATCGAGCCCCGACCTCGGCCACACGCTCGGCACCCTTGGTGACGACAACGAACTGGATGACGACAAGAATCAGAAAGATGACGGCACCGATGATGATCGAGCCGCCGACGGCGACGTGCCCGAACGCCTCGATCACCTGGCCGGCATAGCCTTCGCCCAAAACCAGACGAGTGGATGCCACGTTGAGACCGAGACGAAACAGGGTCGCCACCAGCAGCAGTGACGGAAATACCGAGAAGTCCAGCGGCTTCTTCACGAACATGGTGGTGAGCAGGGTGACCAGGCCCAGCATGATGTTCAGGATGATCAGGATGTCGAGCAGACCGGCCGGAATCGGCACGACCAGCAGCAGAATGATGCCGACCACGCCGACCGGAACGGCGAGCTTGATGAGATTGCGATTCACGAGCGGCCTCCGGCAGTCTGCGGTGTTGATGAGGATGATGGAGCAAACGGTGCAGCGGCCAGTGCGCTCATGGTGTGGGTTCCCGCCGTGCTCCCCCGCTTCTTCAGTGCCATGACGAAGGCGAGCACCCTGGCGACAGCGTTGTACAGTTCCGTGGGTATCTCGTCGCCGATCTCGCACGCAGCGTGCAGCGCCCGCGCGAGCGGCACGTCCTGCACGATGGGAACGTGATCGGTGTCGGCCTGCGCGCGGATGCGAGCGGCCACATGACCGACCCCCTTGGCGACCACACGCGGCGCCGATTTGCCCGGCTCGTATTTGAGGGCGACGGCCACGTGGGTGGGGTTTACCAGCACGACATTGGCATCGGTCACCGAGGCGATCATGCGGTTGCGGCTCATCATCAGCTGCCGGGAGCGGCGCTGCGATTTGATCAGCGGGTCGCCCTCCGAGGCCTTGTTCTCGTCCTTGACCTCTTTTTTCGTCATCATGGTTTTCTTGCGGTTGCGTTTCATGATGACGAAGATGTCGGCGGCAGCGAGCACGAGGCCGGCCGCGACGGCGGCCTGCAGCAGCGCGGCCGTTCCGCCGCCGGCCGCGATGAGCAATTCAGAAACCGGCAGCCCTCCGGCGGTCAGCAGCACCGGCATCAGGCCCTGAATCACCGAGTACAGTACGAAGCCCACGGCGGCCGTCTTGGCGAGAACCTTGACGCCTTCCCAGAGTGCCTGGGTGCCGAACACGCGTTTCATGCCCGTGACGAGATTGAACTGCTCGAACTTTCCGGCGAATTTCTTGAAGTGGATGCCGCCCTGCAGCATTGCTCCGCCCAGCACGACGACGAGCACCACGACGAAAAACGGCGTGAGAATATCGGTCAGCGAGGCCAGCCCGTTGCCGAGGGCTTCAACGGCCACGCTGGGATCTGGATTGCGGGCGAGCGTGCCGATCAGATACATCTGGTCCGTGCCCGCATCGCCGCCGGCCGCGATGGTGACTGGCAGCATGAGACCGGCCGCGCCAACGCCGAGCCAGGCGGTGACATCCTGCGATTTGGAGAGTTCGCCCTTTTCGCGCACCCTCTTCATACGTTTTTGGGTGGCTTGTTCGGTCTTTTCGCCGGAATCGGTGTCGGACACTACCTCACCCCCATGAGCGCATCGAGGGCCTGCCCGGTGAGGGAAGAGACGATGCGCGGCAGGGCCACGAACACCGTCGCGGCGAGGCTCAGCGTGATGAGGATCTTCAGCGGAAAGCCGAGGGCGAACGCGTTGAGCGCGGGGGCGACCCGAGTGAGCAGGCCGAGGCCGGCATCCGCTAGAAACAGCACGACGAGCAGCGGGCCGGCGATCTGCACGGCGGCGAGGAACATCTGGGTGGTAGCGGCGATCATGGCCTGGGCTGGCGCGGCCAGGTCGATGCCCGAGCCCAGCGGAATGGCGGTGTAGCTGCGAAACAGACCGCCGAGCACGAGTTGGTAGGCGCCAGAGGCGAACATGAGTGCGAGGGCGGTCATCTGGAACAGTCGGGTGAATTGGGCGCCGTTGACCATCGACTGCGGGTCGAAACCCTGCGCCATCTGGAATCCGCTGAACATGTCGATGAGGCCACCGGCGGACTGAACGGCGGCGAAAACGAGAAAGACCAGGAAGCCCAGGGTGGCGCCGACCAGGATTTCCAGGATCAGGGCTCCGACGAACCCGGCGGTGTCCTGGGAGACGTACTCGGCGGTGACCCGCGGTGAGACGGCCAGGGCCAGTCCGATGGCGAGCATAGCTTTGATGCGGGCCGGAAAAGCACGGTAGGAAAACGGCGGTGCGATGACCAGAAAAGCCACCATGCGCACACCGGCCAGCATGACCGCTTCGATCCAGGCGAAATTGAGGTTGAACTCCACGTCAACCTCCGCCGAGCAGCGCGGGAATCTTCTCGAACATCGAGTTGGTGAAGGCGACCGATTCGGCGATCATCCAGTGGCCGCAGATCAGCAGGGCCAGGGCGACGGCGACCGCTTTCGGCACGAACGACAGCGTCACTTCCTGAATTTGAGTGATCGACTGCATCAGCGAGATGGCAAAACCCACCACGAGCGCGGTGATCAGCACGGGAGCCGACAGTTTCGCGGCCAGAATCAGCGCCTGCAGGCCGATATCGAGCACCGCATTGGTATTCATGTGGCCAGCTGATAACTGCCGATGAGGCTCGTGATGATGAGCCCCCAGCCGTCGACGAGTACGAACAGCAGAATCTTGAACGGCAGCGAGATCATGACGGGCGGCAGCATCATCATGCCCATCGACATCAGCGCCGCGGAAACCACAATGTCGATGACCAGGAACGGGATGAAGATGACGAACCCGATGATGAAGGCGGCGCGCAGTTCAGAGATCATGAACGCCGGAATGAGGGTGAGCAGGGTCACGTCGTCGGGATTGTCGGGGTTGGGCTGGTCGGCGGCCCGAGTCATCAGGGCGAGGTCTTCGCCGCGGGTATTGGCCAGCATGAACTGCCGCAACGGCTCCGAACCGAGGTTCAGGGCATCGGTGAAGTTCAGCGAACCGTCGAGGTAGGGCTGAAGTGCCACGTTGTTGATGTCGGTCAGCACGGGAGCCATGATGAAGAGCGACAGAAACAGGGCGAGGCCGGCGAGCACCTGGTTCGGTGGAATCGACGGCAGCGCGAGGGCGTTCCGGGTCATGGCCAGCACGACGAAGATCTTGGTGAAGCTCGTCATCATGAGCAGCAGAGCCGGGGCGACGGACAGCAGGGTGATACCCAGCAGGGTGACGATCGCTGACGAAGGTGCACCGTCGGGTCCGTTGATGTCCACGCTCAGCCCGCCGCCGCCGGTGTCGGACGGGTCGGTGGGGTCGGTCGGCAGGGTCGGGTCGATGGGGCTGTCCGGCATGGCCGGGTCGACTGGCAGGGCGTGCACGACGCTCACGCTCAGCCAGACGAGGGCTGCGGTGATGACGAGACCACAGAGAATCAGCAGGCCGAGCCGGGCAGAGGCCTGACGGTGTACCTGCCGGTCGACCGCGGAGTTCACCGTCCCTGCCGAAGCAGCGCGGCGGTCTGGCGCCAGGTTGATGGTGACAGGATCGACCCGGCCAGCGGGGCGGGGCGGGTCGGCGTCGGGGCCGGGGCGGCGTCATCCGCTTCGGCCGTGGCCAGGGAACGGGCAAAGGCGTCGCTCGCGTCGGGGCTGCCGAGCGCTGCAACGGCGGTCTCGAGGGTCGACGTGGAGACGGCAGCGACGGATTTTTCGTGCAGCACAGTCACGGCCTGCTCGGTCACGCCGAGAACGAGACGAGTTCCGTCGACCTCCACGACGACAACGGATGCCTTCTGCCCGATGGGTTGCCGGCCCACGACGGTCACCGGGTTAGCGATACCGTGCGCGCGTGCCCCGCGCGACAGTCGTCGCTGCAGGTACCAGAGCAGTGCGAGAACCACGCCCAAGGACAGGACGACGCGCACCGCGACTATAAGGGTGTCCACTTACGACAGGCCATCCGCGACATCGAGAATCTGGGTGATACGCACGGCGTAGTCCTGGTCGACGACGACGATTTCACCGTGCGCGATCAGACGGCCGTTCAGCAGAATATCGGCCGGTGCACCGGCGGAACGGTCCAGTTCGATGACCGCGCCGGGCTTCAGCGACAACACGTCGCGCACGGACATACGGGTGCGCCCGATCTCAACGGTCAGGGACATTTCGACGTTGCTGATACGCCCGAGGTTTCCCATGGCGACGCGGCTAGAGGCCGTAACGGGCCCGCCGACAACGCCGTTCTGGCGCACTCGAATGGCGAACCAGCCGGTCACGACGCCGCCGGCACTCAGCTCGAAGACGTCGGTGTCGTCGGCGGCGAACAGCGCCGAGGCGTCTTCTACCCTCGAGTCGCCGAGCACGCCGATTCCGAGCACGCCGGAGGCGCTCTCCAGGGCCGGACGCAGAACATCCTGGCTGGAGACGAGCTGGGAGTTCGCCCCGGCTGCGGCGTCGAGGGAGGCCGAGTCGCTCAATACCACGGCCAGGTCAGCGGAGGTCGTGCCCACAAACGAGGCGACCACGGCGGAACCAGCGCGCGAGCTCAGCTCGGCACTGCCGGTATGTGGCACCGCCAGCAGCGGCACCGACGTCGGCAACACGCGGATGAGAGCGTCAACGGCGACCTCGGGAATGGATCGGGTAGAAATCATTGAGCTGTCTCCTCGGTATCAATGACGATGCAGGCCAGCCGTGAACCGTTTGCCCCCACGGCCGCGCGGGCGAGCGACTGGCCGTCGACGGTCAAATTGAGCGGACGATGCTGGGGATGCGGAACGTGCAGAACATCGCCGACGGCCAGCGTCAGAATGCGACTGGGCAGTACGTGGGCCGTCTCCAGCCGGAGCGACACGTCGACCGGTACGGCCGCGATCTGGGCCTGCAAAAATTCGGCGGCATTCGACGTGGTGCTGGTGGGGTTCGCTTCGCCGAGTTGCGGCATCAGCGCCGCAGCAGGGATGGCCACCGTCGCCGTCGCGGTCACCTTCTCCACCCGAATGGCAAAGGTCGCGACCACCATCAGGTCGCCGGTTGCGGCCGCCTGGGCAAACTGGGAGTTGTACTGGATCGCCTCGACCCCCATCTCGTCGACGAGCAGCGGTCCGAAAGAATAACGCAGGTCTTCGAGGCTTTCGGCGATGAGCTTGCGAATCAGGGCGAGCTCGATCTGGGTGAAATTGCGTTCGGCGATCACGGGGATGCTGCTGTTGCCGCCAAGCATGTGGTTCACCCAGGTGAGTGCCGACGTGGTCGGAAACTGGATGACGGCTCGGGCTTCGAGACCGGCGACCGTGCACAGCACCATGGCCGTTTTCGGCGGCAGAGAGCCCGCGTACTCGTCGTAGGTGGCCATGAGTACCTGCTCGCAGGTGACCATGCAGAGCACGCGCACACGTGCGGTCAGCTGGGTGCCCCACTGCCGGGCGAACGTCTCAAAGGCCAGTTCCAGAACACGAGCGTGTTCCCGAGCCAGGGTGGTGGGACGCCGAAAGTCGTACAGCTCAACGCTCTTCGCCGCTTTCGCGGGCGCACTGCTGTCGACCTGATCCTGGACTGTCACGTTGGGACTATCGGCGGGGTCAGTCGAATGGTAAGGAGTCTCAGCCCGCGGATGCAGCGCGTATGTTCCGGGTCAATCCTTCCCGGCCACACCGGGGATGAGCGCCCGCACGCTGTCCGGCTGGTCCGACAGCAGCACGACATCCACCCGGCGGTTCTGGGCCATGTCGTCGAGGGTTGATCCGGTGTTCACCGGCTGAGCCGAGCCGAAGGCGACAGCGGATATCATCTCTCCGCCAATCCCACCCTGCTCCACCAGACGACGCAATACCTGCGTCGCCCGGCTCGCGGACAGTTCCCAGTCCGTGGCAAACGTCGCGGACTGGCCGTGTTTGTCGGCGTGCCCCTCGACCGATATCTTCTGCCCGCTGGCCACCATCGCCGGAGCGGCAGCGTCGAGCACCGCAGTCGCCGCCGCGGTGAGCTGGGCGCTGTCCGGTGCGAAGAACGTCTCGCTGCCAACCAGGCCCAGGGTCAGGCCACGGTCGGTGATGTGAAACTCGACCAGTTGGGCCACACCGGCTGCGGTCAGATTGGCGGTCACAGCAGCCTCCAGCTGATCGAGCTTCGCCACCTCCTTCTCGGCCGCTTCGGCGTTCGCGGTGGCCACGGCCGTGGCCTCTGCCGGGTCGATTGCCTCGGACGAGTGGGTGACTTCCGTGGGTGATTCGCCCTGGTTGTCGATGAGGTCGGCCGGAACGACGACTCCCTCGGCGGTATCCACCTTGCCAGCATCGACGGCACCGAAGCCGGTGGCAAGGGAGTTGGCCAGTTGCTCGTACTTGTCTTGGTCGACAGTCGACATGGCAAACAGAACGATGAACATGCACATCAGCACCGTGACCATGTCCATGTAGGAGGCCATCCACCGCTCGTCGGGGTGGACGTCCTCTTCTTCGACCATTTTGCGCCGCTTGGCGCGCACACTCATGCTGCTTCGGGAAGGTCTTTGTCTTTACCCTTTCCCTTACCCTTGGCTTTGATCTTTCCGGCGGGTGAGGCAGCATCCGCCTGAACGTCCTTGCCCTTGGCGCCGACCTTGGGCAACAGCTCGGCCGGAACCATGGCCCGCAGTCGTTCACCGAGCAGCCGCGGCTGGCTTCCGGCCTGCACGGCCAGGGCGCCTTCCATGACCAGGGTCATGCGGTCGACGTCGAGGTCGGCAAGACGGCGCAGCCTGGAGCCGATCGGCAGCCAGATGAAGTTGGCGGACAGCAGGCCCCACAGTGTCGCGACGAACGCGGCCGCGATCATCGGGCCGAGGGTAGCGGGCGTGTCGAGGTTTTCGAGGACGTGGGTCAGAGAAACGACCGTGCCAATGATGCCGACAGTCGGGGCGTAGCCGCCGAGGCCGGTAAAGAATTTGGCCGCGTTGCGGTTGGAGCGTGCCTTGGTTGCGATCTCGTCTTCGAGCAACATGCGCAGTTCGTCACCGTCGGTGCCGTCGGCGATGTTCTGCAGGGCCCCCCGCAGAAACGGATCCTTGACGGTGTCGGCTTCCTGGTCGAGGGCGAGCAAGCCGGAACTTCGAGCGGTTTCGGCCAGGCCGACGACCTGGTCGATGACGGACTGCGGGGGCGTGGTCTTCCCGCGGAGCGCACCCGGCAGCGCCTTGAAGGCAGAAGTGAAATCCTTTATTGTGCCGCCAGCGAGCCCGACCGCGATGGTGGCGCCGAAGACGAGGATCATGGGAGCCGGCAGCAGGATTGACATGACCGAAGAATGCTCGAGGGTGATCATGGCCAGGAGCGCGCCAAAGGCGAGCACCAGACCGATCAGAGTTGCGGGATCCACTAGAGCTTCCTGGGGCCTCGCGGCAGGTCCCCGGCGCTCGGGTCGTACGCGAGCGCGATCACGTGCGCCCGGTAGCTGGCGATCTTCTCGATCACTTCTTCCATGGACTCGGTGACGATGAAGTTGGCACCGTCCACCATGACCAGGGTGGTGTCCGGGTTCGCATGAATGCGTTCGATCAGGTCGGGGTTAATCGCAAAGTGACTGTCGTTCAGCCGCGTTAGTACGATCATGTGCTCATCCCTGGGTCAGAACACCGCAAGCGAGGTGTCAATCAGTACTGTCGGCTGTTTGTGGACCGGCGTAAGGCATCCGCTCAGTGGACAATTTTGACGGGTGCGCGGCCCTGCCCACCCACGAAAATCGTCTACTGAGCGCGGCGGGGTGTGCCACACCATCCACGACGGCTCAGATTGCGCGCGATTCGAGCCACGAGTTGGGACTCCTGACGCAGATCGTCGGCGTTGACGCGGGTGACGTGCAGCCCTTCCGACTCGACGTCGGCTGTACGGGTGAGGTCGCGGCGCCACTGTCGTTGGTCGGTGCGATGCTGATCTCCCTCGTATTCGAGGAGCTCGCCGAATTGTTTGAAGTACAGGTCGGCACGACACAGGAACCGACCCGATGCGGCAAAGATGTTTTCGTTGACGAGGGGTTGAGGGAGCCCGTTCGTCACCACGATCACACGCAGCTCGGATTCGGGCGACGACTCGCTGCGCTCGTCCAGCAGTGAGAGGGCACGGCCCAGGAGCAGCTTGCCGCGCCGGTGGCGTTCAACGGCCTGGACCAGTTCGTTGATGGTGACCAGCGGTGAACTCCAGCGGATGAGGTAGTCCCCGACCGCTACGAGCTGCCGCAGGGTAAGGCTCTCCGCGAGATCGCACCAGGTGCGCGCCGGGCATGTGACGCTGAATCCGAACCAGTCGAACAGCTCGTCGTCATCAACCGCCATGGCATGGCCGGCGACGCCGTTCACACGCAGGGCACGCCCCGGCAGCGGAACGGTGACGTGCAGGGTGTTCATGGTGGCGAGCTGGGGCGGCAGCGGCGCTCCGAACAGGAGCGCGGCCGTGTGGTGGCTGAAGAACGCGCCCACGGGCATCCGCTGTGCGAAGGCGTTGCACAGGTCTCGCGTGCTGGCGTGAGCTGATGCGGGTGCGCGCACGCCCCAGAACGGGCGGGCGAGGTCGCTGGCCCGCAGGCGACCGGGTGACAAGCCGTGCGCAGCGCCCTGGGACACGGCGAATGGGCCGGCAAGGAGGTGGGGCGGGAGCATTCGGCGCGTGGTCATGCCATGAGGATGCCGCATTCTGCCCCGAGGTCTGATGGTTATGCACAGGGCGGCGTTCACTCGACACAATTGTGGGGTGCGGACGGTTCCGCACCCCACAAACGTGTCTACTGAACTAGCGCTTGAGGTTGGTCAGCTCTTGCAGGACCTCGTCCGAGGTCGTGATGATGCGGGCGTTGGCCTGGAAACCGCGCTGGGCGACGATGAGGTTGGTGAATTCCTGCGACAGGTCGACGTTGGACATTTCGAGGGCACCGCTCGTGAGGGAGCCCATGCCGGCCGCGCCGGGGGTGCCGAGTTCGGCCGCACCCGAGTTGAACGTGGCGCGGTAGGCCGAGGAGCCGGCCTTCTCCAGGCCGCCCGGGTTGACGAAGTTAGCGAGGGCGATGCGACCGATGGCCTGCTGCTGGCCGTTGCTGAACAGGCCGACGAGGGTGCCGTCGGCGCCGAGCGTGTAGCTGTTGAGCGTGCCAGCCTCGTTGCCGTCGTCGGTCTTGCCGGCGACCGTGGCGAGGCCGGAGAAGCCCTTGAGTTGGGCTAGGTCCATATCGATGCCGTCAACTCTCAGGGCGCCGGAGGCGGTGAAGTTACCCGTGGGGCCGTCGGCGTCGGTCTCAGCGGTGAGCTGCACGGGGGTCGGCGTCGTGCCGTCCGCCAGCTTGGATTGCCCAACAGTCCAGCCATCGTCATCCGGTGCACCCGTGCGAGTGAAGGTCAGCGAGATCGTGCGAGAGTTGCCGAGGTCGTCGAAGACGTCGACGGTGCGTGTGAGCGTGCTATCGACCGCAGAATCCGACGGCAGGTTGCCGGTGAATGTTGCGGCGGTAGAGGCCTTAGCCGGCACGATTGCGCCGACGGGCAGGGTGATATTGCTGGTCGCCCCGCCAGCGTTGACGACGCCGTTGAGGGCGCCCCAGCCCTGCACGATCGCGCCGTCGGGCGAGACCAGTCGGCCGGCCGAATCGAAGTTGAATGACCCAGCGCGGGTGTAGAGGGTTTCGCCGCCGAGCGAGGTGACGAAGAAGCCGTCACCGGAGATCATGAGGTCGGTGGTTTTGCCGGTGGACTGTGACGATCCCTGGGCGAAGTTGGTGGAGATTCCAGCGACCTGTACGCCGAGGCCGACCTGGGCGGGGTTGGTGCCACCGGTGGTGGCCGTGGCGCCGCCGGCGGCCTGGGTCAGCTGTGACAGGGTGTCCTGAAACTGGGCCGCGGACGCCTTGAACGCTGTCGTGTTGACGTTGGCGATGTTGTTGCCGGTCACGTCGAGCATGGTCTGGTGTGAACGAAGGCCGGAGATGCCGGAGTAGAGAGAACGAAGCATGGGGTGCTGCCTTTCAGAAAAGAACTATGCGGTGAAGTAGGTGGGGTCGAGGACAAGCCGCGGATCAGGCCGCGGTGGTCGCCCCCGCTGAATCTTCGGAGTCGTCGGTGTCGTCAACGGCGGCGGTGGCGCGCGTCACGCCGGAGATGACATCGAGGGCGATGGGTTCCCCGTTGACCGTGACCATGGGCACCGGGCCAGCGAACGAGACGGACGAGGCGAGCCCGGTGATTTCGTCGCCATCGGCATTGGTATAGGTGACCGTCTCCCCCACCAGCGCGGCCGCCGAGGTGCGCATCTGCAGGGAGAAGCCCTCCTGGCTCGCGGTGGCCATTTCGGTGAGCTTCTCCATCATGGCGAGCTGGGTGGTCTGGGCGATCATCTCGTTGGTATCCATCGGCGAGCTGGGATCCTGGTTTTGCAACTGGGTCACCAGCAGCGACATGAACACCTCCGAGTCCATGGACTGGTTGGGCGTACGCGTCGTGGTCGTGGACGTGTACATTCCGGTCGGAGCGGCGGCATTGCCTGCCAGGGCATCGATTGTCACGGTTGTTCTCCTAAGCCAGTACGTCGATAGTGTGGGTGGACCCGAATCGGGACGCGCGGTTCTCCAGCGGAGTGTCCGGTGCTCGCTCGGCGGGACTCCGAGCGTTGGGATTGCGCCCGTCGGCCTCCGAGCGGGGCTGGCGGGTGGCGCCGGGATCGCCGGCCTGGCTGTCGCTCGACAGGTCGAGCTGGGCGCTCAGCCCGGAACCGGCGAGGTCCCGGCGCAGGTCAGGCAAAATCACGCGCAGCGCATCACGGGCCAGATCGGTGGGAGCGAACAGCTCCACCCGAATGCCCTCCCCCGTCACATGCGCCCGCACGGTGACCGGCCCGAGGTTGTCGGGCGTGACGCTGATGGTGAGCACGTGCTCGCCCGGCGCAGCATTGGTCAGCGAGAACAGCGGCTTCATGATCTGCGCAGTGAGCGGCACGGCGGCAGCCGGCGCGGGCGCTGCAACCGGCGTGGCTGTGCTGGTCGCCAGCGGGGTCGGTGCAACGCTGGGCAGAGCGGATGCCGTCGGCGCGACGGCCTCCGTGCTCGTGGCGTGCAGCCGCACGGAGTCGGGCAGCGCGGAGCGCGCCGACCCGTCGGTGGCCGCGGCGAGGCTTTGTGCCCCACCTGCAAGGCTTTGTGCCCCACTGGTCGGCGCGGCGGGGTTCTGTGCCGTGCCGGGCACGGGCGGCGCGGCGGCCGGACTGAGTGCGCTCGCGGGCGTCGCTGAATCTGCGGTTGTCGAAGGGGCCTGGGCCGGCAGCGCCGCGGCATCCGCTTCGGGGGACGTTGTCGGTGCGGCACTGGAAGCGGCTGCACCGGCGTCGGCGGTGCGCCCCTGGGCGGCCCGCACAGCAGCGACCGGAACGGCGGCGGCGGCCACTGCGACGACCGCCGCCGCAGGCGGGACGGCGGCGGTATCAGCAGCGGGCACCGCAGCGGCGGCGTTCGCTGCGGCGTTCGGCACAGCCGTGACTGCTCCAGCGACGGGGGCGGAAGCTACACTCGAACCGCCCGCCGTCGCCGGCGCGGCAACCGACGCGGTTAGGTCGACATTGGTGCTCGCCACGGCGTCAACCGACGGGCCGGGAGCAGCAGTGCTGCCCGCGGTACTGTCGGCTACGGTACTGTCCGCCGCCGGGGACGCGGCTGCGGCAGCGGCAGCGGCAGCCCAGGTCAGAGCTGGGGAAAACGCCACCGGGGCGGTTGCATCCGCCGGGGAACCGGCCGCAGTGGCCTCGGCCGCGGAATCCTGCGCGGGGTCCGTCTTCTGCTCCGTTGACGACATCGCCGTCTTAGGGCCCGATGTCGACGAGGCGGCGCTGCGATCGGTGAGGGTGTCTTGCAGAATAGAGCCGAACGCTTCAGCGCCCGACGAAGCCGAGCCCTGACTGGTCTCGCGCTGGACCGGCGCGGTGGCCGGAGCGGCAGCCGGCCGAAATTGGCCGAGGGTGAGGGTCATAGTGTGCTTCCCGTGGCGGTTGAATTCTGCTGGGCGAAAGCGGCGAAGGCGGCGCTGAGCATGTCGGTGGAGCCGGTGCCGGCGGCCTGGGTGGTGACGGGGATGATGCGGCGGATAGTGGTGATATCGGCATCCGTCATGTAGGCCTCGCGCAGGCACACGGTGCGGCCCGGATACGGGGCGTGGATGACCTTGTTATCGCCGGCGTAGATGAGAATGTGGTCGCCACCGCCGGTGACGATGAGGTCGCCCGGCTGGGCTTCGGCGAGGGAGGCGACTTCGGTGCCCATCTTCATCTGACCAGAAACGAGGCGTGGCAGTTCTATTCCGATATCGGCATATACGGTTTGAACGAGTCCGGAGCAGTCCATTCCGCTGGAATCTTCTCCGCCGAACACGTAGGGCACGCCAAGATATTTCTCAGCGGACGCCACGACGTCGGTGCCGGTCGCGCCGTTGGCCGATCCGGTCGCACTGGTTGCACTCGTTCCGAGCGCCGCAGCGAGGGTTGCCGCGAAACTATCAGCCGAAGCGGATGCCGCTGCGGTCGTCGCTGCGGCCGTGGTCGTGACCCGTTCGGTCGACACGCTGGAGAGCTGCTGCAGGGTCGCCTGAATCTGGCTGATTCTGCCCATGGCCGCGATCATCGTCATGGTGTCTCCCCCTTGTTCAGGCTTGCCGAGCGGCTGCGGTGCCAGCGAGCTCCGGCAATCTCGTCGAGCACGGTCTGCTCGGCGTGCAGGTCTTCGGCCAGCACTGCGGCCGCGTGCCGGTCATGCAGTTTCTCGAGCGCGACCGACTCGGCCCGGGCGGCGTTGTAGTTGGACTGGGCGGAATCGAGGGTCTCCTGGTGGTTACGCCCCATGGCGTCGAGCTCAGCGAGCATGCTGCGCGACGACGACCGGGCCGCGGCCATGGCGTTGAGCGCGGCGATGGTCTGCGGAGTGTTCCCAAGAGCGCCTAGGGCCGAGCGGGCACGACCTCGGCGGGCCTGGAGCGCGGCCACGCGGGCATTCGCCTCGGCGAGGTCGAGGGCGGCCTGGTTCTGCTGCAACTTGCGCAGACGCAGCAGCCCGGCCAACGGAAAGAGGCGGCTCATGCGACAGCCCCGAACGCGCGGGTCAGCCGCGTGAGCTGGGACCAGGCCTGGTCGCTGGGAGTCTGGTCGTCCATCCGCTGCTGGAGAAAAGCGTTGATGGCCGGGCCGTTCTCAACGGCCGCATCGACCAGCGGGTTCGTGCCGGGCCGGTAGGCGCCGACGTCGAGCAGATCCTGCGCGCCCAGGCGGGCCGCCATGACCTTGCGCAGCGTCGTCGCGATCTGGTTGCGTTCGGGGCTGTTGACCCGGGAGGCAACGCGCGAAATGGAGGCCAGCACGTCGACCGAGGGAAAATGGCCGATGATAGCGAGCTTGCGGTCGAGAACGACGTGGCCGTCGAGGATAGAGCGCGCCGCGTCGGCGATGGGTTCATTGTGGTCGTCGCCGTCGACGAGCACCGTGTACATTCCGGTGATCGAGCCTGTCTCACCGGTACCGGCACGTTCCAGCAGCCGGGCCAGCACCGAGAACGTCGACGGCGGGTAGCCGCGAGTGGCTGGCGGTTCGCCGACCGAGAGCCCGATTTCGCGCTGGGCCATGGCCACGCGGGTGAGCGAGTCCATCATGAGCATGACGTCGGCGCCCTGGTCGCGAAACGATTCGGCGATGCGGGTGGCGGTGAATGCGGCGCGCAGCCGCATCATCGCGGGTTCGTCGGAGGTCGACACGACGACGATGGAGCGGGCCAAGCCTTCTGGGCCCAAGTCGTCCTCAAGAAACTCGCGAACCTCACGCCCGCGCTCCCCCACCAGTGCGATGACCGAGACCTGGGCATCCGTTCCGCGGGCGATCATCGACAGCAGGGACGACTTTCCAACGCCGGAGCCGGCAAACAGGCCCATACGCTGACCGCGGCCAACCGTCGTGAGAGTGTCGAGAACGCGCACGCCCAGGTGCAGCGGGGTCGTGATGCGCGCCCGGTGCATGGCCGAGGGGCTGTCATGTTCCAGGGAGACGAAGCCGTCTGAATCGAGCGGGCCCTTGCCGTCAAGGGGGCGGCCCAGGCCGTCGATGACGCGCCCGAACAGGCCACGGCCGGTGGGCACGACCAGCGGCGAGCCAGCCGATCGCACGCGGGCACCGGCCTGCAAACCGGTGATGCGGCCAAGCGGCATGCATCGGATTCCGGTCTGGGTGGTGGCGACGACTTCAGCGTCGATACCCGCCTGGCCCGGTCGGGCGCCGAGCGTGACGATGTCACCAATCGCCGAGCGCAGGCCTCGCACCTCGACGCCCAGACCGACAATGGACGACACGACACCGACCCGCTCCGGGCGACCGGCTTCGATTGCCTGCACGAGCTGCGTGGCGCGTGGGCGCCAGGTGGTGATCATGCTTCGACCTCGGCGAGAGCGGCCTTTGCGCGGGCAAAGGCCGTGCTGATACGCGCGTCGAGAAAGCCGTCGCTGAACTCGGTGATGGCGTCACCGCGCTTGAGTCGGGAATCCCCAACAAAACGGATGCTCTCCAGCGCGCGCGTCTGCGCGCCCAGCACCACGAGGTCATCCGGGTGCATGCGAATGCTGTGCACCTCGCTGCGGTCGAGCTGGTCTGGCTGGTGCAGCGCACGTTCCAGAGCGCGGCGGGCCGACGGTTCGGTATGGCTGAGTTCACAGCCGAGAATGGCTTCGGCCAGTTGCAGGGACGTGTTGACGAGCGTGGCTTCCGCCTGCTGAATGAGCGGAATGCTTCGTTCATTGAGGGCGCGGGCGGCGGCAGCGAGCAAACGCACCGCGCTGTTGACCTGCGCTTCACCGTAGCGTTCGTTCTCGGCGTGCTGGGCGTTGATCTCGTCGGCGCGCCTGGCGACGTCTGCGGCCGCCAGCCGTAGCCCCTCGGTGTACCCGGCGGCGTGACCCTCGGCACGCGACTGCTCGTCGACGCGGTCCTGCTCCTCGTCGCGCAGTCTCGGAAAGGCCATGCGGCCAAACCCGGTGTCAGTTGACATATTCGTCCTCGGCACCGCGTTGCACGGTGATGCTGCCCTGCGCTTCCATGTCGCGAATAGCGCGCACGATTTCGGCACGGGCGTCTTCGACCTGACGCATCCGCACCGGTCCGAGGCTTTTGGTTTCGTCGTCGAGTACGTCGCGGTTGCGCTCGGAGAGGTTGGCGCGGATGACCTCGGTGACGGCATCGGACGTGCCCTTCATGGCCATGGCCAGCACGGTCGTGTCGATGCCGCGCAGTACCTGCTGCACGTCCCGGCTCTCCAGTTTGACGATGTCGGCAAAGGTGAGCATGCGAGAACGAATCTCTTCGGCCAGGGCCGGGTCACGTTCCTCGAGGCCTTCCAGAAGTGCACGCTCGGTGGCGGCATCCGCTCGGTTGATGATGTCGACGAGCGGCTGAATTCCGCCGACCACTTCGATGCTCTCGCGCGCGACAATTTTACCGGTGCGAAGTTTGAGCGTGTCCGTCACGACCCGAATGGCTTCGGGCGTCGCACTCGACATAGTGGCGATGCACTGGGCGACGTCGGTGCGAAGGCCCGGTTCCATGCTGGCCAAAATAGCGGATGCCTGGTCGCGTCGCAGGTGCGCCAACACCAGTGCAATGGTCTGGGGCATCTCGCCGTCGAGCAGGTTGAGCACATCGCCGGGCTCGGAGGGATCCAGAAATTCAAAAGCCTTGCCGGCCATGGAGGTGGCGACGCGGTTCATGACACCGGCCGCGCGTTCGGCACCGAAGGAAGCCTCAAGCAGACCGACGGCGAACTCGTGCCCGCCGCGGGACAGCCGACGACCCTTCAAGGTGATTTCGTGAAATTCGTTGAGCGTGGACTCGGCGACGGCCGGGTCCACGTTGCGCAGCTGCACGATTTCGCCGGCGATGACTTCAGCTTCGATGTCGCTGAACTGCTTCATCACCTCCGTTGCGCGCTGACGATCCATGTTCATGAGTACGACGGCAACTTTCTGGGTGCCGGTCAGTGCTGTGCCTGGCTCGTTCATGCGCGCTGCCGGTCATCCATCAGGCCACGCAGGAACTCGGCCGTGCTGCGCGGGTCGGACTGCGCCAGGGAATCGATCTCGGCGCGGCGCAGGTCGGTGTCGGTCGGTACGAATTTGACGGTCGGGATGATTTTGGTGGGGGTGTCGGTCGGATTGTCGAGGAATAGGGAGCCGGCGGATGACGTCACCGAGAGCGGGACGGTGGCCTCTCCGAGGGCGTTCTGCATTGCGGTGAGATCACCGATCTCCACCGATTCACGGCTCTGGCGACGTGACCGGCGTGCGTAGAGAATGAGGCTGACCACGAGGGTGATGACGATGCCGGCGGTGATCACCGACACCCGCAGAATCTCGGCGAACCGTGCGGCGGCCGCGGCATCCGCTGCTGCTTTGAGCGCTGCAGCTGCTGCGGCGGCGCCCGTGGTGTCGAAGGCCATGACTTCGACGGTCACGGCGTCGCCGCGCACGGCGTCGATGCCGGCGGCCGAGGTCACAAGGGAGGTGATGTCGGCAACGTTGAGGTTAGCGGCGGCATCGGCATCGACGGCCACGGAGACCGTCTGCCGGGTGATCGCTCCGGCTGGAATGGTGCGGTTCTCGGTGACCTTGTTCACGGCGTTGTTGCGGGTCGTCGACTCGCTTGAGAAGGTGCCATCGGTGGCGCCATCGGCCACGGCGGCCGTGTCGGATCCGAGCACGCCAGCGGCGCTGCCGCCGGTTCCCGAGTAGGTCTCGGTGTCGACGGATTCATTGAGAGCCAGTGCTTCGGTCGGGCTCGTGAAGGACTCTTCGACCCGTTCGGCCGATTCGTAACTCATGTCGGCGGCGACGACGACGGTGGCGTTGCCAGCACCGACGACCTTGTCGAGCATGGCCTGCACGGCGCTGCGCACGCGGGTCTCATAGTCCGAGGCCTGCTGATCGGCTCCCCCGGTGGCGCCGACGCCGACGGCGGAGAGCACGGTTCCGGTGGAGTCGACGACGGCAACGTCGGCGGCGGTCATGCCGTCGATCGAGGCGCTGGTCAGGTGCACGATCGCCTGCACCTGGTCGTTGGAGAGGGTGACGCCGTTCTGGGTTTCAACGAAAACGGATGCCGTCGGGTCGTTCTTCTGCGACACGAACACGCTGTCTTCGGGGATGGCAAGCTGCACGGAGGCCATCTTGACACCGTCGAGGGCACCGATGGTCTTGGCCAGTTCACCCTCGAGCGCTCGCTTGTAGGTGACCGACTGCTGGAACTCGCTCGAGGTCACGCCCATGGTGTCGAGCAGGGAGTAGCCGCCGGTGCTCGAGGTGGGCAGGCCGGCCGAGGCCGACTTGATACGTTCGTCGTAGACGCTCGCTTCGGGCACCAGAATCGTGGCGCCGCCGTCGGCAAGCTCATATTCGACGCCGTCGGTGCGCAACTGCTCGACGATGCTGTTGGCGTCTTCGCCGCTGAGGCCGGAGAAGAGGGGCGTGAAAGCCGGCTTGGTGACCCACATGCTGAGTGCGGCGATGCCGAGCACGAGCACGGCGACGCCGATGATGGCGACAGTGCGCTGGGCAATGGTGAACTCGCGAATCGCGTTTCCGAAGCGCTTGAAGACGCTGGTGACTTGCCGGGGCATCAGGCTTGCATCCTCATGATCTCGTTGAACGCGTCGACGCCTTTGTTACGCACGGCGGCTACGAGTTCCATGGTCACCTGGGCGCGGGTGGCCGCGATGGTGGCGGTGTGAATGTCACCCAGGTCACCAGTGACAGCCTGGATGGCGAGGGTGTTGGAGGTGCCTTGCAGCTGCTGCAGGTTGTCGACGGCACCGGAGAGGGCGGTGCCGAAGCCCGAGCCGTCGGTGCGCTGGGTGGCGGTCGTGGCTGAGCTGCCCATGACACCCGAGAGGGCGGTGGTTGCGTTGATGGCGCCAAGTGGCATCAGCCACGTCCGATCTGTAGTGCGGCTTCATAGGCGGTCTTGGCCCGGTCGACGACGGCGGCGTTGGCCTGGTAGCCGCGCTGGGCCATGATGAGGTGGCCCATCTGCTCGGCCATGTCGATATCGGGGTAACGCACGTAACCATCGGCATCGGCGAGCGGATGCTCCGGCTCGTACACCAGGGTTCCCTCGGCACCGCCGAAGGCGGCCGTGGTACTGGCGCCCACGTTGCCGGGGCCTTCCTGCGCGAGGATATAGCGTTCCTGAAAGGCAGCATCCGTTGTGGCGGTCACGGTGTTGGCGTTGGCGAGGTTGTCGGCGATGGCGTCGAGCCACTTGCGGTGCAGCGTCATGCCGCTGCCGGCGATGCCGATGGCGTCGACCATCAGGCGGTCTTCATCGCGGCGCGAATCGACGAGACCGGGCCTTCGACGGCCTTGGCGGCGAACTGGTAACGCAGCAGCGCGTCGATGTTGGCGAGGGTCTCGGTGTCGAGGTTCACGTTGTTGCCGTTGAGCAGCGTCGGGTCGAGCGAACGCTCCGTCGTCGCGGCCGAAACGCCGTTGCCGTCAGCGACCGATTTGGCCAGTGCGTTCTCGAACGAGACGACCTTGGCGTGGTAATCGGGGGTGTTGATATTGGCGATGTTGTTCGCGATGGTGCGCTGGCGTAGCGCGAGGCCGTCCAGGGCGCTGGTGAGAGCCAGGGAGGTCACGGAATCAAGCATGATTACCCGCTTCGTCGACAAAAAGACAAGACGGCCAATCCGTGGCCCGGTGGTGAGCAATCCGTGCTCACTCCTTGCTATCGGTCGCCCCGACAGATGGGTAAGGAGTTCGTAAGAACATTCCCCAAGTTTGTTGCGCTACGGCGTGTCGCCGGTGTTTCACTACCCTCAGACGGGGGTCACCCGTTCACATCCAGATAAACGGATGCCCGCGCGTCGCGCTCCGGAGGCACCGACCGTATCGCTGCGAGGTGCTTCAGGGTGAGGGTGCGCGCCTGTTCGAGTTCCCCGATGAGCTTCTGCTGGTTGTGCAGCAGGTCCTGCGCGCGCTCGGCGAGTTCCGGCGGAATGTTTCCGAGCACCGTCGGCACCGTCCACTCCCCTACGGCCGCGACACCATCGCTGGTCGAGCCTCCCATCGACCGCGCCGCAGCATCCAGCCGATTCTCGAGGTCGTCGAGCGCGGCCTCCCAGACGGCCAGACTAGCCAATGCCCAGTTCACCACTCAAGCGCGCGATCGGTGCTGGCGCCGCCGGCAGCAGCTCGGCAGCTTCGTGCCAGGTGAGCCGCAGCGGTTCGAGCAGCGAGATGCACTCGCGGGTGCGGGCCGAGTCGCGGTGCGTATTCGCACTGACCATGGCGGTCGAGACATAGGTATAGAGCGAGAACAGCCCCTCGCCGCCGTCCCAGGCGTCGACGTTGAGCGAGGTGCTCAGCTCCGACACGATCGCTTGGGCGTGAAGCAGGTTGTCTGACGCGATCTGCCAGTCCTGGCGTTGCTGGGCCGCTTCGGCGCGGTTCAGGTCGAGCAGCAGGCGGTCGTAGAGCATGGTGAGCAGACGAACCGGGGTGGCCGACAGAACCGCGTCGCGGTTGTAACGCGAACGCTGGGCGTTGGTTCCCATTGTCATAGTCATCATTTTCCGTTCGCGCTGTTGAGACCGTCAACCTGGGCGGTGAGCCAGGCGGATTGGGCGTTCATGTTGCTGAGCTGAACCTCGAGCGAGGCGTAGGTGCGTTCCAGGGTCGATCGGCGCGATGTCAGGCGCAGATCCCAGTTGTCGATCTGCGTGCCGAGGCTCTTGACCAGACTCTCCTGGCCGGTGATCTTGCCGGTGATCATGCCGTCGTACTTGTCGGAAGCGCTCGTGGCCGCGGCGGCGACACGGCTGGAGATCTCACTGAGTACCGACTTCACGAAGTCGGGGTCGTCCTTCATCGCTGCGGCGAATTTCGTGGCGTCGAATTCCAGGGTGCCGGTCTTGGTGATGCTGATGCCGATCTCGCTCGGCGAGCGACCCCCGACCGGGTACGACGCCGCGGTCAAAATGAGCTGTTTCACATCGCGCACCGTGCTGTCACCGCTGAAGACTCCGGCCGAAACGATGGCGTTTCCCGAGCTGTCGGTGCTGTTCACAACGGCAGACTTGGTGGAGATCAGCGCGAACACGCCGTTGAGCGAATCGACGAGACCCTTGGCGATGGTGCTGACGGCCGCGTCGTCCCGGCTGACGCTCACCGTGACCGGGTCGGCCGACACTGCGGAGACCGTGACAGCGACGCCGGGGAGAAGATCGGCGAAGGTGTTCGTCGAGGAAGTGATTGCCTGCTCGGCGGCCGTTCCCTTCCAAAGGATGATCGAGGCGTCCTGGGAGGCGCGGATGACGGCGGCGCCGGGGGCGGTGAGCAGGTTGGTCGAGGTGCCGTCGTCCACCATGGCGGAGGTTCCCGCGTGCAGGGCGAAAGCGCTGGCCAGTCCGGTTTCGCCGGCGACGAGCTGCAGGCGATACTGCGTCACTCCCGCGCCGTCGGTGCCGGAGGCGATTTTCGTGGCGGTGATGCCGGCATCCGCTGTGTTGATGGCGCTGACCACGTCGTCAAGAGAGGTGCTGGCGGACGTGATTGAGGTCTTGGTGCCGTCGCTCGCGACGAGGGTGTAATCGACGGTCGACGCCACGGTCATGGCGGCGGTGACGCCGGACTGGGCCTGGGCGAGCTGGGTCACGACGAGGTCGAGCGAGCCCGAGGTCGCGCTGGTCGACGCCGAAGTCGTGACCGTCGACGAGCTGCTCTTCGCCGCGTAGAGGTTGAGGGAGTCGACGGTGACGCTCTTGTTGGCGAGGGTGGCAAGCGAGGCAATGGAACTGTTCAGGCCCTGCAACGCCGTCACCAAAGTATTCGAGGCGGTGACCTTGGCCTTGAGCAGCGTTTGCGGCCCGGCCTCGAGCGTCATGAGGGAGTTGATCAGCGAGGTGGTGTCCAGGCCGCTGATCAGGCCATCGACTGCGAGAGACATTGCGAGTCCTTCTGGTTCGTGCGCCCGGTGAGCTGGGGACTGCTGATCAGAGCGGATGCTGGTGCTGCTGTGCAGAAAGCCTGGCAGCAGCCGAGGCGCAAAATTGAGTTCGCGCCTCGGCTGCAGCCAAGCTCAGATCAGGTCTGACCTGTTCGTGCTGTCGTGCCGGTGTTACTGGAGCAGCTGCAGAACGCCCGAGTTGGACTGGTTCGCCTGCGCGAGCATGGCGGTACCGGCCTGCGACAGGATGTTCGCGCGGGTGTACTTGACCATCTCTTCAGCCATGTCGGTGTCGCGAATACGCGAACCGGCAGCGGTGAGGTTCTCCTTGGAGACGGCGATATTCTTAATGACACTTTCGAACCGGTTCTGGTTCGCTCCGAGCTCGGCGCGAGCAATGGAAATGGCCGAGATCTGACCATCAATCGTGGTGATCGCGTCGTTGGCTCCGTCAGCAGACATGAAGTCGAGACCCATAACAGCAGCCTCACCGGCTGCACCGTTCTGAGTCACACCCAGATTGGAGGTGCCACTGTTGTCAACGACACCGCCATCCTTAGCGCTGACCGTGATGCCAGTTCCGGTACCTTCGGCGTTACGATCCACGGTAACTGTAAAGTTCGCAGAGAACTTGGCATCAGCCTTGAGCGCGTCCGCGTAAGCTTCAACGCTCTCGAAATCACCCGTCCCGGTTCCAAGGGCTGCCGTTTCAATTGTCCTCACAGTGCCGTCGGTACCTGTGCTGGTGAAGAACGCCGTGTCTCCCCGCTGAACAGCTGCATCTGCCGTTGCGATATCGACGCTGAAGGCAGATCCAGTCCCGGACTGCCCGCCAAGCGCCGACACCACGGAAAGAACGTTTGCACTCGACAGATCAACTTGAATCTGGCTCGACGGCTCTCCATCAGCCCCGACCTGGAAGTTCAGGACCCCGTTATTTTCCGGTGCGCCGTTCAGGAGTGAAGTCCCATTGAAGTTCGTCGAGTTGCCGATTCGAGTCAATTCTTCAGTCAGCTTGGAAACTTCTGTACCGATGGCGGTGCGCGACTGCTCGTTGTTCGAGTCGTTACCGGCCTGCACAGCGAGGTCACGCATGCGCTGCAGAATCGAGGTGACCTCATTGAGCGAACCTTCAGCGGTCTGGATAACGCTGACGGCGTCCTGCGCGTTGCGGGCGGCGACGGTGAGGCCACCGACCTGCGACTTCAGGCCCTCCGAGATGGCGAGGCCGGCAGCGTCATCTGCTGCGCGGTTGATGCGAAGACCACTGGAGAGCTTCTCCAGCGACTTCGACAGGTCGTTCTGTGTTGTTGCCAGGTTGCGGTAGGCGTTGTTCGCCGCGACGTTTGTGTTTACCTGCATGCCCATGATGAATCCTCCGTGAGTGGGTCAAAGTACGCCGGCCCCTCCATGGGCCAGCACCATGAGCTATCGACCGATTGCGATAGCGGGTTAGAAATCTGGGTGAACTGGTTTCCAGAAATGCAGCGCATCGAACCGACTCGTGCCTTGTACTCCTGAACGCAGAAATGACCGCTGCAGAATGGAGCGCCTGCCGCACATCGGCGGGGTGAGCAATTCTGCAACGGTCACCACGGTCAGCGCGACACCGGCAACATCCGCTGCCGGCAAAGCGCAGCCGGCTACGCGGCGGGGCGCAGCAGCTGCAGAACGTCGGAGTTCGACTGGTTGGCCTGGGCGGAGACCGCGGTGACCGGTTGGGCGAGAATGCTCACTCGGGTGAGGTCCACCATCTGTTCGGCCATGGCATTGTTGCTCAGGCGGGAAGCGGCGGCGAGGGTGTTTTCGGCCGACACCGCACGGGTCTTGCCTTCGAAATCGACGCTGTCAGCGGCAACGACAGACTCGGTCGAGGCGAGTCCGCTCGAGATGGCCACGGTCGGCTGCGCGAGACTGGTCTGTGAGGCCGCGAGCTTGCGGTACGCGTCTGATGCCGAGGTGTTGGTGTTGACTTGAATACCCATGATCGATTCTTCCGTGAGGTGTTATGAAGCCGGCCCATCCATGGGCTAGCGGTGAGATTACTGAAAAGTCAGGATGCTGCGCGTTCGACCGTGTCGAGCTGCAGGTGTTCGTGCGCGGTGCGAGTCATTCCCACCGTGGCGAGGTCGGCAAGTCGGGCGAGGTAGGCGCTGCGGCGAGCCGGAGCAATGCGCGACTCCGGCTGATACGCAGCCGCGGTTTCGATTTCGTCTGCGTAGTGCGTGCTGAGTCCGTCGCGCAGCAGGCGAATCGCCTCGGCGCGCATTTGGGAGACGGCGGAGTGCGTGGTGCCGAGTTCCGCGGCGATGTCTTTGACCGGGCGGTCGTCGAAGTAGATCTGCTCGACGATGGCGCGCATCTTTTCCGGCAGGGCCGCGATGGCAGCCCGCAGGTAGACGAGACGTTCGGTGGAGAGCAGTGACTCTTCGGGCATGGCGGTGTCGGCCACGAGAAACTCGGCGGTCGTGTCGTCGAGGGCTGAGAGGGTGCGGGCCGCGTCGGCCAGGCCGGCCGCGGCGGTGTCGCGGTCGACACCGAGAGCATCGGCGATCTCGTTCACGTTCGGGGTTCGCCCGAGGGCGGCCGCGAGGGTGTCTTGTACGGCGAGAGTTTCTTTGATGCGGCGGCGAGCGGAGCGGGTGGCCCAGTCGCTTGAGCGCATCTCGTCGGCGAAAGCGCCGATGATGCGGCGCCGGGCGAAGGCTCCGAAGGGAACCCCGAGGGTGGGGTTGAAAGCATCCGCTGAGGTAATGAGGGCAACAGCGCCGGCCGAGGCGAGGTCGTCGCGGGAGAGGTGGCGGGCCTTGGCCCAGACCTCCGACACGAGGTAGCCGACTAAGGGCAGATTTTCGACGACGAGGGCATTGCGGTCAGTGCGATTCACGTGCGGCCCCCGAGCTTCTCATGCCAATTTTCGAATGTGCACGGAAGGGCTTACGTGCCTCCCGCGAGAGGCCCCAATGCCTGCGAAATCAAAGCTACCCCCACTAGGAGGCAAATGGGTAGCGCTACAACGCCCATTTGGTACATTAACTCGTCCTCTCTTTAGAGGACACGGTTGGGCAATTCGGCAAGAAATCAGGCTCTCCTGACTCTTCCGTGGGTTAATTTCGTCCGGGGAGCACGGGTTTGTGCCCGCCGAGGCTGAGCATGGCGAGGGCGATGAGGGCGTCGGGTGATGTGAAGCCGAAGGCGATACGGGTCATGAGGCGGATCTTGGTGTTTATGGATTCGACGCGGCCGTTGGAGAGGCCGTGTTCGATGGACGCGAGGATCGCGGTGCGGTGCTTGACGATGCTTTTCTGCAGTTTCACGAAGGACGGGATGCGGCAGCGTCGGGCCCAGCCGACCCATTTGTCGAGGGCTTCGGTCGCTTCGTCGAGGGGCAGTGTGAAGATCACCCGGAGGCCTTCCTTCAGGTAGTAGGCGCGTGCCAGGCGAGGGTTGGTCTGCACGATCCAGGCGAGCTTGGCTTGCTGCTTCTCGGTCAGGTTTTCCGGGTTCTTCCAGAGGGCGTAGCGGCAGTTTTGATGCCGGCAGCTCGAGCACTGTCCGGGCGAGCAGGAGCGTCGGCGGCAGGTCGGCCACGGGTGCGTCGGGCATCGTTGTGGCGGGCGGCTGTGCGGGCATCGTTCCACGCGGTCCGGCGGACCTCATCGAGGGCTTCGGTGGCCCATTTCACGACGTGGAACGGATCAGCGCACCGAACGGCGTTGGGCGCTCGTTCCTTGACAACACTGGCGATCCAGGCCGCACCGTCCGCGGAAACATGCGTGATCTGCGCTGAACGCTCTGGTCCTAACGCGTCAAAGAACGTCGCGAGGGTGGCTTTGTCCTGGCCCGGTGCGGCCCAGACGAGGCGGCCGGAATCGTGGTCGACGACGCAGGTCAAATACTTGTGGCCGCGCTTGTAACTGATCTCGTCGATCCCGATCCGCGTCAGGTCCGCGAACTGGTCGTACTGCTTCTGGGTATCGGCCCAGACCCTGGTGACGATTGCGACGACGGTGCGCCAGGCGATGCGCATCAGCACGGTGATGGCGGTCTTGGATGTTTGCGTGGCCAGCCACGCGACCTGGTCGTCAAAGAATCGTGTGGCCGCTGTGGTGCCGAGCCCAGGGGACGGCGGCGACGGTGACGCCGTGGACGCGGCAGGACACTCAGGGTGCGTCGGCTTCGAGGTGAACTTGAATCGAGCCCACGTCTAACCCTCGCCAGCGACGCCGCCCGTCATCGAGGTCGTAGCGTGGGCTGCGCTTCTGACAGGACCCGCATCGGTTCCGCCTCGGCGCCATCGGACGCACCAACGCGATCAAAATCCTGCCCTCCAGATCAAGATCGACGTCCTCGACGAACGTGTTCTCGACACCGAGGAGAGTTCGCCATATTCTTAGAGTTCGCACGCCGCTTTTTCCGTTCCTAAGTTTCTTACCTTTGACAGTTAGAAACCTAGGCGGAGAGCGGCGTGCGGCCGTTAAGGCGCTCCCAACGGACCCACGGTTACGTCAGGAGAGCCAGAAATCAGGCTATTTTGCCTAACCGCGATGTTTTCTCGGCCGATAGTGCCAACGAATGAACCAGAGCACACGCACCCGTGTAGCCCTGAGCGCGAGTGAAATTGTGGGCTGGAGGAGTCATGGGCGCCAACGAATTGTCTGCGTTGCTGTGGCGAGAACGTGAACTTCTCGAGTTGCTGGTCTTCAAACTCGAAGAGGAACAGCTTCTGCTGCAGGGCGGTAAGTCGCGCTGGCTGCAACACGCCACTCGCGAGGTTGAACAGGTTTTGAATCTCGTGCGTGAAGCCGGACTTGGGCGTTCCGTTGAGGTAGCCGCACTGGCTACCCAGTGGGGAACAGCCGAAGACGCCACCCTGCGTGAACTCGCCGCCAATGCTCCCGCGGGGCCGTGGGGCGAAATCTTCGCCGCACACCTCAAAGCCATGGGCGATCTCACCAGCCAGATCAAAGAACTCCGCGACACCAACGAACGTTTTATTCGTGCCGCGGCCCGCTCCACCCAGGAGACGATGACCACGGTCAGCGCCAACCCCAAAACCTACGACGCCAGCGGAGTGACCGGCGCCCCGGTGACCGCCGCCCGCATTTTCGACCGCAACCTGTAACTTTGCACGACCAACGAGAAGAACGGAGAACACGGTGAGCACATTTGGTGGCTTGAACACCGCGTACACCGGCCTCGTTGCCGCGCGCCAGGGCCTCGACGTGGTCGGGCAGAACATTGCCAATGCCAATACGGAGGGTTACACCCGCCAGCGCATATCGACCTCCGCTCTCGGCGCCACGGCTCCTACCGGCATCTTCACCCAGGGCGCCCGCGTCGGCGAGGGCGTTGCCATGGACGGCATCGCTCGCCTGGCCAGTGCCCAACTGGATGCCCGCGTGCGAGCAACCGCCGCAACCGCCGGCTACACGGCGGTGCGTGCAAACGCGCTCGCTTCGGTTGAGGACTCGCTCAACGAGCCCGGCGAAGACGGCATCTCGGCCAAGCTTGATGAGTTCTGGGCCGGCTGGCAGACCCTGTCGAACGGCACCGACACCGCAGCCCCCGCAGCGCTGCTACTCGGCACGGCCGGCGAACTGCTCACCCAGATCTCCGAGGGCTACCAGGCCGTCTCCGACGAGTGGTCGAACGTGCGCAGCGACCTGAACAATATGGTCTCGGAACTCAACGGCGCGGCCACCCAGGTCGCAGCGCTCAACGTGCAGATTCGCCAGAGCCTCGCCACGGGCGGTACGGCCAACGAACTGCTCGACCAGCGCAGCACCCTCACAACCACGATCGCCGCCCTGACCGGGGCGAGCGTCACCGAGCAGGCCGACGGCACCGTCACCGTGCTCGTGGGCGGCAACGCACTCGTCTCCGGCGGCACCGCGCATCAGGTGCAGGTCACCGCCGACTCTCCGCGAGTGATGCAGGATAGCCGTGACGTAACCCTGGTGTGGGCCGACAACGCCGACACCGCCGTGACCATGGACCTGGGCGAAATGGCCGGCGCACTGTCTCTGCTCGGCGAGGCCAACGTCAGCGGGTCCGGTGGCGCGCTGGCTGAGGCTGCCGCGTCGTACAACACGTTTGCGACCGAACTGAAGGCCACGGTCAACGACATCTACAAGACCGGCTTCAACCAAGACGGCGACGATGGCTTCGAGTTCTTCTCGTCTATAGATGGCGCACCCGCCGCACAGGCTCTCAGTATTGTGCCGAAATCATCCGCTGACATGGCCGTACGCGCATCCGCTGACTCTGGCGCCTACGACGGCACCATAGCGGATGCCATCGCCCAGCTCGGCGCCGGATTCGCGACCGACGTTGACGGCGCGATCGTCTCGCCGAGCACCACCTGGTCGGACTTCGTCACGAAGACCGGCGTGCTCACTCAGACCGAGCTGCAGTCGGCGGCGCTGGCCAGCTCGACGGCATCGGGCGCTGCCAACCAGCAGCTCGCCAACTCCTCGGTCGACCTCGACGAGGAGAACGTCAACCTGCTGATGTTCCAGCACGCCTATCAGGGAGCGGCCCGCATGATGACGGCCGTCGACGAGATGCTCGACACGCTCATCAACCGCACCGGATTGGTCGGGAGGTAACTCATGGTCGATCGGGTAACCACCCAGACGCAGATGCGCGCTGCCCAGCGCAACCTGCAGGAGAACATGACGCACCTCGCGCGGTTGCAGGAGCAGGCCAGCACGCTCAAATCCATCAACCGTTCCTCGGACGATCCGACCGCGGCCGCCGCGGCTATGGCGGTGCGCGCCGAGATGCGTGCAGTCGATCAGTACAGCGCCAATGCCGACAACGGCAACGACTGGCTGACCACGATCGAATCCTCGCTCGGGTCAGTGTCGGACATCATGAACCGCGTGCGGGACCTCACCGTGCAGGGCGCCAATTCCGGCTCGCTGTCAGCGACGGCCAAAGAGGCCATTGCGATTGAGATCGACGGACTCAAAACCGATCTCCTCTCGCAGGCCAACACGAAGTTTCTCGGGCGCAGCGTCTTCGCCGGCAACTCGGATGATGCCACGGCGTTCACCGCCGTCACCGACGGCAGCGGTTCCACCACCTATGCGTACTCGGGTGACCCTGCGGGCTCGAGCGGCGTCGAACGGCGCATCAGCGCGACGAGCACCGTGCGCGTCGACGCCGACGGCGGCACCATCTTCGGCAGTGACGAAGCATCGGTATTTGCGCTGCTCGACAATATTGTTGCTGACCTGCGCTCCACCGACAACTCGGTCAACGTGGGCTCTCGCCTTGAGGAACTCGACGATCGGATGGCCATCATGACCGGTCAACGCAGTGAAATGGGTACCCGCCAGGTGCAGATGGAACGCGCCCAGTCGACCCTGCTCGAAAAGACCGGCACACTGGATGCCCAACGGTCCGGCATCGAAGACGCCGACCTGGGCCAGGTCATCATTGATTTGAAACTGCAGGAAGTGACCTATCAGGCCGCACTCGCTGTTACCGCCCGTGTACTTCAACCAACCCTGATGGACTTTCTCTCATGACGATTACCCTCACCAGCCCCACCCTCAGCTTCGTGTCTCCCCCGCCCGGGCTTGCGCCGCTCACCGACTTCGTGCTCAACGAGATCGAGGGGGCCGCTGGACTCTACTCGCTGCAGGCATCCGCTCACCCGACCACGCGCCTGTTCGTTCTCGACGCGGCCATCTTTCTGCCCAACTACACCCCGGCGATCTCGAGCGAGCAGTCGATCGCGTTGTCGCTGACGACGCCCGACGATGCTCTCGTGCTCGTGGTCGTCAACCCCGGCGAGAGCACCACGACGGTGAACCTGATGGCGCCCATCGTGGTCAACGCCCGCACGGGCGCCTGCGCGCAGCTCATTCTGGACGACCAGGACTGGCCGCTGCACGCCGAGCTCGGCACCGGCGAAAACTGAGGCCTGGCCCACTTTCCGGGCCCGGGCCCGGTCGATCTGAGCGGGCCGCAGGCACGAGCAAACTAGTGCGACTCAGCGTCGATCAGGGCAGCCTCGAAGGCGACCCAGGGCAGCATGGCGCACTTGACTCGGGCCGGGTAACGCGAGACTCCCCCGAAGGCGGCGGCGTCGCCGAGAATCTCCTCGTCGGGCTCGATCTTTCCGCGGGAGCGCAGCATCTCCCGAAAGTTGTCGAGCAACGCGCGTGCCGAGGTTATGCTGAGACCGCGCAGGGTGTCGGTCAGAATCGAAGCGGATGCCTGCGAGATCGAGCAGCCCTCGCCGGTCCAGACCAGGTCGGTCACGGCAGAATCCGTTTCAGCGCCGACGCCGAGCGAGACGCGCAGGGTGACCTCGTCACCACAGGTCGTGTTGATCTGGTGCGATTCGGCTACCCGCAGGCCACCGGCCGCGCCGAGAGCCACGGCCTCGGCGAGTGGCGTGAGTTCGACCGCCCCGTGCCGGGCTTTGGCGTGCTCGAGAATGATCGTCTGATACAGCTGCTGCAAGTCACTCATTGCTTGACTCCGAAGAAGGGGGCGACCTCGGCGAGGGTGGCCAGAAACAGGTCGACCTCATCGGTCGTGTTGTAGAGATAGGTGCTCGCGCGGGTGGACGCGGTCACGCCGAGTCGGCGATGCAAGGGCTGCGCACAGTGATGGCCGACCCGCACGGCGATGCCGGCGTCGTCGAGAAACTGACCGACGTCGTGCGCGTGCACTCCGGCGACGTCGACGGCGGCAAGTCCCAGGCGTTCCACGCCGAGACCGGGGCCGAGCAGCCGTACACCGGGGATTTCAGCCAGGCCGGCAACCAGGCGCTGGCCGAGCTGGGCCTCCCAGGCGTGCACTCGATCCATGCCGGTTTCGCTCAGGTAATCGACGGCCGCGGCCAGGGCGATGGCCTGCGAGATGCGCTGGGTGCCGGCCTCGAAGCGCTGCGGCGGAGCGAGAAACTCAGCTTGAGTCATGTCGACGGTCGTGATCATCGACCCGCCGGTGAGGAACGGCGGCATGTCGGCGAGCAGTTCGGCTTTACCGTAGAGCGCGCCGATGCCCGTGGGGCCGAGCATCTTGTGGCCCGAGAAGACGGCGAAGTCCACGTCGAGCGCCTTGACGTCCACGGGAAGGTGCGGCACGGTCTGGCAGGCGTCGAGCACGACCAGCGCACCGACGCGGCGGGCCAGGGCCACGAGTTCGGCCACCGGGTTGATGGTGCCGGTGACGTTGGAGCCGTGGGTGAAGGCGAGCAGTCTCGTGTGGGGGCCGACAACATCCGCTGCGGCCAGCAGGTCGAGTGTGCCGTCGTCGAGTACGGGAATGAAGCGCAGCGTGGCACCGGTGCGCAGGGCGAGTTGCTGCCAGGGAATGAGGTTGGCGTGGTGTTCCATCTCGGTGACCACGATCTCGTCACCGGCGCCGAGACTGAAGCGGCGGGCGGCCGGGCCGCCGAGGCCGAGTGAGGCGTTGGAGAAGCTGTAGGCCAGCAGGTTGATGCCCTCGGTGGCGTTGGAGGTCCAGACGATCTCGTCGGTCTGGGCGCCGACGAACGCGGCAACCTTTTCGCGGGCGGCTTCGAACCCCTCGGTCGCTTCGACGGCGAGCGTGTGGGCGCCGCGGTGCACGGCCGCGTTGCGCTGCTCGTAGTATTCCTGCTCGGCTTCCATCACGCTGATCGGATTCTGCGAGGTGGCGCCAGAGTCCAGATAGACAAGCGGATGCCCGTTCACCGTTTGGTGCAGCACCGGAAAGTCATTGCGAATGCGCTCAACATCGATGTTGGTCAGCGGGGCCAGCTCAGGGTGCTGAGCGCCGAGGGCTGGGGACAAAGCGGACGATGGTGCAAAAGACGTCATACTCAAGGATATTCCCTCGCCCCAAACCCGCACGCCGCGCGGGCAAGTATGACGCGGCGGTGGAAAACCCGGCGGGAGCGTGTGAGGCTTAAGGGGTGACGCAGACTACCGAACAGACCGACCTTCGCGAGGACGTGTCACTCGACCGACCGTGGGTGACCCTGGTCTGGGACGACCCGGTGAACCTCATGTCCTACGTGGCCTACGTCTTTCGCAGCTACTTCGGCGTCTCGCCCAAGCAGGCCGAACGGCTCATGCTGCAGGTGCACAATAACGGCCGCGCCGTCGTGGCCACTGGCAATCGCGAATCCATGGAACGTCACGTCGAAGCCATGCACGGCTACGGCCTGATGGCGACGCTGGCGAAGGCCGACGAGTGAGTCGATTCACCACTCAGATGGATGGCACCCTGCACGGCCGCTTCGAACCGATCGAAGCCGACCTGCTGCGCCTCGCTACCACCCAGCTTCTCGAGATGCTCGACTCCGGTGCCGGCGACCCCTCTCTCGCCGCGAGCGACGGAATCTTCGGGCGCCTGCTGCCCGACGCCTACCGCGACGACGACGACGCGGCCGCCGAGTTTCGCCGGTTCACGGCGACCGACCTGCTCGATCGCAAGGCGCAGAACGCCCAGGTCGTGCTGAATTCGCTGGGTTCCAGTGAAGCGGATACCGACACTCCCGATTCCTCCCCCGACGACGACAGCGACGACCTCCAGCCGCTCACGATCAGTCTCGATCCCGATGCCGTGCAGGCCTGGCTGCGAAGCCTCACCGACCTGCGGCTGACCCTCGCCGACCGGCTGCAGATCACCCCGGACGGGGTCGTGCACCTCCTTGGTGACAACACCCCGTTTCTGCGCGAACTCTACGAATGGCTCGGTATGCTGCAGGAAGAACTCGTCTACACGATCGACGTCTGACCATCCCGCGTGGCCGAGCGATCGGCGTGCTCGGCCAGCAGGGCTCGTGCAGCGAGTCCGATCACGGCGCTGTAGGTGGGGTAGGCGAATCGCACGTTTGCCAGCGTGGCCACGTCGATCCCGGCAGCCATCGCCGTCGTCACGGACTGAATGACCTCCACGGCGTTTTCACCGACCGCGTGGGCGCCGAGAATGAGCTCCCGCCGGCGGTCGGCGATGAGCTTGAGGAATCCCCGCTGGCGATCATCGATCACCGCCCGATCCAGCAGCGAATAGGGCACCACCGTTACGACGCACAGCTCGTCGCGCCGCCGGGCATCGGCCTCGGTCAGACCGACACCTGCGTAGTCCGGATCGGTGAACCCACCCGCGGGAAGCAGGTGGTGCGGGGTTCGTCGATTGGCATCCAACACGGCGTTCTCGGCCGCGGCCTCTCCTTCGAATTGTGCGGCCTGCACGAGCATATCTCGGCCGTTGGCGTCGCCAACAGCGAAAATGTGCGGTACCGAACTTCGAAAATACGCATCGACGGAAACGGACGAACGACTCGTGAGGACACCGGCATTTTCCAGTCCGAGGTCACCGATATCCGCAGGCCAGCCAGTGGCCATGATCACAGCGTCGAAGCTGCTCGCACTCTCGAGCCCGTTCTCCCGCCAGGTCAGTGTGATCGAGCCGTCAGCGGCGCGTTGAAGTCCGTCAATTCCGTCGATGCCCAGGCGGAGTATGACACCTTGCTCGACGAAAGCCTGGGCGACGGCGTGCGAGACGGACTCGTCAGACGTGGCGAGCACGCGGTCGGCCACATCGAGCAGGGTCACAGCCGAGCCGAAGGAACGAAACACAGTGACCAGTTGGGCACCGGTGTTTCCCCCGCCGATCACGGCCAGGCGACTGGGAACACTCGGAAGGTCGAGCACGTGCTCCGGTACCGTCGCGAGCTCAGCTCCTGGAACCGGCAGCCGCCGGGAATGACCGCCGACGCACACCAGTACGGCACCGGCGGTCACCCGACGCCCAGATTCCAGTCTGAGCGTGGAGGCATCCAGAAAGCAGGCGCGCCCCTCAAGAATGAGTTCCACACCGGCGTCAGCGAATCGCGTCGCCTCATTTTTCATCAAACGCACCCGGTCAACGGTTTGCCGGACGCGGACGACGGTGGCGGGCCAGTCCAGGGGGCGCTCGGACACGGAGATGCCGTACGCGTTGGCGGTGCGGATCTCCCGCATGAGCCGAGCCGTTTTCGCCAGTACGCGGGTGGGTACGCATCCGGTGTTCACGCACGTGCCGCCGAGACGGTCAGATTCGCAGACGGCGACGGATGCGCCCAGTTTCGCCGCGCGCAGGGCTGCAGCGGTTCCAGCCGGGCCGGCACCGATCACGACCACATCGAAATGATCAGGATCCGGCCGGTTCGAATCGGCATCCCGTTGTTCGAACGGCATCGTGTGTTCGGAGGTTGGGCCAGCGGTCATCTCGGTCTCCCACCGTCGTAATCGACCAAATAATGACAGCGTCGGCTGGGAATCAACCTGCGGGTGCTCTCGTGTCTGCTAATCCCGGGCCGCCAAAGGTAGTCTGGTCCCGACCAGGCGGGGCGCCTACTCCCGTGCTCGCTTCGCCCTCGTGAACTCAAACCGTGTGCCAGCGCCGCTCGCATGGATGCGCCACCGCATAGTGAGTGGGATTCACAGCATCCAACGGAGACAACAATGGACCTCAGTACCGTGACCCGTATCATCCCGGCTCGAACGCGCAGCGACCTCATCGCGCTCGGGCCGACCGTCGTACCGTTGGCCGGGGGATCCGAGCTGTTTGCCGACCCGCGCGCCCACCTCAGGGCACTCGTCGATTTGCAGACCCTGGGGTGGCCGGCGCTCACGATTACCGAGGATGGCCTCGAGATCGCGGCAACATGCACTCTGGCCGAGCTCTCCCGGCTGCCCATGCAGGCCGGGTGGGCGGCGCATCCGCTTTTTTACCAGTGCTGCACGGCCCTGTTCGGCTCATTCAAGGTGTGGAATGTGGCGACGGTCGGCGGCAACCTGGCCACCTCGCTTCCAGCCGGGCCCATGATCACCCTCGCCGTCGCGCTCGATGCCGAGCTGCTGGTCTGGCGCGGCGACGGCAGTGACGAGGTCGTACCGGCCCGACAGTTCGTCACCGGCAATATGACCAATGCGCTTGCGGCCAATGATGTGTTGCGTTCCATTCGAGTGCCGCTGACCTCGCTGCAGGCCACGACGGCGTATCGCAAGATTGCCCTGTCACCGCTCGGACGCTCGGGCGCGGTGTTGGCCGGGCGGGTCGACGCCGACGGCGACTTCGTGCTCACGGTCACGGCGGCGACGCTGCGCCCCGTGCAGCTGCGGTATTCGGAACTGCCCGCCGCCGACGTTCTCGCCGGCGATATTGCCGCGATCGACTGCTGGTTCACGGATGCCCACGGCGCCGCCGACTGGCGACGCGCGATGGGACTGCTGCTCGGCGAAGAGATTCGCGCCGAACTCGCCGCCTCGACCGACGTCGCAAGTCAGTCATGACGCTGGAGCAGGCCGCGATGGTCGCCACCGTCACCTTCGAGGTCAACGGCACCCGGGTCGAGGCGACGCCCGCTGCCGGCCAGTGCCTGCGCACGCTGTTACGGGAGCAGGAACACTTCGAGGTGAAGAAGGGCTGCGACACCGGCGACTGCGGCGCCTGCACGGTGCAGGTCGACGGAACACCAGTGCACTCCTGCATCTACCCGGCGTACCGGGCGGCCGGAAAGCAGATCACGACCGCGGCCGGCCTCGGCCAGCCCGGCAATCTCGCGCCCGTGCAGCAGCGTTTCGTCGATTCCGCGGGCTTTCAATGCGGCTTCTGCACGCCCGGCATGGTCGTGACCGCCGCCGCCATCGAAGCCGATGCCGATGCCGACACCGAACCGGGCGCGTTGCCGCGACTGCACGACCTGCCCCGACTACTCAAGGGCAACCTCTGCCGGTGCACCGGCTACCGCTCGATCACCGACGCAATTACCAGCCAGCACACCCCGCCGGAAGGCTCTTGCCACGTGGTGCCCGGGCGCGAACAGTCGGACGCATCAATGCTCGGCCGGGTGCGTGCGACCGGCCGAGCCGGCCAGGCCGTCGGCCCGGTCGGCACCTCCTCCGGGGCGATCGCCGGAGAACGCGTGGTCAGCGGGCTCGAGCCGTACACCCTCGATGTGGCTATTCCCGGGCTACTGCACCTTGCTGTGCTGGGCAGTCCGCACGCGCATGCACGCATCCGCTCTCTAGATTCCACCAGGGCGGCCGCGCTGCCCGGCGTGCACCGCGTGCTCACCCACGCCGACTCCCCCGCGACGCTGTTCTCCACGGCACGGCATGAAAGCCGATTCGACGACCCCGACGACACCCTGGTCTTCGATGCGACGCTGCGCTTTCGCGGACAGCGGGTTGCGGCGGTCGTGGCCGACTCGGTCGCCATCGCCGAGGCCGCCTGCCGGCTGCTCGAGGTTGAATACGAGCTACTCGATGCCGTGTTCGACCCGCAGCTGGCCGGCGCTCCCGGTGCGCCGCTCGTGCACGGCGACAAGGACCCGGTCGTGTCGCGCCTGGCCGACCCTCGGCGCAATCTGGTCGCCGAACTGCACGGCGAATACGGCAACGTCGTGGCCGGCCTCGCCGAGGCCACCACCATCGTCTCCGGCAGCTGGCAAACCCAGCGCATCTCGCACACCCACCTCGAAACCCACGCCACAATCGGCTGGCTCGAGCAGGGCCGGCTGAACTTGCGCACGAGCTCGCAGGTGCCGTTCCTGGTGCAGAAGGAGATCTGCCGTCTGTTCGACCTCGAACCGGCCGATGTGCGCGTCTTCACCGCCCGGGTCGGCGGCGGCTTCGGGGGCAAGCAGGAGCTGCTCACCGAAGACCTCGTCACCCTCGCCGTGCTGAAAACCGGGCGGCCGGTGCAGTACGAATTCACCCGCACCGACGAGCTCACCATCGCCCCGGTGCGGCATCCCATGACGCTGGACGTCACCCTCGGAGCCACGGCCGACGGCCGCCTGACCGCCCTGAAACTCGGCGTGCTCGCCGACACCGGCGCCTACGGCAACCACGCGCCCGGTGTGATGTTCCACGGCACGAGCGAGTCCGTCGCGCTGTACAACGTGCCCAACAAACAAGTGGATGCCCAGAGCGTCTACACAAACAACCCCCCGTCGGGCGCCTTCCGCGGCTACGGCCTCGGCCAGATCATCTTCGCCATCGAGTGCGCGCTCGACGAACTGGCCCGCAAACTCCACGTGGACCCGTTCGAACTGCGCCGACTGAACTCGGTGCGGCCCGGCGACCCGCTCGTGGTCACGCACGAGGAAGGCCCCGACCTGATCTTCGGAAGCTACGGCCTCGACCAGTGCCTCGACCTGGCCGAAGCGGCGCTGAAGCGTGGCAATGGGGCCGTCGTTCCGGCCGGGCCCCCGTGGCGGGTCGGTACCGGCATGGCGTCGTCGATGATCGCGACGACGCCGCCGCGCGGCCACCGGTCGCAGGCATCCGTTCAGCTGCTCGCGGGCGGCCGCTATCTGGTGCGGGTTGGCACGACCGAATTCGGCAACGGCACCACGACCGTGCACGCCCAGATCGCCGCGACGGCCCTGCACACGACGGTGAACCGCATCGATTTGGTGCACTCCGACACGGATGCCGCCGGCTACGATTCCGGCGCGTTCGGCTCGGCCGGGGTGGTGGTAGCCGGCAAAGCCGTGCTCGCCGCGGCGACCGCGCTGGCCGAGACGCTCGGTTCAGCCGCGGCGTCGCGCAGTGGGTCGGCCGACGTGACGTGGCAGCTCGAACGGGATGGGCTGCGCGCGGCGGGCACGGTCGTCTCGCTCGACGAGCTTGCCCCCTGGGCGACCGCCAACGACATCGATCTGACCGCCACGCGGCGCGAAGACGGAGCGCTGCGCTCCCTGGCCTTCAACGTGCACGCCTTTCGCGTGGCCGTGAACACCGACACCGGTGAAGTGCGCATTCTGCAGTCGATCCAGACCGCCGACGCCGGCTTCGTCATGAATCCCGAGCAGTGTCGCGGGCAGATCGAGGGCGGCGTCGCACAGGCGCTCGGTACGGCCCTGTTCGAGGAGGTGCTGCTCGACGGCGCCGGCGCGGTGACGACCCGAGTGCTGCGCAACTACCACGTTCCCCAGCTGGTCGATCTGCCGGTCACCGAGGTCTACTTTGCGCAGAGTCACGACGTGCTCGGGCCTTACGGAGCCAAGTCCATGAGCGAATCGACCTACAACCCGGTCGCGCCGGCGCTGGCCAATGCGGTGCGTGACGCGATCGGCATCCGTCCCACCGAGTTGCCGATGTCGCGAGACCGCATCTGGCGGTTGCTGCACGGTTGAGCGGATGCTGCGGGCCCGGGTCGCTTAGGCCGGCTCGCGTTGGGCGATGGTGGCCTCGACAGGCTCGACCAACGGGTGTGGCAGGTCGCGTGGGCAGGCTGCGTCGGGCGATGGCTGTCTCAGGAGTAAAAGCGGCCTGATCCGGCGGCAGAATGGCTGAGTTCCCCGGGCCGGCGCGGGCCTGTCGCCCCCACTTCGCGGCGCGCGGCAGTTGATGGCCCCAGCCGCGCAATATTTCGGCCGGATCACGGGGCAGGTCGGGCACGTTTCCAAACCCCCAAATGGGCTGAATCTGATTTCAGTAGGGTGAAAACAGGCACAGCAGCCGCCGGTATTCACACCCGAGAGGACCCTATGACCGACCCCGATCTCGTCATCCGCTCCGAACGGGTACTGACCGCGCAGGGCTTCATTCCGGCCGCCGTCTGCGTCACGAACGGGGTCATCACCGCGATTCTCCCGATCGATGCGGTCATCGACGCCCCGTCAAAAACGGATGTCGCCACCCCCGACCAAGCGCCGACCGCCACCGCCCTGCGTAAGGTGCGCCTCGCCTGGGGCGGAATCTCCGGCCTGCAGGTCAGCCTCGCCGCGGTGTGGTCGGCCGGCCTCGCCCGCGGCCTCGGCCTGGAGCAGGTCGTCGAGTGGATGAGCGCGGCCCCGGCCCGCTTCGTTGGCCTCGCCGGTCACGACGGCCTGGCCGGCAAGGGTGCCATCGCGGTCGGAGCGGATGCCGACCTCGTCGCGTTCGCCCCGGCCGAGGAGTTTCTCGTCGACGCCGAATCCTTGCGGCACAAGAACAAGGTCAGCGCCTTCGACGGCGCACTTCTGGTCGGCCGGGTGCATACGACCTGGCTCGCCGGACGCGAGGTGTTCTCGGTGTACGACGACGTGGCCGGGCGGCCGACCGGAGCGTTGCTCATGCCCGAGGGCGGCATCTGTTTCTAGATCTATTCGAACAACCAGCAGGGAGCACCAGATGTCGATCGTTCTCGGATCCAACCGTTATGGCAAGGCGGAGAACCGCATCGTGCGCATCTACCGGGATACGCCGCGGCATGAGATCCACGATGTGAGCGTGTCGACGGCGCTGCACGGCGATTTCGCGGCGGCGCACCTCGTGGGCGACCAACTGCACGTACTGCCGACCAACACGCAAAAGCAGACCGCCTACTCGTTCGCGAAGGAGAAGGGGCTGCTGTCGATCGAGAGCTACGGCATCGACCTCGCCACGCACTTCGTCGACCACATCGAACCCGTCGCGGGGGCGCGCATCGAGATCGAGGAATTCGCCTGGGAACGCGTGGTCGTGGACGGCGCCGAGCACAACCACACCTGGATGCGGCGCGGCCAGAAAACACGCACGGCGGCGATTTCGGTCGAGGGAACCGGGCCGGCGCAGCAGGTGTGGGTGGTCGGCGGGCTGAAGGACCAGGCGATTCTCAAGTCGACCGGGTCGGAGTTCGCCGGATTCATGCAGGATCCGTACACGCTGTTGCAACCGACCAACGACCGGATGATGGCCACGTCTTTGACGGCGGGCTGGCGGTTCATGACCACCGACGTGGATTGGGAGGCGATCTATGCCGGCATCAAGCAGATTCTGATGACCCAGTTCGCGCTCGTACACTCTCTCGCGCTGCAGCAGACGCTGTACCGCATGGGCGAGGCCGTACTGGAGGCGTATCCGTTCATCGCCGAGATTCGGCTGTCGGCGCCGAACAAGCATCACTTTCTATACGACCTGTCGCCGTTCAACGTGGCGAACAACGACGAGGTGTACCACGCCGCCGACCGGCCCTACGGACTCATTCAGGCGACCATCACGCACGATGATGCGTCCGACGCCGGTCCCGCCTGGGATTCGTATGCCGGGCTGGTTTAGGTGCTGTGGGCGGCGCGGCGTGACGGGCCGCCCGCACGAGTGGGGCTCGGTTTTGCCGGGCGGCTCGGCGACGTCGGGCCCGGTTCCGGTGGGCACCGTGCAAATCTGCGGAGAGTTTCACGAGATGGTGCCGAAATCGCCGATCTCCCAGGTTCGAGGCGATAATCTCCGTAGATATGTACGAAGCATCGGGTAGCGCGGTCTTCCGCGGCCACATCTTTCACATTGCCGACGCGCCGACCGTGGATCAGGCCCGTTCGCACCTCGTTTCGGTGCCCGACGGCGCCCTGGTCACGACGGCGGGCGGCACGATCGCCTGGGTCGGTCCCTTCGTCGAGCTGCCGACGGCGTTCGCCGCGCTGCCGGTGACCAGGACCGGGTACATCCTGCCGGGGTTCGTCGACACCCACATTCATTTTCCGCAGACCTACACGACGGATGCCTACGGCGGCGGCCAGCTACTGGAATGGCTCGACGAGTGTGTGTTTCCGGCGGAGTCCCGGCTGGAAGACCCGGGGTTTGCGCGACAGGTAGCGCGGGATTTCACGAGAAGGCGGGCATCCGTCGGCACGACCAGCGCCCTCGTGTTCGGGTCGGCGTTTGCGCCGGCGCAGGACGCGCTGTTTGAAGAAACCCAGGCGGCCGGCCTGCGGCTGGTGAGCGGGCGCGGCATCCAGACCGTGGGCACCGACTCGGCCGCCACGCTCCTGACTAGCGAGGAGCAGGCTCTTGAGCTCGCGGCCGCCGAGATCGACCGCTGGCACGCCGTCGACACCGGTACGGCCCAGACCGCGCTGCTGCAGGTCGCGATCGTGCCGCGATTCAGCCTTTCGGTGACGCCGACAACCCTGGCCGGGCTCGGCGAACTCTACGACTCGGTGCGCGGGCGCGGCGTCTACTTTCACAGCCACCTCAACGAGAACGACCGGCCCGATACCGGCGAGATCGCCGCCGTGCGATCGGTGTACGGCACAAAAACGTACCTCGACACCTACGACGGATGCTTCCTGCCGGGCTCAGCCCGCGGCGGCACCTCGCTGCTCGGGCGGCGCAGCATCCTGGCGCACGCCGTGCACTGCCAGGACTCGGAGCTCGCCCGCCTGGCCGACACCGGCACGTCGATCGCACACTGCCCGACCTCGCAGGGGTTCCTCGGCTCCGGCACCATGCCGTGGCGTCGCACAACGGGTTTCGGCGTGAATGTAGCGATCGGAACGGATGTTGGCGGCGGCGACGAATGGCTCGTCGCGCGGGTGCTCAACGACTGCTACAAAGCACATTTGTCGGAACCCGGCGAGGCCGGCGTGGCGATCGACCCGGCCGCGCTGCTGTTCACCGGAACCCTTGCCGGCGCGCGAGCCCTCGACATGGAGGACCGGTTCGGCAACTTCGATCTCGGCAAGGACGCGGACTTTCTGCTCATCGACCCCGATCGCTGGGAATCGCTCGCGCTCGTGCTCGCAAACGCCGTGCGGGCCGACGACGCCGCGCTGGCCGCTGAGCAGACCCTGTTCGCGCTGCTGCTAGCTTTACGGGAGCCCGCGATCACCGGGGTGTATGTGCGCGGTCGCCGGGTGAGCGTGGAGTAGTCGCGGGGTGGTGCATCCGCCCAAGACTCACGCCTCGGCGTTCGAAACTCACGGCTCGGCGCGGTCAGCTGCCTCGATAGGTTGAATAGGCGAACGGGGCGAGCAGCAGGGGTACGTGATAGTGCTCCGCAACGTCGGCGAGGTCGAACGTGATCGTCACCTCCGGGTAGAAGGTGTCCCGCCCGGCCTGCGCGAACCAGGCTCCGGTATCGAAGCTGATGCGGTACCGGCCGGCCGGCAGCGCCGCCGGGCCGAGCGCGGTGAGGCGCCCGTCAGCATCCGTTTCGCCGGTCGCGACCAACACCCACGCGGTGCCGACGCGCTGCTCCAGCGTGACCGCCACGCCCGCCGCGGGCCGGCCGGTGACGGAGTCGAGCACGTGCGTCGTGACGTGGCTGCGTGCCGCGACATCCGCGAGCTCCAGTCCCGGCGTGCGCGCCGCCCGCTCGGCGCCGTCCGCGCTCATACCGCGCCAGCGTCGAGCAGGGCGGCGAGGCGCAACAGGGCGATGTCGCGCAGGAGCAGCGCACCGGCCTCGACGTAGGGGGCGCCCGCCGCGACCTCCTCGGCCCAGCGGTCGACGGCCAGGCAGGTGTGCAGGCGATCGCGCAGCGCAGAGACCGAGAGAGTCAACATGGTGCCCAATCTACTCACCAGGGCGCCTCGAGTTCGTCGAGGTCTTCGTACACCTGCGTGATGGCGGCGATGCGGGTGCGGGTTTCGCGCACGTGCGCCCCCATCGCGCCGGTCGCGAGCAGGTTGATCAGGCTCATCGCCGTGGCATAGCTGTCGAAGGCCGAAACGCTATCGATCGGGCATTCCAGCCAGACCGCCGCGCCGTCGGCATGCTTGCGGGCCGACGGGTCGGCGATCAGCACGAGCGGGATCCCCCGCCGCTGGATCGCCGCGACCAGCTGCCCGAAGCCCGCGGTGCGGCGCCGAAAACCGAGCAGAACGACCACGTCGTGCGGGCCGAGTCCGGCCAGATCCTCGCCGATCGACTGCCCGGGCAGCGGCGCAAGCCGTACGCTCTGGCAGGCCTGGGCGAGTTGCTGGCGCAGGTGCAGGGCCAGCGGGTAGCTGTTGCGCAGCCCGATCACGACGACGTTGCCGGCGTGCGCGATCAGCCGCGCCGCGGCATCCAGTCGACCGTCTTCGAGGTTTTGCAGCAGTCGCCGCAGGTTCTCCTGCTCACCCTCCAGGTGCGCGGCCAGGCGCGACGGCGTACCGGCGGAGGCTCCCGGCCCACCCACCGGGGCGCCGTGACTGCGCAGGGTGCGCGCGTGCTCGCGTACGTCGGCGGAATCCTGAAAGCCCAGCCGGCGAAACAGTCGCGACACCGTGGCCTTGGAAACACCGCCGAGTCGGGCCAGCTCCGACGCGTTGTACACCACGAGGTCGCTCAGGTGATCGAGGATGAAATCGGCCACCCGCTGCTCCTGCGGCGACAGCTCGCCGTAGCGACCGTCGATGCGCTGCCCGATGTTCATCGTGTCGGTCACCTCAGAGCCGCACGTGCGTCGTACTCGGAGTCCATCTCGTCGGCGTCGTACTGGTCGGCCAGGGCCAGCACCGCTGCTTCGAACGCATCGAGCGCGACGGCCACGTCGGCCTCGGTGACCGATTCGTCGGGGTGGTGACTGACGCCGCCGAGGCAGCGCACGAACAACATGCCGATGTCGGTGAGCGCCGCGATCGCCATGGCGTCGTGGCCAGCCATAGAGAACAGCGTCGTCGGCGACGACTCACCACCAGCCAAGCGGATGCCGGTCGCCACGGCCGCCCGCAGGTGCGGGCTGCAGTGCGCGGCCGGTGCGCCGTGAGTTTGAACGCTCGTCAGCGTCAGCCCTCGGCGTTCGCAAATTTGCTCCGCCGTCTGCTCGATCAGGGCCCACGCCCGGTCTCGTTGCGGATCAAACTCGCCGCGCAGGTCGAGACTGAACTCGACCCGCCCCGGAATGACATTCACCGCGTCGGGAAAGAGGGCGAGGTGACCGACCGTGCCGATCAGGTCCGCCTCGCGGGCGATGCGTTCGATCGCGAGAATGACCTCGCTCGCCCCGGCCAGGGCGTCTCGGCGCAGCGCCCACGGCGTTCCGGAGTGCCTTGCAGCCCCCTCGATCACGACCTGGAACCGTCGGGCTCCGGCGATCGACAACACGACGCCGAGCGCGAGGCCGGCGTCATCGAGTACCGCGCCCTGTTCGATGTGCGCTTCGAGGTAGCCGATCAGTTCGACCGGGGTGCGCGCGGCCTCGCCGATCAACGCCGGGTCGAGGCCGAACGCACGATAGGCCGCGTCGAGGCTCACACCGTTCGCATCGAGCAGGCCCCACCACTCGTTCTGCCAGGTTCCGGCCAGGGCGTGGCTGCCGAGCAGGGTGGTGCCGAATCGGGTGCCCTCTTCGTCGCCGAAGGCGGCCACCTCAAGGGCGAACGGTAGGGGGCGACCCGACTGCGCGAGGCGTTCGGCCACCGCGATGGCGAGCAGCACCCCGAGGATTCCGTCGTACCGCCCCGCCGCAGGAACCGTGTCGAGGTGCGAACCGAGCAGCAGTGCGGGTAGCCCGGGGGTGGCTCCTTCGAGCCGACCGCACTGGTTTCCCGCGGCATCCTGCCAGGTGGCCAGGCCGGCCGCGGTCATCCACTCGGCGGCGAGGGCGTTCACGGCGGCGTGTTCGGGCGAGAGGTAGACCCGCTCGATCAGGCCGTTCGGCAGAGAGCTGTGCCGGGCGAGCTCGTCGCACCGGTCGAGGATGTCGGCCGCGGTCGTCACAGGGCATCCTGTCGCGCGTTATCGGCGTACACATCGTAGGCGGCGCCCACACCGCTGCCACCCACAACGGATGCCCCGGCGCGGCGCAGCACCTGCTCGAGCGCGGCGAGGGTGGTCAGCACGGTGTCTTGGCGGGCGTTGTAGCCCATGGTTCCGATGCGCCAAACTTTGCCGTGCAGTGGGCCGAACGAGGTTCCGATCTCGATGCCGAAGTCGTTCAGCAGGGCCCCGCGCACGCTGTCACCGTTCACCCCGTCGGGGATCACGACCGCGACGACGTTATTCATCTTGTGCCCGAGGTCACCAAACGTATCGAGGCCAAGAGCCTGTACCCCGGCCAGCATCGCGGCGCCGTGCCGACGGTGCCGCTCAACGGCCTCCGGCAGCCCTTCCTCCACGAGCAGCCGGGCGCATTCGCGGGCACCGTCGATCAGCGAAACCAGGGCGGCCTCGATGCCGGCCCGGGCGGTACCGTCCACGAGCAGCGTGTGCTCGTTCGTGGTGCCGAAGACGGTGCGGTAGAACGCTTGCGTCTCGGTCATGTAGCCGGTCATGGCGGGGTCGTACTGGCCCACCAGTTGTGCCGCCATGGCGCGCAGCACCCGAGGATCGGCGTTGATCGGGCCGGGACCCATGAGAAGTCGCGCGGGCGGGTTGATCGGAAGACTGGAAATGTGTTTCACTCCCTCGGCATGGTGAAACAGGTGTTTCAGGTGCCCAGTTTAGGCAGCAGACGTTTCCTGCACGTTACGGGGATGTCGCAGTGTTGAAACCCGGTGGCTCACCCGAGCGCGGTGGCCAGTTCCACTGCGGCATCCACGAGCGCCAGGTCGCTGAACCTCGGCCCGACCAGGCACAGCCCGAGCGGGCCACCGCCCACCGAAAGCAGCGGCGCCGACAGGGCCGGGTAGCCGCCGATCGCGGCCAGGCAGGTCAACGCGAGGGTCGCGCTGCGGCTGCGATCGAGCGTCGCCGGGTCGCTGTCGCGGCGGGGCGCCGTCGACGCGGTGCTCGGAAGCAGCAATACCCGGTCGTTCAGAATGTGGTCCAGTCGCTCGCGCGCTACCGCGAGAACGCCCCGCGCCGCGCGGTCGGCGCTGCCGGTGACCTGAGACGCCCCGGCGAAACGTGCGGCCACATCGGGGCCGAGCGCTCCGGGGTGGGCGCGCACCCAGCCGCCGTGGATCTGCCAGGCCTCAGCCGCCTGCACGGTGCGAAAGGCCTGGAACAGGGCGGTGACATCGCCGACATCGACGAGATCGACCGGCAGTCGGCTGGCAGCACCGAGAAACTCCGCCTGCACGTCGTCCTCCAGACCGAAAACAACGGATGCCGCCACCGCGTAGCGCTGCGGCGCAATACGTTGCAGGTGCGGTTCCACCGACGCGACCACGGCCGCACGCAGCACGTCGGGGGTGCGGGTGAGCCAGCCGACCGCATCGAACCGCGGCGCGAGTGGCAGCAGTCCACTGCGATTCACGGCGTCCTGGGTGCTCCGAAGGCCCCACAAACCCTGGTACGACGCGGGCACGCGAATGGATCCCGCGGTGTCGGTGCCGAGCCCGATGTCGGCGTGGCCGAGCGCGACCGCTGCGGCCGGGCCGCTCGACGACCCGCCGGGGAGCCCATCGGGAACCCGCGGGTTCGGCGGGGTGCCGTAATGCACGTTGGCTCCGGCGATACTGTAGGCGAACTCATCGGTCTGCGCGATACCGCGCACACTGGCGCCCGCACCGAGCAGTGACCGCAGGGCCGGGGCGCTTTCCGTCGCGACGGACTGCTCGCGCAGGTATTCCGGACTACCGGCGCCGACAGCGAAACCGGCCACGTCGTAGAGATCTTTGACGGCGACGGTCAAACCGTGCAGCGGAGCGCCGGTTTCACTGCCGGATTCGCTGCCCACGAGGGGGTTGCCCAGGACCCGCCAAATGCTGGTGTCAAAGGCCGGCACCGCTGCCGAACGCATCGAATCAACCACGAAAGTCGGCCACTCGAATGCGGGCGTGCACGCCGGTGACACGGTCAACCACCTGCGAGATGTTGAAGTCGGTTGCGGCGCTGAGATAGGCGTAGGCGAGGGTGCGATCCATGCCGTAGCGGGCGGCGAGCAGGTTGATTGCCGCCCGCACGCACTCGCGCACAGCCTCGTCGAGGTCGACGTTCAGGCCGGTCGGCACGAGAAAATCGCTCGTCTCGGCGAGTGGGCCGACGAGCGCGCCAAACTGTGTGAGGGCATCCGCTTGGCTGATCACGTCGAAGCGTACCCTGACGCGCAGCGACGCCTCCATGGCCGTGAGGGCGACCGCGCCATCGCCCTGAGCGAAGTGCGGGTCGCCGACGTAGGCGAGCGCGCCCGGGACCTGCACCGGCAGGTACAACGACGATCCAACGGTGAGCAGGTTGATATCAAGGTTGCCGCCGTGCGCGCCCGGCGGCACGGAATGCGCCCGAACGTCGCCCGCGACGGCGACGCCCATGATGCCGAGGAACGGGTTCAGGGGAAACCGCACCACCCGGTCGCCGCCGGGCTGGAGCGGCAGTGTGCCCACTTGACGGCCCTCGTACTCCTCGACGGCCGCGAACACGCTCACATTTTCGTTACCGAGCGGATACTCGCCCGGCAGGGTGCCGCGACCGTGCCGGTTGGAGATGATTCCGTAGGGCACCCGCGGTGTCGCCTCGAGGACGGTCATTTTGAGCAGGTCGCCGGGCATCGCCCCGCGCACGTGGATGGGGCCGGTGACAACGTGCGGGCCGTCGCTGCCCGAGTCGCGGTCGATGTCCGAGGCGGCCAGCGCGACGGCGTCGTCGAGTACGAATTCGCGCGGCACACCGTTTCGGCCGAAGAACGCGGCCGGGTCGCGGCCCTGATCTTCGAGCACCCCCTCGTGGCTGATCGTGTCGATGGTCAGCTCCTCGCCCGAGTCGACAGTGATCACACCCACGTCCCGCGCGCACGGCAGACGCCCCCAGAGCACAGTATTGATAGTCGCGGGAAGATATTGCCCCGAGCGGATGCTGCAGCGCTGCGGCTGAAGGATCAAAGCGTTCATCGTAGCCTTCCAGACAAGCAGGTACCAAACAATGCGCCGAGCGACGCATCGTTGTTGATCCGGCGAGGGCCAGGCCGAATCGGAGTGAATTTCACGCGGCAGGGCTGAAAATATCGGGCTCTTCCTGCGAGCGTATAGCGCCGCGGCCAGCGAAACGCCCATTCACCCCCGTGGTGGGGGGATCGTGACCGTCGCAGGATTGGCCCGTACGATGGCAGTCATGCAGACGCCGCAGCCCGCCAGCCACGCCGCGGGGCTGGTGCTCGCCGCCGGGGCCGGTTCACGCTACGGTCAGCCGAAGGCGCTCGTGCACGACGCCGCCGGGCACTCCTGGCTTCGGCACACCATCGATGTCCTGACAGCGTCTGGCTGCTCCCCCGTGATCGTGGTACTGGGGGCCCGCGGGGCCGAGGCCGCGGCGCTGCTTACGCCTGCGGCATCCGTTCTAGTCGTGCAGGCCACCGATTGGGCCGACGGGCTCTCTGCCTCGCTGCGTGCCGGGCTGCTCTGCGCTCTCGATCAGCCCGGTCTGACCAGCGTCGCCGTGGTTCCGGTGGATGTGCCCGACCTGAATCAGGCGACGATCGAGCGGATGATCGGCACCAGCACCGAGACCACCCTGCGCCAGGCACGGTTCGCCGGGCAACCCGGTCACCCGGTCGTGATCGGCCGCGCACACTGGGAGCCCCTCATTGCTGGTGCGACCGGTGACTCCGGCGCCGGTCCCTATCTGCGCTCGCACGCGGCCGAGGCCGTCGAGTGCGGCGATCTAGGCACCGGAGTTGATGTCGACCGGCCGAACTGGCCGGTTGTGTAGAGGGCCGGGCCCAGCTTAGGAAGCCGGGACCATGATCTATCCTGGGCCCAGTGTCCGGGCCCGGGCCCGGAGAGAAGGGGCTAACCTCGGGCGGGCACTTGGGTGACTGCCGCGTAGGCGCGCGACGCTCCGGACTGCAGGGTCAATGACACCGCGAGTAAGTCGAGGTGGGTGCGCGCGGAGCCGGTGAGGCGCAGCATCCGCTCACAAGCCTCCCGCAGGTCGAGAACGGTCGCGGTGTTGGGTGGCAGAGACGTGCCGAAGCCGGCGTCGTCGAGGGCGGCCGCCCCGGCAAACTGGTCGGTTGAGAACGGGAGCACGACGAGCGGCACCCCCTCGCGCATCGCCTCGGTAACCGAATTATTGCCGCCGTGCGTCAAGGCGAGGGCGGCATCCTGCAGCAGGCGCACCTGCGGCAGGAACCCGCGCACCAGCCAGGAGTCGGGGATGGACCCGAGCACTGTGGGATCAGTCGCCCCGACAGCGAGAGCGACCCGCACCGGCAGGCCTCTCAGGGCGGCGGCAACGCGCGTGAGCACATCACCACGTACCGAGAGAAAACTTCCAAAACTGACGTAGACCACGGGCAGCGAATCTGCGGCCAGCCACGCCTCGACCTCGGGATCGACGGCTTCGGTGCGCACGGCGGAGCCGAGAAAGACGTGCGGCGGCAGCGCCTTGGTGCGCTCGGGGGCGTGCAGTTCGGCCGGGTAATTGAGAAGCAGCACGTCGCCGCACTCCTGGAAGGCGTCGCGGCTCGGCGTCGCCTGGGGGTCAAGCTTATGCAGGGCGTCATTCCACTGGCGGGTGAACGAATCCCGCACGGCCTCACACTGCAATTCGAGCAGGGTGAGTTCAGTCGCATCGGGCGCGAACACGGCAGGCCAAGAAGGCGGGTAGCCATAGACCTCGGTTTCAACGGGCAAGGCCGACGGATGCCCGAGCACGACGTCGGCGTGCGGCACTCCGGCGCTGAGCAGGCCGAGCCGGGCACTGAAGGCGAGGTGGTCAACGATGATCTGGTCTGGCCGCACCTTGGCGACGATGCGCTGCACCTCGCGGGCGATCTCTACCGGATTGTAGAGCAGGTCGCTGCTGCGCTCCTTGGCTTGAAAACGCAGGGTATCAACCATGCCGCGGCGGGTGGCGTCGAAGAAGCCGCGCAGGGCATCGTCTTCACCGACGGGCTGCTGTTCGGCCCGAATCGTGCCGGGGTTGGAGCCGCGGCCCAGCTGCAGATTCTCCCGTTCGAACCCGAACGCGGTCACGATGTCGGCCGTCGCCGGACCGGTCGCCACCACGACGCGTTCGCCGGCCTGCGCCCAGGCGGTACCGAGCGTGGCGAGCGGGTACAGGTGCGAGGCATAGTCCGGGCTGATGATCAGAAGGGTCACGACACGCTCAATTCCCAGGCGATCGGCTCGCTGGCCAGAGCAACGTCACGGTAGACCTCCGTCAGGATCGACGCCATTGCCTCGATGGTAAACCTGTTCGCGACCATGCTGCGAGCCCGTGCCGCGTTGGCGCCACCATGCGCTCCCGCCGCCAGGGTCAGCGCGTCAGTGATGGAGTGGGCCAAGGCGTCGCAGTCACCAGTGTCGACGAGCAACCCGGTCACGCCGTGCTCAACGTAGGTCGCCGGTCCGCCGCCGTTGGGGGCAACCACTGTGAGCCCGGTGGCCATCGCCTCGAGCAGTGCGATGCCGAACTCCTCTTTCATGCTCGCGCAGACATAGACGCCGAACGGAGCCGCGAGGCCGGGACGTCCATAGCGGGCGGCGGCAAGCCAGCGCGCGACGGTGTCGTTGGCGCGGTGCCCAGCCAGCAGCAGGCCTCGAGTTGATGCTTCGGCGCCCGCCACTGCTGCCTGCATCCGTTGCAGCTCGATGCCTTCATCCCGCGACGGATGCTCCAGGTCGCCACCCACAATCAGCAGGTTGCAGCGAGCCTGCAGTTTCGGGTCGCTGCTCCACGCCTCGACCAGGGCGGCCATACCCTTGACCCGGTGCAGTCGGCCGACGCTGATCAGCAGCGGCAGTCCGCGCCGGTCGGGCGGGAGCGTACCGAGCAGGGCGTCGAGCTGGTCGAAGGCCACGGCGGCCGGTTCGACGGCGGCCCGCGCGTGGGCGGCGCGGGAGACCAGCAGGCTGCCGCCGGTGAGGCCGAGCGAGCCGAGGGCATCCGTTCGCGAACGGTCGATCACTGCCAGGTCGATACCTTCGGGAATGACGGAGTGACGTTCGGGGTGCGCGTCGATGTCGATGCCGATCAGTCGTTCGATGTCCTGCTGCAGTTGCGGGCGCGGAAACAGCACGGTGTGGGCGGCATCTGCGGCGAGGCGCTGCACCAGGCGGGCGCGAAACCAGAAGTGTTCGGCCGCGTCGACGGTGCCGAAATTGGCCCGGGTGAGCGCGCCGCTCGATTCGAGAGAGTCGATCACGCCGTGCGGGTCGGGTGCCACGGTGAACACCACCGGAATGTCGAGGTCGCGGGCGACCGTGGCCGCGGCGAGGCTGCCGACGTCGGCCATGCGCAGGTGAATGGCGTCGACCGTGCCGGCCGAGCGCAGAATACGACGGATGCCGCGCTGCGCGGCTACCCGGCGCGGCCACGCGTCGATCGACGGCACCGGACTACCGACGAACGGAACGGCCGCAAACGAGTGCCCGGGCTGGGTCGATCCGACGTCGGAGAGAGCGTCGAGCGCGTACTCGTGGGTGCCGCGGGAGATGGTGATGACCCGGTCGACCCCGGCTGCCGCAGAGTTCGGCCCCCCGGCCGGACCGGCGACGAGGGCGTCGCCGAGGCGCACCAGCAGTGTGGCGATGCCGCCATTGTCGCCGACGCCTACCTGAGAGAGCTCACCGTCGATGTCGGCGTGCAAAAACAACTGGGCGATCGTGGCGCTCTGGCTGCCGTGCTGCCACGATCCGCGCGGGGCCGCCGTGGCCGTGAGGTCGAACAGGGCCAGGCGGGCGACCGCGGCGAGTTCGAGGCTGTCGTCCGGGGCGTTGTCGTCATGGGCTTTGTCATCGGGGGCCTCGTCGGGAGCCTCGGCACCGGGCGTGAGGGCATCAGCTTGGGATAGCGTGGAGAGCAACGACATGACGGCCGGTGTCGGGGCCCGGTCGCCGAGTGCCGCGATGGCGACGACGCGAGCGTGCAGTTTCTCGGTGCGATCGACGGCGACGCGGCGCAGCAGGCGCTCCGGTATCCGGCCGGGGATAAGGCCGATGGTCTCGACCAAGCGGGCGCGGGCATCCGCTTCGCTCGTGCCGAGCAGGATGCCCTCGAGGAACAGGCCTACCTGATCTGCAGCGGAGGAGCCCCACTGCTCGAGGGTGCGCTGGGCGAGCATGCCGGTGAAACCGCCCTGCCGCACGAGTGTGACCAGCCCAGCAATGGCGTCGTAGCGGGGCAGCCGGGTGCCGAGCGCCCAGGCAGCGTGCTCGCGCAGGAACGCCGAGTCGTGGTGCAACAGGGCCACGAGAACCTCGTCGGCCGAGTCATCGAAGACCTGGGCGAGGGCGTGCACCGCTGCAATGGCGGTGAGCTGATCGGCGGGGTCGGTCGCCGCCTGGGCCAGCAGCCGCACGGCGCGAACACCGCCGTCGCGTGCAGCCGCCACCGTGAGATCGTCAGCCCGACGGATGCCGTCGAGAATGGTGGCGGCAGAGCGCTGCTCGTCCAGGGCAGTGTGGGTGGCCACGAGCTTCTCCTCCCCGCGGACTCCTCCACGGATCGATCGCGGCGATTCGGGCACGCCGCGAGTGAACGGGGCTTCCCTCGGCCAGTCCACGCCGAGAAACTCAGGAATCCGAGCACTGATGTGGCCGGACCAGATTTAGCTAGCTGAGTTAGCTAATTCCCCACTCGCCATCATGGCATGAATTAGGGCCTCAAAGCTGGGAGACTTCTCACATCGCCTGAAAGCGCCGGATTTGTAGCGAAATTCTCGATCCTTTGCCGGAATACGAATAGAGTCACGCCCCAATGAATGGAGCGTGACTCTATGCTGGTGACGCGCGTTGACCGGCCCGGGTTTAGCCGAACAGGGCCGTCACCTTCGCGAGTGTCTGAGAAATGCCAAAGGCCAGCGGGATCCCTACCAGCGCCCAAGCCACGATGACTTTTAGAACCTTCATGCGTGCGCCTTCCTAGCTGTTGCACCGACGAGCGGCTTTTCGGGTTCGTGAAAGTCGGTGTGAACCGGTCGCACGAAAAGGTTCGCCACAAAACCAACAACGAGCAGCCCAACCATGGTGAGCAGGGCCGGCTGATAGGCCGCGGCCGTCAACTCACCCGGAGCGCCCTGAGCATCGAGGAACGAGTTGACAATGAGCGGACCGGCAATGCCGGCCGCCGACCAGGCCGTCAGCAGGCGACCATGGATGGCCCCCACCTGAAAGGTTCCGAACAAATCCCGCAGGTAGGCCGGAGCTGTAGCGAAACCGCCACCGTAAAAAGAAATGATAACGAAGGCCAGTACAACGTAGAGCGCCGTCGTACTCGATCCGAAGAGCGCCAGCAGCACGTACAACACCGTGCCAACGCCGAGGTACACCATGTAGATGTTCTTGCGTCCGGTCTTGTCCGACGTGGCCGACCAGGCGAATCGTCCGCCCATGTTAGCGAGCGACAACAAGCCCACAAAGCCTCCGGCAACGGCCGCCGAGACCAGCGAGTTGCCGTCGCTCTGCCGGAAGAAGTCCTGGATCATCGGTGCGGCCTGCTCGAGAATGCCGATACCGGCCGTGACGTTGCAGAACAGGACGACCCAGAGCAGCCAGAACTGACGCGTGCGAATGGCGTTCCTGGCTGAAACGTGGTTGCTCGTGACGAGGGCCTTGACCCGCACCTTCGACGGATCGAAACCGGCCGGCACCCAATCAGCAGCCGGAACCTTGATCGTGAAAGCCCCGAACATCATGTACGCGAGATAGATCACGGCGAGGGTGAGAAAAAGCTTGCCCACGGAGTCGCCGCTTGCCACCCAGTTCGCTGCCCCGGAGTTGGGGTCATAGAAGCTGAGGAGCGCCGTCGACACTGGGCTGGCGATGAGGGCGCCGCCGCCAAAGCCCATGATGGCCATGCCGGTAGCGAGGCCTGGGCGGTCCGGAAACCACTTGATGAGCGTCGAGACGGGCGATATGTAGCCGATGCCGAGGCCGATACCGCCGATGAAGCCGTAGCCGACGTAGACCAGCCACAGCTGGTTCGTAAAGATTCCGAGCGAACCGATGAGGAATCCGCCCGACCAGAACAGTGCCGCGACGAACATGGCCTTGCGCGGCCCGTTGGTGTCGACCCAGGTACCCATGATGGCCGCCGACAGGCCGAGCATCACGATGGCGATTGAGAAGATCACCCCGATCTGCACCAGGCTGGCGTCGAAGTGCGCCACAAGCGCGGTCTTGTAAACACTCGTGGCGTAGGCTTGGCCAATGCAGAGGTGCACGGCGAGTGCGGCCGGCGGAATCAGCCAGCGGTTGAATCCGGGTGGGGCGATGGTGCGGTCTCGGTCGAGCCAGCTCATGGAGATATCCTTGCTGCCGGTATGGCGATAGCGACTCTGCTGTGCGTTTCGGCTGTCCACGATGGCCGTGGACGTACTCCGCAAACGGATTGACTGAATAGTCTGCGGAGGCAATCCTAGACGATTCATCGAGCACATTTCGTTCCAAAATCTCGCCCATTTGGTAATTCGGGGGAATTCCCCTTGGCGGCAAGGCAGGATAGATATATGACACGTTCAGCACCTATCGACGACATCAACGAAAAAAATCTTGTCGTCACCGCGCCCAAGACCCATGCGGCGGGCATCCAAGCCGTAGCGGTGGCGCTCGATCGGGGTATTGCCCAGGCTGGTATCGTTCGCACCGCACGGTCGCTGCTGCGCCTCAACCAGCGCGACGGCACCGACTGCCCCGGATGCGCGTGGCCGGAATCCCAGGGACATCGCAAGACCGCAGAATTCTGCGAAAACGGCGCGAAAGCCGTCGCTGAAGAGAGCACGCTACGCACGGTGACGCCCGCGTTCTGGGCAGAGCATTCCATCGCCGAGCTCGCCACCAAGACCGAGTATTGGCTCGGAAACCAGGGCCGCATTACGCACCCCGTCGTCATTCGCCCGGGCGACACGCACTACTCGCAGATCTCCTGGGATGATGCTTTCGAACTCATCGGTGAGCAGATTCGCGCCACGGTGCCCGACCGCACCGTCTTCTACACGTCTGGCCGCACCGCCAACGAGTCGGCGTTCATGTACCAGCTGTTCGCCAGGTCGATCGGCACCAATAACCTGCCCGACTGCTCCAATATGTGCCACGAGTCCTCCGGCTCAGCACTGAACCCCACGATCGGCATCGGCAAGGGCACGGTCTCGCTCGAAGACATCCACCAGGCCGAACTCATTATGGTGGTCGGCCAGAACCCGGGCACCAACCACCCGCGCATGCTGTCGGCCTTGGCCGAATGCAAGGACAACGGCGGCAAGATTGTGGCCGTCAACCCTCTGCCCGAAGCGGGACTGTTCAACTTCATGGACCCGCAGACTCCGAAGGGCGTCGTCGGCAAGGGCACCAACCTGGCTGATGAGTTTCTGCAGATCAAGGTCGGCGGTGACCTGGCCCTGTTCCAGGCGCTCGGTCATCTGTTGCTCGAGGAGGAGGCCCGCATACCAGGGTCGGTCATCGACCACGAGTTCGTCGCCGCGAACACCGACGGAATCGAGGCCTATCGGGCCGCCCGATCGGTGATTGACTGGGCCGAAACGAAAAAGGCCACCGGCCTGGACCGTGCCGCGATCGAGACGGTGGCGCAACTGCTCATCGCGAGCAAGGCCACCATCATCTGCTGGGCGCTCGGACTGACCCAGCAGCCGCACTCGGTGAACACCCTCAAGGAGATCATCAACCTATTGCTCCTGCAGGGCAACTTCGGCAAGCCCGGCGCAGGCGCCTGCCCGGTGCGCGGCCACTCCAACGTGCAGGGCGACCGCACCATGGGCGTGTGGGAAAAGCCGAAGGAGCCCATGCTCGCCGCCCTCGACGCCGAGTTCGGCATCGTATCCCCGCGGGAGCATGGCCTCGACTCCGTCGACACGGTGGATGCCTTCGTGCACGACCGCGTCGACGTGTTCGTCTCCATGGGCGGCAACTTCGCCCTGGCTTGCTCCGATACCGACCTGCTGGAGAAAGCCATGCAGCGCGTCGGTCTCACCGTGCATGTGTCGACCAAACCCAATCGCTCGCACGTTATGCACGGTTTGACCTCGCTCATCCTGCCGACGCTCGGCCGAACGGACACCGATGACAAGCATCCGTCGGGCCGCCAGGTGCTCTCAGTGGAAGACTCGATGTCGGTCGTTCGTACCACTCAGGGACGCCTCGAGCCGGTGTCTGAGCACCTCCTCGCCGAACCGGTGATCATTGCCCGCATGGCCAACGCCACGCTCGGAGAAGACCACCCGGTCGATTGGAAGGCGATGGCGGAAGACTACGACGTCGTTCGTGACCACATCTCCCGCGTCGTACCCGGCTTCGTCGACTTCAACGTTCGGCTCAAGACCAAGAATGGGTTCGTGCTGCCCAACCCGCCGCGCGATACGCGCAGCTTTGCCACCGATATTGGTCTGGCCCGGTTCACGGTGAGCCCGATCGAGTACCTGTCGGCGCCAGAGGGTCACTTGATTCTGCAGACCATCCGCAGCCATGACCAGTACAACACCACGTTCTACGGTCTTGACGACCGCTACCGCGGCATCAAGAACGGTCGTCGCGTCATTCTCATCCACGAAGACGATGTCACCGAGCTGGGCTTCGCCGACCGCGATATGGTAGACGTGATCAGCACGTACCAGGGCGTCGAGCGCCGAGCCGACACGTTCCGCCTCGTGGTCTATCCGACACCGCGCGGCTGCGCGGCTGCGTACTTTCCGGAGGCGAACGCACTCATGCACCGCGAGCTCGTTGCCCGCGAATCGAACACCCCCGGTTACAAGGCCATGACCGTGCGCTTCGTTCCGGCCGGCGCCACTGCCTAGTCTGAGTCAGGCGGCCTGCTCGTCACTGTGTGCGTCGATGATCCGGTCGCCGCCGGCATAGACGACCATGGAGTTGCCGCGGAGAAAGCCGACCAGGGTCATGCCAACCTCGACGGCGAACTCCGCGGCGAGTGACGAGGGCGCCGAGACCGCCGCGAGCACGGGAATGCCCGCCATCAGGGCCTTCTGGGTGAGTTCGAAACTCGCCCTACTCGATACCATGAGCACCGTGCCGGTCAGCGGCAGCCGGTTCTCCTTGACCGCCCAGCCGATGACCTTGTCGACGGCGTTGTGCCGGCCGACGTCTTCGCGCAGCACGAGCATTTCGCCGGAAGCGGCATCGAACAGACCGGCCGCGTGAATGCCGCCGGTCTTCTCGAACACGTTCTGCCCCGCGCGCAGCTTGTCGGGAAAAGTCGTGAGCAATTCGGCAGTCACTCGCACCGCATCATCCGCTATCTCAAAGACTGATTTGGTGCGCACGGCATCGATGCTCTCCTTGCCGCACAGGCCACAGGAGCTGTTGGTGATGAGAGAGCGCTCCAAGCTCGGTGCCGGTGGCGCGACGCCGGCACCGAGGGTGACGTCCAGCACGTTATAGGTGTTGACCCCGTCGATCGCCCCAGCGCAGTAGCGGGCCGCATTAAAATCGTCGCCCTGCGTGATGACGCCCTCCGAGACCAGAAACCCCGCCGCAAGGTCGATGTCGTTACCCGGGGTACGCATCGTGACGGCAAGGCGGCGGCCGTTCACTCGAATTTCCAGCGGTTCTTCGACCGCAAGCAGGTCCTCGCCAGCCAGAGGCTGGGCACCGACGGTGATTCGGGTAATTTTGCGTCGCGCGGTAATTCTGTTCATTCTAAAGTCTCCAAAACGCTGGTGCCGTTACCGCACTCCAGCCTTGCCGATTAGCCGCCGATGTAGGACATTTCGATTTTCTTGGCACCAGACGCCCGCAGCTCACTGGTCTTCGCGCTCCGCAGCTGCGAATAGCGGTCGGTGCGCTCCCGCCATAGGTGCGCCATAACGGTGGAGAGTTCCGCGTCGGAGCATCCGCCGCGCATGAGCGCCCGCAGGTCGTGGCCCTCGGTGGCGAACAGGCAGGTGAACAGCTTGCCATCGGTCGACACGCGGGCGCGCGAGCAGGTCTGGCAGAAATTCTGGGTGACACTGGAGATGACACCGATCTCGCCGCCGCCGTCCTGGTAGCGCCAGCGGCGGGAGGTCTCGCCGCTGTAGTTCGGGGCGATCTCTTCAAGCGGCAGCTCGGCGTGGATGCGCGCGATGACATCTTTCGACGGCACGACGGCGCCCATCTCCCAGCCGTTGCTGGTGCCCACGTCCATGAACTCGATGAAGCGCAGAATGTACGGGGTGTCCTTGAAATGACGGGCCATGGCCACGATGTCCTGGTCGTTCTTGCCGCGCTGCACGACCATGTTGACCTTGATCGGGCCGAGGCCGACGGCTTCGGCCACATCGATGCCGTGCAGCACCTTGGCGACGGGAAACTTCACGTCGTTCATGGTGCGAAACGTGGTGTCGTCGAGCGAGTCGAGCGACACCGTTACGCGCTTCAGGCCGGCATCCTTGAGCGCCTGCGCCTTCAGGGCCAGCGCCGACCCGTTCGTGGTCAGGGCAATGTCGATCTCACGACCGTCGGGGGTGCGCAGCTCGGCCAGCAGGGCAATGAGGTCTTCAAGCCCCCTACGCAGCAGTGGTTCACCGCCGGTCAGCCGAATCTTCTCAACGCCATGGGCGACGGCCACGCGCGCGAGCCGGGTGAGTTCCTCGAAGCTGAGTAGTTCGTCGTGTTCCATGAACGCGAAGTCCCGGCCGAAGATTTCCTTCGGCATGCAGTAGACGCAGCGAAAGTTGCAGCGGTCGGTGACGCTGAGGCGCAGGTCGTGCAGCGGCCGGTTCAGCCGGTCGGTCACGGTGCCGGTGGGCGTTTCAAGGTGCACCGGAATGTCCGAGCGCTCTCGATAGAAGCGCGGAGCTGGTTCTGCAAGGTCGGCGCCGGTCATGTTTCCACCCTAACCCCGCGCTCCGCCCGGAGATACCCAGAACACCGGTAATAAGCGGATGCCCGGGGCCGGTACAGGAGATGGCCTGGCCGGGAGATTTCCCGGCCGGGCCATCCGCTTCACCTGTGCCGTCCGGCAGTGCTGTTAGCCCTTGACGTAACCGTTGGGGTTCAGCACGTACTTCGTCGCCGCACCGGCGTCGAATTCGGCGTAGCCACGCGGGGCGTCTTCGAGGCTGATGGCTTTGGCGTTGACGGCCTTGGCAATCTGCACCTTGTCGTGCAGGATCGCCATCATCAACTGGCGGTTGTACTTCATCACCGGGCACTGGCCGGTCGTGAAGGACAGCGACTTGGCCCAGCCGAGGCCGAGCCGAATCGACAGCGAGCCCACCTGCGCGGCCTTCTCCTTGGCGCCCGGGTCGCCCGTGACATAGAGGCCCGGAATGCCGAGGGCACCGCCAGCTGCCGTGACCGTCATGAGCGAGTTGAGCACGGTGGCCGGAGCCTCATGATCGGCGTCCTTGCCGTGGCCGCGCGCCTCGAAGCCCACGGCGTCAACACCGGCGTCGACCTCTGGCACGCCGAGGATCTGCTCGATCTGCTCCCCCGGCTCACCCTTGGTGAGGTCGATGGTCTCGCAGCCGAAACTGCGGGCCTGCGCGAGACGATCCGCGTTCATGTCACCGACAATGACGACGGCCGCACCGAGCAGCTGCGCCGAGACGGCGGCCGCAAGGCCCACCGGGCCGGCCCCGGCCACGTACACGGTCGTTCCGACGCCGGCACCGGCCGTATAGGCCCCGTGGAAGCCGGTCGGGAAGATGTCGGACAGCATGGTGAGATCCATGATCTTCTCGAGCGCCTGGTCCCGGTCGGGAAACTTCAGCAGGTTCCAGTCGGCATAGGGAACCAGCACGTACTCGGCCTGGCCTCCCACCCAACCGCCCATGTCGACGTAGCCGTAGGCACTACCCGGACGGTCCGGGTTGACGTTGAGGCAGATGCCGGTCTTACGTTCCTTACAGTTGCGGCAGCGACCGCAGCTGATGTTGAACGGTACCGACACGATGTCGCCGACCTTGATGAATTCCACGTCGGGGCCGGCTTCGACCACTTCGCCGGTGATTTCGTGCCCCAGCACCAGGTTGCTCGGTGCGGTGGTACGCCCACGCACCATGTGCTGGTCCGAGCCGCAGATGTTGGTGGTCACGGTCTTGAGAATCACACCGTGCGGCACCTTGCGGCCGACGTTGGCCGGGTTGACACCCGGTCCGTCTTTGAGTTCAAACGTAGGGTAATCGATGTCGATGACCTCGACGACTCCCGCGCTCTTGTAGGCAACTGCTCTGTTCCCCGTCATGAACTACCTTCCTCGTTTTTCTTCGCGGAGCAAGTCAGACGACCTTCTCCACATTGAATGAGCGCTGCCGATTCTGACTGCAGCCCTTTTACTTCACCACGGTTTTCAGAAATTACAATCAGCCAACTCCCAGTTCGTGCCCCCCGTTCTGGCCTATGGGACGACCAGATCGGGGAACGACTCAGGACTTCCAGACCTGCACGACGGATGGCCGGGGCCCCGCCCACGCACCGGCCGGCGCCGCAGCACCCAGCGCAACGTAGTCCGGGAATCGACTGGACTGGGCGGCCCAGCTGCCGTTCTCCCCCGGATGCTGCACGGCCACGTACACCATCGATTGCTCAGAGCGGATGACCGGCCCGCACGTCTCCGCCTGCCGCGGCACCGAAAGGAACTGCTGCACCCGCCCGCGCTCGGGGCCGGTGAGCGGCACCTTGAACAGGCCGTCGCAGAATCCGATCGTGCTCGGGGCACCGTCGGTGGAGATCCACAGGTTGCCCTCGGCGTCGAAGGCAACGTTGTCCGGGCAGGAGATGGGCGAGACCTTCTCGCTCGGGAAACCGGCGAAATAGGTGCTCGTGTTCGTCTTCGGATCGCCGCAGACGAGCAGCAGGTTCCAGTCGAAGGTCACCGCGGTGGCGTCGGAGCCGGTTTCGGTGATCTCCACGATGTGGCCATCCCGGTTGATCGCGCGGGGGTTGGGCTCGGTGGCGCCCTCCTTGCCCGGCAGGCCACGGTCGGTGTTGTTGGTGCAGGCGACGTAGATCTTGCCGGTCACCGGGCTCGGCTCGACGTCTTCGCAGCGGTCCATTTTGGTGGCGCCGACGGCATCCGCTACCAGCCGGGTGTTCACGAGGGCGTCGTCGGTGCTGAAGCCGGGCACCTGGCAAACGCCGTCGATGACGAGCGCGACCCACTGGCCGGTGCCGTCGAACTTTTCGTCGGCGGGCAGCTGGCCGGTGCCGGTGATCTCGCCGGCCGGCGAGTTGCCGGTGAACCGGGCCACATAGAGGGAGCCACGGGTGAGCAGGGTCTTGTTGTGGGTGCGGGCTTTCGGGCCCTTCTTCTTATCGAACCGATCGAAGGAGACGAACTTGTAGAGGTAGTCGAAGCGTTCATCGTCGCCCATGTAAGCGGCGACGTGGCCGGTCTTTCCGACGATAACGTTGGCGCCCTCGTGCTTGAACCGGCCGAGGGCCGTGTGCTTGACCGGCGGCTCGTTCGGCGCCTCCGGGTCGATCTCCACTATCCAGCCGAACCGGTTCGGCTCGTTCTCGTTGCCGGCGATGGTGGCGTCGAACCGGTTGTCGACCTGCTCCCACAGCCGGCCGGTAGGGCGGTTGGCGAGGCCGTAGCGGGCATCCGCTGCGCTGGTGCCCGGCGTGCGGAAGTACCCGTTGAAGTTCTCCTCGCCGGAGAGCACCGTGCCCCAGGGTGTGGTGCCGCCGGCGCAGTTGCCGAGGGTGCCGAGCACGGTGCGGCCGGCCGGGTCTGCCCTGGTCTTCAGCAGGTCGCTGCCGGCGGACGGACCGGTGACGGTGAACGGGGTGCTCGCGGTAATGCGACGGTTGAGGCGGTCACCGACCCGGTAGGTCCAGGGCTGACCGGCACGCTTTCGTTCGAGGGCGACCACGGACATGCCGTGGGCCATCATCGCGACGCGACGCTGCTCATCCGCTTCGGCCGGTGTCGTGGCCGGGGTGAACATGATGCCTTCGTTGGTGTACTCGTGGTTGGTGACGAGGGTGCCGGAACGGCCCTTGGTCTCGAGAATGGCGAGGTAGTCGTTGTTGTAGCCAAACTGCAAGGCCTGCGACGCGGCGGTCTGGTGATCAGGGTCGAACACGTCGGTGGCGGCGAACAGCGGGTCGCCCCAGCGGATGATCGGGTTCCAGGAATACCCCGCCGGTACCGAGAAGGCATCGACGGCCGCCGGAACCGGCGCGATCGGCGTGAACGCGAGGCCGCCGCCCGCCGGACCGCCCGGTGCCGCCAACGCGGGAGTCGTCTGGCCAGCCCCCAGTACGATCGCCGCAGCGCCGACGCCAACGCCCACGAGCAGGGAACGGCGGCTCAGGGCCGCTCCGACGATGTCGCGAAAGTAGTCATTCGTGCTCTCATTGGGCACCGGGTGAAAGCAGGCGTCTGCACACTTGAGGTGACAGGTGACCGCACTGCGCTTACCGAGCGTATGGCCATCCATCGGCAGCAGAGGGATCAGCGGCCGGTCACGATCGGTGACGCTCTGACGGAGATCTTTGGCTTCACGATTCAACATGCGGGCACTCCTGATGGTTTGGTGAACCCCGAACTGGGGGCAGAACCACCCTCCCGCCACCCGGTGACTCCACGGTGAACCGAATATGAACGTTCGGTGCCGATCAGTGTTACAGGACGATGAGACCGATCACCCAGACGGCGGCGAAACCGGCGACGCCCTGGATGGCCGTGGCCGGGGTGAGCGTGCGGTAGGCCGTCGCGACCGGGATACGGCTGAGCTGCGACACCACCCAGAAGAAGCTGTCGTTGGCGTGCGAGACGACCATGGCTCCGGCGCCGATCGCGAGCACCGAGAGCACTTTGCCGAGGTCGGAGTCGAGGCCGAGGGCCGGCAGCAGCGGCAGGAGCAGCACCGACGTGGTCACCATGGCGACCGTGGATGAACCCTGCGCGGTCTTGAGCGCGGCCGAGATGAGGAACGGTACGGCCAGTCCGAGCCCGAGCGTCGAGAGGGTGCTGCCGAGAAAGTCGGTAAGGTCGGAGGCCGCAAGCACGGCTCCGAAGGCGGCGCCCGAGGCGGTGATCAGCAGGATGGGCGCCGAGATGCGGATGCCCTCGGTCACCCGATCGCCGAACGCGTCGAGCTTGCCCTTACCGCGTAGCAGGAACAGCGAGGCGATCAGGCCGACGGCCAGGGCGATCACCGGGGTGCCGACGAAGACGATGGCGATATACAAGCCGGAGTCACCGAAGGGCGCGGCCGGCAGTTTGGCGATCGACGCAAGGCAGATCAGCAGGATCGGGGCGAGAATCGGCAGGAAAGCCAGAAAGGCGTTGGGCAGCTTGCCGTAGGCGGCGCGAATCTTCTCGTAGTCCTGCTCGCTCTCCTCGCCGCTCGGCTCGGGCATGAGCTCGATGTTTTTCTTCAGGAACCGGTTCGCCCAGAGCAGCCCGGCCAGTGCCGAGACCACGGCGGCGATCAGGCCGAAGCCGATGATGAGGCCCAGCTGGTCGATGATGTTCAGGTTGCCGGCGGCGGCGAGTGGGCCGGGAGTCGGCGGTACGAAAACGTGGGTGGCGTACAGGCCGGTCATCAGGGCGATGGTCATGGCTACGAGCGATACCTTGGCCCGGGCGGCGAGCGACTTCTTGAGGGAGTTCAGAATGACGAAGCCGGAGTCGCAGAACACCGGGATCGACACGATGAAGCCGATAACGCTCATGGTCAGCGTCGGAAACCGGGTGCCTAACACGCGAATCAACGCTTCGGCCATGGCAATCGCGGCGCCGGTACGCTCCAGGATCACGCCGATGATGGTGCCGAACAGGATGATCAGGCCGATATTTCCGAGCGTGGCCCCAAAGGCCGTCGTCATGGTCGGGGCGATCGTGTCAACCGGTAGACCGAACGCAAAACCACCGACCAGCGCCGCAGCGAGCAGCGCCAGGAAGGGATTGATTTTCAGCTTCGCGGTGGCGAAGACGATGGCGGCGACGAGAGCCACCAGGATGGCGATGCTCAGCATTGAGACGGCCTTTCTATTTCAGGGTGGAACTAGTGGGTCTGGAGAAAGAAGGAAACGACCTGCGCCGTGGTCTCGCGTAGGCGTTGGGCCGCGTGCTCCTGCAGGTCGTCGAGGGTCGCCGGTCCGCCGGCGATCGAGAATGCGGCGCTGACACCGGATGCCGCGGTGTCGGCTGGCGACAGCGCCACCCGCCCGGCGATGACGACGACCGGGCATCCGGTCGGCGCCAGACGTGCGACTGCCACGGCCACCTTGCCGCCGAGCGATTGGGAATCGAAGCTGCCTTCACCGGTGAGTACGAGGTCGGCGCGGGCCATCTTGTCGGCCAGGCCCACGGCATCCGCTACCAGGGTGGAACCGGGTACCAGCTCGGCGTGGAGCAGCGGCACGAGGGTGGCCGGCATACCGCCGGCCGCTCCGGCGCCTGGCCGGCCCTGCATGTTCTCGCCGGTTTCAGCGAGCACGATGGCGGCGAGGTGGGCCAGGCCCGCGTCGAGCTCCACGACATCGTTGGGCTGCGCGCCCTTTTGCGGGCCAAACACAGCGGCTGCGCCGTTCGTGCCGCAGAGCGGGTTGTTCACATCGACCGCGACGCGCCAGCTGACCTCGCGGGAGCGCGGGTGCAGGCCGGTCAGATCGATGGACGCAATCTCGGCCAGGCCCGCGCCGCCGGGCGCGACCGGTTTGCCGGCGGCGTCGAGAAAGCGCGCGCCGAGCCCGGCGAGCAGACCGGTTCCGCCGTCGGTGCTGGCGGAGCCGCCGACGCAGAGCAGAATCTCATCGACCTGCTGATCGAGTAGTTCCCGGGCGAGCAGCCCGACGCCGAAGCTGTCAGCGCGCTGGGGCTGGGGCTGGGCATCCGCTGTCAGGGGCAGGCCGTTGGATTCGGCCGCTTCGATGAGGCCCGTGCGGCCGTCGGACGAGGTGGCGTAGCGAGCCCGGCGGCTGCGCCCGAGCGCGTCGACGGTGAGCATGGTGCGGGGCAGGACGCCCCAGACGGCGGCGATGGCATCGAGCGTTCCCTCGCCGCCGTCGGCCATCGGGCAGAGGATCAGCTGCGGGTCGGGCCGGCCGAGCGCGAGGCCGGCGTCGCGGGCACCCTCGGCCATGGCGGCGGCGGCTTCGGCCGCGCTGAGGCTTCCTTTGAACGAGTCCGGCGCGATGACTATGGTGAGCGGCTTCAGCGCCGTGCGATCGTGCATTGGTTCAGGCTAGAACACAACCAGACACAAATTCAGGTGGAATCACACCACAGTTCTCGGCAAATCATGGGCTATTTACTGTGCATCGTGCACATAGCGAGCGGCATCGGCCGCCAGTGCGACCCGCATCCGCACGGCGGCGTGAAACTGTCGGAGGTTGAGGCCGGTCAGCAGCTCGATGCGGTCGAGTCGCTGCACGAGGGTATTGCGGTGCACGCCGAGTTCCCGCGCCGCGCCGGCAATCGACAGTTCGGCCTGCAGGAACACCCGTGCCGTCTCGTTCAGGGCCGCGCTGAGCGGCGCGAGCACCGATTCAGCGAGATCCTCGATCATGGCGGTGGGCAGGCCGGCGATCGCGAGCTCCAGACCCAGGGCGTCGAGGCGAGTCTCGGACCCGACGTCTACCAGCTCGAGCAGCCCGGGCCGGGCCAGCAGCGCGCCCAGCCGTTCAGCGTCGCTCGCGAGTTGTTGCATGGTGGCTCCGACGCGTCCGATCAGAAAACGCAGGGGCGGCTCGCCGGAGCGCTGCAGACGCTGTCGAAGCAGCTCGTGGCCCAGCGCAGACGACGATCCGCTGAGCACCCAGACGGCACCGTTAATGTCGGCGGCCACCACTCCCGTGAACTCGCGCAACCCACGAAGCAGCGCCACCGACTGGTTCTCGGCCACGATTCCAGTGAGGTTCCACGGTGGCTGCAGTGGCGCGTCGATGCCCCGCAAGCCCGCCATCAGGCGACTCTCGGTGAGATTACCCCGCGCAAGGGCCCCGAGGATGTCCCGAATCGCGGATTCTCGCCACGACGCGTTATCGCGCTGCCGCTCCTGGCTGAGCAGCATCTGAACGGTCAGCACGAGCACCTGCGCGACCGGCAGCACCTCGGCGGGGATTCCGGTGACCCCGACGACGGCCACGACCTGTCCGTCGACGATCAACGGAATATTCACTCCCGGCCGGGTTCCCTGATGCTCGTCGCCGGGAGCGATGTGCACCGCTTCCCCGCGAACAGCGGCATCCCGGGCACCGTCATGCAGGGTGCCGATGCGGGCAGCATCCAGTGAGCCGATGATCACCCCGCCCGCATCCATGATGTTGACGTTGTGCACGAGGCTCGGCGCGACCTGCTCCACCAGGCGCTGGGCGAGCTCACGGGTGATCTGTGCGGTGCCGGGTGCACTGCCGGTCGGTGCGGTGCCGTTCGGTATTGCGTCGGTCATTTGACCATCGTAGATCGCAGGCTCCGGCTGTCTCACGAGCATCCGCCCATGGCGCATGTCGGTGGAGTGACATACACTTTTACCTAGAAGACATATTCGATAGCAGTTGATTTCGACGAGATTTTGCTCGAACTCATTGTGGGATTTTTTTAACCATCGCTCATCAGGTTTTTACCATTATCGCCCACCCCGAGCCACCCGTCACGAGCCTAGGGAGCCCACCTTGCCCCACATTATTGACGCACCAGTCGACGTTGAGCTGTCCCCCGACGGCGACCCGCGCGCGTTCATCTGGAATCGGTTCGAACACACCGTCATCGGTCAGCCGCAGGCCGTATTCAAACGCACCCGATGGTGGGAAAACGAGGGAACCCCCACCCGCATCGACACCGAACTGTGGCGGCTCGATGCCTGCCGTGGCGGCGAAGAGCAGCACCGCTACGACCTGCGCCGCAGCACCGACGGGTCCTGGACTTTAGCATTGGACTGGGGATGAGCACCGCACCGGGGACGACTTTCAGTCACCTGCACGTCGCGAGCGCCTACTCGACCCACTACGGGGTGACGCTTCCCGAAGCCCTGGCCGAGCAGGCGGCCGCGCAGGGCGCGAATTTTCTGGCCGTCACCGACCGTGACGGACTCTACGGCGCAGTCAAACACGTGCGCGCCTGCGTGGCCGCCGGCATCCGCCCCGGGCTCGGCGCCGAACTCGCCGTGCACGACGACCAGTATCGCCCGCTCGGTCGGGTGGTCGTGCTCGCCCACGGCCAGACGGCGGGTAGAGGCTACGCCGCACTTTGCCGCGCGGTCAGTGCCGCCCACAGCACCGATCGAGACGCACTTCAGCACGGCGCCGCCGGCCACGACGCACCCCAGAACAGCACAGCCCAGCACAGCACCGCCCACGGCGCAGCTGCCGGCCCGAGCATTTCGCGCGCCCGCCTGGCCGACCTGGCCGGCCTGGCCTCCCTCACCGTGCTGCTCGGCCCCGATTCCGACGTAGGCCTGGCCATCGGCCGCCGCGACAATTCAGATGCCGCGGCGCGGCTGGCCCACTGGCAGCGCGCCCTGCCCGCAGGCACCGTCGTGCTCGAAATCGTCTGCCACCTCGCCGAAAGCGGCACCGTCGGCAGTGTCACTCCGGCCACGCGCATGCTCGCCCTGGCCGAGAACGCCGGACTGCCGGCGGTGCTCAGCAATGCCGTGCGCTACGGCACCCCCGACGAAGCGGTCACCGCCGACCTCGCCGATGCCGCCCGCTTTCTGCTGCCGCTCGCCGAGCTCGAAACCCCCCAAACCAATGGTCAGGCCTGGCTCAAACCGGCCGGCGCGATGCGCCAGGTGGCCCGCATGGTCGTCGACGCCGGCCTGCACGACAACGGGGCGCTCGAACGACTGCTGGGCGACACCGAGCAGCTCGGCGACCGCTGCAGCCTCGACCCCGTGAGCGACATCGGCCTCGGCCGCCCGCGCATGCCGGAGGCGCGCATCATCGGCGTCACCGGCGACCCGGTCACCGAGCTGTGGCGCCGCGCCCGAAGCGGCATCGCCGAGCTGTACTCGGCGAGCGGCTCACGCGCGGTCGAAGCGGCCCACCATCAGCTCGCCCACGAGATGAAAACGGTCGAACACTTAGGCTTTGCCAGCTACTTTCTCACCGTGTCGCGGGTGGCCGACATTATTCGCGGAATGGGCATTCGCATTCAGGCCCGCGGTTCAGGGGTCGGGTCGGTGCTCAACTATGCGCTGCACACCTCCTCGGTCGAACCGATCGCGAACGGCCTGCTCTGGGAGCGTTTTCTCTCCCCCGAGCGCCAGACCCTGCCCGATATCGACATCGACGTCGAGTCAGCGAGGCGGCACGATATCTACCGCGAGGTCTTTCGCGCTTTCGGCAGCGACCGGGTCTCGCTCATGTCGATGACCAACGCCTACCGGGGCCGCGGCGCCGTGCGTGACGCCGGCCTCGCGCTCGGCCTGCCCGACGCCCAGATCAACGTGATCGCCAAGCAGATGTGGCGGTTCAACGCCCGCGACTTTCGCCGCGCCCTCGAGGAGAAACCCGAACTCGAGGCCCTCGCCACCGAGGTGCGCGAATCGCAGCAACTCGATCTGCTGGTGGACCTCACCGCGAAACTCGACCGGCTCCCCCGGCATATCTCGGTGCACCCCTGCGGCGTGATCCTCTCCGACGCGAGCCTGCTCGACCGCACCCCGGTGCAGGCGAGCGGCATGGGCCTGCCCATGTCGCAGTACGACAAGCACGACATGGACCCGATGGGCCTGATCAAGCTCGACATTCTCGGCGTGCGCATGCAGTCGGCCATGGCGCACGCTGTTGAAGAGCACCACCGGCTCACCGGCGAGAGTATCGACCTCGACCGGGTGCCGCTCGACGATGCGAAAACGTTCGAGCTGATTCGTTCCACCCGCACCCTCGGCATCTTTCAAATCGAATCCCCCGGCCAGATGGAGCTGGTCGGCAAGCTGCAACCCGAGGTGTTCAACGACCTCACCGTGGAGATCTCGCTGTTTCGACCCGGCCCGATGAAAAACAACATGCCGCTCAAATATTTGCAGGCCAGGCACGGCGAGGTCGCGCCCGATTACATTCACCCCCGGTTCGAGCCTATTTTGCGCGAAACCAAGGGCGTCGTGATCTTTCACGAACAGGTCATGCGGTTGTTCGACGAACTCACCGGCTGCGGCCTCGGCAAAGCGGATGTCTTTCGCCGCCACCTGGGGAAGCCGGAGCAACTCCCCCAGATCGAGGAGTATCTGCGCGAGAAAGCGCTCGCCCGCGGCTTCAGCGTGAAGGTGATCGACCAGATCTGGACGGTGCTTGCGGGGTTCGGTAGCTTCGGCTTCGCCAAGGCGCACGGCGCCGCCTTCGCCCTGCCCACCTACCAGTCGGCCTGGCTGAAAACCCACCATCCGGCCGCCTTCCTGGCCGGGCTGCTCACCCACGACCCCGGCATGTGGCCCAAAGACCTCATCGTGGCCGAAGCCCGGGTACTCGGGGTGCCGGTGCTCCCCCTCGACGTGCAGTCGAGCGCGCTGGATTACCGCGTGGAAGATCTCGCCGACGGGAGCCAGGGCATCCGTTTGGCGCTGCCTGAGCTGGTCGGCAGCACCGAAGCCGAGCGGGCGCGCATTGCCCAGCACCAGCCGTTTGGGTCGCTGCAGGACTTTCGTGACCGGGTGCACCCCCGCAGGCGCACGTTCGAAGCGCTGGCCCGGGTCGGCGCCCTCGACACGTTCATCGGCTACGACCGGGCCCGGCGGCACGAGCTACTCGCGCACATTCAGTCGTTGCGCGGCACGGCCGTGGTCATTCGTGCCGACCAGCTCGCGTTCGAGGTGGAGCTGCCGGTGCCGCGCTACTCCGGCGACCGTGCGGGTGCCATCACCTCGCTCGAGCTGCGCGGTCGAACCCAGACCGACCTGGAGCTGCTCGATCTGAACCTGGCCGTCGGATCACACCAGATGAAACGCTTTCACTCACTGTTCAAGGAGTTGGGGGTGACGCCGGCGAGCGAGCTCGGCAACCTGCCCGGCGGCACCGAGGTTCTGCTCGCCGGGGTGCGGCGGGCTACGAACACGCCGCCGATGCGCGGCGGCCGCCGCGTGGTGTTCATCAGCCTCGACGACGGCACCGGCCCGGTCGCGAACGTCGTGTTCTTTCACGACGCACAGGAACGGGTGGGCGGGCAGGTGTTCCAGACCAATTACATGCTCGTGCGCGGTCGAACACGGCGCTCCGGCGCCAAGGGAGTGTCGGTGACCGGGGAGAATCTGTGGAACCTGTTCGATGTGGCCCGCCAGGTGAAGGAACGCCACGCCGTTGAACGCGCCGCCGCGGAGGAAGCAGCCATTGCTGCCGCCTACGCCGCCGAACTTGCGGCGCATCCGTTGCTGCGCACCCCGGCGCAGCAGTCTTCGGGCGGCGGCACCCTGCACCAGCTCACTGCGGCGCAGAGTGCCTAGCCAACAAGCGGCCGGCACCGCTGGCCGGGCGCTACTGGCCCGGCGGCGCCGGAGCAGTCTCCGGCGGGGCGGGTGCGGCCGGCGGAGCCACCGGCGCCACGACCGGTGGCGCCACGACCACGGGCGGTGGAATGTACTTGGGGGCGAGTTCGTCGAAGGCATCACCGCCGTACTTGGCGTTGACGACCGACATCACGACCGGCCACATGCGGTGCCGCGCCGTCGCGATCTGGTCACGCCCAAAGAACTGCCGCCGCTGACTGAGTGATCCCGTCACACTCACCACGGCGACTACCGTGGCCACCTTGGTGCTTGCGCCGCTCATCCAGGTGTCTTTGGCACCATCCGTTGTTCCGGTCTTGCCGATCATCGGTACATTCGGTTTCGTATTCGAGTTGGATTGTTGTCCGGTGCCGCTCGTCATCACCCGGTGCATGGCGTAGGCCATGCCGGCGGCGACCGTCGAATCCACCGATTGCGTGCAGACCGACGGCGGCACCGCGACCTCCACGCCGCCGCGGTCGACGATACGGTCGATGGCGATCGGCGAACAGGTGACGCCCTTATTGGCGATGCCGGCGAAGGCGACGGCCATGGTCAGCGGCGCAACCTCATTGGTTCCGATCACGGTTGCTGCGGACTGCGACAGCGGGTTACCGTCGGCCCGGTGCACACCGAACGCCTCCGCAGTTTTGCGGATACCGCAGAGGTCCAGCCGCTTCGCCATGCCGATGAAGCCGGTGTTGATTGAGCCGACGGTGGCTTGCAGCGCACTGTAGTTGGCACCGGATTCGTTGGCGTCGTTGCGCGGGTTGAAGGGTGGTTTCTCCTTGTCGTAATTCTGGGTCCCGAGGCAGCTGTCTTGAAAGGTGCCCCAGTTGGACTTGCGCCGGGAGTCCACGCGTTCGTTGAGCGAGTGCCCTTCTTTGAGCCATTCGGCCAGGGTGAAGACCTTATAGGTCGACCCCGGCTGGAAACCGCTCGAACCGCCCTCGGCGAAGTCCGTGGCGTAGTTGATTCCGGTGTAGTTGGCACCGGTCGCCTGCACCGTGGGGTCCTGGCTGTAGTCCTTGTTCTGGGTCATGGCCAGCACCCGGCCGGTGCCGACCTGCACGCTCGTGATCACCGCGCCCACGTCCCCGCCGGCGTAGACCTTGGGAACCTGCTGATTCATGGTGGTCACGGCCGCGCCCTGCACGTCGAGGTCGAGGGTCGTGTAGACGTCATAGCCGCCTCGGCGAAAGTTGAGCATGCGGGTGGCAGCGTCGGCGCCGAAGGTGGGATCGGTCTGCAGAATCTTGGTCACATAGTCGCAGAAGAACGCGTTAGCTGCGGCGGTCTGGCAGCCGGTGCTGGGTTCGGTGATCACGGGTTCGACCGGTGCCGCCAGGGCCGCTTCGTAGTCGGCCTTGGCGATCTTTTTGTAGCGCAGCATCTCACGCAGAATGTAGTCGCGGCGCTGCTTGTTCGCGGCGTAACCGTTGGCGGCCCCATTGGTCTCGCTGGCCGGCTTGTCGAGCTGGAACTTGACCGGGTTGTTCACGATCGCCACCAAGCTGGCCGCCTGCGGCAGGGTGAGGTTGGCCGCGGTGCTGTTGAAGTAATAGTTGGCGGCGGCTTCGATGCCATAGACTGTGCCGCCGAAGCCGGTGATATTGAAATACTGCTGCAGGATGTCGCGCTTGCTGTACTTCTTCTCGACCCCGATGGCGAGCCGCATCTCTTTGAGCTTGCGGTCGGGCGTGGTCTCGGTCGCCGCGGTATAGCAGGCATCGTGCGCGCGCTTGTCGGTGATCACCTCGCACTTCTGCACCAGCACGTTCTTCACGTACTGCTGAGTAATGGATGACCCGCCCTGGGTGTCTCCCCCGGCCACCGTCGTTGCCGTGGCCCGCAGGGTGCCCTGCAAATCGACCCCGCCGTGCTCGTAGAACCGTGGGTCTTCTCCCGACACCGCGGCATCCTTCGCAAACTGGCTGATCGCATCCCACCCCACCTCGATGCGATTCTGATCGTAGAACGAGGCGAGCAGTTCGAAGGTTCCGTCACTGCGGGTCGCAAAAATGTCGCTCTTCTGCGAGAGGGGCTCGATGTTGATGTAGCCGGGCAGATTCTCGAACACCGAAATGGTATTGGTGGCAGCCATACCCGAGAGCGCAACGACAGGGGTTACCGACACGGTGACCAGAATGCCGGCCACCGCGCTCATCGCGACGAACCCGAGCATCCCGCCGAGAACGCCGTGCAGAGAACGCCGCCACGATTGGGCCGCGCCGGCTGGAACCTCGGTCACTTGCACCACGTTTACCCCAAACTGAGTCGATCAGTGCGAGAGCCAACGCCTGCACATCGGTTGCCAATTAATTGTCATGTTAGTCACCTGTGGGCTCGAATGTGACCGGCTGGCCGATCTGAGAATGTATCGGCTTGATACCGGTTTGTGAGTAGTATCCGGTGAAGGCTCGGGAGGTAAAGGAATGCGAACGTTCGGCATTGAAGAGGAATTCATCTTTCTGAAGCCGGCAACCCTGCAGCCGGCGAACGTCGGCGACGAGGTGCACGCCGAGCTCCTGGGCCGTTCACCGGTGTCCCGATTCATCAGCCACGAGTTTCTCGCCTCGCAGATCGAACGGTCGACGTCGGTGTTCGACCGCTTTGAACAAGCATCCGCTGACCTGCTCGCCTTTCGATCACGGCTGGCGCGCGCTGCCGTGGCCCGCGGGGTGCTCGCGGCCGGCGTGGGCGCGCCGTTCCAGACCGAGGGCTGGCCTGAGGTGACCGATGTGGAGCGCTACCACACCGTCGAGACCGAATTTCGGGGGTTGGTGCCGGATCACCTCATCAACGGGCTTCACGTGCACGTGGGCATTCCCAGCCGTGATGCCGGGGTGCAGGCGCTCAACCGGGTGCGCGTTTGGCTGCCGACGCTGCTCGCGCTGGCCGTGAATTCGCCGTTCTGGCACGGAGCCGATACCGACTTCTCCAGCTGGCGGAGCGTGCACATGCGCCGGTGGTCCACGATCGGAACCCTGGAGAGTGCGCTGATCGTGACGGACGAGCTGCTGCGCTATGCCGGCGATGCGATTGACGAGGTGGGCAATCGCGAGCGAATTGTGGGGCTGCTGGCGCGGGCGCGGCGACTCGGGACCGGAGCCGAACGCCAGCGGGCCGCCATGAGAAGCGGCGGGCAGCCGGCGCTGGCCGCCCTGCTCAGGCAGGCGCTGACCGCGCACGACTAGATCTTCAGCGACGGGTGCAGCTTGGCGATCGACCAGATCTTCATCGAACGACTGGCGAAGACCGAAACGGCGAACGCTCCGATTCCGAAAGCGATCAGGGCGAGAAGGTCAACCAGAATCGCGCTCGTGAAGCCCTCGGCGATGAGTCGTCGCACGCCGTCGACCGCGTAGGTCATCGGCAAGGCCGGGCTGATCCACTGGAAGAAGCCGGGCGACGTCTGAACCGGGTAGGTGCCTCCGGCCGAGGCCAACTGCAGAATCAGCAGTAACAAGGCCACCAGCCGACCGCGCCCGCCGAGCAGGGCGATCAGGCTGTGGTGAATGGCCGTGAACACGAGCGCGACAATCACCGTGAAGGCGGCGAGGGCCGCGAAATTGGCGGCTTCCAGCCCCACCAGAAAGTGCAGCACGGCGAGCAGAAGTCCGGCCTGCAGCAATCCAAACAGCAGCCCAGGGGCGAGGCCGGTCAGCGCCACCCGCACCGGCCGGGCAGTGGATGCGACGGCCTGCGGCGACAGCGGACGGAACAGAAAGTACATGCCGATTCCGCCGACCCAGAGCGCGAGCGGAATGAAGTACGCCGCGATGCCCTCGCCATAGAATCCGACGGCATTCTCGCGCACATGCTCCGCGGCAACTGGTTCGGAAGTCACCGCGGCGAGTTCGCTGGCCTGCGCGGACGTGTAGCTCGGCACCTGCGTCACGCCCGACTGCAGCGAGGTGCTCAGACTGTCGGCACCGGTCGCGAGCTGGCCGAGGCCGTCGGCGAGGGTGCTCGCGCCGGTGCTGGCGGTCGTCGCGCCGGCGGCCAGCGTGCTGGCGCCGGCCGCAGCGCTGTCGGCACCGATGGCGAGCGAGGCAGCACCCGCGGAGAGCGATGCCGCGCCGGTTGAGACGGATTGGGCTCCGACCGAGACGCTCGACGCTCCCGTGGCGAGGGTCGCGGCGCCGTCGGCGAGCGTGCCGATGCCGGCGACGAGTGGTGTCGCGCTCTGGTTCAGAATGTTGGCCCCGGCTACGACGGTCGCGGCGCCCGCCGCGAGATCCGCGATCGATCCGCCGCCGGTGGCGAGGGCCGCGTTCAGCTGGGTCAGGGTCCAGTCAGGGTGCGCAGCCGTGAGCGCGGCGATCGTGCCGAGAGTCGTGGAAACGGTTTGGGTACCCGCCGCCAGCCGGGCCGTGGCGGTCGGCAGTGTGCTCACGCTCGCGTCGAGGGTGGCCGCGCCCGTCGCGAGCGCTGCCGATCCGCTCGCGACCTCCGCCGCACCGTTCGCCACACTCGACGACCCGGTGGCCAGGGTGCTCGCGCCGGTGGCGAGGGTGTGGGTGCCGGCGTCCACTTGGGACACCCCGCTCGCGAGCGTGGCTGCGCCGTCGGAGAGGGTGCCGAGGCCGATCACGAGTTGCGCCGACCCGTCGCTCGCGCTCGTGGCGCCGTCGCTGAGGGTGAGTGCGCCGTTGGCGGCCTGAGCGAGGCTGTCGTGCACACTCGTGAACCCCAGGTAGACGTTGTCCAGGTAGGTCGCCGAGATGGACGTCGACAGCTCGGTGCGTATCGCGGCGGTGACCGATTTCGTGACCTGCCCCACGATGAAGTTCGAAGCGTCGTCGGTGTACACGCGCAGGCGGGCCTGCTCGGGGGCGAAAACGGATGCTGCGGTGCCGGTCGTCGTGGCGGCGGGGTTCACAGCGCCGGGGTTTGCAGCGGTCGAGGCCAGGGTGCTCGAGAAATCGGCGGGAACGACGAGCACGGCGAAATTCTGGTTATCGGCGAGCGAGCTGCGGGCATCCGCTTCGCTGGTGGCACTGCTCCAGGTGAAGCCAGCACTGTCGCTGCCCACGAGGGAGTCGACCAGGCCGGCGCCGGCGTCAATGGTCTGCTCGCGGCCGTCCGTGCCGGTGACGTTCGCGGCCATGTCGTTGTTGACGATGACGGCGTGTAGTTCGCCGATGTTGCCGCTCGTGTTCCAGTTGGCCGAGAGATAGACGCCGCCATAGATGGCGGGAACGGCGGCGATCATGAGCAGCGCCACGATGGCCAAGCGGGAAGACCGAAACCGGGACAGCTCGATGCTGGGCAGTGAAAACATCTTGGCCACGGTTCAGGCCTTCCGGGTGGACGCGGTCAGGGTGCGGGCTGTGAGGGTGCGGTCGGCGGAATCCAGGTCGAGCAGGTACACCGGGCGGGCTGGCGCGGGGTGGACGTCGGCGCCGACGCGTTCGAGCATCTCGACGAGCTCCTTGGGGTCCTGCCCGCTCGCCGCGATCGTGAGATCGTGCCAGCCCGCCATGCGCAGAACGAGCAGTGCGGCCCAGGCGCGGGTGCGGTCATCCGTGTCGCGCAGGGTGTCGACGTCATCGACGATCAGCAGGCGTGGCCGGCCGATCAGGGCCAGGACGACGCCGAGCACCGCACGATCGAGCGGTTGCAGGTCGACGATGCGATCGGTGCCGGTCAGTCGCGGCAGGCCGGCATGACGTTGCTCAAGGATTTCGCCGGCCCGCGCATCGACCTGACGCAGCAGCGCGTTCACCCGAACCAAGCAGAGTGCCACCGTTTTCTGGCTGACCAGCGGTTTCCACCACGGTTGACGGAGCACGAGGGCAGCCGCGATCTGGCGCTCAACCGTGAGATCGTCGTCGAGGCGGTTTACGATCGGCGTCTCGGCGAGGGCCGACAGGTGCCGCACCTGCCCGCCGCTCTGGCGCAGCGGATGTCCGAACACGGTCGCCGTTCCGGCGAACCCACGCAGGCGGCCGGCCAGAGCGAGCAGCAGCGCTGTCTTGCCCGAGGCGAACCGGCCCGACACGACGAAGAGTGCACCGACCGGAATAGCGAGGTTAGTGGCGCCGATCACGGTCTGGCCACCGTTTCGAATCGTGAAGTTGCTCGCTCGGATGGCGAGGGCGATTTCAGTCGAGTCGATAGCGGGGGTCGAAGCGGAGTCGAGGGTCATGCAGAGTTCCATCCAACGTTGGGTTGTGCGGGGCGCAATGCCGCCGTAGTATTTTCAATACCGAGAGTATCCAATACCCAAAGTATCCGCTTGTCAACGGCAATCCGAAAGGCACTCATGGACGAGACGCCAGGCACGACACCCGAGATGGCATCAGGAACGGCTCACGCTCGTGGCACCTCGCGCGTTCTCGCGGCCGACTCCGCGTTGGCACCCGAAACGTCGCCCAATCTCGCACCAGCCCTCGCGCGCGACGCCCCGCCACCGGCTCGCAAACGGCCCCTGCGCACCGACGTACGTGCGGATATTCTGCGGGCGGCGACCGAGCAATTCTTCGAATCCGGCTACCTCGGAACCAAACTCGACGACGTGGCGACGCGGGCCGGGTACACCAAGGGCGCCGTGTACTCCAATTTCGGCTCCAAGCAAGCCCTATTCGGATCGATCCTGAATGAGCGCTTGGCTACCCTGCTCAGCGGGCGGCTCGCGACCATTCTCGGCGACGAGATACGGCTCGACGACGCGGCGCTCGCCCGCATCGCCCGCCGTCTGGCCGAGACCCTGGTCGAAGATGGCCCCTGGCACCTGCTGCTCATGGAACTGGCCGTTCATTCGGCCCGCAACCCCCAGGCCGCGGATCTCTATCGCCAGAGTCGGCAGAGCGTGCGCCTCGCCCTCGGCGCGGTGATCCTTGAACGCGCCGACCAATTCGGCATCGACCCGGCTGCCCACCGGGTGGACGTGCTCGCTCCCCTCGTTATGTCGGCCACCAATATCTTGGCGCTCGAGCGCATTCTCGACCCGGACTACTTCACGAACGACGTGCAGTCGCGCATGATCGAGGCGCTCCTCGTGGGGACTCTGCGATAGTTTTTAGCGCAATTTGAGCCCCGCCACCAGCCTGTGGAGAACTTAAACGGGATTGTAGCAATCCGGTCTACTGTGGCCCCATGCGAAATCCGTCGCGCCGCCGCCCGATGCACACTGCTGTGCTCAACGCTCTCCTGCTGTCTGTGTCCGTTGTTTTCCTAAGCGGATGCATGGCCGCTCCCGCCCCGCCCGTCCCGGCAACGCCGGTCGCCGTGGCTAGTCCCGAGCCCACCGTGACTCCCCCGGTCTTCGCGTCGAACGACGAGGCGCTGGCGGCCGCGACCGCCGCCTTCGGCGAATATCAGTCGATGTCCAACACGATCGCCCACGAAGGCGGAGCAGATCCCGAGAGAATTTCCGATTTTGCAGTCGGGAAAGTTCTCGAGTCAGATCTGGAGACCTATGCCGAGTTCCGGGCTGGAGGACTCCGTATGGTTGGCGATCTTGCATTCGACTCGTTCTCCATCCAGAGTGCGGATCTGTTTTCAGGCGCAGTAACCGCCTATGTATGCCAAGACGTAAGAGAAACGGATGTGGTCGATCTGGGGGGCACAACTGTCACTGCCCCTGGTCGTCCTGATAGCTACCCATTGCAAGTTTCCTTAACTCACGCTGCCACCTCCAACCGACTCCTCGTCGAGAAATCAGACTTATGGTCCGGCAAAAACTTCTGCTAATTCTCCTGGTCGGTCTAACCACCATGTTTCTTCCGATACCAGGCGCCGTTGCCAGCCTGCGCACTGCCGCATGCACGTCACTTGAGAGCGTGCTCGCTACTTGTCCACCAAAGGCGGACGTCACGGGTCCAGGCGTTGACCTATCAGCCGGGTACGGAGGAAGTTCGGGTGACGGAGCGGGCGGCTCCGCCGGCCGCTCCGGGACAGGCTCAACGGTGGTCGAGATCTGCGCACATCCCACAGGGCAACTGACGTCCGAGCAGGAGTGGACGCTCTGTGGCTCCGGCGACTTCCCCGTTGTCTCACGGCACCCCGAGTGGCCCATCACCCTCGCCGCCCCGACAACGCCCTGCGCCATCTGCTCCGCCGCCACCATCGTCACGGTCACCGACCTGCAGAACTTCCCCGCGCCCGCTGCCCCAACCGGTATGGAACCCAACGGCTGGGCGATCGTTGGGCTGGCCGCGAATTTCTGGGCGACAGCCTCCGCTCAGATCGGCGACGGACTCCTGCTCGGCCAGCCAGCCCAGGTTCTATTCACACCGATCGGGTACCGCTGGAATTACGGCGACGGCAGCGCCGCATCGAGCCCCACCGGCGGAGCCAGCTGGGCCGACCTCGGCCTGGCCGAATTCTCCACCACTCCCACCAGCCACAAATACACCGCCAAGGGCACCTACACAACCACCCTCACCGTCGACTACCGAGCCGACTACAGCTTCGGCGACCAGGGCTGGCGACCCGTCGAGGGAATCGTCTCCGTGCCGTCAGCTCCGTTCACCGTCGTCGCGGCGAAGGAATCCACCGTGCTCGTGGCTGAAGACTGCAACGCCAACTCCCACGGCCCCGGCTGCTGACGCTCCGGCCCGCGTGGCGGCACCCCTTACAGATCAGGGCACCCCTACCCAAGGGTGCCCTCATCGGCAAGGAGTGCCGCGATTGGCGAGCCCGCCCGCCGTCTGCGGGTTCGACTCGAACCGGGGCCGCGGGCCACGTTGCCTACGGCAGCAGGCGGTCCGCGGCTTTTTTCGGCAGCCGGGCTGCCGCAGCGCGGGCGATTGCTGCCGCCGCTTCGTCGGCAACTGCGTCGAAGTCGACGCCGTTGATCGAATCAGAAACGGATGCTTCCGCTGCCGACCGTGCAGCTGCGGCAGCGGTCGCCGCCGAGGCTCCAACCGACGGTGACGACGCTACTGAAGGCGCTGCCACTGAAGGCGCGGTAGCCACCGAGGGCGACGCGGCGCCGGTCCCGGTCGAACGCGACGACGCACCAGCCGACGAAGCAGCGGGCGAAGCAGATCCGCCGGCGCGAGCGGGCGCGGCGTTCCGCAAAGCGGCTCCCGCCGTTCCGCCGAGCAGCCCACCGAGGAGGTCCTTGATGCCGATTCCCATGGTGGAGCCGAGCACGGCGTCGACCTCGCTGAAGCCCGACGCGACGTTCTTGGAGAGTTGGCTGGCACCATCCGTTGAAATGACGGTGAGCTGGTCGATGTTCCCCATTGGAGCGGCGAGCTCGTGTGCGATCTGCGGGAGCATTTCGACCAGACGCAGCTGGATGAGCGCCTCGGACTGCTGGGCGACGGCCTCGGCGGAGAGCCGGGTGGCCGTTGCCTCTGCGGTACCCCGGGCGAGGATGGCGTCGGCCTCGGCCTGGCCCTCCGCGCGAGTGGCGTCGGCGTTGGCGACACGGCTGTCGCGATCGGCGGTGGCCTTGGCGACGGACGCCTCGGCGGCCGCGATCGCGGTCACCCGAATTCGGTAGGCATCAGCGTCGGCAATGGCGTTGACCTCGGATTCCAGCTCGGCCTTGCGCAGGCTGGCGCGACGTTGAGCGGTGAGCTCCTGCTCTTGCACGATGGCCTGCTGTGCCTTGGCCTCGGCGAGAGGCTTGGATGCGGCGGCCTCAGCGGAGGCCTTATCGGTGTCGAGCTGCAGGGCGGCCTTGCGCAGGGCGAGCGTGTTCTGCGCTTCTGCGATGGCCTGCTCGGCGGTGATCAGGGCTTCCTGCGACTCTCGGTTGGCGACGTGCTCGGCAACCTCGGCCTGGCGGCGAACCTTGGCCTGCTCTGCACGACCGATGTCGCGAATGTAGTCGTTCTCGTCGGTAATACCCTTGATCTCGAAGGAGTCAACGTCGAGGCCCTGGTTGGCGAGCGACTCACGCGCGGTGGCAAGCACGGACGTGCCGAGCTCGTCGCGCTTCTGAATGACGGTCATCACGTCGGTCGCGCCGATCGAGGATCGCAGCGAACCGCTCAGTACCTCCTGCGCGAAGCCGTCGATGTTCTTGTCCTGCCCGAGGAACCGCTGGGCGGCGGCGCGGATCGCTGCCGGGTCGTCGCCGACCTTGACGATGGCGACGGCTTCAACCGAGAGCGTGATGCCGTTGCGATCCTGCGCCACGGCAGTGATCTCAATCGCCCGGCTGCGCAGGCTGATCTTGAACGCCTTCTGGAAGAACGGGGTGATGAACACACCCTGTCCGTGCACGACGCGCTGGCCGGATTCCTCGAGCGTGGCACCATCGACGATGGTCTTGCGGCTCTTCTTGCCGGTGATAATGAGGGCTTCGTCGGGCCCGGCATTCTTGTAGATGGTCTTGGCGTAGATCAGGCCGATGAGCAGAACCACAATGATCGTGAAAATGATCCCGGGGATCGGGCTGAACAGAAAATCGAGCATGGAGTCCTTCCGAGGCGCAAGCGCATACATCGTTTCGGCGATCCGGTCGAGCGACCTCGGCGCCGAGCTGTGCATCCAGTCTCGCAGGCCACGGCACCGGATGCGAAAGATGTCGACAATCCGAGTCTGCCGTTGTGCCCATTTCGGCCTGCCAATCGCCGTTTCACGGCGCCCGCGCGCGCCCAGTTCACGGCGCCGCGGGAGCTGCGCCACGACCCACGGCGACGCCCCCGAATCCCCCTGGCCTACCCGTCGATGAAGTCCGCAGCAGCGCGCAGGAACGCGGCAGCCGCGAGGGCGCGAGCGGCGGCATCCGTTTCGCGCGAGCCGGCGCTGCCCGCCATTCCTGCCGGGCCAGCGGATGCCGCGAGCGGGTCGATCCCGCCCGCGGCGACCCCGCCCGCGCCAATCCCGCCCGCGCCGACCCCGGCTCCGACCCCGGTTCCCACGCCGGCGGCCGCGTCAAGCAGAGCCGAAATAGCGCCCGGAATCGTTGCGGAGCCGGACCCAAAGCCCGAACCCGAGCCCGCACCGGCGGCGACCCCGCCCGCGGCCGAACCAGCACTAGTAACACCGGCAGCAGATACCGAACCAGCACCGCCAACCAGAGCCCCCAAAAACACCCGCGACTTCGCCGCCCGCGGACCATTGAAGTCCGGGTTCTGCCGCGGCTGGCTGGAGAATGCCTCACGCACCTTGGCCAGGAATTCGGCGTTGGTCAAACGATTCGCGCTCGGAACCGCGAGCAGGCTGGCCGCAACGGTGAAGTTCCCGTGCCCGCCAGTTTCATACGCGACCTCGGTGGGCTTGCACGCACTGAACAGCACTTCCCGGGTCAGCGCCCGCTTGCCGGCCCGAGCGGGCGCGCCGCGCTTGGCCCGATAGTTCCTGCTCGTCTGCTCATCGGGGATGATGAACCGCGCCCGCCGCCCGTGGGGAGCGGATGCCGCACTCAGGTCGGCCACATCGGCCGGCTGCAGCTGCAACCGGCGCTGACCATCACCGGAGTGGCAGGAATCGAAGAAGGCCGTGAGGCTGACGCCGTCGGGCAGCTGGTCGAAGATCTCGCCCAGGTCGTCATCGATGATCAGGTTGCCGTCGCGAAAGTCGATCGGGCAGAGCGCTTCGTCGTACTTCGTCTCCTCGTTGCCGGCCTCGGATTCGTCGCCGTCGAGATCGTCGACGTAGGTGCCGTGGCCGGCGTATTGAAAGACCAGCACATCGCCGGCGACGCTACTGGCGACCAGGTCGAGCAGCCCGAGCAGAATGTTCTGCCGGGTCGCCTCCGCGTCGAGCAGGGTGCGCACCGCGAACCCGGCGATGCTGAATTGCGCAGCCCAGGCCTCGGCATCGGCTACGCAGCCGTAGAGGGCATCGCCGCCCGGATAGGCGTTGATGCCCACACAGAGCGCCTGGTGAGTGCCGACCGGTCGTGGCGCTGCCGGGCCTGCCATAGGCCAAAGTTCGTCGCCGAGATCCCGAGTGGCTGGGAACGACTGGATGCGCGAGCTGCCGGTGACCCGGCGGGCGACGCTGTCCATAGTGGGAATGTCGTTGTCGAAACCGCCGTGACTGGTCGAGGTGCTGCGGCTGGTGAGCGGGCCGCTTGGCGTCTTCGACCAGATGATATCGGCCGCCCCACCGACCCCGGGCGACCCGCTCGCGCCGGACAGCCCGAACAGCCCAGCCAGCACGGGGTCGGCGCGCAGGCATTCCTCGAGTCCGAGGATGGGCGAAAACTCCTCGGGTTCGAACGACGCCCGCACTAGGTAGAGCAGGGACTTTCCGTGGGCGCCGAGGCAGGTGTCGTCGCGTTCGAGTTTCTCGGTCATGGTGAACATGGCGAGGGATTCCACGCCGTGGCCGACCAGGGGCACGATCTGCTTCTCGAAGACGTCGGTGCGCACGGCCGGCGCGAGCAGGCTGAGCGTTTCGATGGCCGGCACCCCGGCTTTCAACGCCGTCGGCAGAAAGAAGGAGTGAAAGATCGACCCGGCGCTGTGCCCGACGGCGTGCACGGTGATCGTGTCGGGATGCGCTGCGCAGTAGGCGCCAAGCGCTTCGGCCACGTAGCGGGCGCCGCCGTCACCGGCCGGGGCCGCCTCGGCCGAACGCTTCATCTGCCCCCAGATCGCCTGGCCCTGCCCGAATCGGGCCGCCAGTTCGAGTACCCGGTCCTTTGCATCGTCGAGCCAGCCGCGGCGACCCTGCGCCCAGTCTCCGACCGCGCTCGTGATGGCCCCGGCGAGGCTGGTCTCCCAGACGAAGTGAATCGGGTAGACGCCGTTCGATTTCCACCAGTCCACCTGGGTGGCCGCGATGCGCAGCCCGGATTGCTCATCGACGAGCCCGCCGTGCGCGTAGAACACCACGGGAACGACGCCGCCATGCTCGGCCACAAAGGCCGGCAGGTGGGTGGCGAAGATGGCGTCGACGTCTTTCTTGGTCGTTGTGAACGCCCCGGTCGACGAGAAAGTGCCGCCGCTGAGGTTGACGACGTGCGGCCGTAGTTTTCGGCTGGCCGCGCTGGCTTCCGATCCGGAGGAGATCGTGCGGTTTCTCTGGGAGAACCCCACCCTGCTCGCGGCGGCGAGAATCGATCCGACCCGGCCGATCGCGGTCGAACGGGTGCGCCCCACCCTGCGCGTCGGCCCCGACGGTTTCGTCGTGTCGGAGATCGGCGCCACCTTCACCCAGGAGTTTCGGCTGAGCGCCGCTGAAGCCCGCAGCCTGGGGCTCGCTACCCGGGCACCGGTGTTCATTCGCGGCGGCGGGCAACTGCGGTTCGACGAGGGCGGGCGCCTCAGCTTCGCCGCCCTCAAACCGATTCTCGATCCCGACCGCCAGCGCGCCAAGCTCGCCGCCGCGCAGCTCGCCACTCGCCCAGCGAATGCCGCCGCCCCGCCTGTACCGCCGCAGCCCAGCCCGCGAAAAATCGCCGCGCCGCCCTCCGAGGTCTCGGCCGACCGTCGGCCGACCTTTCATCCCTGAGGTTCAGAACGCCGTGCCCCACGCCGTCGACTTTCCCAAAGCGGATGCCTCCAGCTGCGCACGCTGCGCGAACTTGCGCGCCCGCAGCTTCGCGTTGACCTGTTTGATCACCTCACCACGGCTCGAACCGGACTGCAGCGCGTCCAGCAGAAAGTGCGTGAACGCGCCGTTGTACCGGCCGTCGAAGTTGGCGTCGGCGGCGGTCTGGTCGGCGCGGCAGGCGGCGAACAACACCGGTTTGGCCGCGGCCTTGGAGGTGCGAACCAGGTCCCGCAGGGTACGGGTGTCGGCGCCCTCGGCTTCGGCGCCGTCCCGACCGAGCGGTGTCGGCGGCGGCACGAAGCGCGGGCGCCGGTCGTCGACCGTGGGCACGAGGTCCATGGCGCGCAGCCTGCTGCCGCTGTGACAGGTGTCGAGGATCACATCGACCAGCACCCCCTTTGGCAGCCGGGCAAACAGGTCGTGCAGTTCATCGTCGACGATGAGAGAGCCCGGGTCCCACGCGGCACCGTTCTGCCGCAGGTCGTAGGTGGCGAAGGCTTCGTCGACCTGGTCGGCTTCGTCGCCGCTCGTGTCGGGCAGCTGCGTGCCGTGGCTCGACATGGTGAAAACGATGTGATCGAGGTGCTCCCCCGGCGCGTTCGCCCGGTCCAGCGCCTCGGTCATCGCGCCGAACGCAGCGTCCTTGGTCGCTGCCTGGTCGGTCAGCACGGTGATGCTCGCGTCGGCGAATCCGAAACCCGAGGCGAGCAGCTCCCTGACATCGTTGGCGTCGTTCACGCAGCCGTTCAGCCAGCTCGCCATCGGCAGATTCTCGAACTTGTTGATTCCCACGCAGAGAGCGAATTGAGTCATGATGGTCCAAATCTGACAGAGCCAACACAAGCGGATGCCGCGGGTGCCAGCTGCACACTCCGCGCGAACCGAGGGTAGCCGCAGGGGCGTTACCGGCGAGTTACTCGGGCGCCGCGCTCGCGGGTGCGAAAGCATCCGTTTTGGGGGTATCGGCATTGACAACCGAGCCGGTGCTGGCCATTCTGGGCGGTAGCAGCACCCGCTGTCTCGTTGCGGGTCCGCTGTGTATTCTTTCGCGGATCGAGCACTCATGGGATTTTCGGCGACACCCGGCTAGGATCTTCACGTGCTGGGCCACTGGCAGTTGCGCTACAACGGCCTTCCGGTCGAGGTCGGTGCACGTCAGAAGCGGCTGCTCGCTGCCCTCGCCCTGCTGCACCCCCAACCGCGACCCGTGCTGGCCGCCTTGCTCTGGCCCGACAGCCCCGAGCGTCAGTCGGCCGGAAACCTGCGGGCGAGCGTCTTTCGCATCTCGCATGAACTGCCCCGACTCTTGAGCGCGACTGATCCTCCGCAACTCGACGCCGCGGTGCGCGTTGACCTGCGCGAGGTACGGGAATTGATCACCGAGGTCACCCTGAACGGCGCACGATCGGTGACGCCCGAATCGATCGATTTGCTGCAGGAAGCCAACCTGCTGCCGGGCTGGTACGAGGAATGGGTGATCGACCAGCAGGATCACCTGCTGAACCAGCGGGTCGATGCGCTGGAAGCCCTGGCCCGCTGTTACCTGGTCGCCAGCAGTTTCAACCGCGCCCTGGGAGCGGCACGGGCAGCGGCGCTTGTCGCCCCGCTGCGGGAAAGCGCCCAGCACCTGCTCGTACGCTGCCACATCGCCGAAGACAACTACGCCTCGGCGGTGTGGGTGTACCGCAGTTTTCGGGCCCACCTGGGGCGGGAACTCGGGGTCGAACCGTCGGCCCATTTCGCCGAGCTGCTCGGGCTGGAACCTGCGATCGCCGACTCCCGCCTGCTGGTGCGGGCGATGAAAACCAGCTGAGCTCACAGGAGGTTCTCACTCGGGGCCAACTTATGATCGACCGGTGACTGAAACAGCCCTCCCCCGCCCCTTCCGCCCCCAGTCCCGCTGGGTACGCAGCGTCGGGCTCATGATCTTCTTCAGCCGCTGGCTGCAGGCACCCCTCTATATCGGCCTGATCATCGCGCAGATCATTTACGTGATCGTGTTCATGGTTGAGCTCATCAACCTCGGTGGTGACGTCTGGACGTCACTGACCGTTCCGAGTAACGACGGCGGCATCCACGTTGAAGAAGCCGCGATCATGCTCTCCGTGCTCGGCCTGATCGACGTCGTGATGATCGCGAACCTGCTGATCATGGTCATCATCGGCGGCTACGAAACGTTCGTCTCGCGCATCCGCTTAGAGGGTCACCCCGACCAGCCGGAATGGCTGTCGCACGTCAACGCGAACGTGCTCAAGGTGAAACTCGCTATGGCCATCGTGGGGATCTCGTCGATTCATCTGCTCAAGACGTTCATCGAGGTCGGCGATCTGGCCGCGCGCGGCACGCCGGTGGATTCGAACCCCACCGAGACCATCACCGGCAACGTCTACACCTGGGACGGCGTGCTCTGGCAGGTCATCATCCACATGGTGTTCATTCTCTCCGCCATCGCCCTGGCTTGGATCGACCGAATGTCGCAGGCCGGGCATGCTGCTCCGGCGTTTGCGCCGTCACCGGTGCACGGGCCCACCGTCGCCCCCGGGCCGATCACGGCTCTGACTGCCGCACCCATCCGGCGCGAACTCGCGCCCGCGGCATCCACCGGAATCGCCCTGCACCTGACCCAGCTGGGTCAGCTCCGCGACGCCGGCGTTGTAACGGATGCCGAATTCCTCGCCAAAAAGACGGAGTTGCTCGCCCGCTACTAGGAGGCTGATTCAGAAGGTCATGAGGCCGTGGGCGCGAAACTGGCCGCGCACCCGCTCCTGCAGGGCGGCGTCCGGCGGTTGCACGCCGTGCAGCGGATACGGGATGGCCAGGCGGTTCCACTTGTCCTCGCCCATCTGGTGGAATGGCAGCACCTCGACCCTGGAGACGTTGGGCCAGCGGGCCACGATCTCGGCGACGGCGTCAACGTTGTCGATCGCGTCGGTCAGCCCGGGAACGAGCACGAACCGAACCCAGACATTGGTGCCGCGCGCGCTCAGCCGGTCGCCGAACGCGATGGTCGGTGCCAACTCTCGCCCGGTCACTTCACGGTAGGTGTCGGGCAGGCCGGACTTCACGTCGAGCAGTACGAGGTCGGTGTGATCGAGCAACTCGTCCGACGCGCTTGTGCCGAGATACCCCGAGGTGTCGAGGGTCGTGTGCACGCCGAGCTCATGGCACTCGGCGAACACCCGTGCGACGAATGCCGGTTGCATGAGCGGCTCCCCGCCGGACAGCGTCAGACCGCCTCCGGTCGCCGCGAACACACCGAGGTAGCGACGGATACGGGTGAGCACATCCTCAATCGGCGTGATCACGCCGTCGTGCTTCTTCCAGGTGTCCGGGTTGTGGCAGTACTGGCAGCGCAGCAGGCAGCCGGAGAGAAAGTAGGTCAGCCTGGTGCCCGGCCCGTCGACGGCCGTGACGAGTTCCCAGGAGTGCACGCTCGCCACCCGACCGTCGCGGATCGCGGCCAGATTCTCGTGGTGCTTCTTGGTCGCCGGAGCGCCCGTCGCGCGGGTGGCGGTGTGGGCGAGGTCCAACTGGTGCAGGTCAGCAGTGGTGGAGGCGCGGGCCACGGATGCTGCGCGCACGGCCCGGCTCACGGCATCCGCTCGCGACGGCCCGTCTGAGGTTCTCTTTACCGGCACACCCAGGCGGTGTGGACCGACATTGACCGCGGCACCCACGACGTCAGACGCTCGTGTGGAAGGTGCGGCTGATTACGTCGAGCTGCTGCTCGCGGGTGAGGCGCACGAAGTTCACGGCGTAGCCCGACACCCTGATGGTCAGCTGCGGGTAGTTTTCGGGATGCAGCATGGCGTCTTCAAGGGTTTCGCGGTTGAGCACATTGATGTTGAGGTGATACCCGCTCGCGAGCGTGTAGGCGTCGATCAGGCCGACGAGGTTGGTGATCTGCTCCTCGGGCGTGTGGCCGAGACCGGTCGGCACGACCGTGTTGGTCAGGGAGATGCCGTCTTGCGCTTCGGAATAGGGCAGTTTTGCCACGCTCAGGGCCGAGGCGAGCATGCCGTGTGTGTCGCGGCCGTTCATCGGGTTGGCTCCGGGAGCGAAGGGCGCTCCGCCGCGGCGTCCGTCGGGCGTGTTTCCGGTCTTCTTACCGTAGACCACGTTCGAGGTGATGGTGAGCACCGACTGGGTATGTACGGCGTTCCGGTAGGTGGGGTGCTTGCGAATCATGGCCATAAAAGTCTCGACGATGGTGACCGCGATCTCGTCGACCCGGTCGTCATCGTTGCCGAACGAGGGGTACTCGCCGTCGATCGTGTAGTCCACGACGAGGCCGGTGTCGTCGCGCACCGGACGCACGGTGGCGTACTTGATCGCGGCGAGGGAGTCGGCGGCGACGCTGAGGCCGGCGATGCCGCAGGCCATCGTGCGCAGAATGGTGCCGTCGTGCAGGGCCATCTCGAGCCGTTCATAGGCATACTTGTCGTGCATGTAGTGGATGCAGTTGAGCGCGTCGACGTAGGTCTCGGCGAGCCATTCGAGGCTCGCGAGGTAGGCGGCCCAGACGGTGTCATAGTCGAGCACGTCCCCGGCCAGCGGGGCGGTGACCGGCGCGATCTGCTCGCCGGTCAGTTCGTCGCGACCGCCGTTGATGGCGTAGAGCAGCGCCTTGACGACGTTGACCCTGGCACCGAAGAATTGCATTTGCTTGCCGACCCCCATCGGCGAGACACAGCAGGCGATGGCGGCGTCGTCGCCCCAGGCCTCACGAATGATGTCGTCCGACTCGTACTGAATGGCCGAGGTGTCGATGGAGACCTGCGCGCAGAAGCGCTTGAATCCCTCGGGCAGAGCGTCGCTCCACAGCACCGTGAGGTTCGGCTCCGGCGCCGGGCCCAGGTTGTACAGGGTCTGCAGAAACCGGAACGCGGTCTTCACCACGAGGGTGCGCCCGTCGAGGCCGATGCCACCGAGCGACTCGGTGACCCAGGTGGGGTCGCCGGAGAACAGCTGGTCGTATTCCGGGGTGCGCAGAAATCGCACGATACGCAGCTTGATCACGAGGTCGTCAATGAGTTCCTGCGCCTGGCTCTCGGTCAACACTCCGGCCTGAAGGTCACGCTCGAGGTAGGCGTCGAGGAAGGCGCTGTTGCGGCCGAACGACATGGCGGCACCGTTCTGCTCCTTGACCGCGCCGAGGTAGGCGAAGTACAGCCACTGCACCGCTTCGGTCGCCGTTCGTGCCGGCCGGGCAATGTCGAACCCGTAACTGGCGGCCATCTGAACGAGTTCTTTCAGGGCCCGCACCTGCTCGGCGTTCTCCTCCCTTGCGCGGATGATCTCTTCCGTGCTCGGCTGCTCGTCCAGCGTCGCGCGTTCGATCTTCTTCGCCGCGATCAGCGCGGTCACGCCGTAGAGCGCGACGCGGCGGTAGTCTCCGATAATGCGGCCGCGACCGTAGGCGTCCGGCAGCCCCGTGATGAGGTGACTGTGCCTGGCCCGCTTGACGGCCGGCGGATACACGTCGAACACGCCGTCGTTGTGGGTCTTGCGGTACTTGGTGAAGATCGTTTCCAGCTCGGGCGAGACCGGGTAGCCGTAGGTCTCGAGGCTCGTCGCGACCATGCGCCAGCCGCCAAACGGCATGATGGCGCGCTTGAGCGGGGCATCCGTTTGTAATCCGACAATGATCTCGTTCGGTCGGTCGATGTAGCCGGGTGCGTGCGCGGTGATCGATGCCGGGGTCGTCGGGTCGACGTCGTAGACGCCGAGCGCCCGCTCCCGGGGAAACATCGCCGACAGGCGAGCCCACAGGCCCAGGGTGCGCTCGGTCGCCCCGGTCAGAAAGCTCGCGTCTTCGGTGAACGGCGTGTAGTTGCGCTGAATGAAATCGCGCACGTCAATTCCGTGCTGCCAGGGTCCGGCGGTGAAACCGGCCCAACCATCATCGATGCTGGGAGCGGCGGAACGCGGGCTGTCAAGGAGGGTCATACCTCCACGCTAGCGACGGGGCCGGCGGCTGTCTCGGGCCGTAAGTCCCGACTTTTCCGTCAGCGGATGCTTACCGTTTCAGCCCCGGAAACTGGTCGTCGCGCCATTCGTCGGGCAGCCGGGTGCCGGCGGCGGCCGCATCGTCTTCGCGCTCGCGCAGCTCGACCCGGCGAATCTTGCCAGAGATGGTCTTGGGCAGCTCGAAGAATTCCACCCGGCGCACCCGCATGTAGGCGGGCAGGCCGGTGCGGGCGTGTCGAAGTACGGCTTCGGCGGTCTCGGCGTTCGGTTCCCAGCCCGGGGCGAGGTGGATGTAGGCCTTGGGAATGTTCAGCCGGGTGGAGTCGGGCGCGGGAACGACGGCGGCTTCGGCAACTGCGGGGTGTTCGAGCAGCACGCTCTCCACCTCGAACGGTGACACCTTGTAGTCGCTCGATTTGAACACGTCGTCGGTGCGGCCGATGAAGGTGAGGTAGCCGTCGGCATCCACGTTGGCGACATCGCCGGTGTGAAAGAAGCCGCCGCGAATGGCGTGCGCGGTGAGGTCGGGTTCGCCGTGGTAGCCGCTCATGAGGTTGACCGGGCTCTGCGAGAGGTCGAGGCAGATCTCGCCCTCGTCGGCGGGCAGCTCGGTGATGGGGTCGAGCAGTTTGATCGAGACGCCGGGCAGGGGCAGCCCCATCGACCCGGCTTTCAGCACGGATCCGGGCCCGTTTCCGACGATGGCGGTGGTCTCGGTCTGGCCGAATCCGTCGCGGATCGTCAGTTTCCAGCCGTTGTCAATCTGCCGGATGACCTCGGGGTTCAGTGGTTCACCGGCCGAGAGCAGTTCCCGGAGGGCGGCGGGGCGGGCGCCAACATCCGTTTGGATGAGCATGCGCCAGACCGTGGGCGGCGCACAGAAGGTGCTGACCCTGGCGCGATGCAGCTGCGCAATGAGGGCGTTGGGATCGAACTTGGAGTAGTTGTAGACGAACACGGTGGCTTCGGCGATCCACGGGGCGAAGAAGCAGCTCCAGGCGTGTTTGCCCCAGCCGGGCGAGCTGATGGCGAGGTGCACGTCGCCGGGGCGGAGGCCCAGCCAGTACATGGTGGACAGGTGGCCGACCGGGTAGGAGGTCTGCGAGTGCAGCACCATCTTGGGTTTGCTGGTCGTGCCGGAGGTGAAGTAGATCAGCGAGGGGTCAGCGGATGCCACGACCGTCTCGATGGGCTCGGGCGTGACACTGTAGGCATCGGCGAAATCGGCCCAGCCGGGTTGCGGGGCACCGACGCCGATGCGTCCGTAGTCGCCGGGAACGTCGTCGAATTTGGCCGTGTCGGACGAGTTGGCGATGACGTGAGTGACGCCGCCGCGCTGCACCCGGTCGCTCAGGTCGTGCGAGGCGAGCACGGCGCTCGTGGGCATGATGACGGCGCCGACCTTCATGATGGCGAGCATGGCCTCCCAGATTTCGCGCTGGTTGCCAAGCATGAGCATGACGTGGTCGCCGCGCCGCACGCCCTGATGGCTGAGCCACGTGGCAACCTGGTCTGACCGGTGAGCCATCTCGTCGAACGTGAACTTCTGCTCGCTACCGTCTTCTTCGACGATCCACAGCGCTATCTTGTCGTTGCCGCGGGCGAGCACATCGAACCAGTCGGTGGCCCAGTTGAAGTGGTCTCCCACGTCGGGCCATTCAAATTCCTGCGCGGCGCGGGCGTGATCGTCGCGCAGGGCCAGAAGCTGGTCGCGGGCCGCGCGGTAGTTGCCGGTGCTCGTGTTGGTGTTCGTGCCCACCTGGTGAGTCATACGCCGTTGTCTCCTCGAACGAGTCGCCAGAGTGAAACGGCGACAGTCCATTCTGGCAGTGCTCGAGGTCGGACCGCACCGGGCCGATAGTCTGCGAGGGATGACATCTGAAAACGCGCCCGTCCTGCCCGCCATGATAACGGCCAACGAGATATTCGCTCGGGTCGACTACCGCGCCGCTGTTCGGGCGGTGCAGAACGCGCTCCTCGGCGAGCTCGACCCGGCACAGGATTTCGCCCGGCAGGTGCTGCCGGTCGCAAGCGGCCAGCTGCTGCTCATGCCCACCGAGGCGCCGGATTTCGTCGGTATCAAGGTGGCCTCGGTCGCTCCGGGTAACCCGGCGCTCGGCGTCGAGCGCATCCAGGGCGTCTACCTGCTGCTCGATGCCGCGACGCTGACCCCGGTCTGCCTGCTCGATGGCGCCGCGATCACGACCCTGCGCACCCCGGCCTTGTCGGCCGCCGCCGGCGATTACCTGGCTCCGGCTACCGTGGAACACCTGGTCGTGTTCGGATCGGGGCCGCAGGCCTGGGGCCACATCGAGGCGATGTGGGCCATCCGCTCGATCAATCGAGTCACTATCGTGGCCCGCGACCAGGCCCGTGCCGAGCTGTTCGCAGCTCGGGTGAGCGCGACCGGGCTGCCGGCCCGGGTCGGCATCGCGGCCGACGTCGCGACGGCGCAGCTCATCGTGTGCGCCACGACCGCCCGCACTCCCCTGTTCGATGGGTCGCTGGTGCCCGACGACTGCTGCGTTGTCGCGGTCGGTTCGCACGAAGCGGATGCCCGCGAGCTCGACTCCGCGCTCCTCTCCCGCGCCCAGGTTGTGGTCGAAGACCCGGCGACGGCGCTGCGCGAGGCCGGTGATGTGATCATGGCCCTGGCCGAGGGTGTGGTCCGGCCGGGAGACCTCGTGCCGCTGCGTGAACTGGTGATCGGTGCGATCGCCGTAGATCTGGGTCGGCCACGCATCTTCAAGAGCACGGGAATGTCTTGGGAAGACCTGGTCATCGCGACGGCGGTGCATCGGGCCGGCGAGCTGTGAAGTAGAGACACGGCTTATCGTTAGGGGTGACCTTCTCCATTCGTTCCTTCGTGCCCGCCGATCTGCCGCGCCTGCTCGCGCTCAACAATGAGGCCGTTCCCGCGGTCAACGAGCTGGATGCCGAGGCGCTGGCTTCGCTGGCGCTGCACAGCCACCTCGCGGTCGCCGTTGTCGACGACGATAATGTCGGCACGGTGCTCGGCTTCGCCATTCTGTTCGTCGCCGGAGCGGAGTACCAGAGCGAGAACTACCGCTGGTTCTCCGCCCGGTCCAGTGATTTTCTCTACGTCGACCGCATCGTCGTGGCCGACGGGTATCGCGGGCAGGGCCTCGGCCAGGTGCTTTACGACGCCATCTTCCGCGCTGCCCGCCGTTTGGAGCTCGCCGAAGTGCTCTGCGAGGTCAACCTGGAGCCGCGGAACCCGGGCTCCCTCGCCTTCCACGACCGGCTCGGCTTTGTGGAGGTCGGCCAGCTGTCGACAAAGGGCGACACCGTTGTCGTGAGCCTGCTGGCGGCGTCCGTTTAACCCACGATTAACCAGACGTTCGGGTGGCTGCTGTGAGCTGCAGGATGCGCTGCGCCCGACCACGCATGGCCCCATCGACCATCTCTCCAGACCGCAGGGTCGTCACACCACCGGCAGCAAGCGCCATCAGGACCTCATTCGCCCAGGCCAGATCGGTCGAGTTCGGCTGGAAGGCTGTGCGAATAACCGCGAGCTGCACCGGATGAATTGCCACTCGCCCCACGAGTCCAAGGGCCGCGCCGCGTTGCGTGTCGCTCAGGAGTCCCGGCAGGTCGGTGATGCCCGGCCACGCTGAAATCATGGGCGCGGGGAGCCCCGCTGCCCGCGCGGCCACCACCAGGCGAATGCGCGCAAACTCGAGCACCTGCGGCGAAGACGAACCCAGATCGCTTGCCAGGTCGGAATCGCCCAGCGCGAGCCCAGCCGTGACCGGATGCTCAGCCAGGGAGAACGCTCGTTCCAGCCCCAACGCTGTCTCGATCAGCGTGGTGACCTGATAAAACTGAGCGACGGCATCAAGTTGCGCAACGCTTTCAGTTTTGGGCAAGCGAAGCGAAAAGCGCTCCGCGACCGGCAGGAGCGCATCAAGGTCGTCGTCGCAGTCCGCAGTGACGCGCACTTGAATGCGCGGGCCACTCGACTCACCTCCCGAATCGTCCCGTGCCAGCAACCACTCGACCACATTGCGGCGGGCCTGCGCTTTGTCACCGTTCGGAACTGAATCTTCTAGGTCGAGAATGACCAGGTCGGCACCGCTCGCAACGGCCTTGTCAAACCGTTCCGGCCGGTTTCCGGGCACATACAGACCGGCAATGAACACCGACTGATCGTCGGCCACGGCACTCATATGATTCCCCGCTCACGGAGCTGTTCAAGCTGTTCGACGCTGACGCCGACCTCGGCGAGCACCTCGTCTGTGTTGCTGCCGTGGGCCCTGCCGGTCCAGCGGATGCTCCCCGGGGTCTCCGACAGGCGAAACAGCACGTTTTGCATCTTGATCGGTCCGAGCTCGTCGTCGTCGACCGATTGCACCGTGCCCAGAGCCTGATATTGCGGGTCCGCGATGACCCCGCGCACGTCGTAAACCGGGGCGATGGCAGCTTCGGCCTGCTCGAACGCGGCCAGGACCACTGTTGCCGGCCGTGCGGCGATCCAGGTTGACACGGCAAGATCGAGCTCCACCGCGTGCTCCGCGCGTTCGTGCCCCGAGCCGAACCAGGGTTTGGCGACCAGATCGGGGCGGCCCACGAGATGGAGAACGCGCTCCGCGATTGACTGCGAACTCGTGCTCACGGCCAGCCAGGTGCCATCGGCACTGCGATAGACGTTGCGCGGCGAATTATTTACCGACCGGTTTCCGGTGCGTTGCTGAACGGCGCCGAGCTGGTCGTAGGCGGTGATCTGGCCGCCCAGCAGCATGAGTATGGGTTCGATGATGGCCATGTCGATCACCTGACCGGCGCCAGACGTGGCGACACCGCGCAGCGCAACCATGATCGCGTAGCTCGTCGCCAAGGCGGCGACACCGTCGGCCAGGCCGAACGGCGGCAGCGTGGGTGGACCGTCTGGTTCACCGGTGAGGGCGGCGAACCCGCTCATCGCTTCGGCGAGCGACCCGAAACCGGGCCGGGCCGAATAGGGACCGAATTGACCGAACGCGGTAACGCGGGCGATCACGAGTTTGGGATTGGCCGCGAGCAGACGCTCCGGCCCCAGGCCCCAGCGTTCCAGGGTCCCGGGGCGAAAATTCTCAATGACAACGTCCGCGTCGGCAACGAGTCGCAGCAGCAGGTCGGCACCGTCCGGCTGGCCGAGATTCAGGGTAACGGTGCGTTTATTGCGGCCCAGAGTCTTCCACCATAGGTTGACGCCGTTCTTGGCCGGGCCATGCCCCCGCGCGGCATCCGGTTTCATCGGGTGTTCAATTTTGATCACGTCGGCGCCGAAGTCACCAAGGAATGTGGCCGCGAGCGGCCCGGCGAACAGGGTCGAGATGTCTAGTACCCGAATGCCGGTGAGGGGCGCGTTCATGATGTGCTCCCTGCGGCAAGGTCCCAGCACACGCGAAAGCCGATGTTCTCCGACCGATCCAGTCCCAGACCAGGGAGCAGAAACTTCGCCGTGAATTCCCGTTCGCGCGGTCCGCCGTCGAAATACCAGTCAGACCCAGCCGGTTCGTGCGAACTTCCGCCCTTCAGCATGACGAAACGGGTGATGCCGTCGCTGTGCTCGCTTTCCGTCCAGTTCCAGACAAGTGGGTGCAACCGGCCGAGCGCCGGATCGGCGGCCGCAACCTGCCACTCGAACTCGGACGGCAGCCGACCGCCAACCCAGTGGGCATAGGCCCGGGCATCGGCCAAGTTCACCAGCGTGACCGGATCGGTGCCAGTAGTTGGCCGTAGACCGGAATCCGGGTCGCCGAGAAAACGATTCGGAATTAGGGGACGATAGCCGGTGGCCTCGAGAAATGCCTCAAACTCGGCAACAGTGACCTCCGTGGTGGCGACGGCGACTGAGCTAAGCAGCACGGTCATCGTCTCCTCGCGGTCATCGTGCAGTCGCGGAGGGAGCGGCTTCCACTCGTCGACGTACGGTGCGCCCTGATAGAGACCGGTCTCTCGGCGGCGATAACGGATGCGTAGCGTCCGTTCGCCGGCACGGACCGACACCGTGTGAGCGGGTGCGAGGCCAACCGTCGCTGTAGCGGGCGGCGGTACGCGCACAGCGGCGCGGGCTGGAAAGCTGGAGGTGGGGGTCGGGTGCGCCGCAGAATCCGCATTCTCGGCCTGCAGCAGCGCGGCCAGCCACGACGGGTCGGGGCCGGTGACCGCCACGACAGCAGTAATGCCCCGCGCGGGCACGGTGACGGCGGTGCCCTCAGCGTCCAGGACCGCGCCGGTGCCAAGATCGATCAGCCGTTCCGGCAGCACCGTGGCGGGCCCGGTGCCGCTGAGAACGGGGCCGTGGTAGTCAGTGCCAGAGCGGTTGACAATGGTCCACAGCGTCAGTTCAGGGGTGCGAAACCGGCTGACGTAGACCCGGGCGGCCAGCGCCGGCTCGGCTGCGTCGATCAACGGCATCCACTCGCCGTCGACGAGCACATCGCTGAGCGCGCGTTGCAGCCTCAGCATGCGGCGCAGGGTGGCCTTGTCGCGCTCGTTCCAGCCGACCCAGACGCCGAAGACTGCATCCCAGATGAGCATGCCCGTGCCGTTCATGAAGCTGGACTGCAGCTCGGCAGCGTGGTCGCGGTTCCAGCGACGGGTGTGATGCATCATGTGGCGCCGCTCGTACCAGTGCGCGCGCAGAACGCCGGGCGCTTCACTGTCGGCGAACCACTGGGCCCAGCTCAGGTGATGATCTTCGATGCGTGAAAGCTGGATGCGCGATTCGCCCTCGAGTACCTGCGGCGGGTCCGCTGAAATCAGGGCGTTGATCAGGTCGGTACCGCCCTCCTTCATCGTGTCAAGGAAGACGCCGTCGACGACGAGTTCGCCGACCAGGCGCGCGAGCTCTGCGGGGTCGTCTCCGGGGGCGCGACGGGTTCCCGTGTCCCACGGGTTGTAGTTGATGAATACTTTGAGGCCGTTTCGATGAAACTCGGAAACGAGGTCGGCTATGCCCACAACATCACGGTAGAAGTCGAACTGGTTGCGGTCATCGATGCCGATGATCGGATACGCATGCCAGAGCACGATGCCGTCGAATCCGCCGTACTCGGTTGCGCCGGCCAGGAAGGCGTCCACCGTGAATTGACCGGTCGTGTGGTCGTAGAGTCGTTCGTCCCAGAGCCAAACGAGGGCGACGCTGAAGCAGGTGCGCGCCCAGCGGGAATTATCATCGTCGTAGGCCGCGCCGCTGTAGGCGAGACGGGTACGCGCGGTCGCACGCCATTGGGTGAGGCGTTCCCGCCAGGCCGGCCACTCGGCCGCGTCGTCCGGTGCCGAGAAGATCTTGACCACGTCACCGGCCGCATCATCGATTCCGTCGGGGCCGAGCATGGTGGGCAAGTCGATTCCACGTGCGACCAACGGGTTGAATTCGTTGGTGTTCGCCTCATCGGCGTCAAAGACAACGCTCATGACCGGGTCACCTTTGTGGACGCCGACTGCGCCGTGCGGGCCACTGCCAGGGTGCGTGTGGCGAGTTCGTCGAATCCGATCTGGTTGAATCCGGGCAGGCTCGTGCTGAGCCGGTTCTTTAGGGGGGCGATCCAGCGTTTCGACAGACCGCCCGCACCGGTGAGCGCGCCGGTGATCGACCCAGCGGTGGCACCAGTCGAGTCGGTGTCCCAGCCGCCGGTGACCGCGAGGGTGATGGTGGTCTCAAAATCGCCGGCCCCGCGCACGAGGGCGAAGGCCAACAAGGCCGCATTGTTGAGCACGTGCACCCAGTGCAGCTGACCGTACTCGGCGTAGAGCAGATCGAGGGCCGCTTCGGTGTCGAGCTCGGAATGGGCGAGATCGATGCCAAACCTGATCGCCGCGGCGTAGCGGCTGCCGGGCGGGACGACGCCGAGCGCGGCGGCAAGTACCTCATCGACTGTGGAAGCCACGAGCGCCGTGGCCGAGGCGGCCGCCACAAACATGGCGCCATACACGCCGTTGCGGCGGTGGCTCAGTCGTGCATCGCGCCAGGCGAGCTCGGCGGCAAGTAACGGGGCTCCGGGATTGACCCAGCCGTAGACATCCGTTCGAATCTGGGCACCGATCCAGTCGCGGAACGGATTCTGCACCGCACCGGCCACCTCAGGCTCGTAACCGTCGAGCAAATTTCGGTAGGTGATGCGTTCGGCCGTGAAGACACGGCCACCGGGCAGGTTGGCCAGCCAGCTTTCGGCGACGTCGCGGGTGGTGAAGCCGCGGCCGACCTGCTCGAGCAGGTTGAGGGCAATGAGCGGAAAGTTGAGGTCGTCGTCTTCGGGCATGCCGTCGATGTTCTCGGCCAGGCTGGTTGGCTGGCTGCGGCGGTTCCACGGATACTGTTCGGCGATCGCCGGGTCAAGGCCGACCTCTGTGAAGTAGGAGGCGATCGGCCAGTTCGCGGTCGACTCAGCGATTAACCGGATGCCGTGCCGCGGGATCTTCTCGACCGGCTTACCGAGCAGACAGCCAGCTGCCCGACCAAGCCAGGCACCATGAATACGGTCGTACAGGATGTCGGAATCGACACTTGCCGCCGGACTGGGCGTGCGGGCGTCGGTTGCCGGGAGAAGGGCACGTATTGCCGTGAGATCGTCGGGCTCGGCTGCGGCGAGGCGTTCAGGAAGGGCCAGTTCGTCGATTTCTTGCAGAAGCTGCCGTGCCAGCCGGCGTAACTCGGGGCTCGCCGCATGGGGGGTGGCGCCGGTTACGGCGGCCAGTCGGGAACCGCCGGCTCGGCTCCACCGCTTACCGAGGTCGCCGACGGTACGACCCTCCTCGACGGCGGCGTTCAGGGCGTGGGCGACGAGGTCCTCCGGCTGTGACCAGCTGAGCCGAAGCGGACGGGTCTGGGCCTCGGGAGTCAGCCCGGCTGGCGTGGGCACGGTCATCGAGTAACGGCGCCGTGCAAGTCAGGCGTGGCCGGTGCCGGAGCCATCAGCGCGGTCATCGTCGCACCGCGGCGGGCCACTCGTTCCTGGTCGCGTGCCCAGATCTCCCTGCTGACCGCGGCCATAGTGGCCGCCGGAGCCGCGAGGTCGATGCGACTGGCCGTGGCGATGGTCTCCCGCCACTCCAGGGGTACGTTGTCGACGCCGTTCAGAGCCCCGCAGATGGCGCCGGCCATGGTGGCGATGGAGTCGGAATCGCGTCCGTAGTTGACTGCGCCTAGAACCGCATCGGAGTAGTTTCCCGCCCCGACGACGAGCATGCCGAGCGCGATCGGAAGTTCTTCGATCGATTTCGTGCGGTTGGGGATGCGGGCGTCGCGGGCTGGTTTGCGATAGTCGTCGCCGACGGTGTCGAACGGGGTGACCGCGCGGCGGAGCGGGCCAATGGCCTCACGCCAGTCAGTGATTCCGTCGGCCTCGGTGACGACGGCGTCAATCGCATCGCGGGTGCCGTCCTTGGCCAGACGCAACGCTGTGTCAATAACCGAGCTGACGGATGCCTCAGGGCGCATGGCCTCGGCCACTGCGGCCGCAAAGACCCCCGCGGCTTCCCGACCGTAGCTGGACTGGTGTGCTCCGGCAACGTCGATACCCTCCGCGTAGGCGGTGTCGGGCGAGCCGGCATTGGCGATGCCGATCGGGGCAACGTACATGGTGGCACCGCAGTTGACGATGTTTCCGACGCCGGCCTCGCGCGGGTCAATGTGTCCGTAGTGCAATCGGGCGACGAGCCACTTCTCGGCCAGGAAGATACGGTGCAGGAGCAGAGCCTCGGACTCCAGTTCCGGAATCCAACGCTTCTCGCCGAGCAGAAGCGGAACAAGGTGATCGGCGATGGAAAAGGCGTCGAGGTGGTCCCGCACGGTGGCGTAAACATCTACCAGGGCAGTGGTCATGAGGGTGTCGTCGGTGATGTGACCATCGCCCTTGTGGTACGGCGCGATGGGGCGTGCATTGCGCCAATCTTCGAGGAAAGGCCCAACAATGCCGCCAATGTAGCCGCCGTAGCGCTTCTGGATGGCCTCCGGAGTGTTGCCCTCAGCGGCACCACCGAGGGCATCGCCCACGGCCGCGCCAGCCAGTACGCCGGTCGCTTTGTCCTGCAACAGATCCATCGAATTCTCCAAGCTTGTGAACGAAAGATTACAATTCTTGGGATGTCGGCGGCTCGTCACACAGTCTGTAACGAGCCACCGACATACCCGGTCAGGGCGCTATGCCCTACCGTTGGTACTGGTCAGCCGGGAATTAGCCGATGCTGGCGAATCCGTCCTGCAATTGCGCTTGCAATTCCTCGGTCGTGATGGCGTTCGCGAAGTACTGCTGAAGCGCTGGAGTGGCGATCTGGTCCTTCCACTGCACGTAACCCACAGCCGACTGGAACGGGGCCATCGCAAGCGCCTCGCCCGACTTAAGGATCTCAGCCCAGCCGCCATCGCCGCCGGTCTCGCTGAGTAATGCGGCGCGGCCGTCTTCGGTCGTCGGAACCAGCCAGTCGCCCTGGCCAAGAGCAGAGAGGTTCTCCGCGTCGGCGAAGAACTCCACGAACGCCGCAGCCTCCTCGACGTGCTCGCTCTCGGCTGCCACCGACATTGTCTGCGGGTTGGCGGCCTGAGCGGTGCCAGCGGAGCCGGCGAGCGGCGGCAGCACGACCCAGTTGAAGCCTTCCGGCGCCGACTCCGTCATCTGCTGCGAGTAGAAGTTGCCACCGAAGAACATTGCGTAGTCACCGCCGAAGAATCCGGGCAGTGCGTCGGTCCCGCTGAGGGTCATCGAGACCGGCTCGATCGACTTGTCGTCGTAGGCCATGGCATGGATGCGCTCTGGTACCTCGAGCTCGGCATCGCCAACCGCTATGGTCGATGCGCCATCTTTCGTCTCGAAAAAGGTTCCGTCGAAGCCGAGGCCCATGTTCATGACCGTAGCGGTCGGCGATTTCAGTCCCCAGCCGACGCCGTAGGTGCCGTCGGCGGTTAGCTCACTGGATACCGTGGCGAAATCGTCCCAGGTCATTTCGTCGCCGACAGGCAGTTCAACGCCGGCCGTGGCGAAAGCATCCGCGTTGGCGAACACGACGTAGGACTGCAGTAGTGTCGGCACGCCCACGATCGAGCCGTCGCTGGACGTGACGGTCTTCCAAATGTCATCGGTGATGCCGTTTTTGAGGTCATCTCCGAGGTACGGGCTGAGGTCGGCCAGGTATCCCTGCTCGGCGAACCCGGCGATCGCGGCGGACTCGTAGTGGATGATGTCCGGGGCGGTGCCGCCCTGGAACTGGGTCACAAGCTGGTCCTGCACGTTGTCCCAACTCCCCTGGGTGATGTCGACCTGCACATCCGGGTTTGCGGCGTTCCAATCAGCGACGATGCTGTCCGTGGCGGCGATGGTGGTTTCTTGCCAGGCGAGACTCTGAAACGTCAGAGTAATCGGTTCCCCGCTACTGTCGGCGGAATCCGTGGCTCCGCTGCAGCCGGCCAGAAGGCCGGTGACGGCCAGGAGGCCGACGCCGACGGTGATGGCTTTCTTCATGGACTTTCTCCTTGTGTGTGAGTGCCGCAGCGCACATCACTGTGTGCCGCGTTGAAACGGGTGACTTTCGGTGCAGGGTGGTTATCCCTTGACGGCCCCGCTGAGCAGCCCAGAGGTGAGTCGTTTCTGGATGAGAGCGAAGAACGCAAGACTGGGGATGGTCGCCAAGAGTGAGGCGGCGGCGAGCTGGCCTAGCTGAACCTGTCCTTCGGCGCCGACAAACCGGGCGAGGGTGAGGGGCAGGGTTTGCAGGGCTGGATCTTGGATGAGGACGAGCGCGAAAAAGAACTCGTTCCACGACGAGATAAAGGTGAACATGCTCGTGGCGACGAGACCAGGCATGAGCAGAGGAAAGACGATCGAACGCAGGATACGAAACTTGGACGCACCGTCCATCGCTCCCGCTTCTTCGAGTTCCACGGGGATGCCGGCCACGTAGCCCTGCAACATCCAGAGCGCAAAAGGCAAGGACCAGACCGCGTACACGATAATGAGGCCGAGATGCGAGTTGAGCAGATTAATCTCGCGCAGTACGAGGAACAACGGGATGATGATCAGGATGAAAGGGAAGACTTGGCTGAGCAGGATCCATCCGGTCGCGATGCCACGCAGCTTGGTGCGAAACCGAGCAAGGGCGTAGGCCGCCGGAAGCGACATCAGCGTGACGACAATAGTCGTCGACAGCGCGACGAACAGGCTGTTGCCGGCGGCCGTGAACAGGTCGGCTTTCTGCACGGCCGCGACGAAGTTGTCGAGGGCGAACGATTCCGGCAGAAAGGACTGGGTCGGAGAGCTGAGTTCCCGCGGCGTCTTGAACGATGCCGTGAGCAGCCACAACAGCGGGAAACCGAGAAAAATGATGTAGCCCGTGAGTGCGAGGTACTGCAGGGTGCGGGCGGGCCAGCGAGTTCTGGTGGATTTCATTTGCTTTCTCGCATCTGCGACCGAAGGTAGAAGAACAGGAAGAACGCGATCACGATCACCATGACGTTGCCCATCGCCGAGGCCAACCCAAAGTTTCCGTACCGGAACGCCTCGTTGTAGGCGAAGAGCATTGGAAGCATGGTTTCACCGCCAGGCCCGCCGGCCGTGAGCACAAAGACCAGGGCGAAGGAGTTGAAGTTCCAGATGAGGTCGAGCGTCGTGATCGCGATGATCACCGGCTTGAGGGCGGGCAAGGTCACATGGATGAACCGTTTCCAGGCCCCGGCCCCGTCAATGGATGCCGCTTCATGCAGTTCGGTCGACACCGATTGCAGCCCGGCGAGGAGAACGATGGTGGTCTGTGGCATGCCTGCCCAGACCGCGACGACGATCACTGCGGGGAGGGCTGTGGCGAAGTTGCCGAGCCAGTTGATTTCACCGGGCAGGCCGACCGAGCTGAGCATGTCGTTTATCGGCCCATACGTCGGATTCAGCATGAGACGCCACATGATCGCGATAATCACCGGAGGCATAGCCCACGGCACGAGCACGAGGGTACGGGCGAGCCAGCGCATCTTGATGTCGAGGTTGAGAAGGGTCGCGAGGCCGAGGGAGGCCAGAAATTGCAGCACGGTGACGGACACCGCCCAGATCATTCCGATACGGAAGGATTTCCAGAACAGCTCGTAGCTGAGCAACTTGATGTAGTTGTCGAGTCCATTGACTGACGTCGTAGCGTTCAGGCCGGCCTTGGCGTCGGTGAACCCGAGCAGAATGCCCTGAACGAGCGGATAGACGCTGAAGATGACCACCGGGATCAACGCGGGCAACACCAGCAGCCAGGCATCGCGGTTCTTACCGCGGTGAGAGGGAGAGCCCTTGGGACGTTTGCTGGTGGCCCGAGCTTTGATGAGCGTCATCCGGCCACCACCGAGGACTCACGCACGACCAGCGTCGGCGAGACGACGACGCTCTGCACCGGGCGATCCGGGTCGTCGATGCGTGCGAGGAGTAGCTTCGCCGCTTTGCGGGCACGTCGTGCCGATCCGAGATCGACACTGGTCAGTGCCGGGTTTGCGAGTTCGGTAATGTCCGTGTTGTCCATGCCGACCAGGGCTATGTCCTGCGGAACCCGAAGTCCACGCCCGACAATGATTTTCATTGCCGCCACGGCGAGCAGGTCGTTGGAACAAACAATGGCGTCTGGACTGGACTGGTTGAGCAGTGCTGTCGTCGCAGCGAGTCCTGCATGATAGGTGAAGTCGGTGGCTTCGACCTGCAGGTCGCTGGTGACGGGCAAGGCAAGGTTGGTCATGGCTTTGAGATACCCGGCGAGGCGGGCTGTCCCGGGCACCGTGTCGAGTGGACCGTTGAGGAAGGCGATGTGACGGCGACCTTGCTCATACAGGTGTTTGACGGCGAGTCCGACGCCCTTGCGAGAGTTGGCCCGCACATTATCGACCGCGACGCCCTCCGGAAGTGAACCGATAATGACCAGCGGAAGGCGACTGGCGCGCACCTCCTCGATCAGATCAGGAGTGACTCGCAGGGGGCTGAGGATGAGCCCGTCAGCGAAGCCACGATTGAGGTTCTTGAGCAGGTTGATTTGGTCGGCGGGGTCACTGCCGGTGGACGAAAGCACGAGCCGAAACCCAGCGGAGGCCACGACCTCGTTGACTGCGTGCATCATGGACACGTAGACCGGATTACCGACGTCAGCGACGGCCAATGCGATCTGCTCGGTGCGACCGACCTTGAGGGATCGGGCGGTGGCGTTGGGGACGTAGCCTAATTCTTCGGCCGCTGCGCGAACGCGCTCGGTGATCGATTCCGATGCCGGTAGCCCGTTGAGTACCCGGGACACAGAGGCGATCGACACCCCAGCGCGTTCGGCGACGCGCACGAGGGTTGACTTGCCAGTACTCACTTGAAATCCCGATCTTCGTTGAAGGGTGCGTGCCTGCACGCTAACCGCCGTGGCCATAGTTCTCAGGGGTGTTAGCCCGGAAACCCGCCACGACGGTAAACGTTTACAAGAACGATTACACGGACACTATCACTCTCGATGCGGTCGACGCAAGAACTCGCCCAACTAGCCCGCAAATTTCCCCTTCGAAGCCCGTAGCCGACCCAAGTCACACCCATCAGCAGGAGCAGCGCCGACAAAGCTGCCCACCGAGCGGCGTCGACGCTGGCAATAACCAGACTGCCTATTGTGACGGTGGGTGCTGGTACGGGCGGTGCCGTACCGTCTGGCACAACGGCTGCGATATCAGCAGGGGCGCTGACCGACGCGGTCACGACCGCATCGAAGGGAATCGTAGTGAGGAACACGTCACCGGCCCCGGCGTTCTGCACGCCTGACACACTGCCGAAGGTCACGCCCTGGATCCAGGTCGATCCGCCCCCGGCGATGAACAGGTTCGCCTCGTCATAATCATCGGCCCCGTCTCGCTGGGCCGAGCCCAATTGGGTGCGCTCGACTATCGCCCCGGTCGGGTCGAGCATGAGAGCGAAGACATCAGTCCCGCCGGCGATCGGTCCGGTTCCGAGATTCCCATTCGTGTGGCCGACAACGAGGAGCCGACCGGCGGCATCCGTGGTGATCGCCGCACCGCGGTCGTCCGCGGCTGATCCGTCTTGTGTCGTACACTCACCGATTCCGTCGTCGGCCACGGCGGTCACGAAGATATCTGCTTCTCCGGCCGATCCAGCGGCCAGCGAGCCCTGCGTGAAGCCCGTCGCGGCTACACCGGTGACGGTCGTGACCAGACCGGAAACCTGGTCATTCTCTACGGTCCCAAATTGATTGGTCCAAACTAGTGTGCCGGCGCTGTCGAATTTTGCAACCCAGCCGTCATAGCGCCATCACTAGATTGTCCCGGTAGGACGTTGCCTGCCGTGCCTCCGACGTACACGCCGCTGTCTGCCGCCGCTGAGACCGCGAATCCCTTGTCCTCGCTGGTACTGCCGAACTGGGTGGACCACAACACGGCACCGGCCGTATGGATGCGAGCCAGAATTGCATCCTTATCGCCCGCGTTGGTGCGCTCGCCGACCAGAACTCCACATGTGTAGCCCGTCACGAAAGCTCCACCGGCGCCGTCGGATGCGACGCCGTAGATCCGATCTGCGGGCGCGTCCGAACCGAACGTCGTGCGCCAGAGCTCAGTGCCGTCGGCATCGATCTTCACCACAAGGCCGTCGTCGTTCTCACCCGCATCGTGTCCCTGCCTCATGAAGCCGGCCACGATGACCGCTCCGTCCTAACCATCCACGACACCGTAAGCACGTTCGTTGAAAGCAGACGCAATGGGGGTGAACCACACCTGGGCCCCATTCGCATCGTGTTTCTGCACGAGCACGTCGAGCCCGCCCTGTCCGGTCGAACCGAGCATTGCATCCGCTGCGTTAATTGCCTGGATCACACTGCCGTCGCTGCGTCCGAGAACGCCACCGGCACGATCACCACCGACCGACCCGAACTGGAGGCCGTCGGATTCCGGCCGTTCCTCGGTGCGCAGGTGTGCGGCTATGTCGACCAGACCCTCACGAAAACCTTGCTTCCATACTTCCCAGTCATGACCTCCGTCGTAGACGCGCAGTTCGGCGGTGATTCCCGCGACCCGATTGGCTTGGTTATACAGGGTCGCCGCCTCGTAGTCGAGGTCGTGGATGGCATCTTCCGGCAGCGGGTTAGCATATTCATCGTCACCCACGGCGATGAACAGGTGCACCGGCATCGCCGGATCGAATGCGGACAACGTTTCCGGGTAGTTGAGAGCCTGATATCGGTCCTCGTCGTAGAGGGTTGTCCCCACGCCGTAGGCGCCGAGCACCCGAGTCGAGGAATCGACCGGCGTCGACGGTACGTACACGGCTGGACTCAGGATGATTCCCACCGAAAACAGATCCTGGTGAGCGGTGGCAAACCGCAAGGCGCCGGCACCCCCCATGGAGTAGCCACCCACAGCGCGGGCCGCGCGGTCGGGTAAGGTACGGAAACTCGCATCAATGTGCTCGAGCAGGTCGCCGGTAAAGGCCGTTTCGACCGCCACGCCCGGAGTCGATCCGTCGGCGGTCCCAGTGTGCTGCGAATCAACATAATAGTTGCCGCCATTGCTCCACGGCGCGTCGGGCATGATGACGATCATCGCCGGAATACTTCCCGCCGCTGTCAACTCGTCGATGTCGCCGATTTCCTGCTGCCAGGCGGCCTGGGTGTCACCTCGCCCATGCAGCAGGTAGAGCGACGGATATCGTATCGAGCTGTCGGCGTCATATCCGGCGGGTAAATAGACCGTGTAGTCGATGGGGCCACCAATGGCCGCGCTGGCGACCGACCCGGTTGTCAGCCGGCCGTCTACGGCCTGCGCTTCACCTGTCGTCGACAGGACCGATGCCGCAACCAGGCCCGACGTCACGAGCTCGCCCATTCCCTTTTTCCACTCCATTGTGGTTCCTTTCGATGACCCTGCGACCTGGATCGCACAGTTGCCGGACAGGTGTATCCCGAGCCCGGCCATACGCACGAGGCGTGATCGCACAGGCGTGCACGCGCGGGGTCGCACATGAATTTTTAGTAAACATTTACGACAACGTTTACAGGAACTGTAGTATGCCGCGACGCGCCCGACAAGCATGAAGAATGATTGCAGCGACGCTGGTCGCTTCCAGATCAGCCCTCAGTTTGCGAGGAAGTCTGACGGGGCAGCTCGAGGCGTTCGAGAATAGCCTGCAGATCGCCGATCATGGCGAGCTGACGATTGTTGATCTCCAGCAGCGCTTCGATGTCGGTCTTGGCCGCGATGTTCGTATCGAAGTCGTGCTGGGCCAGCGCCGCGGCGATCGCATCCTGCCGCTTGGCCGAGATGAGCAGAATCGCGCCCTGCAGACCGGCGAGCATGCTCAGGAACAGATTGAGCAGAATGAACGGGTACGGATCCCAGCCGGACGCGAACGAATTCGCCACGGCCCAGAGGATCATGAACAGCACGAAGCCGCCGACGAACCGCCAGCTGCCCATGGAGTTGCGCATGGTGTCGGCGGCCCGCTCCCCCGTGGTCAGGGATTTCTTGTGCTGCTGGTGCCAGGTGACGGTGAGTCCGCGGCGGGCACTCGCGGTCTTCGGTGCAAGGGGCGGCGCCGAGGCAAGACTCGGCTCGGCCGCGGCCGGCCCGGGGGTGCCGGGCGCGGCATTTGTTGACACAGTATTCATGGGCACAGTGTATGTCTGCGGGCTTCAAGCGCTCTCGTGGGGGCTGACACGGCAGCGAATGCACAGCCCGCAACAAATCTCTGTATACACAAATCCTTCTCGTTGAGAACACCATTCGGGCTCGCCTTGAGTCTTCTGCGATAGAGTCCGTCGAAACGGGGACAGACGAACTGCTCTGTATACATACTTTGTCTAGAAGTTCAAGGGGGAGCGGAAAAATGCTATCGCCCCCTATGGTCAATCTGACGCGAGTTATCGCTTGCGCAGAACCAAGCCAAGGGACAACCCTCGATGCGAATTACCTGCCCGTTTTGCAAGTCTCAGGCCGACCTGAAACCCAACCCCGCGCAGGCCCTGCGCATTACCCTTCCCCTTTACGTTCTCAAGTGCACCGGTTGCGAACGCACCAGCATTCGCGTTGAACCCGTGCGTCGGGCGCACACCCTCGCCTCGGCCTAACTGCTCGCTGGTAGGCGATTTCTTCGTCCAGGGTTCAGGTTGAGCCTGGGATGCCGGCAAAGGTTGCCGGCGGTGTCACGTCGTCGTGGGTGCCCCGGTTGTCTACGAGCCAACTCAGCGGGGTCGACTATCGCTGTCGGGCACCGCTGTCGGGCACGGGCGGCGCGGAACTGGCGCAACAGTGTTGCGTCGGGCAATGGGTAAGTGCGAATGCTTGGGGCGCATTCGCGAAGGAGAATCGCTCATTACTTCGACATTGCACGGCTGACGCCAAGACGGTACTGCGGTGAAACACGAATGATCGTCCTTGTGCTGCCTGATGGCGGTCGCAGTAATGTTGACGAAATTGGATCGGTCGGGCAACTTTGGTGCCTGGAGCATTTGTGAGATTCTATCGCTTTTGCGTTCGATTCTTGGTAGAATTGGCGTGAAGGAGGCAATGGCGCCCATGTTCATGGAAAACCCGAGTGAGTCCAGTTCGAACCCCGTCGTTGCGGCGGTAGAGCAAGCTCGGGAGATTCTGTTGGCGGCGTTGGGTGGGGTGTCGTTCGGGCTGCTGGGTGATGAAGAATCGTTGACCATGTTGCTAGCGTTAGAGAGCGTGGGCCGGGTCGTCGACGGAGCCCGGGTGCTCTCCACGTCGGACGTGCTGCGTCGCTCCGAATACTTCGATGCTGACGCAGCGAAAGCCGCCGCCCAAGCTGCTATTGATCAGAGTGCGGCCGCTCCAAGCGTGGCGGGTGCGGCCGCGGCTCTGGCTGCGCCGACGCTGGCCCGTCGGCTCGGCTGTCGCAGCGGCGTCGAGCTGGTCTGCGCCCTCGCCCGGCTATCCCGCAGCGAAGTGCGTCAGCGGTCAGCGCTCGGCGAGAAAGCCGGCCAGCGGATGCTCCTCGGCCGCCCGCTCGCTCCCACCTACCCCGTGCTCGGCGGCGCCCTGCAGAGCGGGGAGCTCGGGCTGGAGCAGGCCCGGGTGATCGTGCAGGTGCTTGACGGTCTGCGCTCCTCCGTGCTGGTGGAGGACCTCGACCGGGTCGAGCGCTCCCTGGTCGCCAGCGGCTCCGGGGCGATCACCCCGGAGACTGAGGGGCTGCCCGGTGCGGGCATCGCGTTCGCGCCGGAGTGGCTGCGGCAGCAGGGCATCCAGTGGAAGGCACGCCTCGCCCCCGATGGCACTGCGCCCGGTGAGACTGCGCCGGAGCGGCGCAGCTGGCTCACCTTCGGCACCCTCAATAACGGCGGCTACAGCCTCAACGGCTGGTTCACCACCCTCGACCGTGCCATCATCGGCAACGTTTTCGACGCGTATCTGTCCGCCGCGGCGGCCAACCCGGTCCCCGGGAACGATACCCCCACGGCCACCCCTGCCACCGATGTCATACCCCGCACCACGGTTGAGTTCCGGGGGACCGAACCCTCCGACGCCAGCACCAACGGCACCAGCAACGAGGCCGAAACCCAAGCAGAAGCAGAAACCGGGGTCGAAGTCGAGGTCGAGGCTAACCCCCCACCTGGCCCGCACGGTCCGTGCCCGCAGCAACCCGACGACACCCGCTCCCGCGGTGAGAAGCAAGCCGGCATTCTCCGCGCCGTGTTCGAAGCCGCCGCCCGGCAGCCGGGCACCCCGACCATGGGCGGTGCCGCCCCGACCGTGCTCGTGCACATCAACATCAACGACCTCCTCGACGGGCGCGGCGCCGGGTGGATCGACGGCATCGACGGCCCGCTCACCCCCAGCCAAGTCGACGAACTGATCTGCGCCGGCGGCTACCAACCTGTGCTGTTCGGCCACACCGGCACGATCCTGCACTTGGGCACCAGCAACCGATTCTTCAGCGCCCAACAGCGCCGAGCCCTCGCCGCCCGCGATGGTGGCTGTGTCATCCCCGGCTGCACCGTGCCACCCCATCTCACCCAGGTTCACCACGTCGTCCCCTGGCGCCAGGGCGGCCCGACCGATATAGATAACGCCGTGCTGCTCTGCAACGCCGGCCATGCCAGCATCGATACCTCCGGCTGGGACATCGAGATGCGAGACGGCCGCCCCTGGGTGCGCGGACCGTTCGTGTTCGACCCTACCCAAACATGGCGCCCCGCCGGCCAAAACCGCGCCGCCACCCCCGCCGAGAAACCCAACTGGGACAAGTAAGCCCGAGCGGCCCGAGGCACTCGACCGACGGAATGGCTGGGCGGCGCAGACCGCCACCGCAAGACCGTGGCGGTCTCGGCAGGCTCGACCAACGGGTGGTGGCGTTTTCGGAGACTGGGTGCGGCGATTACTATGGCGGTTGCGACGGGCATCCGTTTAATGCGTCCCGGTCAGCCCAACCGGGCTACCGGCATACTGAGTCTCATGGCCAACTCTCCATCGGGCGATTCAATGCTGACGCGACTCGTGAGCATCTCGGCGCCTTCGACGCCACACGCACCGCGATGACAGTTTCGACCCTGGCCCGGCGGGTCGACATTCCGTTGGCGACCACGCACCGGCTCGTTGCACAGCTGGTCGAGCAGCGACTGCTTGAACGTGCCGACACCGGCGAGGTGCGGCTCGGCATTCACCGCCCGGGAAACATACCGGGTACCGACCGATCAACTCGGTGCGGTGGCGCTTCACACTGTGCCGATCAAAGTCATCCGCTAACGCGACAACGGATAAGCGGATGCGCGGCACCGGCGCATCCGCTTATTTCGTTGTCGACTAGTCCTCGAACCGGGCGTAGGTGAGGGTCTCGCCGCGGGCGCCGCCCATCCAGACGTCCTGGCAGGCGGCCTTCATTTCGGGCAGGCCCTCGATGATGGTCGCGAACACGTTGCCGGGAACCCAGCCGCTGTCGCCGTTGATGAGCAGGTTGTTGCGGTCGTAGAACACGGCGAGGTCGACGATGGTGCTGAGCTCCTTGGGACCGCCGCCCACCTCGTAGCCGTGCGAGGGGGTCTGCAGGTCGTTCGCCGAGAAGGTGAAATAGCAGACGTCGCCGGGGATCGGAGTGATCGTGGTGTTCTCAGGCCCGGGTTCGGCGGGAGCGAAGGCCGGCACCAGGTTGTAGATCTCGTTGCGGGCGTACTTGCCGTGAAAGACCTGGCCGGAGAGGGGCAGGGCGTCCCAGACAGCATTGCTCGTGCGGGGCGCCTCGTCGTCGAGGAGAATGGCCTTGCAGCTGACGCCGCGCTGTTCCAGGGTGATGGTGATGTAGCGAGCCACGGGGGTCCTTATCTGTTGGGGTTGATACCGGCCGGCCACTGCGCGGCCTGTTCGTAGGCGGCGGCGACCCGCAGGATGCGCGCATCCGCGTGGCGTGGCCCGACGATCTGCAGGCCCACCGGCAGGTTCTCGCCGGTCACGCCGCAGGGCACCGTGATCGCGGGCTGCTGGGTGAGGTTGAACGGGTAAGAGTACGGGGTCCACGAGGTCCAGTCCGGCGAGGATGAACCGGCCGGAACATCCACACCGGCTTCGAACGCGGTGATCGGCAGGGTCGGGGTGAGCAGCACGTCGTACTGTTCGTGCAGCAAGCCCATGTCGTGACCGAGTTTCATGCGCACCGCGGTCGCATCGAGAAAGTCGCTCGCCGAGAAATCGTGGTGGCGTTCGAGCGCGGCGAGCAGGCCGGGATCGATGCTCTCGCGTGCTTGGGGCCCGAACGGCTCGAGCACCTTGGCCGCGCCGGCGAACCAGAGCACGTGGTAGGCGTCAACGGGGTCGCTCCAGCCGAGGTCGAGCTCGGTCACCTCTGCGCCAAGGCCCTGCAGCACGGCAACGGCGGTGCGCACGGCAGCCTCAACCTCGGGATCGTTGCTGCCGTAGCCGAGGTTGGAGCTGAACGCGATGCGCATTCCCTGTACTCCGCCATCAAGGCCCGCGCTGAACGAGTCGCGCGGAGCCGCGAGCGACGACCAGTCGCGCGGGTCGGGGCCGGCGAGCACGTCCAGCATGAGGGCGGCGTCCGCGACCGAGCGGGCGAGCGGGCCGGCGTGGGCGAGGGTTCCGAACGGGCTGGCCGGGTACAGCGGAATGACCCCGTAGGTGGGTTTGAGGCCGACCACGCCGGTGAAGCTGGCCGGGATGCGTACCGAGCCGCCGCCATCCGTCCCCACCGACCACGCACCCATGCCGGCGGCGACCGCAGCCGCGCTGCCGCCGCTCGATCCGCCGGAGGTTTTGGACGTGTCCCAGGGATTGCGTGTCACGTCGGTGAGCGGGCTGTGGGTGACGCCCTTCCAGCCGAATTCCGGGGTCGTCACCTTGCCGAGCAGCACCGCACCGTTCTCCCGCAGTCTGGCGACGGCGGGCGCGTCTTCGGTCCATTCGTTGCTGCCCGGTGTGATCAGCCGGGAGCCACGCAGGGTGGGCCAGCCACGGGTGAGCATGAGGTCCTTGATCGAGGTGGGCACGCCGTCGGCGAGCCCGCGGGGTGTTCCCGCCTGCCAGCGCGCTTCGGATGCCCGCGCGTCGCTGAGTGCGGATTCGGCGTCGACCAGACACCAGGCATTGATCGCCGCGTTGCACGTCTCGATCGCGTCAAGGGCAGCCTGCGTCACCTCCACCGGCGAGACCTCGCGGGCACGGTAGGCGGCGACCAGCTCGGTCGCGGTGGCCCATTCGAGTGAATCCATGAGTGGCTGCTCCTTCTGGAAGCGCGGATCGAACCTGAAAACGACCCGTGCGCGAGATTGTCGACAATCCTCAAACTATCACAGTGGGGTCGATTCTTGTAGTATTGTCTACATTCTAATGATGATTTACGCAGGGAGATCCAGATGAGCGTCACCGTCGGCATGCTTTACCCCGGCTTCGGAGCCGAAGATGACTACCCCTTTCTGGAGCAGGTGCTCGGCGGGTACGCCCGGCTTCCGCTCGTGCACACCTCGGTCGGCGTCGATGCCCACGAGGTTAATGCCCTGCTCGACCTCGGCAAGAGCGCACGCTTGCTCGAGGGGTCTGCCGCGCTGCGGGCATACGCTCCCGACGCCGTGATGTGGGCCTGCACCTCCGGCAGCTTCGTGTTCGGCTGGGAGGGCGCCCACCAGCAGGTCGCCGAGGTCAAGGCGGCGCTCGGCGTGCCGGTGTCGTCGACCTCGCTCGCCTTCGTCGAGGCGGTGCGCGCCCTCGGCCTCACCACGGTTGCCGTCGCCGCGACCTACCCCCACGATGTGGCGCAACACTTTGCCCGCCTGCTCGGTGACGCCGGAATCACGGTGCTTGAACTGGTCAGCCACGACATCAAGACGGCCGCCCTGGCCGGCGAGCTCGACCACGACGGCGTGCTGGCGCTCGCCCGCAGCAACGACAGCCCGGCGGCGCAGGCCATTCTCATTCCGGACACCGCCCTGCACTCCGCCCGCTGGATCAACGAACTCGAAGCCGCGCTCGGCAAGCCCGTACTCACCGCCAACCAGGTCACGGTGTGGCAGGGACTGCGTCTGGCCGGCGAAATCCACCCGACCGACGACCTTGGCACGCTGTTTCGCGACGCGGCGGTCCTCCCGGCCTAGCGGAGCACACCTTCGTTGGATGGGCGCACGATCAAGACTGCGCCTGGCCAGCAAACTTGCACCCGGAACGCAAATAGGCGGATGCGCCGCCCTACGCGAGCAGGCGCTGCCCGGGCCCGACCGCAGCCAGTCCCAGTGCTCGCAGCGCGGCCCACGCGGTGACCTGGTTGGCCGAGATGATGGGTTTGCCGAGCTCGAGTTCGAGCGGCGCCAGAATGTCGTAGGTGGGCAGGTTGGTGCAGCTCACGAAAATCGCTTCTGCCTCGGGCACATCGGCATTGCGGATGAGCTCGATCGCCGTGGCGTAGGGCACCTGCCAGATGTTCTCGCCGAGGCCGAGCGAGGACTGCGCGACCACCAGGCGGCCGCTCTCGGCCAGGTACACGTCGAGCAGCGAGGCCAGGTCGGCGACATACGGCGTGACGACCACGAGGCGATGCACGGCCAGATAGTCGAGGGCGTCAACGAGGGCCCCCGACGTGGTGATTCCACGGGGCGCTCCCCCGCATTCCATCGCGGCCGAGATTCGGTCGGAGCCGGCCACCCCGTTGACGAAGCTGCCCGAAGTGCAGGCGTACGCCATGACTTCGGGGCTGACACCGCTGAGGTTGCGAGCCGCCGCCAGGATATCGGCCGTGTCGCTGACCTCGAGGGCGAGCTCGACGCTGACCGGCTCGTCGACGAAAACCGTGCGGGTGAAAAACAGTGAGACTTCGGGCGGCATCCACCGCCACAGCTCACGGTCCAGGGCCATGTCGAACGGGCAGATGACGCCGATTCCGCGTTGGCGCAACGGACCGACGGTGGGCGGGCGGTCGCCCGGGGCCACCGCCGGTGACAGTGACACGGGGGTCGGCGGTCGGTAGATCTCGCCGGCGTCGGCGCGAGGGAAGTCCATCAGTGCTTGAGTACGGCCTGGAGGAAGGCGCGGGTGCGCTCTTCCTGCGGGTTCTTGAAGATCTGCTCGGGCGGTCCGCTTTCCACCGCCGAGCCGTGGTCGAACATGACGACCCGGTCGCTGATCTCCTCGGCGAAGCGCATCTCGTGGGTGACCATGAGCATGGTCATGTCGGTGCTGTTGGCGAGATTGCGAATGACGTTGAGCACCTCGCCGATCAGCTCCGGGTCGAGGGCAGAGGTCGGTTCGTCGAACAGGAGCACCTTGGGGCGCATGGCTAGGGCGCGGGCGATGGCGACGCGCTGCTGTTGGCCACCGCTCAGTTGCGGCGGGGTGTGGTTCATATGCGCGCCGAGGCCCACGAGCTGCAGCAGTTCGGCGGCCCGATCGCGCGCCTCGGCCTTATTCATGCCGAGCACGTGCACCGGCGCCTCGATGATGTTCTCGAGGGCCGTCATGTGCGGAAACAGGTTGAAGCCCTGAAAAACCATGCCGATTTTGCGGCGGGTGGCGCGCATCACCTTGGTCTCCCGAATCTTGTCGCCGTGCTTCACATTCCACAGCACATCCCCGTCAACGTGAACCTGGCCATCGGTGGGCGACTCGAGCGTCATGAGAATGCGCAGGATGGTGGTCTTGCCCGACCCGGACGGGCCGATGATCGACACCTTCTCCCCCGGGTTCACGTTGAAGTTCAGGGCCTTGAGTACCTGGTTCTCGCCCCAGTTCTTGCTGACGTTGTCGAACGCCACGATCGGCCCGCCGGCCACGATCGGTGCCGATCCGGTGGGCAGCCCGGTGATGCGGTCGGTGCGCGGCCCGCCGGGAAAGGCAGCATCGGGCCGGGCGGCATCCGCTGAATATGAATCATTGCTTGGGTGCATAGCGTCGCTCCATTTTGTTGACGAGCCGTGAGGCCGGGTAGCTGACCAGGAGGAAGAGGGCGCCGGCCATGGTGAGCGGCTCGAGGTAGCGGTAGGTGGACGTGCCGATGGACTGCGCGGTCGCCATGAGTTCGACCACGGTGATGGCCGAGAGCACGGCCGAGTCCTTGAACATCTGAATGAGATAGTTGCCGAGCATGGGGATGACGGTGCGCACGGCCTGCGGCAGAATGACCCGGCACCAGGTGCGCACAGGCGGCAGACTCAGTGCTGTCGCGGCCTCCCACTGGCCGGCTGGCACGCCCTGGATTCCACTGCGGTAGACCTCCGCCATGTAGGCGCTGTAATTGATGCCGATGATCACGACACCGGTCGTGAAGGCGTTGAAGCTGATGCCGTAGATCGGCAGCACGAAGAACGCCACGTAGGCCTGAATCAGCAGCGGTGTGCCCCGAATGAAGATGACCATGAACGAGACGAGCGGCGACAGCACCGGAATATTCAGGCGACGGATGACCGCGGCTACGAGTCCGAGTACGGCGGCGATGAGCGTGCCGAGCAGGGTGAGCTGGATAGTCACCCAGAGTCCCTTGAGCAGCATCGGGATGATGGAGATCGCGAACGCGTTGTCCCAGATCACAGTGCACCCACCTTGTCCTTGAGCGAGGCTTCACGCAGAGCCTTGCGCTGCACCGCGAGAGCTCTGCGGTCGAGGGCGTAGCGCTTCTCCATCCACTGCGTGAGCATGGTCAGCAGCACGGAAAGCAGGAAGTACATCACGAGGATGGTCAAAAACACCGCGGCGGTTTCGCCGGTGGTGCTGCGAATCATCTGCGCTCGAAAGGTGAGGTCGGTGACGGTGACGAGCGAGACCAGCGAGGTGTTCTTCAGCAGGTCGACCATCACGTTGCCAAACGGCGGCAGCATCGCCGGGATCGACTGCGGAATCAGGATGCGGCGTAGGCGCAGCGCTGGCGACATGCCGAGGGCGATGCCGGCCTCGGTCTGGCCCTTCGCCCGGGAGCTGATCGCGCCGCGCACGACCTCGGCGGCGTAGGCACCTTCGTTGAGGCCGAGGGCGAGCACCGCAGCGGTCAGCGGATGCAGTTGGATACCGAAGAAGGGCAGCGCGTAGAAGAACCAGAACATCTGCACGATGAGCGAGGTGCCACGAAACACTTCAACGAACACTCCCGCCGGCCAGCGGATGATCCAGTGCGGCGACAGCCGGGCCAGGCCCATGCTGAAGGCGACCAATAAACACAAGGCGCCGCTGAGGACGGCGACCAGAATCGTCGTCATCAGTCCCTGCCACAGCAGTGGCGTGTACTCGATTATGGCGGACATCACTCATTCCAATTCAACGAGGTCGAGACGTATGGTCCGATACGACTGGTCCGGATCGTGCGCCCGCCGCGGGCACCAGACCCGCGGCGGCAGAAGCGCTTAGCCCTCGGTCTGGCAGAGTTCGTCGGCGGTGGCACCCTCGACGGCCGCGGCGTCGAAGCCCCAGAGGTCCAGAATTTCCTTGAACTCAGGGGTCTTCTTGAAGGCTTCGAGCTCCACGTTGTAGGCCGTGTGGAACGCGGTGTCTGTGGTGCGGAAGGCCGCGCCGGAGCCGGTGCGCGGGGCATCCGGAACCTGCTCGGTCACTTCGAAGCTCGTGTCTGTCTCGGCAAGGGCCCGCAGCGACAGGGTCGGCAGGAAGAAGGCGTCGGCCCGGTCGGCGGCGAGGGCTTCGATGCCGCTGCGGCCGTCGTTGACCTTGATCTGCTGGGAGGCCGGAACCTTGGCCGTGTTCAGGATTCCCTCTTCGAAGCCGCCGGGCAGCACGGCGATGCGCAGGCTGGAGTCGGCGAGCACGTCGGCGACGGTGAGGATGTTCTTCGGATTGCCGACTGGCACGCCGAACGACTCGGTCGAAACGATGACCGGCTCGGAGTAAAGCACCTCGGCGCAGCGCGACTGCTTCATAAACAGGCCGGCCGCAACGGCGTCCCAGCGATTGGCCTGCAGGCCGGGAATCATGGATTCGTAGGGGGTGATGATGCCCTGCACGTCGTCAATGCCGAGGCGCTTGCAGACGGCCTTGAGAACGTCGGGCTCGCAGCCGGTGACGGTTCCGTCGCTGTTCACCTGCGTGTATGGCGGCTCGTTGGCGATGCCCACGCGCAGGTAGCCCTGCTTTTTGGCCAGGGCGAGCAGGTCGGTGCCGCCGTCGACGGCCTCGCCGGCCGGGGTGACGGTGGCGCAGCCGGTGGCGACGACCGCGAAGACGGCGCCGAGCGCGGCAACGCCGGCCCCCTGCAGAACATTACGCCGAGTGAGATTGGCAATCATGATTACTCCGATCTGGGTCACCTGGCCGAGAACGCCGCGTGGAGCGCTTCGGGAACGGCCAGGTGAATGAGTTCTACGTGTAAGTCGAAGCTACGCAGTCACCCCAATGATTGTCAACAATCTGATTGTAAAGTTCTTGTTTCGTGATCATCAGCGAGTCGGCGAGCACTGTGCGCGGGCCACATAACCGAGCTGCTTGTCGACGACATTGACCAGGGGCTCCCCGGCCAGCCAACGGGTCACGTTGCCGGTGAATTGAGCGGCCAGGCCGTCGCGCCACCCCACAACATCGCCCGACATGTGGGCCGAGACGGTAACCCCCGGGGCGTCCCAGAGCGAGCTGTGGACCGGCAGCGGCTCCGTCACGAAGACGTCGAGCGACGCCGCCGCGATCGAGCCGGTTTCAAGCGCCTGCAGCAGGGCCGCCTCGTCGATCAGTGGGCCGCGGCCGACGCTCACCAGATGAGCGGATGCCTTCATCGCGTCGAAGACGTCGGCATCGATCAGGCCGCGGGTCTCATTCGTCAGCGGCGCGACCACGACCACGTTGTCGGCCCAGCCGACGTGTTCGGCGAGCGCCGCCGACGAGACTATGGCGCCAAAGTCCGGGTCGTTCTCGCTCGCTCGTCGACCGGCGCCCCGCACCTCGAGGCCGACGGCACGCAGCAGCCGCGCGATCTGCCGACCGATGCCGCCGGTGCCGACCACCAGGACCGTACTCCCGGCGGTGCGCCGGGTCTCCCGGTGCTTCCACTCGTGAGCCTGCTGCAAAGCGCGGTTCTCGTGCAGTTGTTTGTCGTGGGCGAGAATGTTCGCCAGCACGAATTCCGCGATCGGACCGTCGAAGAAGCCGTGGGCGTTGGTGAGCACGACGTCGGAGGCGCGGAGTTCATCGAACAGCACGGTGTCCACTCCAGCCGCGGCCACGTGCACCCACTTCAGCGCCCGAGCCCGGGGCCAGGCGTCCCTAAGCGCGGTCGAGAAGAAGTCCCAGAGCAGCAGAATCTCGGCGTGCTCGATGGCGTCGGGCAGGCCGGCCGCATCGCTGTACCTGACGTCAGCGACGCGCTCGATAGCGTCCATCCCAGCGGGCCGCGCCGCGTCCAGCGGTTCGCACAGCACGACGAGGATCGGGCGGTTTGGAGTTGTCGTTTGCATTCTGCCAGCACAGTGCAGAAACGGATGATTGTCAACAATGGCTCTGCTGGCCAGCCTCGGCAGTCGGCTCGCGACATCCGTTCACCCTGAAAGGATTGTTGACAATCCGAGCATCCACTCGCATGATGGACACATGACGATTCTCAGCCCCGCCCTCAAGCAAGCCACACCCGTCGTTGTCGACCACGCGATCGGTTCCTACATCTTCGGCACGGACGGCGAGAAGTACCTCGACTTCACGAGCGGCATTGGCGTCACGAGCACCGGTCATTGCCACCCGCGCGTCGTCGCCGCCGCCCGCGAACAGGCCGGCAAGATCATCCATGCCCAGTTCACCACGGTTATGCACACTCCGCTGCTGGAGCTCACCGACAAGCTCGGTGAGGTATTGCCGGAGGGCATGGACAGCGTCTTCTACCTCAACTCGGGCTCCGAAGCGGTCGAAGCCGCCATTCGTCAGGCTCGCATGGCCACCGGCCGGCCCAACATCATCGCCTTCCACGGTGGGTTCCACGGGCGCACCGTGGCCGCTGCGAGCCTCACCACCGCCGGCACCAAGTTTCGCTCCGGATTCTCGCCGATCATGGGCGGGGTACACATCTCCCCGTTCCCCTACGCCTTTCGCTATGGCTGGGACGAACAGACCGCCGTCACCTTCGCGCTCAAGGAGCTCGACTACCTGCTGGCCACCATCTCGAGCCCGGCCGACACCGCTGCCTTCATCATTGAACCGGCCCTCGGCGACGGCGGCTACCTGCCCACCCCGCCCGCGTTCCTCGAAGGACTGCGCGAACGCGCCACCCACCACGGAATCATTTTGATTCTCGACGAGGTGCAGGCCGGCGTCGGCCGTACCGGCAAGTTCTGGGGTCACCAGTACTCAAGCATCACCCCAGACATCCTCATCACCGCCAAGGGCTTGGCCAGCGGGTTTCCGCTCTCGGCCATCGCGGCACCACTCGATCTTATGAAGAAGGCTTGGGCAGGTTCGCAGGGCGGCACCTACGGCGGTAACGCGGTGTCCTGCGCCGCCGCCGTGGCCACACTCGACGTGGTGCGCGAGGAAGGCCTGGTGGAGAACGCCCGGGTGCGCGGTCTGCAACTGCAGGCCGGCCTGAAGCGTCTCGCCGCCACCCGACCGGTGATCGGCGATGTGCGCGGCCTCGGCCTCATGCAGGGCCTCGAGTTCGTCGACGGCGACGGGGAGCCGAACCCCGAGGCGGCTGCCGCCGTGCAGCAGGCCGCCATCAAGCAAAATTTGCTGCTGCTGACCTGCGGAACGCGCGGCAACGTCGTGCGCGTCATTCCCGCTCTCATCGTGAGCGATGCCGAAATCGAGCAGGGACTCAGCGCGTTCGAAGCTGCCCTGAACGATTCCGGCGCCGTTCCCGTGCTCGAGCCCACCGGCGCAACCGCCTGAACGCCCGCACAAACCCACCCGATAGCCTCGCCCAATGCCCCAGATGCCACTCACGCTGACTTCCGATCGATTCCGCTCGCTGCGGGACGGCGGAATCGAGGTGGACACGGCGCCCCGCCGCCTGAGCGAGTACAGCTACGACGCCAGCAACTATCGGGTCGCGCCGGTCGCCGTGATCTTTCCGCGCAGTGTGGCTGACGTGGTGGCGGTCGCCCGGTTCGCAAGTGAGCAGGGCATTCCGCTGGTCAGCCGCGGCGGCGGCACCTCGATGGCCGGAAATGCCGTCGGGGCGGGAATCGTGCTCGACTTCTCCCGCTACCTCAACAGCATTCACTCCATCGACCTGGCCGCGCGGACGGCCGTGGTCGACGCCGGAGTCATCCTTTCCACCCTGCAACGCGAGGTCACGGCCTCATCCAACGGCACGCTGACTTTCGCGCCCGACCCGTCCAGTCGCACCCGCGCCACGATCGGCGGAGCGATCGGCAACGACGCCTGCGGCAATCACTCGGTACGGCACGGGCGCACCTCCGACCACGTGCTCGCGCTCGACTTGGTGACGACAGCCGGCATCCGCTTGACCGCCACGCGCACCGGCCTGCAGGCCACCGATCAAGCGGATGCCGCCGCCGTCACGCTCGCCTCGACCCTCACCGCTGGGCTGCGGCAGTTGGCCGCCGACCATCTGACGGAATTTCGGCTCGAACTCGGCCAGATCGCCCGGCAGGTGTCGGGCTATCACCTCTCGCATCTGCTGCCCGAGCACGGCTTCGACGTGGCCCGCTCCCTCGTCGGCAGCGAGGGAACCTGCGCCATCGTCGTCGCAGCGACCGTGCAGCTCGTACCCCAACCGCAGGCCGCCCTGCTGCTGAGCCTCGGCTACGACGATGTCGTCGACGCCGCCCGCGACGTGCCCACCATTCTCGCGTTCTCCCCCGCCGCCATCGAGGGCATCGACGAGGCGATCGTGCAGACCATGCAGGCCCGTCGGGGCCTGGACTCGGTGCAGGGACTGCCGGCTGGCAAGGCCTGGCTCTACATCGATATCGACGGCGACGACCCGGTCGCCGTCGCGGCCGAGGGCGAGAAGTTGCTGGCACGACTGCGGGAAAATGGGCGGATGCGGGCCGGCCGCGCCGTGCCGGACCTCGCCGAACGTGCCTCCCTCTGGCGGGTACGTGAAGACGGCGCCGGCCTGTCGGCCCGGCTCGCGAGCGGCGGGGAATCCTGGCCCGGCTGGGAAGACTCCGCCGTCGCCCCGGAGAATCTCGCCGCATACCTGGAAGACTTTCGCAACCTGATGGCGCAGTTCGACCTGACCGGCGTCATCTACGGGCACTTCGGCGCCGGCTGCATGCACGTGCGCCTCACCTTCGACCTGCGCAGCGCCGAAGGTCGCCAGATCATGGACGACTTCACCCGCGCCGCCGCCGAACTCGTGGTGCGGCACGGCGGCTCCATCTCGGGCGAGCACGGCGACGGGCGTTCCCGCTCGGCTCTGCTGCCACTGATGTACTCCCCGGCCATGATGGGCGCGTTTGCCCAATTCAAGGCACTCTGGGACCCGAACCAGCTGCTCAACCCCGGCTCAATCGTCGCCCCGGAACCAACGGTTGAGCACCTGGCCCTCACGGACGTGCCGAACCGGGCCTGGCGTACGAGCTTCGATCTCACCCCGGTCGGTCAGCACGGATCTGAGGCCGGCTCTGGGCTCGACCCGTTCAGTCACGCCGTGCAGAGCTGCGTCGGCATCGGTCGCTGCCGGAGCGACGCCGGCGGAGTCATGTGCCCGAGCTACCGGGCCACCGGCGACGAGAAGGATTCCACCCGCGGCCGGGCCCGCGTGCTCCAGGATATGATTCGCGGCGCCGACACCGTGCAGGCGGGCTGGCGTTCCGAGGACGTGCGCGAGGCTCTCGACCTCTGCCTGTCGTGCAAGGCCTGCTCGAGCGACTGCCCGGCCGGCGTCGACATGGCCACCTACAAATCCGAGTTCTTCGACCACTACTACGAGGGACGGCTGCGGCCCATCTCGCACTACTCGCTCGGCTGGCTGCCGCGTTGGCTGAAACTGACCGGGCTGATGGCGCCGCTGGTGAACCTCGTGCTGAGCAGTCCGCTCGGCACGCTCATTGCCCGACTCGGCGGCGTCACGACCAAGCGGCGCCTGCCGCGGTTCCACGCGGCATCCGCCTGGCGCCGCACGCTTTCACCGTCCCTGTCACGGCAGGCCAGCACGGGCCCGGCCGACGTCGTGCTGTTCGTCGACACCTTCACCCGCGGTTTTCGCCCCGACGTCGCCGGCTCAGCCCAGCGGGTGCTGCAATCGGCCGGCAAAACCGTTGAGTGCTCGGCCGAGGCCTGCTGCGGCCTCACCTGGATCTCCACCGGCCAGTTGTCCACCGCCCGCCGCCTGCTCACCAACGTCGCCGCCGCGCTCGACGATGGCACCGACCGGCCGATCGTCGTGCTCGAGCCCAGCTGCGCGGCCGCCCTGCGCAAGGACCTGCCCGAACTCGTGCCCACCGCCGCCGCCCGCCGGGTGTCGAAGCGCATCCGCAGTTTCGCCGGCGCCGTGACCGAACTGGCCGCCGGCGGCTGGCAGCCCACCTGGGCTGGCGGCCAGGCTCCGAACAGCGTCACCGTGCAGGCACACTGCCACGAGTACTCGGTCTTCGGCGCGAACGCTCAGAAAGCGGCCCTGACCGCGGTCGGTATTCGTGACGTGCTGGAGGCGACCGGATGCTGCGGCGTGGCCGGCAACTTCGGCTTCGAGAAGGATCACTACGAGCTCAGCATGACCGTCGCCGAGCAGGCCCTGGCGCCAGCGCTACGCGCACTGCCGCCGCAACAGGCCGTGCTGACCGACGGGTTCAGCTGCCACATGCAGGTGCAGCAGCTCGACCCAAATCGTCAGACCCACCATCTCGCCCAACTCCTTGACCCCGCACGCACTGCTAGCACTCGACCAAAGGACACCCCATGACCCCCACCGCAACACTCCCGGTCGCTCTCGACGCGGCCACGATCATCGCCACGATCAACACGGGGTTGTTCATCGACGGTGCCTGGAGGCCCGCTCTGTCCGGGGCGACCTTCGCCGTCGAAAACCCTGCCACCAGCGTCGTGCTAGCCCACGTCGCTGACGGCGGCCCAGCGGATGCTGATCTCGCCATCCAGGCGGCCGGTCGCGCCCAGAAGGCCTGGGGCAAGACCTCGCCGCGTTCGCGCAGCGAGATTCTGCGCCGCGCCTACGACCTGCTGATGAGCCGGCAGGAAGAGCTCGCCCTCGTCATCACCTCCGAGATGGGCAAGCCGCTCGCCGACGCACGCGGCGAGGTCGCCTACGCTGCGGAGTTCTTTCGCTGGTTCTCCGAGGAAGCCGTGCGCGTCGGCGGCGACCACACGATCACCGGCGACGGCAAGCACCGCATCCTGGTGACCCGCGAACCGGTCGGGCCCTGCGTACTCGTCACCCCGTGGAACTTTCCGCTCGCCATGGGCACCCGCAAGATCGGCCCGGCCATCGCCGCCGGCTGCACGATCGTGTTCAAGCCGGCCGAACTCACACCGCTCACCTCGCTCGCTCTCGTTGACATTCTGGTGGAGGCCGGCCTTCCGGCCGGGGTACTGAACGTCGTCACCACGTCGAAGGCCGGCAGCGTCGTCGAACCGTGGATGGACAGCGGCATCGCCCGCAAGGTGAGCTTCACCGGCTCCACCGCCGTCGGCAAGCTGCTGCTGGAGCAGGCCAGCCGCAACGTCATGCGCTCCTCGATGGAGCTCGGCGGAAACGCCCCGTTTATCGTCTGCGCCGACGCCGACCTCGACCGGGCCGTCGATGGAGCGATGGTCGCCAAGATGCGCAACATGGGTGAGGCCTGCACCGCCGCGAACCGCATGTTCGTGCACCGGTCCGTGGCGACCGAGTTCGCCGCGAAACTGGCCCAGCGCATGAGCGAGCTCAGCGTCGGTGATGGCGCTGCCGACGGCGTGAACGTCGGCCCACTGATCGAGGAGAAGGCACTGCTGAAGGTGCAGGGCCTGGTCGATGACGCGGTGGCGCGCGGGGCATCCGTTGTGGTCGGCGGCTCGCGTGAGGGCGGCGCCGGCTATTTCTACCAGCCCACCGTGCTCGGAAACGTCAGCCCCGACTCGCTCCTCATGAACACCGAGATCTTCGGCCCGGTTGCCCCGGTGGTGCCGTTCGACACCGAAGATGAGGCGGTAGAACTCGCCAACAACACGCCCTGGGGCCTGGTGGGCTACCTCTATACTCAGGACATCGACCGGGCCTTTCGCCTCGGCGAAGACCTCGAGGTGGGAATGCTCGGGCTCAACACCGGCATGGTGTCCAACCCGTTCGCCCCGTTCGGCGGGGTCAAGCAATCCGGCCTGGGCCGCGAGGGCGGCAAGCTTGGCATCGACGAGTACCTCGAGTACAAGTACCTCGCGATCCCGCGCTGACCGGCCTCCCTGGGCCTTGCCCCCAGCACTCCCAGGCTGTAGATTGTAAACAATAGGCAATACCGATGTAAGGGATCCCGTGCTCTTCACCAGCAGCGAGTATGCCGAACGACTAGCCAATGTGCGCCGCCGAATGGAGGCCCAGGGGCTCTCCAGCCTGTTGGTCACCGACCCGGCCAACCTGAACTATCTCACCGGCTACAACGCCTGGTCGTTTTACACCCCGCAGGTACTATTTGTTCCGCTGACCGGCGACCTGCTGTTCTTTCTGCGGGCGATGGATGCCCAGGGCGCCTTTCGCACCGCGTGGCTGCCGCCGGGCAACATGATCGGCTACCCCGAAAGTTTCGTGCACCGCCCGCACCTACACCCCTTCGACTGGGTCGCGGACGCCCTGCGCGCGCGCGGCCTGGTCGAACCGAACCGGGTCGGCCTCGAGATGGACTCGCAGTTCTTCTCTCCCAAGGCGTATCGCGCCCTCGAAACCGGTCTGCCCGAATGGACCTTCGTCGATGCGGTCGAGTTGGTCAACTGGGTGCGCGTCATCAAAACGGATGCCGAGATCGCGCAGATGAGGCTCGCCGCGAGAGTCGCCGAGTCGGCCATGACCGCAGCGGTGGAACACGTAAGAGTCGGCGTGCGCCAGTGCGATGCCGCCGCCGCCATCTCCCAGGCTCAGATCGCGGGCACCCCCGAAATCGGCGGGGACTACACCGCGATCGTGCCGATGCTCCCCACCGGGGTGGAGGCCGACACGCCCCACCTCACCTGGAACGACCAGCCGTTTGAGGACGGCCAGGCCGTGATCGTTGAGCTGGCCGGTGCCCATCACCGCTACCACGTGCCGATGGCGCGCACGATCGTTCTTGGGCAGCCGAGTGACCAACTCGCCCGGCTCGCCGACGCCATCAACGACGGACTCAGCTCCGTGCTCGACCTCGTACGCCCCGGCGTCGGTACCCGCGACCTTGCCGAGGCGTGGAATGTGACGCTCGCTCGGTATGGACTCGAGAAACCCTCCCGGATCGGCTATTCCATCGGCCTGGCCTACCCGCCGGACTGGGGCGAACGCACCGTGAGCCTGCGCGGCGAAGACGACACCGTGCTGCAGGAGAACATGACCTTCCATCTGATCGGCGGCATGTGGATGGAGAACTTCGGCTGCGAGCTCAGCGAATCCATTCGGGTCACCGCGACCGGCGTGGAGACCTTCACCAGCTTTCCCCGGCGCCTTCTCACTTCCCATTCCTAACCCCGAACACGCAACACCGACGCTCGATGAACTGCGATATCCGATGAAAAGTTCCACCATGCCCCTCGCCCGCCGTGCCGAAAACCTGATCGGGTCGGTGATCGACTCCAGCACCTCGCTGCTCGCCGCCCAGGAACACGACATCGTGCGCTTTGCCATGGGCTCCCCCGCCGACGATGCAGTACCCCTTGAGGCGTTCCGTGAGATCGCCGCGAGCCGCTTCGATCACAGTTCCTTCACCTATGGCGCCACCGAGGGTGAGCCCGGTCTGCTGTCGAACCTCGTCGACTACCTGTCGACCACGCCTGACCCGACCAGCGCCGAGCGCATCACCATCACCACCGGCGGAATGCAGGGCCTCGACCTGGCCTGCAAGATTTTCGTCGACCCGGGTGACCTCGTGATCGTCGAGTCCCCCACCTATACCAACGGGTCGGCGACCGCGCTGAGCTACGGCGCCGAACTGCTCGAAGCGCCGATCGACGAGAACGGTCTTATCGTCGAGGCGCTGCCCGAGCTGGTCGCCCGGGCCGGTGGCACGCCCAAGGCCATCTACGTCATCCCCAACTTTCAAAACCCGTCTGGCACCACCCTGTCGCTGGCCCGCCGTGAACTCTTGATCGAGCTCGCGCACCAGTGGAATGCCGTCATCATCGACGACGACCCCTACGGCCTGCTCCGCTTTGCTGGCACCGACATTCCTAACTTTCAGACGCTCAGCCCGAACGACCCGCTGCTGTTCTCGGTGCGCACCTTCTCCAAGATTCTCGCGCCCGGTCTGCGGGTGGGCTGGGTCGACACCGACCCCGCCGTGCGCCAGCTGGTCATCAACGCCAAGCAGACCATGGATACCTGCACCAACATTCCCGGCCAGCACATTCTCACCGAGTTCATCCGCCGCGGCAGCCTCGATGCCCACCTCGATTTTCTGCGCATCGAATACCGCGCCCGTAAGGAGGCGATGCAGGCCAGCCTGCGCCGCCACCTCGGCGATCGCGTCACGATGACCGACCCCGAGGGCGGCTTCTTTCTCTGGCTCACCCTGCAGGGAGCGGATGCCGCCACCTCCACCCAGGCGCTGTTCAAAACGGCCCTGGCCGAGGGCGTCGCCTTCATTCCGGGGCCGGCCCTGTCGCCGAGCGGCCGGTTCGATGACGCCCTGCGCCTGTGCTTCGCGTCGACCAGCCCCGAGCGCACCGAGGAAGGCGTCATTCGCCTCACCCGGGCCCTCGACCGTGCCAGCGCCGCGCGCGAGACCGATCTACTCTGAGAACCGATGATGACCACAACGACCACTGAAGGCGTGCTCAGCGACACCGAGTCCCGTGTACTCGACCTCATCACCGAGCAGAGCATTGTCGATCTCGCCTCCGCGCTCATCGCTGCGGCCGGGGAGAACCCAGGCGGCACCGAGAACGACACGGTGAGCGTGCTGCGCGCCGCCTGCGCGGCGCACGGTCTCAGCACGAGGGTGACCGAGGTCGCCCCCGGGCGCCCCAACCTCGTGGCCACCCTGACGGGAGGAACAGCGCCCGGCCTCATGTTTCTCGGCCACTCCGACGTCGTCCCGGCCGGCGAGGGCTGGAGCCGCGACCCCTTCGTGCCGATGCGACACGGCGACCGGCTGATCGGGCGTGGGTCCACCGACATGAAGGGCGGCCTGGCCGCCATCGTGCTGGCCCTGGCCGCCATCAAGCGCGCCGACGTGACCCTGGCCGGCCCGGCCGCCCTGTTCTGCACGGTCGATGAGGAAGATCTGGGGCTCGGCATCCGCTCCCTGACTGCGGCCGCGTCAGCCGCCGGTGGTATCGGCCACTACAGGGCCTGCGTGGTCGCCGAACCGACCGACCTGCACACCGTCATCGCCTGCCGCGGCGACGCCTACATTGAGCTGACCGTGCAGGGTAAGTCCGCGCACTCCGGTCGCCCGGCCGATGGGCGCAATGCCATCAGCGCCGCCTCGAAGATCATTGCGCTCATTCTGGCCGATCACGCACGGCTGCAGGCGAACCAGGATGACCTGCTCGGCGCGGGCAGTTGGAACGTCGGCCGCATCGAGGGTGGTGACGGCACCTCGATGGTCGCGGCCGACTGCCGGGTCTGGCTCGATCGGCGTCTCATGCCGGGCGAAGACCCGCAGCAGATCGTGGCGGCCCTCTCCGCCCAGGTCACGGCGGCCGGCATCGACCGTGCTGGCATCACCGTGACCTTCGAGGTGACCATGGAGATGCCCGGCTTTCGCACCAGCGCCCAGAGTCCGATCGTAATCCAGACCGTCGCTGCAGCGGCAGACGCGGGAGGCGGGGAAAGCCCGATCGGCGGGTGGAGCGCCGCCTGCGACGGCGGCTTCATCGACCGCGAGTTCGGCATTCCGACGATCGTGTTCGGGCCTGGCGACCTCAACCACCAGGCCCACCAGATCGATGAATCGGTGAGCGTCACCGAACTGGTCTGCGCCGCCCGCGCCTATGCTCTGCTCTGCCTGCGGCTGGTCGGCGAGGTCACCCCGTAGCAGCGCCGGTTTCGGACTCAACCGACCGAAACAGATGCCGGTGCGGTAGTCAGTCGCGCCAGCGCGTCGTCTTCGTGGTCACTCAACCGGCTTTCGGCCAACGGACCATCCCCGCCCAGCACAGCCTCGGCGATGCCGCGATGCTCAGCGATCCACTCCTCGGTGACCCGGTACGAGTCCTGCAGCACGGTCAGGCACATGCGCGTCTCGGTCATGAGCGTGCTGTGGATACGTGCGAGGCTGCGGCTGCCGCTCAACGCGACGAGGTGTTCGTGGAAGGCCATGTCGGCGTCGCTCATGGCGGCGCGGTCGCCGGAGGCGGCCGCATTCTCCATCTCGGATACCTTGGCCAGCAGGTCTTCACCGGCGGCGACGTGGTCGGCGCGCACGAGCAGCTTGCAGGCGGCCGATTCGATGGCGGTGCGCAGCACGTACATGTCGCGAATCTCAGCATCCGTCATTTCGATGACAAACAAGCCCCGGTTGCGAATACTGACCAGCAGGCCCTCCTGGGTCAGCCGTTGCATCGCTTCGCGCAGCGGACCCCGGCTGACGCCGAGCTCGCGGGCGAGTTCGGCCTCGCCCAGTTGAGCCCCGGGAGCCACCTCGCCGTGTGCGATCGCGTACCGAAGCTTGCGGGCGATGATCGACGGGGTGGATTCCTGGATGACGGGTTCCAATGAATATCGCTGGGGCATACCCTTCACAGTTCTTCCTTGGGTGAATGTCTGAATTGCATGGAATGAGAATTTCATTGACGATGTGACGCAGTTCAGCGGTCTGTCAATTGTTTACAATTCTAGCGCAAGCTCTCGAAAATGTCGTCGGATTCGAGAAATCCCGTTTGGGGGGCTTGACGAACGGTCGTCCATCGAATATCGCCGGCCGAGAATCCGCTGGGGCGTCGGCGTGACGACCCACACGCATCCTCGGGCGTAATCCGGGAGAGGAGGCTACGCTGGCGGCATGATCGATGGAGAGCGCGCCCAGAATGCACACGGCTCCAGCAATCCCGACCTCGCCCCGAACCATCGGGGTACTCCGCTGCCCGACTATGTGAACGCATGGGTCGCGGGGCAGCGCTGGTTCGGCAATAAAGGGCAGGTACCGGCCCTGCGCAGCATCGGCCATTTCTCGCTGGACTCGCTCGAGGCCGGAGTGAGCATCCGCGTTGACCTCATGTTGGATACCGCGAGCCTGGGAATCACTCTGTACCAACTGCCCACAACTGAGCGCGTCTCTGAACTGCCCGGTGCGGCCAATGCCCTGATCACCGTGCGCCAGCCCGGTTCTGATCACGCACGCTTCATCTACGACGCGGCCTACGATCCGGCCTTCGCTGCCGCCGTACTCACATTCATGGAGCTGCAGGGCGTATCGGTCTCCAGCCTGCCCTCAACCGATCGTGCCGCCGCCAGTGCGCGCGGCGACGATCTGCGATCGGGTTCAGCGGCCCCGTCGCAGACCGTGGTGACCTCCAGCCGCGTACTCCGCGGTGAGCAATCCAATACCTCGATCATCGTGGAGCGCACGGACGCTGCCGGAGCGCCGACGATGCCGATCATCTGCAAGGTGTTTCGTATCATTCATGCCGGCGAGAATCCGGACGTGACGGTGCAGGCTGCCTTGGCGAGCGCCGGATCAGCGCGGATCCCGCTGCCGTTCGGCGCCATCCTCGGCCAGTGGGATGACCCCGCCGAACCGGGCGGCCGTGCCGTCGGACACCTGGCCTTCGCCCAGGAGTTTTTACCCGATGCTCCGGATGCCTGGCGCACCGCCCTGGTCGCCGCTGCCGCCGGCACCGACTTCACGGGCCCATCTTTTCGACTGGGGCAGGCCACCGCTGATGTGCACGCCGACCTCGCCCGAACCCTTCCGACCCTGGATGCCACCCCCACCGTGATCGCGGACGAAATGGCGAAGATGCGCCTGCGCTGCAGCCAGACCTTGGACGAAGTGCCGGTTCTGGCCGCCTACCGCGATGCCATCGAGGCGGTGTTCGTCCGGGCCGAGGCGGCAGCTTGGCCGCGGCTGCAACGCATTCACGGTGATTTCCATCTCGGCCAGGTGCTCGATGTCAACGGCCGTGGCTGGGTGCTCCTGGACTTTGAGGGGGAGCCGCTGCGTACCCTGCGCGAGCGCACGCAACCCGACATTCCGCTGCGCGACGTTGCGGGCATGCTGCGTTCGTTCTCGTATGTGGCGGGGGCGATGGCCGAAACAACGGATGCCCTGCCCACTTTTTTTGAGTGGGCCACGGCCTGCCGCAACGCCTTCCTCGACGGTTACTCCGAACGGTCCGGCATCAAGCTGGCCGAACAGAGCGCGCTCCTCGATGCGTTCGAACTCGACAAAGCACTCTACGAAGCAGTGTACGAGATTCGCAATCGCCCCACCTGGCTGCCCATCCCCCTCGCCGCGATCGAACGGCTGGTCGCGCCGTCGCACATCGAGTAACGCTCCGATAACGCCTGCCGGCGTAGCTTGACCGCCAGTGGGCACTGGTACCACTTGCGGCACAGCGCTCATTCCGGCACCGCCAATTCCGGCCCGTGCCAGGAGGGAACAGAGGACACAAGGAGCAGTTCCATGGCAGTAAACAATTCCGGCCCTGGCGGGGACCAGAAATTCGTCAGTGAGGGTGAATTTCAGGCAGGAGAGTCGGCCTCCGGTATCATCTCCGGCGTCACCTTCGGACCGACGGAAGTGGTCTACTACAAGGTCAACAGCCTGGCGGTCTTCGAGGGTGACATTGTGCTGGGCACCGTCGCCGAACTGGAGCAGAGCAAGGATCAGGCGAACCAGGACGACGGTCCCGCCCGGGCCGTCATCATCACCGGCGCGCGGTTTCGCTGGCCGAACGCGCAGGTTCCGTTTCAGATCAACGCCGCCCTCCCCTACCAGCAGCGGGTGCGGGACGCGATCACGCACTGGGAGGCGCGCACGCCCATCCGTTTTTCGGAACGCACCCCGGCCAATGCCGCTCAATTTCCCAACTTCGTCGAGTTCAGCGATGCCGGCGGATGCTGGTCGATGCTCGGTATGCAGGGTAACGGCCTGCAGACCATCAGTTTGGGTACCGGCTGCACGAACGGCAACGCCATCCACGAGATCGGCCACGCGGTCGGTCTCTGGCACGAACAGAGCCGCGAAGACCGCAACACCTTCGTGACCATCAACGCGGCCAACATCTCACCAGGTATGGAGAGCCAGTTCGACCAGCACATCGTCGACGGTGATGACGTCGGCGGCTATGACTACGGCTCGATCATGCATTACCCGCGCACCGCGTTTTCAAAGAATGGGCTAGAGACCATCACCCCGGTGCAGGCCGAAGCCCAGATCGGCCAGCGCACGGCCCTGTCGGCCGGTGACATCGCGGCGGTCAACTTCATGTACCCACAAACGCCCAGGGCAAGTTCGAGCCCGGTCGTGTCGTGGGGACCGAACCGGCTCGACGCCTTCGTGCTCGGCACCAATCGTGCGGTGTTCCACAAGTGGTTCAGCGGAGCCTGGGGGCCGTCGGTCACCGGCTACGAGAACATGGGCGGCATCGCGACCTCACAGCCGCGCGTGGTGTCCTGGGCACCCGGGCGGCTCGACGTGTTCCTGACCGGAACCAACAGCACGCTGTTCCACAAGTGGTTCAACGGAGCAGCGTGGGGTCCGTCGCTCACCGGCTACGAGAGTCTCGGCGGCGTGATCACGTCGTTCGACGAGGCTGAGGCGCGTGCCGTTGCCGAGGGTTCAGACTCGCAGAACCGGGACACGAACTGACGCGAGGCCGGGCAGAACCGGGTCAGGCAGCACCGGGTGGGACTGCGTTGAGACGAAGTCCCCCTCGGTGATGTCCGGCCGTTCGGTCACGTCCGGTTCCCGCCGCATCCGCGCGCTCACGTGCACCCGCACGTTCAGCCGCCGCACGGAGTCGAGCGCATCGGCGGGTACGGTCACGGCAAAGTTCACGTCGCGATCGGACAGTTCGCTGCGGGGCGGCGCGGGAATCTGAAACCGGGACCGGCCCACGATCGTGCTGGGGGCATCCGCTTTCGACACGTCTTCCACCAGCACCGTGACCGTGCACGGCGATTGCGGTCGTTGCTCGGGTGCGAACTCGACGACGCCGTGCAGGGTCGCGCTCTCACCCCGGGCGCTTGCCGATTCGGTCATGCCGCACAGCATACCCGGAGCCGAGCTATTTGGCGGTGATGGAGAGAAAGGTGATGGGCAGCTCGAGCAGTTGCAGCGGGCCGTGCGGGCCCTCGCCGTCGAGCAGCAGCGAGTCGCCGGGCACCATGGTGTTTTTGTAGGGGCCGTGGCCGTAGACCATTTTGCCGGTCAGCATGTAGAGAAACTCCGTGCCGGCGTGCTGGAACAGCGGAAAGATGTCCGAGGCGTCGGTGAGCGTGACGAGGGTGGGCTCGATGGCGTCCGTGAGCCCCTTGAGCGAGCCGAGCACGCGGTATTCGTGGCCGTGCTGGGTGCCGCTGCGCACGCTCAGGCTGCCCTCGCCGCTCTTGGCGTGCTGCACACGATGTTCGTGTACAAAGCCAAGGCGTACCCGTTCTGGTATCTCATTCCGGAGTGAGTCGCACGCATCCACTTTGCCACCGAGTTAGAAGGAAGAACACCATGGACACCGCCCAAGCCCACATCGACGTCGCGCCGCTGCCGAGCGCCCGCGAACTGAGACGACGCAGCAACGTGCTGGTTCAGCTCGTGCGCTTTCTGCAGCTCAACGTAAAGATGTACCTGCTCGCCAAGCGCCACCACTGAGGTTCGCCTCGCGCGAACCGTGAAGCTGCCCGATCAGGAGGCGGAACGGGCCCGCTTCGCCTTCTCGTGCGGCTTGGGCTTGGCCCGATCGCGGCTGGCCTCGACGCTGCGCCGCAGGGCCTCCATTAGGTCGAGTACCTCGCCGCCCTCGCCCTCATCCTCGGTTTCACCGAAGGTGACCTCGGTCGACACAGCCTCGCCGCTTTTCAGTTTGGCCTCGATCAGCGCCCGCAACTCGTCCTGGTAGTCGTCGGTGAAGGCATCCGGTGCGAAGTCGGCCGCGAACGACTCGACCAGCGCGGCCGACATGTCCAGTTCCTTGGCGCTGATGTTCACCAGCTCGTCGAGGGACGCGAACTTGGCCTCGCGCACCTCGTCGTCCCACAGCAGGGATTGCAGCATGAGCACGTCGCCGTGCACACGCAGCGCTCCGAGCCGGGTCTTCTGCCGCAGCGCGAAGTGCACGATGGCCGTCCGATCGGTGGCTTCAAGCGTGCGACGCAGCAGCACATAGGCCTTCGACGACTTGCCGTCGGGTTCGAGAAAGTAGCTCTTGTCGAGCATGATCGGGTCGATCTGGTCGCTCGGCACGAATTCGACCACGTCGATCTCCTTGCTGCGCTCGGAGGGGAGCGTGGCGAAATCGTCCGCCGTGAGCACCACGGCCTGCTCACCGTCCTCGAAAGCCTTGTCGATGTGGTCGCATGGAACGACCTTGGCGCAGATCTCGCACCGGCGTTGATAGCGGATGCGCCCCCCATCGGCATCGTGCACCTGGTGTAGCGACACGTCGTGGTCTTCAGTTGCGCTATACACCTTGACGGGCACATTGACGAGCCCGAAGGTGATCGCACCGGTCCAGATGCTTCTCATTCGACCAGTACACACCCGAATGAGACATTTTTCGCCTAGTAGACCCGCGGTTTCTGCGGCACAGTTGATGCATGAACGCCAGCAGTCAGGTGGTTTCCGTTGAGGGGCACCGCATTTCGCTCACCCACCTCGACAAGGTGCTGTACCCGGAGACCGGCACCACCAAGGCTGACGTGCTGGCCTACTACGCGGCCGTCGCCGACGTGCTCATTGGCCACGCGGCGAACCGACCGGCCACCCGAAAACGCTGGGTGCACGGCGTCGGCACGAATGAGAGCCCCGGCCCGATGTTCTTCCAGAAGAATCTGGAACCCGGGGCGCCGAGCTGGGTGAAACGGCGTGAGATTCAGCACAAGGACCACGTGAACATCTACCCGCTGGTGAACGACCTCGCCACCCTCACCTGGCTCGGGCAGATGAGCGCCCTTGAAATTCACGTGCCGCAGTGGCAGTTCGGCCGCACCGGCACCCAGCGCAATCCCGACCGGCTCGTGCTCGACCTCGACCCGGGTGAGGGCATCGGACTCGCCGAATGCGCGGAGGTGGCGCGGATGGCCCGCACGATTCTGCAGGACATGGGGCTGGAACCGATGCCCGTGACCAGCGGAAGCAAGGGCATCCACTTGTATGCGGCCCTCGACCTGTCGTACACCTCCGATCAGGTGTCGGCGGTGGCGCACGAACTGGCACGAGCCCTCGAAGCCGACCACCGCGACCTCGTCGTGAGCGACATGAAGAAGAGCCTGCGGCCCGGCAAGGTGCTGGTGGACTGGAGCCAGAACAACGCCGCGAAAACCACCATCACCCCGTATTCGCTGCGGGGGCGGAGCCACCCGATGGTCGCGACCCCGCGCACCTGGAAGGAACTGGCCTCGGCCGACCTCGAACAGTTCGACTACAAGCAGGTGCTCGCTCGTCTAAAACGGCGGGAGGATCCGCTCGCACAGCTGTCGGCCGGGTCGTTCGAGCACGCCGCCGCCGAGGTCGATTCGGCGTCCGCCCTGGTCACACCGGACCGCCTCACGGTGTACCGCGATAAGCGCGATGCGTCGAAGACCCCCGAGCCGGTTCCCGAGGCACCGGCCCTGGCCTCCACTGGCCAATCTTTCGTCATTCAGGAACACCACGCCCGCAGCCTGCACTGGGATTTTCGGCTGGAACACGACGGCGTACTGGTGTCCTGGGCGTTGCCGCGTGGCGTGCCGGTGTCGACCGCCCAGAACCGGCTTGCGGTGCACGTGGAGGATCATCCGCTCGAATACGGCAGTTTCGAGGGAAATATTCCAGTCGGAGAATATGGCGCCGGCGATGTATCCATCTGGGACCGCGGCGACTACGAACTCGAAAAATGGCGCGACGACGAGGTGATCGTGACCCTGCACGGTGAACCCGACGCCGGGCTCGGCGGCTCAGCCCGGTTTGCCCTGATTCGCACGAGCGACGGCCACGGCAGCAAACCAGCGAACAACTGGCTGATCCACCGCATGAAGCCACTCACCGGTGGCGCCGGCTCCCGCACGAATGCCCGCCCGCACAGCGCATCGGCGGCGAGCATCGCACCCGCACCGACGAAGCACACCTACTCCCCCATGTTGGCCGCTGCCGGTTCCGAAACCGACCTCGGCGGCGACGGCTGGGCCTTCGAAATGAAGTGGGACGGCATGCGTGCGCTCGCCTACGTGTCGCTGGCCGAGCAAAGCGTGCGCCTGGTCACCCGCAACGGGCACGACGTGACGGCGTCCTATCCCGATCTCGTCGCCGATCTGCTCGCCGGACTGGCGACCCAACCAGAAACGGATGCCGCGGTGCTCGGCGGCGAGATCGTGGCCGTCGACAAACGCGGCCGACCGAACTTCGGGCTATTGCAGACCCGCATGAAACTCACCGAGGAACGGGAAGTGGCGGCTGCCTCGAAACGTGCCCCGGTGCAGTTCATGCTCTTCGACCTGCTCGAACAAAACGGCCGCTCCCTGACCGGGCTCACCTACAGCGCGCGCCGGGACCGGCTGGAGAACGCGGTCACCGCGACCGGCTCCACGCAGGTGCCGCCACGGTTCGACGGTGATTTCTCCGAGGCGTTTCAGACCAGCCGTCAGCTCGGGCTCGAAGGGGTTATGGCCAAGCGGCTCGACGGCCGGTACACGGGCGGGCGCCGCTCCCACGACTGGGTGAAAATCAAACACTTTCGTACCCAGGAGGTCGTCGTGGGCGGCTGGCGGCCCGGCCGCGGCAACCGCACCGGCGCGATCGGGTCGCTGCTGCTCGGGGTGCCGGCCGATGCGGGCCTCCGCTACGTCGGGCGCGTCGGCACGGGGTTTGGGGAACGCGACCTCACCGACATCCGTTCTCGACTGACCCGGCTGGTGCGAAAAACCACACCGTTCAGTGACATTCCGCCAACGGATGCCCAGAGCGCCGTCTGGGTGCGCCCCACCCTCGTCGCCGAGGTGGAGTTCGCCGAATGGACAGCGACCGGTCGGCTGCGCCAGCCCTCGTGGCGGGGCTGGCGCCCCGACAAGTCACCGGGTGACGTCGTCGCGGACTGACTTCGTGCCGCTCGAGGAGGCCGCATCCGCCGTGGTCCCCGCGATGTTCACCATCCAGCTGGTGCCGAACTTGTCGACCAGCATGCCGAAGCTGTCACCCCACGGTGCCTTGCTGAGCGACCTGGTCGCGGTGCCGCCTTCGAGCAATTTCTCCCAGTACCCGGTCAGTTCGGCTTCGTCGTCGCCGCTGAGGGACACGGTGACGCTGCTGCTGGTGGGGAGTTCCATACTGCTGGGGGTGTCAGAAGCCATGAGCGAGAAACCGCTCGTAGTGGTCAGTTCCGAGTGCATGATCTTGTCCTTCTCGGCCGGATCGTCGCTCGCGTTGAATTCACCGAAGGTGCTGCGCGTAATCTCTCCGCCGAAGACACTCTGGTAGAAGTCCATGGCTTCGCGCGCGGTGTCGCGAAAACCGAGATACGGGTTGAGTCGACTGCTCATGGTCGTTCTCCTTATGTTGTCGGGGTGATGCTGTGATCATCGCCCGGATCAGTCGATCGCACGCAGCTCGGGGCACAGATTTTTCCGACAGCGTCGCCGTATTGCTCGGCGTGCTCACGGTGCGGAGGCGGGTACAGTGTGGGCATGAAGCTGATTGCCATCGACCCGCCCACCCGCAGTTTTTCGCGCTGGCTGACCGACGAAGAGATCGGACGGGTGATCGCCGCCAAGCGAGGCTGGCGTCAGTCGCCCGACGGCAGCGTGCTGGCCGGCAAGATTCGCAAGAACCGCGTCGCGGCTTCGCTCGCGCAACTCGGTGCTGCCGCCGTCTCCCGCGGCTGGGCCAGCCGGCCGCGGGTGGAACCGAGCGATAGCAGCGGCCCCACCCACATGATGTGGGGCATCATCGACGCACGCACCGACGCGGAGATCACGGCCGAACTCACGGCCGAACTTACAGCGGAGCCCGGCAGCGCGTAGCGTGGACGCATGAGCCTCGACCCCAGTTACATCACGCCCGGCCTGGATTTCAACCGCGACACCAATTACATCGAAGACCGCATCACCCAGGACGGCCGGGACGGCTGGCCGGTCGAACCGGGCCGGTACCGCCTGGTCGCGGCCCGCGCCTGTCCCTGGGCGAACCGCACCACCATCGTGCGCCGCCTGCTCGGCCTTGAGGGTGTGATCTCGCTCGGTCTGCCCGGCCCCACGCACGACAAGAACAGCTGGACCTTCGACCTCGACCCCGGCGGCCTCGACCCGGTGCTCGGCATCGAACGCCTGCAGCAGGCCTTCTTCGCCCGCTTTCCCGACTATCCCCGCGGCATCACCGTGCCGGCGATCGTCGATGTGCCAAGCGGTAAGGTCGTCGCCAACAACTACCCGCAGATCACCCTCGATTTCGAGACGCAGTGGACGCAGTACCACCGTCCCGGCGCCCCCGACCTCTACCCCGAGGTGCTGCGGGCCGAGATCGACGAGGTCGCCAACCTGATCTTTCACGACGTGAACAACGGCGTCTACAAGTGCGGTTTCGCCGGCAGCCAGAAGTCCTACGAGCGGGCTTACGACGCCCTGTTCGCGCGGCTCGACTGGCTCGAACAGCGCCTGGCCGGGCAGCGGTATCTCGTGGGCGACACGATAACCGAGGCGGACATCCGTTTGTTCACCACCCTGGCCCGGTTCGACTCGGTCTATCACGGGCATTTCAAGTGCAATCGCAACAAGCTCAGCGAGATGCCGGTGCTGTGGGCCTACGCCCGCGACCTGTTCCAGACCCCCGGGTTCGGCGACACCATCGACTTCGACCAGATCAAAAAACACTATTACGTGACCCACGTGGACATCAACCCGAGCGGCATCGTGCCTAAGGGACCGGATGCCGCAGCCTGGCTGGCCCCGCACGCTCGCGCCGACCTCGGCGGGCACCCGTTCGGCACTGGCACCCCGCCGGAGCCGCCCCTGCCATTCGAGCGCATAGCGAACTGACCGCGGGCTCGGGCGGCGGGCTAGCCGGGCTTCCTGGCGCGACTGGGCTGCACGCGCGGCGGCTCCCCCGGCATCTTCGGAAAGTCCGGCGGAAAGGGCAGTTCGCCGAGCCCGTTGGACAGATCGCGTTCCCACCACGAATACAGGGTGTCGATGGTGCCGGGGTGCCCATGCATCGTCGCCCACGGGTCGCCCTGGCTCCGCAGTCGATCCGGAACCGTCAGAATCGTGAATGCACGCGGGTCGGCCCCGGCGAGTTCGCTCCACTCCAGCGGGCAGGAGACCGGAGCGTGCGGCAGCGGCCGGGGGCTGTACGCGCCGGCCATGGTGCGATCGCGGTTGGCCTGGTTATAGTCGATGAAGATGCGCTCGCCCCGCTCTTCCTTCCACCAGTTCGTGGTGACCGTCTCGGGCATCCGTCGTTCCAGTTCGCGCGCGGCCGCAATGACCGCGTGCCGCACGTCGAGAAATTCGCGGGTGGGTTCGATCGGCGCGAAGACGTGCAGCCCGCGATTACCGGATGTCTTCACAAACGCCGTCAGGCCGGCTTCGGCGAGCAGGTTCTTCAGTTCCACGGCGACGGGAATGGTATCGGCGAAATCGGTTCCCGGCTGCGGATCCAGGTCGATGCGGAGTTCGTCGGGATTATCGGGGAGTTCGGCCCGGGACGGCCAGGGGTGGAACACGATCGTGTTCATCTGCACCGCCCACACCACGGCGGCCGGTTCGTCGAGCACGAGCTGCGGATGCGTGCGCCCGCTCGGGTAGACCACGGGTACGGCCCGCACATAGTCCGGTGCGCCCTTCGGCGGGTTCTTGGAGAAGAACTGCTCCCCGTCGATGCCGCCACTGAAGCGCTGCAGCGACACCGGACGGTCACCGTTGGCCCCAACAAACGCCTCCCCCACGTCGATGAAGTACTGGGCGAGGTCGAGTTTGGTGATTCCCGGCTCGGGCCAGAGCACCCGGGCCGGGCTCGACAGGCGCACCTCGCGCGCACCGTGCGGGCCGTCAACCGTCAGATTTACCGCATCAGGACTCATGCGCACACTGTAGCCAGATTCGTCACGGTGGGTGCGGCGCAGCCGGGTACTCTGAACGAGTGCCCCCAGTCCTGACCACCCGCAGATGACGCCCGCGCACCCGGGCCGGGCGGCGTCATCCTCGAGCTGGAACGGGCACTCGCACGGCAGCTCCGACTACCGCAAACTGCTCGCCGGACTGTTCTTCGCCGGCATCGCCACGTTCGCCCAGCTCTACTCGCCCCAGGCTGTGCTCGTCCAGATCGCCGGCGACGTGGGGGTCAGCGCAGCGGATGCCGCCCTCGTCATCTCCGCATCGACACTCGGCCTGGCCATCGGCGTGATTCCCTGGTCGCTCGTAGCCGACCGGCTCGGCCGGGTGCGGGCCATGTCGATCGCGGTGATCGCCGCCACGGTGTTCGGGCTGCTGGTGCCGTTCGCGCCCACCTTCTCGCTGTTGCTCACCGGCCGTTTCGTCGAAGGGTTGATGCTCGGCGGGGTGCCGGCGATCGCGATCGCCTACCTGAGCGAGGAGATCGAACCAAGGCACGCCGCCCGTGCGGCGGGCACCTACGTGGCCGGCACCTCGATCGGTGGACTGCTCGGGCGTCTCGTGGCCGGGCCGGTCACCGAACTGACCAACTGGCGGGTCGGCGTTTTCACCGTCGGCGTGCTCTGCGCGGTGTCGGCCGTGCTGTTCATCAGTCTGATTCCGGCGCCTCGCGGTTTTGTGCCGCGCCGGGCACGCGAACGCGGCACGGATCTCAGCCTGGTCAGGCTACTCGGCGCCAACCTCAAGTCACCGCGCCTGCTCGCGCTCTATGCCCAGGGGTTTCTGCTGATGGGCGGGTTCGTTGCCCTCTACAACTACCTCGGTTTTCGCCTAGCCCACGACCCTTTCAACCTTCCACAAGCCCTGATCAGTCTCGTCTTCGTGGCCTACCTCGCCGGCACCTGGTCGTCGGCCCAGGCCGGCATCCTGGCTGCCCGATTCGGACGCTGGTCGATTCTGCTCGGCTCGCTCGCCTGCATGACAGTGGGCGTACTTCTAACCCTGTCGAGCGTGCTCGTGGTCGTTCTGCTCGGCCTCGTGCTGGCCACGGCCGGCTTCTTTGCCGCGCACGCCGTGGCCTCCGGGTGGACCGGCGCCGAGGCCATGGTCGGTCGCGCTCAGGCATCATCGCTGTACAACCTGTCCTACTACGCCGGATCGAGCCTGTTCGGCTGGCTGGGCGGCGTGTTCTTCGTGCAGTGGGGCTGGGGCGGCACGGTCGGCATGGTCGCCGGTCTCGCGGTGCTGGCCGCCGCGCTGACCGTGGTCGCTCTGCGTCCCCGAAACCTGCGCCCCCACAGAACTGACAGCTGACTTCGCAGGTTACCGTTCTAGCATCGGGTCATGAATGAGCGAGTGAAACGCGATCCCCTCCGCCCGGGCCAGGAATCCGTCTGGGACTACCCGCGACCGCCGCGCGTCGAACACACCGGTGAGCACGTCACGATCGAACTCGACGGCGTGACGATCGCCGACACAACCGACGTGGTGCGGGTGCTGGAAACCAGCCATCCCCCGGTGTACTACCTGCCGCGCACGGCGTTCGACCCTGGCCTGCTGCAACCCGCACCGGGCCACAGCTACTGCGAATACAAGGGCGTCGCCGGCTACCTCACCGTCGGTTCAAGCGCCCGGGCCGCCTGGTTCTATCCCACGCCGACCGCAGGCTTCGAAACGCTGGCGGACCGGGTGGCTATCTACCCGGGAGCCATGGCGCGCTGCACCGTTGACGGTGAAACCGTGCGCGCGCAGGAGGGTGACTACTACGGCGGCTGGATCACGGCAAAAATCGCCGGACCGTTCAAGGGGGCCGCGGGCACGATGGGTTGGTAACGCGCGGTCGGCACTATTTCGTTGCACAGAATTCTCCGGCGAGGGTACCCTCAGATCAGCTAAGCATCCGATGCATCCGACACGTGAGACCCGACAACTCAAGGAGCTGCTGTGACGCATAACGCCGTAGACGAAAAGATCCTCCAGCAGTGGACCCGCCGGCTCAGCCAGGCCCTGCAGATTCTGGACCTGGAACTGGACAACCACCTCATTCTCAACGTCGCCGATGAGGCTGCTCACGCTGTCAGCCCCATGGCCGCCCCGATCACCACCTTCGTCGTCGGCTACGCCGCAGGCCTCGCCGCAGCCAACTCGACGATAGCCTCGCAGTTAGCGATCGCCCGGGCAGCGGAGATCGTGCTCGACGTCTGCCGGCAGCCCGCGGAGGAGAACCCCGACGAGGCCGGCTGGGTCAATACTGCTCAGTAACCATGGGCACACTAGCTTTCACGACTGGGCAGCAGGCTCCAATCGAATGATGACGGCCTTCGACACCGGCGTGTTACTGCCGTCGGCAACGCTGTCGAGCGGCACCAGCACGTTCGCCTCCGGATAGTACGCGGCAGCGCAGCCGCGCGGCGTCGGGTAGGCGACCAGCCGGTAGCCGCGCAGCACCCGGTCGACGTTGTCGCTGAACTCGCTGTGCACGTCGACCAGGTCGCCGTCACTGAAGCCGAGATTGATCAGGTCTTTCTTGTTGATGAAGACCACGTGCCGACCCTTCTTGATGCCACGGTAGCGATCGTCCAGGCCGTAGATGGTGGTGTTGAACTGGTCGTGGCTGCGCAGCGTCTGCAGCACGAGACGCCCGGGCGGCACCTCGAGGTGCTCCAGCGTGTTCGTGGTCAGCATGGCCTTGCCGGTGGGAGTGTTGAAGGTGCGGGAGTCGCGCGGGCCGTTCGGCAGCACGAAACCGCCCTCCTGACGGATGCGCTCGTTGTAGTTTTCGCAGCCGCCCACGACGTGCGAGATATGCTCGCGAATCAGGTCGTAGTCGGCCTCGAAACCGGCCCAGTCCACCGCCACCTTGTCGCTGAGTACCGCCCGGGCCAGGCGCGAGATGATCGCGACCTCGGAGAGCAGGTTCGTCGAGACCGGCTTGAGCTTGCCCCAGGACGGATGCACCGCGCAGACCGAATCTTCGACCGAGACGAACTGCTCCCCAGTGGCCTGCTCGTCAATCTCGGTGCGGCCCATGGTCGGCAAAATCAGAGCCTCCTCGCCGGTCACGGCGTGCGACCGGTTGAGCTTGGTGGAAATCTGCACGCTCATCTCCGTGCGCGCCATGGCAGCCTCGGCAATGCCGGTGTCGCTCATGGCTGCGACGAAATTGCCGCCAAGGCCCATCCACACCTTCATCTTTCCGTCCCGCATGGCGCGAACCCCGTCGACGGAGTCCACACCGTGCTTGCGCGGCGGATTGAAGCCGAACTCTTTTTCCAGTGCGTCGAGGAAGGCCGGCGGCATCTGCTCCCAGATGCCCATGGTGCGGTCGCCCTGCACGTTGCTGTGGCCGCGAATCGGCGAGGCGCCGGCACCGGGCTTGCCGATGTTGCCACGCAACAGCAGCAGGTTGATGATCTCCTTGATGGTCACGACGCCCTTTTTCTGCTGGGTGAGCCCCATCGCCCAGGTGATGATCACCCGATCGGCGCTGATATACCGCTTCGCCAGTTCATCGATTTGGGCCGCGCGCAGGCCCGTCGAGGCCAGCACCATCCGCTCGTCCAGCTGGGCGAGATGCTCGCGCAATTCGGCCAGTCCGTGACAGTGTTCATCGAGGAAGGCCTGGTCGAGCACGGTTCCGGGGCTGGCATCTTCGGCGTCGAGCACCCGTTTGGAGACGGCCTGCAGCAGCGCCATGTCACCGCCGATGCGGATCTGCAGAAACTGGTCGGCGATGTCGGTGCCGTGGCCGATGACCCCGCGCACTCGTTGTGGGTTCTTGTAGCGGCGAAGGCCCGCCTCGGGCAGCGGGTTGACCGCGACGATCTGGGCGCCAGCGTCCTTCGCCTCTTCGAGCGCGGTGAGCATGCGCGGGTGGTTGGTGCCGGGGTTCTGCCCCATGATGATGATCAGGTCGGACTTGGCGAAGTCGTCATAGCTGATCGTGCTCTTGCCGATACCGACGGTCTGACCCATGGCCCAGCCGGTGGACTCGTGACACATGTTGGAACAGTCGGGCAGATTGTTGGTGCCGTACGCGCGAGCGAACAGTTGGTAGGCGAACGCGGCCTCGTTGGAGGCGCGGCCGCTGGTATAGAACGCGGCCTGGTCGGGTGAGTCCAGGGCATTGAGCTTGGCGGAGATCACCCGAAAGGCTTCGGGCCAGCTGACCGGGCGGTAGTGGTCGCTGCCGGCCGGTTTGTAGACCGGTTCGACCAGCCGGCCCTGCATTCCGAGCCAGTATTCGCTCTTCTCACGCAGGTCGGCGAGCGAGTGCTCTGCCCAGAAGCTGGTCGGGATGGTGATCGGCGTCGCCTCCCAGGTGACCGCTTTGGCGCCGTTCTCGCAGAATTCGAAGGCCTTACGATGGTCAGGGTCTGGCCAAGCACAACTCATGCAGTCGAACCCGTCTTTCTGGTTCATCGACAGCAGCGCCCGCATGCCCCGCACAGCGCCCATCTGGGTGATCGCCGGCTCCATCGAGTGCAGCACGCCGGGTACGCCAGCGGCCCAGGATTTGGAGTGTGTGACCTCGATGTCGTCGTCGGTGACGTCGTTGATAGGAGGTTCACTACTCATGCTGCGCCGCTCTCGATCTGTTCAGCCGGCCACGTGGTCGATGCTCGAACGATACACCGACCGGGGCGGGAGCATTCGTTCGTCAGGTGTGAATTCTCTGTATACCCCCAAGGGTATAGTGTAGAGATACTTCCCCAACGAAAGGCACCCACCATGTGCAGAGCAGTCACCTGCAAGACCTGTCAGAAGACCACCTGGGCCGGCTGCGGCCAGCACGTCGACCAGGTTATGAAGGGCGTGCCCCGCAACCAGCGCTGCGAGGGACACGTGAAGGTGAAGTCCACCGGCGGCTTCTTCGCTCGCCTGATAGGTCGGTAGCCACCGGCTAACTGCTGAGGGTGATATCGGTGCACATGCTGTCTCCACGATTGCCAGATGCCTCGGGCACGGTGGACCCGATCGAAGCGCAACTCGTGGACGCGCGGGTTGGTTCCCGCATGACGTGACTGACCAACTTTACCTGCGTCGCCGTGGGCCGGTTGACGGTCGAACAATTACACTCAATGCAATGACCCCTTCTCAGCTTCTTGAAGCAGGCCCGCGCTCGCGTCGTTCGTGGCCACGACTGTTGGGCCAGCTGGCCCTCGGCACCCTACTCCTGCTGGCCGGAGTCAGCCATCTCACCTTCAATCGTGACGCTTTTCAGGCGCAGGTTCCCTCCTGGGTTCCCCTCGGCCCCGACCTCGTCGTTGTACTCTCCGGAATCGTCGAGATCGCCTTGGGACTCGCACTACTCGCGCTGCACCGTTGGCGCGTGGCTGTCGGCTGGACCGTGGCCGCGTTCTTTGTGGCCATCTTTCCCGGCAACATCTCGCAATTCGTCACGGCCACGGACTCGTTCGGGCTGAATTCGGATCTGTCGCGGGGCATCCGCCTCGCCTTTCAACCCCTGCTCGTCCTGTGGGCACTGTGGGCCACCGGTGCCTGGCGCGACAGCCGGCACCGTGACTCGGGTGCGCCACCTAGGTCGAGCTAGTGATGGGGTGTGAACGCAACCACACACCCGAGGCGGGGTGAAACGGCAGCAGCAGGTGCAGGAGGAGCCCGGACAATGCCGTGACGGTGACCGCTCCAATGGCGCCGAAATTCGTGAACTGCGCCTCGACGTTGCCGCCGACCAGCGTCGTCACGGTCCAGCCAAGCGCCCACAGCGCGGCCATACCGAGGGCCCACAGCCAGCGTCGACGCGTGCGTGGCGGCAACCCCACGGCCTGCGCCGCGCCGAGCACGATCCCGGTGATCGCTCCCATCAGGGCCAGCTCGGCCAACGTTGTGCGATAGTTGACGACGGTCGAGCCGAGCAGCAGCCCGACGCCCATGCCGATCCCAGTCAAGGGAATCCAGATCAACGGATCGAGGCGACGCCGACTGACCAACACCTGACCGACTCCGATGACAACCCCACAGACCGCGCCGCCGATCAGGGCCGCGACGGGATTACTGACCCGACCGCCCACCGCCGTGCCCGCCAGACCCGCGATCGGAAAAGCCAGGAACCCGACCAGCCAGATCAGCCAGGTAGAGAAAAAGGTGGGGTTACGAAAGCTGGGATTCCGACGGAGCCGCCGCGTGCTGGTCACGATTGCCTCCAGTCCTAAGCGCCGGTCGATGGGTGTGCTCCAGTCAGAAGAACGCATGACCGACACGCAAACATGTTACGCCTCGGCCGGTGCACCCTGACGGCCGGAAGGCTCACCAGAGGTCGCCAAGGTAACTGGAGCCGGAACTGCGCTATTGGGCCGGAGTGCCCATGTCTTCGGACCACACGGCAGTCGCCCCGCTGTGACCGATCAAAATGGCCTGCACCACTGTGCCCGACGAAGCCCCAAGCGCAGCAACGGCGATGGCGATGGCGACCCACTTCGGCGCGCGGGTCGTGGGTGCCTTCTTGAGGTTCCACCAGAACAGCACGGCGGCGATGAGGACCATTCCGATCACCCAGGGCAGCAAGCCCTCGGCCAGGTCTGCGTGAGTATCGATGAGGGCGCTCTCGGAAACCCGCTCCTCCAGGGCTTCCCCCGATTCAGTCGACAACGGCACGAGTACGAGCGCGGCCAGGGTCAGCCCGAGCGGCAGCAGCTTGGCCCAGCGGCGAAAACGCGGCCAGATTGCTGCCAGAAGCAGGACCAGCGCTGCGATCGGAACCACGACCTCGGTCGCGTGCACGATGAGCGGATGCATGGGCAGTCCGAAAAAGGTGTCAAACATGATTATCCCCACAGGTGAATCGTCTCGGCGCAGGTTCTTCCGATTGAACGTGCGTCTCTACGTCGATGCTAGGGACGGCCTTCTGCCACCGCCACGAAGGACAGCCTGCGCTAAGTGGATGCGGCGGTCCGGCCGAGGGCGAAACACGCCACCGTCTATTCCCGCTATTCCAGCTAGGCCGCGGCTTGCGGCGACGCCAGCGGCGTGATGTAGGAATAGCCGGTGGCCGTGTTCTTGGTGATCGACAGCACCAGCTGCATGTGCGGTTCCAGGGCGGTGACCTTGTCGAGCGGGGCTCCGATGATGAGCTGAAAGCCGAGGCCCTTCCACGCGGCCACGGCCCGGCCTGCGAATTCGGCGTCGGATTTGACAAATCCCTCGTCGAGGAACACCGGGGCGAAGCGCGGCCGGGTACGGCTCTCGTCGCCGAGCTGAAAGCGCAGGGCGGCGCCGACGACGAAGGCCACGAGTTCCTGCGACTCGCCGCCGCTCTTGCCGCCGAGCGACGAGTAGGTACTGACCCGGGCTCCCTCCGGTGTGACGCGCACGGCGGTGATCTCCACGTGCTGCCGAACGTCGAGCAGCAGGTCCCGCTGCGAAGGCGTCTCAGCGGTACCAGGGCGGATCAGGCTCATGAACTGCTGCAGCCGGGTGAATCGGTCTTCGGTCTCGTCATCGGTGAATTGCTCGGTCGCACCCGAGGAAAGCACCTTGAGCTCCTTGCGAAAGGCCGTCGCATCGTCCCGGTGCAGCCGCCGCAGCGCGATCTGCAACCGGTCGCGGGTCGCACCGAACGGCAGGGTCGCGAGAATCTCGTTGATCGGCCGCAGCCGGTCTTCGATTTCTTCGATCGCGGTGTTGAAGGCGCCGGTGAGCGGCACGAGGTCCTGGCCGCTCCACGCCGACAGCCGCCGCTTCCATTCCTGACGACGCTCGGAGAGGCCGAGGGTGCGGATGGCGTCGAGGATGTCGGTGTAGCTCGTGACCGATTCGAGCGCGACACCGATATTCGGGTCGGGCCAGCGGGCCTGGTAGGTCGAGAAGATGCCGATCATGGTGGCCCGGTCACGGGCTGCGCGGTCACGATCCTGCGCCGACTGGTCGATCAACCGCTCGCGCAGGCGCTTCAGGCCGCCAGGGAAACCGGCGAGGTCGTTCCGGTCGGTAACCAGCGCGAACTGTTCGTTCAGGTGTGCGGCGTGCTCCTCTGACAGGGTCAGGGCCTCGCCCCGTTCGATCTGCTCGAGTCGGTCGTTCACCGTGTCCTGCGCGTCGACGATGCTGCCCTGCTCCTCGCCCAGCACCGAACCGACCCCGTCGGTGGTGTGCTTGAGTTTCTGGGCAGCGTCGAGTTCGAGGGTGAGCCGGCCCTCTTCGTCGCTCAGGGCGCGCAGGATATCGCTGCCGGAGCGCATCCGCTCGTATTCGGACTTCTTATCGGCAATGCGCGCGGTGGCCGCAGCGACGTCGATCGACGACCAGTCCGTGTCGAGAATGTGCTGGTGAGCGGCCTGCTGTTCCCGCAGCTCACCCAGTTGCCCCGACACAGCGGATGCCCGCCCCGCGACAGCGTCGGCCGCCAGCCCCTGCGCGGCCAGCTCCACCGCAATGTCGTCCAGCCGAGCCCGGCTGGAAAAACCGATGATCGATTTCTGGCCGCTGTTCGCGCCATGGGCTCCGCGGGAACCGTTGCGGGTCTGCCCGCTCGGGGTCACCCGTGCACCCCCGCCACCCAGCTCGGACGGGTCGGCCACGCACAGAGCGTCGAGGTTCGACGAGCGAAGGCGCGTCTGAACCCAGCTGCTGAACGGGCAATCCTTCACGTCGAGCTTGCCCGACATGTACCGGGCGTCGCCGGCCACGGCCTCGTGCGGCTTCAGCGCCACCCCCTCAAAGTGGATGCGCAGCGGCAGCTGCAACGGGTCGATCGCCGCGCTCAGGTGCGCCAGCCGCGTCTCGTCAACGAGCAGCACGCGCACGACCGACGATAGGATCACCTCGGCGGCCTGCCGCCACGCTTCTTCACCGGCGGCGAGGTCGATGAGTTCGGCCACGAACGGCAACTCCTCGGCGCCAATGCCGGCAGCCTCGGCGATCAGCAGCCGAGCCTTGTCTAGCGACTGGGGCACGAGGCTTTCGCGCCCGGTCAAAAACGCCCGCTCCTGCTTGAGTGAGCGGATGCCCTCCTCCACCGGGTACGACTCGCGTTGTAGTGCCGAGCGGGTCGCCTCCAGGGCGGCCTCGGCGTCGGCGAAACCAGCGGCAAACCGGTCAGCGCCCTGCTGGGCGGCCGCGAAGCCGGCGGCGGAATCGATCGGCACGGCCAAAACCTTGACCCGGTCGTCGAAGCCGGCGCGCTCACGAGCCACGTCGTCGTGCTGGTTGCCGAGGTGCACGAGTTCGGTCTGCAGGCGTTCGAGCACGTCGCCGCCGTTGTCGCGCTGCTGCTGTTGCAGCTCGGCTAAGCGGGTCTTGAGCGCGGTCTCCGCGTCGCGGGCCTGAATCTGGGCGGACTGGTTGTCACGGCGGGCGGCCCGGTTGGTATCGGCGGCGGCCTCGAGCAGGGTCTGCTCGGTGAGCAGCTGCCAGAGCACGAACGGGGTGTCCCCGGCGCGGTGCACGCCAAAGGTGTCGACCAGGTCGGCCTTAGCGGTGGCCGTTTCGTAGGCCTGGTGCAGGTCGGGCAGGCGTTCGAGCACCTGGGCTTTCTGGGCCTCGGTGACCATGGCGCCGTAGGAGCGTTCGAGGTCTTCGAAGTGGTCGACCGCTTTGTCGGCGGCGGCAAAGGTCGCCGGCTCTTCGAGCACCATCGACTTGTAGAGTCCGTCGACCGTTTTCACCTGCTGGCCGGCCTGGATGCGGGCGAGCAGGCGCAGTGCTTTGCCACCCTCGCCGTTCGCGCCGATTCCGAGCCGGGTGTACAGGGTCTGGGCGAACGCCGCATAGGTGTCGAACACGTCGAAGCCCTCGAAGCGGGCCTTGAGCACGCGCTTGTCGAACCGACTTTCGGCGCAGGAGGCGAGGTCGCGCAGGTCGAGGGATCCGTCTGTGGTGGCCATTTTCATGGTGACGTCGGCGAATTTGTGGGCGCCGCGCGGCACGAAGTAGGCCCGCAGCACGGTGAATCGGCGCTGGTTGTCGTCGATCAGGGTCAGTGCGATGGCGCCCCAGGTGGCCTCGTGTGCGCCGCGCAGCACCTGGTCGGTGAGCTCCCCGGTGGTGACTTCCCGGTTGGCGTCGGTCTTGCCGCGCAGGTAGGTCATCAGGTTGCGCTGGTCAACGCTGCGCGCGCGGCCGGAACCGGCGTCGTTCGAGGCACCGTTGAACGGGGTGTCCGAGGGCATCATCAGTGCCAGATAGGCGTCGAGCAGGCTGCTCTTTCCGGTTCCCGACGCACCGGAGACGAGCGTGGACTGCACCGCGAAATCTATCTCGTGATGGCCGTGAAAACCGCCCCAGTTCACCAGTTGCATCGATTCGGCCCGCCACTGGGTGGTGCCCTCGGTGGCACCGTCAATGTAGAACAGCGGGGAATCGTTCATACGAGCAGCTCCTGGTGCGAGGCGGTGAGCGATGGGTCGTCGTTGGTGGCGTCGCCGTTCTCTTCGCGCAACCAGTCGAGCAGTTCGCCGAGACGTTCCACCGACAAAAGCACCTCGATCACCGCCGAAACGCGAAACCGGTCAGGGTCGCTGGTCTTCAGCAGCACCCGCGCCTTGGCGAGACTGTCGACCGCGGCCGACGCCTTGCGGGCGTCGCCGGAGAGGTCGGTGGCGTAGTCCGGGCGAAAGTGCGCGACGTTCTCGACCAGGTTCTCCCGGTCGACGAGCACGATCTCCTGGCCGCCTGCCCGTTCGCTGCGAAACCGCTGGCGCAGCAGCACGAGCAGAATGGTCTCTTCGCGGGTGTACGCGACGTCGTGCAGCAGCGTGGGAAACCGTTCGCCGCCCTCGGCAACCGCCTGCCGCTTGAACGCGACCTCGTAGTGCAGGTCGACGTGCAGGTCTAGGAAAACGTCGTTGAGGCGCGACTTGAGCAGGCTCTGCGAGGCGAGCAGCGTCTGCCATTCGACCGGCTGCAGGGCCGCCGAGATGTAGCGGTGCTTCAGCAGCAACACAAGGGTGCGGCGCTGCTCCACGCTGAGTCCGCCCTCATCGCCCTCGAACAGCGACAGGCTCCGCGGGTCGCTGTCGATCCCGGTGTTTTCCAGGTCGCGCGCCAGGTCGTCCGACAATTCGTCATTCATGCTGGTATCCCAAATTCTGAGCGGCCAGGGCCGCCGTGTCGTCGTCGGTCAGAATACGGCGGGGCACGTCGAAGAGCCGCACCGAGCCATCCGGTCGCACCGTTTCGAAGCTTTCCAGGCCGGTCGAATCGGTTGTCTGGCTGAGCTGGGCGGCGAGCTGCAGCAGGCCGAGAATCTCCACCGGCCGGCGCAGACTCACGTCGAATCCGTTGAACAAGCCACCAACGGATGCCGCCTCCCCCGCACCGGAACCCGCGCCGAAAGCCGCCACGAGAGCGTCACGCAGTTCTTCGAGCAGCGGACCGCCCTGCTGGCGCAGGTCACCGAGGCTCGGGGCTGCGGGCGCCGCGGCGGACACGTCGATCAGCGCCGGCGGGGCCCGATGGGCGACCGGATCGTAGAACCGCTCCCGCAGATGTTCGACGTCGAGGCTGCCGGGCATGAGCTCGGCGGTGACGGTAGAGCGGGGACCTGCGGTCTGCATCCAGGTCGCGAGTTCACGGTTGATGTCCCGCAGCACTCGTTCGAGCTCGCGGTCTTTCACGACGTCGTGGTTGACGATGTGCTCGCGCAGGGTGGTGGTGAGTCCCTTGCGCTGGGTGAGCACGTCGTCGATGCCCTTGCGCAGCAGCGTCACCGTGCTCATGAAGCTACGACGTTCGGCAGAACTCAGTTCGAGGGCGAACGGATGCAGCAGAATCGTTTCGAGGTCGGCTTTCAGCCCCTGCATGAGAGTGTCGTTGCGCAGCAGGGTAAAGGCGCCCTCGAAGGCCCGACCCTCCGCGGTTGACGACATGAGGGCATCCGTTTTGGCGAGGTAGCCGTCGAGGACCTCGCTGATCGGGCGTTCCTCGCCGCGAAAGTCGCTGACGATCTGCCGGTGCATGGCCGCGACGGATTCTTCGACCCGTTTGAAGTCGCTCGGCAGCTGCTGAATGAGGTCGATGAGGTCGGCGTAGCCCTCGTGCATCTGCTCGTTCGAGGCGGCTGCAATGTCGCCGCCTCCGGCCAGGCGATCGCGCTCGCTGGTCAGCTCGTCGATCTGCTGGTCGAGGCGGCGCACCCGCTCTTCACGATCGGGGTTGGCCTCCGTGGCCCGGTGGCGCACCGTGTCGACGATAGTGCTGAGTCGGGATTCGCTGATCAGCGCCCGATCCCGGGCGAGACCGTCAACGAGCAGCAGGGCTTCGAGGGCGTGGCTGGTGAGCGAGTAGTGCTCCTGGTTGCCGTCAGCAGTGTCGCGCACTTCGCGGTACAGCCAGAGGTCGTTCATCCACTGCACGCACAGGGCCCGGCCGGTTTTCTCTGGGGCGCCGATGCCGATGCTGCGGAGGTCGGCGAGGTAGGCATCCACCTGGGTGTGCAGCAGTTCGCACGGCACGCTGCGTCGGTCCCGGCTGAACGAGCTCTTGAACACGGCGAGCACGAATGGCGCCCACTTGCGGTCGAGCAGGCGCAGGGTGGGTTTGTCGAAGGCTTCGCGCACCCGCGCCAATTCGCTCGCAATATCACTCAATAGCCGGTTCCTCTCCAGCTCTCCACTTTAACCGAAACTCCCGGCCGGGTCGTACGCTCAGCCGAGCAGGCGCGGCCGCTTCCAGTTGGCGCCGTGCACGTGCTGGTCGAGAAACGCGAACACGGTCTCGTACCAGATCACCGCGTGCTGCGGCTTCAACACCCAGTGGTTCTCATCGGGAAAGAAGAGGAACTTGTGCTGGGTACTGCCGTCGGCAGTGGCGTGGTGCTCGGCCAGTTCCGACCACAGCCGCAGGCTCTCGCCGATCGGCACCCGGTAGTCGTGGTCGCCGTGAATGACGAGCATCGGCGTGACAATGTCGCGCACCGCCTGGTGCGGCGAGTTGTCGATCATGCCCTGTGCCGAGAAGATGCTCTGCCAGTACTCGGAGTTATCAGTCGTACCGTTGAACTGGTCGAGCGACCACAGGCTCGCGTGGCTCACGATGGCGCGGAACCGCTCGGTGTGGCCGGCCACCCAGTTGGCCATGTAGCCGCCGAATGATCCGCCCATCGCCGCGGTCAGAGACTCATCGATCTCGGGGAGCGCTTCGGCGGCATCCGTAATCGCGAGCAGGTCGGTGTACGGCTTGGCACCCCAGGAGTTCCAGCCACGCGCGATGAAATCCAGGCCATAGCCGGTCGAGAGCGCCGGGTCGGGCAGCAGCACCGCGTAGCCGCGAGCCACGGCGAGCAGCGGGCTCCACCGCCAGCTCCACGCGTTCCAGCTGTTCAGCGGGCCGCCGTGAATCCAGAGCAACAGCGGTGCCGGATGCTGCATCGAGGCTCCCGCAGGCAGCAGCAGCCACGCGCGCACTCGCACTCCGTCCCCCGCCACGGTCTCCACCTCCGTGATCGTGCCCGGAACCACAGGCAGCGCGGCCGGGGTAGCGAGCGTGGTGATGACACCGGACCGGCTGATCCGCACCGGATGCGCCGGCGTGATCCACGAGGAACGCAACGCGACTATGGCGCCGGTCTGGGCGTCGACAGAGACATTGGTATAGCTGAAGTCGTCGGTCGTGAGCTGTTCGGGCGTGCCGCCATCGAGCGGCACCCGAAAGATCGGTCCGCGGCCGTCGTGGTCGGCGGTGACGATGAGGGCCTGGCTCGAGTCGGCCGGCGATTCTGCCGGCGAGTCGAAGACCAAGCTCGACGGCCAACGGTCCCACTCGGCGGCGAGGCGGCGCGGGTGGCCGCCGTCGAGGTCGGCGACCCAGATCTCCTGGTCGGCCGGGCCGTCCGGCGTACTGACGGCGGAACGTACGAAGGCGACCTGACGGCCGTCGATGCTCACGGTTGGCGATTCGAAGTCGACCTTCGGCTCGTCGAACAGGGTGGTCTGGGTGCCGGTCGCGACGTCGATGGACACCAGAACGTACCGGCCGGAGCGCTGCTCGGCCACCCGCAGCGCCACGATGAGCGTGGATCCGTCGGGGGTCAGGGCCTGGCCGGCGGTATCCATGGTGCGGCCGGGGGTGGGCGTGAGGTCTCGGGGACGTGGGAGGTCGGCGGGGTACGGGGCAGGGGCATCCGCTTCGCTGTTGATTGTGGGGGCCGCGATCGTGTCGTGCAGGTCGGCGAGGCTGACCGCGAGCAGGTGGGGTTCTGCGGGGCCGAGGTCGTGGTCCCAGAAGCGCACCGGATAGCTCTCGTGCAGAATGGCCGCGACCTTTTTCTCGGTGCGTTCCTTGCGGGCGGCGCCCTCAGCTTCGAGGTCGGCGGCGCTCGGTAGCAGGTCGGCCGCGATCACGAGGGACCGCGCGGCAGTCGCCACCGCTGCGATGCCGGACACTCCCCCGGTGAGCCGGGTGATCGCGCGGGCCTCGCCGCCGGCGGCGGGCAGCAGCCAGAGCTGGGCGGCCTCGGTGTCCTTCTCTGCAACGGCCGCGTCGGGCCGGCCGGAGACGAACAGCACATCACCGGCGGCCGTGAACGCCGCCTGCGATTCGCCCTTCGCCGACCGGGTCAGACGGGTGGGAACACCACTGCCGTCGGCGGCCACCGACCAGAGTGCGCGCTCATAGCTCGTCTGATCGCGGGTGAGGGTGGCGACGGTGAGCACGACGCGTTGCCCGTCGGGCGAGAGCGCGAGACCCTCCACGCGGGGCAGCGCGATGTAGTCGTCGAGGCTGGAAAAGGGTGTGGGCTGAGACTCCAATGTCATGCTTCCACGGTAGCCGACTGGGTAGGCGGCCCACGGCTCCCGCGTTACCCGTGGCTAATTCAGGAAATCCGTGCGGCCGGTGGCCCGGTCCCGCACTGCTCCGCGGGCAAGAAGCGCTACGCCCCACGGATTTCCTAATTAAGCCACGGAGGAAGTCTGTGTATCGCCCAGCGGCGCGTCCCCCACGAGGTACAGCCGCTGCGTGGCCCGGGTCATCGCTACGTAGAGTGCGCCAGCGCCACGCTCGGAGGCCGCGAGAATGGCCGCCGGGTCGACGACGATCACCGCGTCGAACTCCAGCCCCTTCGCGTCTCGCGGCGTGAGCAGCGCAATCTCCCGGCTCAGGCCGAGTGCTCCGACGCCGAGCAGATCGCCGAATTCGGCGCGCAGGGTGGCTTCGAGCTCATCGAGCCCGGCGTCGACGACGATCACGGCGAGGGTGCCACCTGCGCCGAGCGCGCGGTCGCTGCGGACCGCCACCGCGGCATCCGCTACCGTTTCGACCGGCCACTCACTCGACCGCACCGTGCGCGACGGCGTGATCGACAGACCGTGTGAGAGCGCCACCGTTTCGGCCGCCGTGGCGATCTGGCTGGGGGTGCGGTAGTTCACGGTGAGCTCTTCGAGTCGCCAACGGTCCGCTTCGGGCGAGCCGTCGAGCACCGGCTGCAACGCTTCTTTCCAGGTAGCGGATGCCGCGGCGCTGGCCGCCTGCGCAATGTCACCCACGATCGTGAACGACCGGCGCGGACCACGCCGCAGCACCAGGCGCCACTGCATCGGCGACAATTCCTGAGCCTCGTCGATGACGACGTGGCCGTAGGTCCAGCTGCGATCCCGGGCGGCGCGCTCACTCGTCGTCGAGCGCTCATCGAGTTCACCGGCTCGGGCGGCGAGGTCTTTTGCGTTGACCAAGCCCTTCACCTGCATGTTCTCGATGGCCGTCTCGGCGTTCTCCACATCGCGCCCCCGTTGTTCCTTGAGCGCGCGCTTCTTGGCCTGGTCCACCGCGTTGTACTCACCGAGCAGTTCGGCGGCTTCGTCGAGCAGCGGAATGTCGGCGATCGTGAACTCGGCGTCGCGCGGGCGTGCCAGCAGCTTGCGCTGGGCGAAACGCCAGCGGGGGGTGAGTTCCTCCAGCCATTGCGGCCGCGCATAGAGATCCTGCAGCAGTTTCTCCGGGGTCAGCGGCAGCCAGGCGGTGTTCAGTGCGACCCGCACATCGTCGGCCAGGCGCAGGTCATCGCGCAGCATCGGCAGGTCGGTGTCGTCCATCGACCGGCCCTGCTTCTGCAGCTGCTCGAGCCAGACCCGAGAGAGCGCGTTAATGGCGGTCTTCACGAACGTCACGCGGGCCTCGTTGTGAGTCTTATTGGTGCCGCGGGCACGCGCGATCGCGTGGGCCACGAGTTCGGGCTGCAGCACGATGCGATCACCGTTCACGACCAGCACCTGCGGTGCGGCAGGGGTGCGTTGCCGGGAATGCACAGCCCGCGCGATGAGGTCGGCCATGAAGGTCTGGCCTTTGAGGGCCGCGACGGCGGGGGCATCCGTTTTGGTCGCTTCGATGCCGGGGAAAAGCTGGCCGACGGTGTTGAGCACGACGCCGGTCTCGCCGAGCGAGGGCAGCACGGCCTCGATGTACTGCAGGAACGACGGTGTCGGGCCGATGATGAGCACACCGCTGTCCCGCAGGCGATCCCGGTGCGTGTAAAGCAGGTAGGCGGCGCGGTGCAGTGCCACGGCGGTCTTGCCGGTGCCCGGGCCACCCTGCACGACCAGAACACCGGCCAGCTCAGAGCGGATGATGCGGTCCTGCTCCGCCTGAATGGTCGAGACGATGTCGGACATGTGCCCGGTGCGCTGCGCGGTGAGGGCGGCGAGCAGGGCGCCTTCGCCCTGGTGCGCGCTCGCCGAAGGATCAGCGAGCAGGGCGGCATCGAGGATCTCATCTTCGATGCGGATGATGCTGCGCCCCTTGGACAGCAGGTGGCGGCGAGCCCGGGTGCCGAGCGGTGTGGCGGCGGTGGCTTGGTAGAACGCGCTCGCCTGCGGCACCCGCCAGTCCAGCAACAAAGGTTTGTGGTCTTCATCGCGCAGGCCGACCCGGCCGATGTAGCGGTAGACCGACTCGCCGGAGTCGTCGGGCATGGTTTCGAGTCGGCCGAAGGCGAGCCGGTCGTCGACCTCGCGCAGTTGCACGATGCGGTCCTCGTAGAGGCGGGCAAAGGTGTCGCGTTCGCTGCGCGATTGGTGGTTGCCACCGACATCGAGGCGGCGCACCGCTTTCAGCTGACCTTCGGCCTCTTTCGCCAGCGCGTCCAGCCGCGCATACAGGCCCTGGACAAAGTTCTGTTCCCGAACAAGCTCCTGGTCGATCACGAACACCCCTTAAACCGAAGTATTTAGTTTAGTCGCGGTCAGTGTGGGCCTTGCTGTGTATATCGAGCCGCTCGGCAAGGCCGGGACGGCCACGCTTCACACTTGCGCAAAAGGAAAGTCAGCTCGGGGGACGGGACCTCGTGCGGGTTGCTTTCGGCTCCCGCGCATTTGCGTGCACGAGGCAGCCGTCATCTTCTTGTCACGGGCGCCACGCTCACCGCGACCCCGACCGGGTGTCGTTCGTTGCCGCACTCCGAATCGCCCGCCGCTCCGTGGCACAGGGCGTTTTTTCCCCCTCCGCAACCTGACCACGCCACAGCGGTCTGGCGTCATGCGGTTCGCGCCCTTGTCCGGAGGCTGAACCCCGCCCGCCGACGACGATCAAACACTCGCGTCATCAAACGCAAGGTCTCGAAATGGCCCGCCAAACGCTTCCACCACGCCCACTGGCCACAACCCATTCACGAGCCAGAAATCACCATTCAGGTGCTTAACTGAACGGTATTGCGGCTAAGGGGTTCGCAATGAACGCGAAAAACCGACGCTTCGGCAATCTTGCGCTGGTAGACCACCATAACCACCGTGTACGCGACCACCAGGCACCAGACGAGTGCGACAGTCGCGCGGCTGGCCGGCAAATGCATGGGTATTGGGCAAGATCAGCCCAGGCAGTGAGCAGCGATGTGCGGCATCGCGACCCGGTAGGACAAGCGCGCCGTCATCCACCGCGGCGGAGTCCTCATCCGGGCCATCACGATCTGATTGAAGCCGTTAGGAGACACGCCCGCGGGGTGCCCCGCTTGCCAGGTGTCGTACGGCCGGGTTACCAGCGGCGGGCTGAGGAGGCAGAGATGATCGTGAGCAGTGCGTCACGCATCGCGTCCGCGTTCTCGAGCTCGGGAAAGAGGTCGGCCTCGAGCGTGCGGGACTGCTCCCAGACGGCGGTGCCGGCATCCGTTCTGACCACGGAGTGTCGCCGGGCGTCGTGCTCGTCCCGGGTTCGCACCACGTAGCCCTCGCGCTCGAGTCGTTCGAGGGTGCGGGACATGGTCTGCGTCTGCACGCGGGCGGCATGAGCGAGTTCGGTCTGGCTGAGCGGCCCCGAGCCGAGCAGGTGCAGTGCGACCATGCCGGCGTGGGTAAGTCCCAGCTGGTCCAGCGCCTCCACCCAGGCGTGTTCGACCAGCCGCGCGGCGGTCGAAAGCAGGCGTCCGGTCGGCCAGCAGGCCATGGACTCCTGCACTGGCGCCGGTCTCGGCTTCTGGTCCGCCGGGGGTTTCGGATCAGGTGTGGTCATGCCCCCTAATCTAGTGCTAGCGTCAACTAATCAGCTAGCTGATTACTAGGAGACTGAGATGAAACTGAGCAACGATCGTCTGCGCCAGACCGTGGTGCTGGTCAGTGCGATCCTGGCCATCGTGGGATCGTTCATCGGTTCGGGCGCCGCCGGCGGAACCCCGATCCAGAACGCGTCGGGCGGGGCCCTGGCCGCCGACGCGACCCCGATCGCCCCCGACGGCCCGGCATTCGGCATCTGGACGCCGATCTACCTCGGCCTGATCGCCTACGCTATCTGGCAGTTCCTGCCTGCGCAGACAACGGATGCCCGGCAGCGCACCCTCGGCTACCCGGTCGCCGCGTCGCTGGTCCTGAACGCGGCTTGGATCCTCAGCATCCAGTTCGACCTGCTCGCACTCAGCGTCCCCGTGATCGTGCTGCTTCTGGCCGTGCTTATCCGGGCGTTCCTGCTCACCCTCGCCTCGCGGCCGAAGAACCTGGTCGAGACGATCGTCGCCGACGGCACGATCGGCCTGTACCTGGGCTGGGTCAGCATCGCTACCGCGGCGAACGTGACGGCCGTGCTCGTCGCCGCCGGCTTCGGCGGCTTCGGTATCAGCCCGGACGTCTGGGCAGTCGCGGTGATCGCGGTGGCCGGTCTGGTCGGCGTGCTGATCGCCCTCTCCGGACGTGGCCGGCTCGCCCCCTCCGCATCCCTCTGCTGGGGACTCGCCTGGATCGCCGTCGCCCGCCTCACTGGCACTCTTCTTTCCACCCCGGCCGCGATCGCGGCCCTCGTCGCGGTGGTCGTCATTCTCACGGTCACCGTCACCATTCGCATCCGAAGCTCCTCTTCCACGTCAACGCGAGGATTGGTACCCGCATGACCAGCACCGCCCCCACCGCACCCTCGGCCCGCCGTCGCTGGGCCGGCCTCGTCTTCATCAGCATCGCGGTCGCCCTGATCATCGTCGACTCCACGATCATCAACGTTGCCATTCCCTCGATCGTGGAAGACCTGGGCATCACGTCGACCCAGGTGCAGTGGGTGCAGGAGAGCTACACGCTCGTCTTCGCCGCGCTCCTGCTTGTGTTCGGCACGCTCGCTGACCGCTTCGGGCGCCGCCGCATCCTGGTGCTCGGCGTGATCGTCTTCGCCACGGCATCCGTCTTCGCCGCGTTCTCCCAGTCGGGTGACCTGCTGATCCTGTCCCGGCTGATCCAGGGTGTCGGCGGCGCGATGGTGCTGCCGACCACCCTGTCGATCATCAACGCCACGTTCCGTGGCCGGGACCGCGGCATCGCGTTCGCGATCTGGGGCTCGACCATCGGCGGCATGGTGGCCGTCGGCCCGCTGCTCGGCGGCTGGCTCACCACCTACTTCTCCTGGCGCTGGGCGTTCGGCATCAACGTGCCCCTCGGCATCGTCATCATCATCGGCGTGCTGGTCTTCGTGGTCGAATCCCGGGATGCCGGGGAGCCCCGCCGCGTCGACGTGGTCGGTGCCATCCTCTCGGTCATCACCAGCGCCTCGCTCGTCTTCGGGTTGATCGAGGGCCGTACCTACGGCTGGTGGCTCACCAACAACGCCCCGACTTTCGGCGACTGGACCTGGCCGTACTCCTGGTCGATCATCCCGTTCGTCTTCCTGCTCACCATCGTTTCCGGGATCGCCTTCGTCGCCTGGGGGCGCTACCGGCAGCGGGCCGGGCAGACCACCCTGCTCGCCTTCTCCCTGTTCGCGATCCCCTCGTTCCGCAACGGCAATATCGCCGCCATGATCGTGTCGCTCGGCGAATTCGGCATCATCCTCTCGCTGCCGCTCTGGTTGCAGAACGTGCTCGGCTATGACGCCCTGCAGACCGGTTTCGTGCTGCTCGCCCTCGCGCTGGGCTCGTTCGTGGCCAGCGGGCTGTCGGGCGCGTTCGGAAACAAGACCTCGCCGGAGACGATCGTGCGCATGGGCATCGTCGCGGAGATCATCGGTGTCACCGGGCTCGGGATTGTCATTACCGCGGAAGCCACCTGGCTGGTGGTCGTGCCGTTCCTGTTCGTCTACGGGATCGGCGTCGGCCTGGCCACCGCGCAGCTGACCGGCGTGGTGCTCAAGGACGTCCCTGTGGCGCAGAGCGGCCAGGGCTCCGGCACCTCCAGCACCGCCCGGCAGATCGGGTCCGCGCTCGGAATCGCGGTTCTCGGCACTGTGCTGTTCACCGCGGTCGGCGCATCGCTCGACGCGAAGTTGTCCTCCGTGCCGGGCCTGCCGACCCAGACCCAGACGCAAATCGTAGACGCGGTCGTGAACAGTGCCGGCTCCGCGATCCCGGCTCTCGAGGCGCAGAGCCCGGCTGTAGCGGATGCCGCGCGGGAGGCCTTCAGCGACGGCACCCGGTGCTCGGCCTTCGCCGCTGCCGGGTTCCTCGTGCTCGGCTTCCTGGCGACGCTGCGGCTCTCGGGAACGGCGCCGCACCATGAGCAGAGCGAAGAGGAAGCTGCCGGCGAGAGCGTCACCGCGGCCCAGACGTCGGGAGAGCCGATCTAAGGCGTACCTCCTAAGGCCTGGTGAGGGTTTAAGCAGAATTTGCACCTGCCTCGTATTGCCGTGCTGTCTGACTCTGAGTGGTCTCGGATTGACTCGCGCTGAAGTGGCACGTAAACCCGCGAAGGAAGTGCAACCTAGTTTTTACCGTCTATCTGGGCTCTTATTTTTGAATGACTGGGTGCAGCCCAAATTCCGAGAAACGGGTTTCGGGCCCATCCCCAGGTGTTAAATTGCGCACGACATGCAATCGACTGGTGAGCCAGATAATCGAAGCGAAAACGACCGTTGCGACAGCAATGGCCAGAGCGTAGAGCCCGACGACGCCGTAGCCCTGTGCCGGATCTAGGAATGGGTAGGGTACCCATCCGTCGGTCGCCCCACGGATAGTGACGACGATGATCCACACGATTGGGTAGACAAGCGCGACCCATATCTTGTTCAGCGGCAGGGCACTGCGGTCGCTGAAGATCACCCAATCAAGCGCGGCATAGAGGGGCAGGACTATGTGTAACACGGAGTTAGCCCACGCGAGGGACACGCCACCTTCAAGTCCGGCCAACAACACGTTGTACACGACGCCAGTGATGACAATGTAAGTTGTTGCACATCCTCGCGCCAACATCAACGACCGCGACTGGCGTCGTCCGGAGAGGGACACGACCGCGGCCACCAGCAGCACAACAACCAGAATAATGTTGCTTTGCATGGTGAAAAACCCGAAGAAGTTGAACGGGTTAATCGTCGCCCGCGTGGCCGTGTCGAAAAATGTCGACAGAATCGCCACAGTGCCCAGTATCGCGACAGATAGTCGGACTGCAGCTACGAAATATTTCACGGTCCGCCTTTGATTAGTGGTGCCAGTCTCGGGTAATGCGTCACCCGCACAAATTTTATGGGCCCAACCTGTTTTTATGTGGAAGATTCCACGCCATGGAATCTGACACCCCCGATACCGGGAAAACGGCCAGCGTTTGCTCCCACTTAGGGCAGGGAAATGCTGTCCTACCTCCCGGGAACCGTCGGCAACTACCCATTGCCAGGCTGGATGTGGTCGCCGACGATCCTGCACGAGGCTGGATCTTTGCTCCGACGGATTCATGGCGCCGACGTGCCACTCGCGCAACTGGCCGCCACGTGGCAGCTTCCGGCGCACGAGCCAATCGAGGCGGCGTGCCTGAACGACGTCGCTCCCTACAATATGGTCTTCCAAGACGGGCACCTCACGGGTCTTATCGATGTCGACATGGCTTCCCCTGGGCCTCGGATTTGGGATCTTGCGTACCTCGCTTATCGGCTCGTACCGCTCGGCGAGTACGCAGACCGTGACGTTCCGGGAGAGGATGCTCGCCCCGGTCGGCTCGATGCCCTAATTCGCTCCTACGGCTATGACTTCGACCAGGACCGTGACGCCCTGCTCGCGCAGGACGCCACACGTCAACTCGACTCCATGGCCGTTCGCCTTCATCTGGACGATGAAAGCGACTATGGACGGTTGCGAGGGTCGAGCTCCCTCGCTAAGAAAGACGCCGCTGCTTTGAGGATGTCGTTCGTCTCGCGCAGGTCACGGTTTTCGCGCTTGAGGCGTTTGATTTCCTCGAGCTCCTCGCTCGTGGGCCCGGTGCGTTCGCCGGCGTTGGCCTGTGCCTGGGATGACCCACTTTCGGAGCGTCTCGGCGCCGATGTTGAGCTTGGGGCTAGGTCGCGGCACGCGGCCCACATTGACGGGTAATCCTTCAAACGATCAAGAGTCATACGGACCGCTCGTTCGCGAACCTCTGTTGGGTGTTTCTTGGGCATATCCGAATCCTTTCACCAGAAAGAAAGCGGCAGGAAATCAGGGACGGTTCATCCTGCTTCCCGCCGGACTCTTGGACGGGGTGTTATCAGGCACCGCGCATGTGCTCTTGCTCTTGCTCTTGCTCTTGCTCTTGCTCTTGCTCTTAGCCCGATTTGGTCATACGCCCGATGGTCAACCAAAGCAGATTTTCTGATTGTCGGCCCGGGCTGCACCGCCGAAGGTCTTGAGAATAGGTAGTGCGACTGTCCGTCCCGTAGGGAGTCCCGCTTGCGACGCGGCCGGCCGCGCTCACGATGCAGTCGGCAGGAAGACTATGCGTGCGCAGTGCACGAGGCGCTTTCCCGGTCACGCCTTGCAAAGCGCGCCCTCCACCACACCTTTAGTGGTACGCTATCAAGTACAACTCACAGGAGGCGATCATGTCGGCGATCACCGCGAGCGAAGCACGCAAGAGTCTGTTCGGGCTCATCCAACAGGTCAACGACGACCACACCGCTATCGAGGTCGTATCCCGGCACGGAAACGCGGTCATCCTGTCGAAGGAGGACTACGACGCGATGACCGAGACGGCCTACCTGCTGCGGAACCCCGCGAACGCCGAGCGGTTGCTCGCGGCGATAGAGCGGGCCCGGCGCGGCGAGTTCGAGCAGCACGACCTCCTGGACGCGTGACGCGGACGATCGCCTTCGACCCCAATGGGTGGGAGGATTACGTCTACTGGCAGACCCAGGACCGCAAGACTCTCAAACGCATCAACCAGCTGATCACCAACGCGCTGCGCGATCCGTTCGCTGGTATCGGCAAACCCGAGCCCCTCAGGCACATCCTCTCCGGCGCGTGGTCCCGCCGCATCGACGACACGAACCGCCTCGTCTACTACGTCACGGACGACCACATCGTCATCCTGCAAGCCCGAGAACACTACTGACCCGAGATCCGCACTGCCCGCATAGGGTTCCTGCTACGGACGCTTGGAATCTTTAGGTCCTCCAGGCGTCAGAGTTAGCGCGCCGATCGTCGACGTCACGAGCGTTCGTGCCGATTCTTCGTCCATGGGGTCGTAAAGAAGCTGGGAGGCAAGCCCCGCAGCGAAAGCAAGCACAGCGCGGGCGAGCTGAGTGGCGTCTCGCGCACGAGCGATTCTGGGAGGGCGAACAATTGCGAGCCTTTCTGAGGGACCCCGAATTTCGTCGTGGATGACAACACGCTCGTGGTGCTTGAGCGGTTCAGAGTCGTCGACTGATCCCCGCAGAGCGCCCCGCGATGGGAAGAATCCGGTCGTCCTTCATCTGCACTGCGCTAAGGATCTATCCAGTGATTACTGGAAGTCTTCGTGCCTCTTGCTGACGTAGTGATGCGTGTGAATGAAATTCGGTCGTCATTTCTGTTGGCCGCTCGCGCTGCCGTCGAACTACTCGCGGAAGAGCCGACGACGAAAGCGTAGAATCTGCCATCCGTTCTTGAGGGGATGAGCGTCGGCGTATTGGCTGCGCACCGCCCCGGTGAGAAACTGCTGCTGGACGAATATCTGGCGACTCGCTTCGTTGAGTTGCCTGTGCACAGTGAGGACCTCAGTTTGAGTGCGGGTTCGACGGCGGAGGCGCCTCTAGCTGCTATTACCCGCGCCGTCGACGTGCTCGTGGCGGCCGCGCGTGAGCGTCATGGAGACAGGGAGGTCCTCCATGCACTCAGCCGCCGAGAACGAGATGAACGTTCAGCACTTCGCGTCCTATAGCCGTCCATCGGCACAGACTTCGCTGCCCGTTTAGGGTTCGAAGCGAGCCAACAGCGGCAAGGTGCTCCGGATGGGCCGCCCAGCAGCGATTCCGCATTAAACAGGCGAAGTACGCGAATATCGCACATGCATGTAAACATCGTTTACAACGAGTACATGAGTGATTCAGCGCCACTGGGACGCCCCATGTCAGTACGGCTTCCTGACGACCTGCGCGCGCGCGTCGAAGCGCTCGCCAAAGCGACCCGGCGAAGCCAGGGCGATGTTGTGCGCGAAGTATTGGAGCGCGACCTGGCGGAGTTGGAATGGGAGCACGGCATCATCGCCCGCGCTGCGGATCTTCGCTCGGGTCGGGTGCAGGCCGTGCCGCTAGCCGTCGTCGAGCGCGAGCTGGGGCTCAGCGATGCCCCGGTCGATGCCAGCATCCTGGATAAGATCGAGTGAGTTTGGAAGTTGACCTGTCACCCGACGCGGCGAAGTGGCTTCGGAAAGCTGATCCACAGACCGCTCACCGTATAAGCGCCGCACTTCGAGCAATCGCGACACTCGATCATCCCCGGGATCAAGGCAAAGCCCTCACCGGAATTCTCTCAGGTCTGTGGCGGTATCGCGTCGGAGACTATCGCGTTGTATGCGACCTCCAAGACGCACGCCTGATCGTTTTGGTGATCGACATTGATCACCGCAACAGCATCTATGAATGACCGAAGATCGCTGGCTTGCGGGCGCTCTCGGGTGCGTCGCGCCGCCCGCCATGGCAGTATTTCGGGAGCCTGAAGGCGTCCGTCAGGGGGTGATAACGCCCGTGACCGGGGCTGATACCCGGTTCCGCGCTCGCGCGCTGCGGATGAATTCCCGAGTCAACCCCGGAGGTGGACGTGATGACTTCGCACGTGGTCAAACCGCTGACTCCCGAGACCTTTTCGGCGTGGCTGGCGCTCGCGCAGAAGCACAACGGGGTCTGGGGCGGGTGCTACTGCACGTATTTCCACGGCGACACGGAGTGCACCGTCAAGAGCGAGTACGACGGGCCGATGTTCAAGCAGAGACTCGTGGCGGAGGCCTCGCCCACGCCGCTCTCGTCTTCGACGGCGACGCGGCGATCGCGTGGTGCGAGTTTGGCAGCCCAGTTGAACTGCCGCGCATCTACCACCGCAAGGGCACAAGGGCCATGTTCGAGAAAGCGGGATTCACGTTCGAGCGTCACATCGGCAAGAGCAAGACCGTGATGCGCAAGACGATCCCGCCGGCCCGCGGCTAACGCCGGGTGCGCGAACTCATGTAAACAACACCCGTGACCGCTGCGACCGGCAAGCCGGCGACATCCGCTCATGTGTCGAATGTTTACGTGCCTGTTCGCTTATTCGCGCTCGCGGCCACAAGCTGTGGTCATGTCAGTCATCAAGGTCGCACCGCTGGAGCATATCCGGCGCGAGCGCAGCAGCATCAAGTGGACTCGGTTTCCCGCCGACGTACTTCCCTTGTTTGTTGCCGAGATGGATTACCCCCTGGCGCCGGAGATCATCGCGACCCTAGTCGAGCGGGTGCAGGCGTCGGATACCGGCTACCTGGACGGCCCCGGCCCGCTCGCCCCGGCCTTCGCCACGTTCGCCCGTGACCGGTGGGGCTGGGTCGTCGACCCGAGCCACGTGCACCTCGCTACCGATGTGAGCGTCGGCATCGTCGAAGCGCTGCGCCTGGCCGTACCACCCGGTGGGCGGGTGGCGATCACGCCGCCGGTCTATCCGCCGTTCTACGAACTCGTCGAAGAGGCCCTGGCTACCGTCATCGAGACCCCGCTGATCGAGCACGGTGACACCTGGCTGTTCGACTTCGCCGCCCTGGAGCGCAGTTTCGCGTTCGGCATCGATGCCTTCCTGCTCTGCAACCCGCACAACCCACACGGGATCGTCTGGGCCCCGGGCACCCTCGAAGAACTCGCCCAACTCGCGGCCCGCTACGACGTCTTCGTGATCTCCGATGAGATCCACGCGCCGCTCACCTACCCCGGCGCTACCTTCACTCCGTTCGCGCCGGTCGCCCTCGCCGCCGGCGCCCGCGCGGTCACCGTGACCAGCGCGAGCAAAGGCTGGAACATCGCCGGGCTCAAGTGCGCCATCGTGGTCGCGGCCGATGACGCGACCAACGAGCTGCTCGGCCGCCTGCCCGAAGAGGTCGCCTGTCGCACCAGCATCCTCGGCCTGCACGCGAACATCGCCGCGTTCGGTTGTACCGACTGGCTCGACAATGCCATCGATCAAATTGTCGCCAACGATCTGCTGCTGTCTGAACTGCTCCGCGAACACCTGCCCGCCGTGGTCTATCACCGGCCGCGCGCCAGCTATCTTGCCTGGATGGATCTTCGCCATGTCGGTCTCGGCGACAACCCGTACCAGCGCATTCTCGACGATGCCCGCGTCGCTCTCAATAGCGGTGAGTCCTTCGGGCTCGGCGGCCAGGGCTTCGCGCGGCTCAACCTGGCTTGCTCGCCCGACACCCTGCGCGAGGCCGTCGCCCGCATCGCGGCACTCGTGGCGCGGGTGGCCGCCGACCCCACGGTCACGGCCGCCTGATGGCGCCGACAACGGATGCCCCGCTCCAGTTCCACACCGACGCAACAGGAAGTTCCATGGCCACGCCAGCACCAGCATCCGCTTCGCTACTGAACTCCGACGCCACCGAGGTCGTGGAGCCGATCACCGACTGGGATGGCTTCAGCTTCGACACCCGCCAGGTGCACGTCGGCGAATACGCCGACGCGAACTGTGGTGCCCGCATTCCGCCGCTCACCCTGAGCGCCGGGTACGTCTTCGACAGCTTCGACGACGGGGCCGCCCGGTTCAACGGGGGTTCGCGGGAGCCTATCTACTCTCGGCAGGGCAACCCCACCAACGCGGTCGCCGAGCAGCGCCTTGCGTCGCTCGAGGGCGGCACTGCCTGTGTCGCCGTGTCGAGCGGGCAGGCCGCGATCAGTTCGGCCCTGTTCGCCCTCGCTGAAGCGGGCGAGCACATCGTCTCGACCGCGAGCATCTACGGCGGCACCCGCATTCTGCTCGGCCGCAGCTTTCGCCGCATGGGCATCGAGGTCGACTACGTCTGGGACACCGATTCCGACGCCGCCTGGGACGCCGTGATTCGCCCGGAAACCAAGGCCATCTTCACCGAGACCATCCCGAACCCGCGCAACGACGTCGTCGACATCGCTCGCATCGCCGCCGTCGCCCGCCGCCACGGCATTCCGCTCGTCGTTGACAACACCGTGGCCACGCCGTACCTGATTCGTCCGTTCGAGCACGGCGCCGACATCGTCGTGCACTCGACCACCAAGTTCCTCAGCGGCCACGGCGCCGGGGTGTCGGGCGCGATCGTCGACGGCGGCACCTTCGACTGGGCGGCGAGCTCGCGTCGCTACCCGCTGCTGACCGACTCTCTGCGCCCCGGCCTGCCCTCCCTGCTCGACCGGTTCGGTCCGGCCGCCTTCGCCCAGTATGTGCGCGAGGCCGTCGTGAACGATGTCGGGCCGTCGCTCTCGCCGTTCAACGGATTTTTGCTGCACCAGGGCATCGAAACCCTGTCGCTGCGCATGGAACGCCACGTCGACAACTCCATCGCCATCGCGCACTGGCTAGAGGAACAGCCCGAGGTGGAGGTCGTCGACTACGCCGGCCTGTCGAGCAGCCCACTGCACGAAATCGCGCAGAAGTATTACAACGGCCGCACCGGGTCTGTCTTCGCCGTCACCGTCAAGGGCGGCATCGAGGGTGCCCGAGCCTTCACCAACGGCCTGCGCGTGTTCAGCCGCATGACCGGAATCGGCGACACCCGCTCGATGGTGCTGCACCCGCTCACCACCACCCACGCCTCGTTCGCCCCCGACCTCAACGCCCGCCTCGGCATCACCGCCGGAATGTTGCGCCTGTCGGTGGGCATCGAAGCACTCGATGACCTTCTGCTCGACCTCCGCGGCGGGCTCGACCGAGTCGCCGGCATCCTCTAAACGCTAGGTATTCTGAAGTAATGATCCTCACCGCACCGCCTGTCACCGCGCCCACTCGAACCTTTGCCGCGCTGGGCGCGCTCGTTCTGCTCGCCGCCCTGAGCGGATGCGCCACCACCGATTCCGGCTCCGGCTCGGGCTCGGGCGCATCCGCTGCCGCCACCGCCACCGCACCGGCCGAAGCGGATGTCTCTGCCTCCGAGTGTGCCGGGGTCAACGTCGTCGTCGATTTCGGCACGCTCGACGCCGACACGGTCACGGATTGTGTCGACGCGACAGCGGCTATCGCCGCCAGCGCGGCACTCACGACGACCGGCATCACTACCGAGGGCAGTGTGGAATACGGCGACGCCATCGTCTGCCGCGTCAATGACCGCCCGGCCGCGGACGAAACCGTCGTGGTCGACGGGCAGGAGTCGTTCACCGAGACCTGCGCGTCGATGCCGCCCGCCTACGCCTACTGGGCTCTCTGGGTGAAAGCCACCCCCGACGCCGACTGGGACTACGCCATGGAGGGTCTCGGCACGCTCGAGGTCGAGCCCGGCCAGTCCCTCGGCCTCGTGTACACCACTGGCACCGAGACGCCCACGCCCGGCAGCTAGTGTTTCGCCGGCGCCTCGCCCCGCTCCGCGCGGCAGTCGTGCTCGCTGTCGGCTTCGTGCTGCTGCGAGTCGTCTACCGGGTGGTGTTCGGCGGCGCCGACGTTGGCCTCGACCCGGTGCTTCTGGATCTTCCGCGGCTGCGGCTCGACGGACCGTTCAGCCACATGACGCTGTTCGGCCCGATCACCCTGCTCGGACTCGGTAACGCCGCGCTCAGCGCGCTGCCGGTCGCGGCCGTCATCGTGTTCTTCGGCCTGCTCAACGCCGTCATCAACGTGCAGTCCCTGTTCGCGCGCGGTGCGGGCCGAGGGCCGCTGCGCGCTATTTCGCGCTCCCTCGTGATCGCTTGGGCCACCTTTCCAGCGCTCCTGGAGTCGGTGCGGCGGGTTCGGGTGGCCCGTGCCCTGCGCGGTGAACGGTCGATCGCGTCGCTGCTCGTGCCCGTGTTCGAGCAGACCATCGAGCGGGCCCTCGCACTGGCCGCGTCGATGGAGACGCGCGGTTTCGCGGCGACCCGCGCTGTCCCCGGCGTGTGCGAGGCACCCGTGGTGCTCACCGGTGCCGGTTTGAGTTTCGGAGCCGGCTGGCACCTCGACGACCTCAACGTGACCCTGGAACCCGGCACCCTGACCGTGATCGTCGGCGCGACCGGGTCCGGCAAAACCAGCCTGCTTCACAGCCTCAGCGGGCTGTTCCAGCATTTCTACGACGGAGTCCAGACCGGGCGCATCGACATTGCCGGAGCCGACCGCGCCTCGACTCCCCCACGCGACACCGCCGGATTCGTCGGACTCGTCGCCCAGAATGTGCGGCTCGGGTTCGCGGCCGAAACGGTGCACGACGAGATCGGGTTCACCCTCGCGGTGCGAGGCGTGGCCCCGCCCATCGTGCACGCCCGCGTGCTCGAGGTCGCCGCCCGGCTGAAAATCGAGCACCTCATATCTCGCCCGATCGAGCAGCTCTCGGCCGGAGAGGCCAGCCTCGTCGCCATTGCCGCCGCCCTGGTGAACCACCCCATCTTGCTGCTCGTCGATGAGCCGCTCGCCGACCTCGACCAGTCCGCGCGCGCGCGCGTCTGCACGGTACTCGGCCAGCTCGCCCACGAGGCTGGTGTGTGCGTCGTTCTCGCCGAACACAACACCCACGAATTCGCCGGAACAGCGGATTCCTGGCTGCAGATTCGAGGCAGCCGCCTGCACCAGCTCTCCCCCGCCGAGTTCCAGTTCGCGGACGTCCTCGAGATTCCTGCACTGAAGCCGATCGCGACCCTACCTGCAGTGCCGTTGGCGAGCATCCGTCGTCTCAGCGTTCGGCACGCCGCCGATCTGGCCGTCGACGACGTATCGTTCGAGGTGCGAGCTGGCGAACTCATCGCGCTGCGCGGCAGCAACGGTGCCGGCAAGAGCAGCCTGCTGCGCGCGATCGCGCTGCCGACGGCTGCCGACACCGTGATTGTCGCCGGGCACGATGTCCAGACCCTCAAACGGCGCGGGCGGCGTCGGGCTGTGGCGCTCGTGCCCGAGAACTTCGACGACCTGTTGTTCGCGATCACGGTGGCAGAGGAATGCCGGCGGGCCGACCGTGGTCTTCAGCTCCCAAAGTTCGCAGGCACCGCAACGCTGTTCGCGCAGCTGCTCGGCTTCGACGCCACAACGGATGCCGCGCACCTGCTCGAGCGTCACCCGCGCGACCTCTCCGCCGGCGAACGACTCTGCCTCGTGATCGCAATTCAGCTCGCGGCCCGGCCGGCCCTACTGCTCGTCGACGAACCCACCCGCGGACTCGACCAGGCGGCGCGTGCCCTGGTCAGCGCGGCGCTCCTCACGGCCGCCGGTCACAGCGCCGCGGTCATCTTCGCCACCCACGACAATAACTTTGCGCGGGGTCTCGCCACGCGAACCCTACGCATGGCGGCGGCCCGGCTATCCGCGCCGATCGAGGTGCTCACGTGACGGTTATTGTCAGCGCGCGCCGCAGCATCCGCTGGAAGTCGTGGATTCTCGGTGGCGGTAACACTCTCGCGGCAGCCGCTTTCGCCTGGCCGTTCTTCGTCGGGGCGGTGCCGGCCGACGCGCAAATGGCGGTGCCGATCGTGGCGTTCGCGCTCATACCGGCGCTCATCGTGGCCCTCGCGCTCACCCTCGACCGGGAGATGTACACGGCGAAAACAGTGGCGCTGCTCGGTGTGCTCTCGGCAGTCGGTGCCGCGGTGCGCATCGCGGGTGCCGGTGTCGGCGGGGTCGAGGCGGTGTTCGTGCTGCTGATTCTGGCCGGACGGGTCTACGGCGCCCGGTTCGGTTTTCTGCTCGGACTGCTCACCATCGCGGTGTCCTCCCTGCTCTGGGGTGGTTTCGGGCCGTGGACTCCGTTCCAAATGTTTGCCTGCGGCTGGGTCGGAGCGGGTGCTGGGCTGCTGCAGCGCTGGCCGAAAGCGACTCCGCCGACCGAACCCGCGCGGCGTGCAACCGCGCAGCGCTGGCGTGCGAGCCTCGAAATCGCCCTGCTGGCCGCCTACGGCGTGGTCGCCTCGTACCTCTTCGGGCTTCTGATGAACCTCTGGTTCTGGCCGTTCGCCGTGGGCAGCGGCACCGGAATCTCCTATGAAGCCGCCGCCGACCCCGGCCAGAACCTTGCCTCGTTCGCGCTCTACTCGCTCGTCACGTCGACCCTCACCTGGGACACCGTGCGCGCCATCACCACGGTCGTCGGCATCGCCCTCGTCGGCCCTGCCGTACTCGCGGCCCTGCGTCGTGCCCGTCTGAACCCCCGCCGCTGACCGCACCCGTTTTCACGCTTCGCGGGACTTGCGCAGCTGCGCGGGAGGCGCAACTCGCGCGCACGAGCGCAGCTCCCGCGCGACGAGTTACGCTGGAGCTCCGGCCAGAACCTATCTCCCGCGTACTGGCGCAAGTCCCGCGTAACGTATGCCTTCGAGGCCACCCCGCCGCCGTAACTCCCGCGCACCGGCGCAGCTCCCGCGCGACGTACGGGAGCTGCGCGGCCCGACGCGCGCCTACGCGAGGGCGACGCGGCCGCGGCCCACGGCCGGGCAGCTCTCGAGGCGGCGCTGGGCGGCGCTGAGGGCGTCGAGAAGGCCTTTCGCGGGCGCCCAAGTTTGGCGAGTGAACAGAAAGCTCGTGGGTACCAGTCGCCCAAACGAACCTTTCGCCTGACGGAAGAACTCGACCATCAGCTCGCGACCTTTGTCACGGCGGCGCAGCGACCGCAAAGCGACATCATGCGGGACGCCCTCTCGGAGTACTTCGAGCGCCACGCGGGGTGATTCGGGAGGAACGACCCGTTACACCGAGAAGTACTTCGCTTCCGGGTGGTGGAACACGAACGCGTCGGTCGACTGCTCCGGGTGCAGCTGCAGCTCCTCCGACAAGACGACGCCCATGCGCTCCGGTTTCAGCAGCTCAACAACCTTGCGGCGGTCCTCCATCTCGGGGCAGGCCGGGTAGCCGAGCGAGAAGCGGGCGCCGCGATACTCCAGCTTGAACATGCCGGCGATATCGGTCGGGTCTTCGCCGCCCACACCGAATTCCGAGCGGATGCGCGAGTGCCAGTACTCGGCCAGCGCCTCGGTCAGCTGCATGGTCAGCCCATTGAGTTCCATGTAGTCGCGGTACTGGTTCGCAGCGAACATCTTGGCCGTCACCGAGTCCACGTTCGAGCCGGCCGTGACCAGCTGGAGGGCCACGACATCCATTTGGCCGGTGTCCCTGGAGCGCACGAAGTCGGCCAGGCACAGGTGCTTGTCACGGCGCTGCCTCGGGAAATTGAAGCGCAGGCGGTCGGTGCCGAGCACGCCGCCGGAACCGCCGTCGGGCGCGAGAAGTCCGGCCTGGCCCACCAGCCCGGTGGGGTCGTCGCCGTGGTGCAGCACGACCATGTCGTCACCCTCGGCGACGACCGGAAAGTAGCCGTAGGCCACGGAAGCGTCGAGCATGCCCTCGCTCAGGATGCGATCGAGCCAGTAGCGCAGGCGCGGCCGGCCGACGGTGTCGACCAGTTCCTGGTAGCTGGCGCCGTCTTCGGCGCGGCTCGGTTTGAGCCCCCACTGGCCCATGAAGGTGGCGCGTTCATCGAGAAAGGCCGAGAAATCGGCGAGAGCGACGCCCTTGACGATGCGGGTACCCCAGAACGGCGGCACCGGAATGGGGTTGTCGGCAGCGACCTCGGAGCGGGCGGGCATCTCCTCCGGCTCGGTCAGGGTGAGCAGGCTCTTCTTGTGGATGCGCTTCTTGAGCGGCGGCAGCCCGACGGACAAGGGGTCGGCGCCTCGGGAGATGGCCACGAGCGGTTCCATCAGGGCGAGGCCCTCGAAGGCATCGCGGGCGTAGCGCACCTGTCCGGCGAAGACGCTGTCGAGATCGTCCTCCACGTAGGAGCGGGTGAGGGCGGCGCCGCCGAGCAAAATCGGCCACTTATCGGCGAGCCCGCGGGACTCGAGTTCGAGCAGGTTCTCCTTCATCACGACCGTGGATTTCACGAGGAGGCCGCTCATACCGATGACGTCAGCATTGTTCTCTTCGGCGACGCGAATAAATTCAGCGATCGATTGTTTGATGCCAATGTTGATCACGTCGTAGCCGTTGTTGGTGAGGATGATGTCGACCAGGTTCTTACCGATATCGTGCACGTCGCCGCGAACTGTGCCGAGCACGATCGTGCCCTTGCCGGCCGCTTCGGATTTCTCCATGTGCGGCTCCAGCAGCGCGACCGCGGCCTTCATGACCTCGGCGGACTGCAGGACGAACGGCAGCTGCATCTCGCCGCTGCCGAAGCGGGCGCCGACGACCTGCATGCCCACCAGCAGGTGCACGTTGACGATGTCGAGGGCGCTCAGGCCCCCGGCCCGGGCGAGGTCGAGGTCGGCTTCGAGGCCCTTGGCCTCGCCGTCGATGATGCGGCGCTCGAGCCGTTCGCCCACCGGCAGGGCGGCCAGTTCGGCGGCACGTTCGTCCTTCAATGCGGCGGAGTCGACGCCGGCGAACAGGTCGAGCAGGGCCACCAGAGGGTCATAGGTGAGGGTGCCTTCGGCGTCGTATTCGCGGCGGTCCCAGACCAGGTCGAGGGCCACCTTGCGGCGGTCATCGGGCACCGAGGCGAGCGGCACGATCTTGGCCGAGTTGACAATGGCGGAGTCGAGGCCGGCCGCGGTCGCCTCGTGCAGGAACACCGAGTTGAGCACCGAGCGAGCCGCCGGGTTGAGCCCGAACGACACGTTCGAGACGCCGAGGGTGGTGTGGATGCCGGGGTACTTCGCCTTGATCTGGCGGATCGCCTCGATGGTTTCGATGCCGTCGCGACGGGTTTCCTCCTGGCCGGTCGCGATCGGAAAGGTGAGGGCGTCGACGATGATGTCCTCGACCCGCATGCCCCACACGTTGACGAGCGTCTCGACCAGCCGGGTGGCGATGCGCACCTTGTGCTCGGCGGTGCGGGCCTGGCCCTCTTCGTCGATGGTGAGGGCGATCACGGCGGCGCCGTGCTCCTTCACGAGCGGCATGATGCGGCCGAACCGCGAGGTCGGCCCCTCGCCGTCTTCGAAGTTGACCGAGTTCACCACCGGGCGGCCACCGATGAGCTCCATGCCGGCCTGCAGCACGGCCGGCTCGGTGGAGTCCACGACGAGCGGCAGGGTCGACGCGCTCGCGAGCCGGGAGACGACCTGCTTCATGTCGGCGACGCCGTCACGGCCGACGTAGTCGATGCAGACGTCGAGCAGGTGGGCGCCGTCCCGCACCTGGCTGCGGGCGATGTCGACGCAGTCGTCCCAGTTCTCGGCGAGCATCGCATCCCGAAAGGCTCGGGAGCCGTTGGCGTTGGTGCGCTCCCCGATGGCCAGAAAGGCACTGTCCTGGTCAAAACTGACGTGCTGGTACAGGCTGGCGACGCCGGGATCCGCTTCGAGCGTGCGCGGCTTCACTGTGACGCCGCGCAACCGCTCAACCACCTTGCGCATGTGTGCGGGAGTCGTGCCGCAGCATCCGCCGACCAGCCCCAGCCCGAACTCCTTCACGAACTGTTCGTGCGCCGTGGCGAGCTGGTCGGGGGTCAGCGGGTAGCTCGCGCCGGTCTTGGTGAGCTGGGGCAGACCGGCGTTCGGCATACAGATCACGGGTACGCGCGAGAACTTCGAGAGGTGGCGCAGGTGCTCGCTCATCTCGGTGGGCCCGGTGGCACAGTTCAGGCCGATCGCGTCTATACCGAGCGGTTCGAGCGCGGTCAGCGCCGCGCCGATCTCGCTGCCCATCAGCATGGTTCCCGTGGTTTCCACCGTCACCTCGACGAAAATCGGCAAGCGGATGCCGGTCTCGCTTACGGCCTGCTTGCATCCGTTCACCGCGCTTTTTGTCTGCAGCAGGTCCTGCGAGGTCTCGATCAGGAAGGCGTCAGCGCCGCCGCGAATAAGGCCGAGCGCCTGCTCGGCGAAGGTGGCCTTGAGGTTTGAGTAAGTGGTGTGGCCGAGGCTGGGCAGCTTGGTTCCGGGGCCCATCGAGCCGAGCACCCAGCGCACGCGGCCGTCGCGGGCTTCGAACATCTCGGCACTGGTGCGGGCGATCTCGGCGCCGAGCCGGGCGAGTTCCTCGATGCGGTCTTCGATGCCGTAGTCGGAGAGGTTCGACCAGTTGGCGCCGAAGGTGTTGGTCTCGATGGCGTCGATGCCGGTCTCGAGATAGACGTCGTGGATGGCCGCGATGATGTCGGGGCGGCTCACATTGAGGATCTCGTTGCAGCCCTCGAGCTGCTGGTAGTCGTCGAGGGTGGGGTTGTGCTCCTGCAGCATGGTGCCCATGGCGCCGTCGGCGATAACGACACTTGACCTGACGGCGTTCAACAGGGCCTGCGATCGGGCTGGGCGCGCCTGGGCGACGGAAGTTTCGGTGTCAGTCGTTCGCTCGGGCTCTCGGTCGGTGTTCATTGGATCAGCCTAACGGCGGCCCCGAACGGTGCGCGGCCCCGAAGTAACGTTTCTTAGCGTGCGCGCCCACGAGTACGGTGCGCCCCGCCGGGTTCCCCGGTCACGATCCACCCGGTCTCGAATCGTGCTGCCGCACGCGGAGCTTGCACGGGGAGCAAGCCCCGCCGGTTCTGCTCGAGGGTAGCTGCGTCGATGGCTTTGGCCTCGTTTCGATTGCACACCCATACCCGAATCGTGGGGAGGGTTTCTTCCGATGGGTCAGGAATAGAACAGACCTGCACCACCACGCTGTTTCCGGCATCAATGATTTTCAGTGCCGCACGCACAGTAGCCAGGTTCGCGATGGTCACGGTTCCGAGGGCGTCCCTGGATATTTCCGTGCTCGTTCGTGCGTTGTGCCAGCTGTCGAAGGTGAGGATGACGCGCGGGCTGACCCCCGCTGGAACCAAGCCAAGCAACCACGACTGCACGAGACGGTCGGATCGGGCTCCAGAGTGAGATCTTTGGGAACGTAGCCAGAGGTCGAACACGCCGGTTCCCCCATGACGGAACGGCTTGGCTTGGGAAATCTGCCGCTCGGCGCCCCCAATAAGAGGGCGCCGATCGCGCAAATTCCACGTGGAGCGCAGTGCCCGCTCGACCGTTGGCCGCCTATACCACGTGTTAGACACCGATATCAGAGCCCCCGCATTGCCGCCATTGTCGAGCGATGCCATTGCTGATCCTCCCCCACAGACCCCCGTTAGACATGTCTATCGTAACCCATTGGAGGGCCGCGGCGCGCGCCGAGGCTGGCCGCACCCGGCGAAGGGTAGGCTGGTTGGGCAAACAGGGGGCATCCGATGAACTACGAGTCGCGACAGAAGCGGGCGCACACGATGGTGTCCGACCTTGGTTTGCCCCGGCCGCTCACGGCCGAATTGTTGCACCGGCACATGGAAACAGTGCGCGGAAAAAAAATCGTGGTGCAGAGGGCGACTCCGCGCATGCTCGAGGCCGGTCTCTGCGGGCTATGGATTGCCGTATCGGGCGAGAATTTTGAACGGATCTACCACGCGCCGACCTCCTCTATGGTGCACCGGCAGCAGTTCATCAATCACGAATTCGGCCATATGATTCTGAACCAGGAACAGGAGTTGCTGTCCGCAGACCGAATCGCCCTGCTGGCGCCGCTCATTCCCCTTGACGCAATCGTCCACGCACTGGCCCGCAGCCGATTCACCGATGAGCAGGAGGCACTGGCGGAGGCCATCGGCGATCGGCTGGCGCTCATCATGCTGCACGATGGGCCGTTGGCCGCCCACGGCACCTTAACCGGATTCGGACGAGTTCTCTGATGCAAACAGTTCTCTTCATCCTGTCAGCCGTCTTTTGGGTCGCCGCGGCGGTGTGCGTGCCGTCGGCCATTCGGGGACGCCGACGGCCACTCCTGCTGTTTCTCGCGGTCTTCGCTCTGACCATGACGCTTATGCCCCAGCCGGTGTACCGTCCGGTCGATGCGCTGCTCGGGAACGGCAATGTGACCTATTTCATCTTCCACGCTCTGACGATCGTTGCCATTGCTCTGCTCGACGTCATCGTGCAGGAAGCCATGTCGCCGCGCGGCCTCACCCGGGCGCGCAAGCGTGCGACCTCCCTGGTCACCAGCGGGATCATCGTCGCGCAGGCCATCTTGTTCTTCGGAAGCGATTGGCGGGTGACCGACGATATCGCCGCCTCGTTCATTCCTCGCTGGGATTTCACCGCGTACGCGGCCACGACCTGGATCGCGATGGGAATCTTTGCGGTGTCCTTCGCTATAGCCTGCCTGGCTGACCTGCGGCGGCAACGCCGCCCGGTCACGCTGATCTCACTGAGCTTGGTGCTACTCGCCTGCCTGGGCGTTCTCACCTACGCGGTCATCAGCCTGACCAGTGCCGTGCTTGCCGTTTTTTACGCGGACTATCTCCTGGTCGGCTGGGCGCGTACTGCCTACACGCTGACCCTGCTGCTTTCCCCCATCAGTCTCGTCATCGGCCTCGGGTTGACGGCGGCCGTCGATGCGCTGGCCGCCGGCCGAGAGAACTACCGCGACCGCGTGCTGCTCTGGCGCATCACACCGCTGTGGCGGCGGCTTTTGAGCGACACTCCGCACCTCAGCATCGAGCGGCAGCTCTCACCGCGGCAGCTGCTCACGGTCAGTGGACCCGGTGCGCACCTGTATCGACGACACGTCGAGATTCGCGACAGCCTGCTGCTTCGCCCCGAGCAGGCCGTCACCCCGGCCGAGCTGGCCATTATCGAACTGGCCGAACAGCGAACCCAGGTGGGTCTGCCAGCGACCCCCGCCGCCCTCGTCGGGCCGACACGATGAGCGCGCCGCAGAATTGTGGGGACGTGAGCCCGCAGCTGGAGCTGGCGCGCAAACTCAACCTGCTGCTCGATGTCGTCGTGGCCGAGGGCAATACCCCGTACACCTTCCGCCAAATCGAGGCGGGACTGAAGGAACGCGGACTCACGCTCTCCCGGGCACGCTGGGCCTACATGATCACCGGCGACGGCCCCCTCGTCACCGATCCGGCGCTCCTAACCGGCATCGCCGAGTTCTTCCGCATCCCTCCGGAATACATGCTCGGCGCCGCCGGCGACCTGCCCGACCGGGTCGACGCCCAGCTCGAATTTGTCAAGAGCCTGCGCGTTGCCCGAGTCGTGAGCTTTGCGGCGCGGATGCTCGGCGACGTTTCCCCCGAAACCCTGCGGTCGATCACCAAACTGCTTCAAGAGGACGGCGCCGAGGCAGGCCCGCCCGCGTAGGGCGGCAGGACCGCCTTCGCGGGAAGCCGGCAGCCCGGATGCTTTAGCTGGCGGTCCCGCCGGCGATCGCATAGGACCACAGCTCACTGCTCACACCGACGGGGCGCGCTTTCGGCTCGCCCTCCTTCGGGGTTTCGCTGCGGTGGCCGTGGGCAAAGGACGGGGAGGTCAGCCAGGCCTGGAACGACTCCTCGTCGGCCCAGCGCGTGACGACGAGCCAGGTCAGGCGGTCGTCGGTCGGCTTGAGCAGCTCGAAACCCTCGAAACCGGGGCGGTCGTCGACGGCCCCGGCGCGGGCCGCGAAGCGTTGGGCGAGTTCGTCGCCGCCGTCGCTCGGTACGGTGATGGCATTGATCTTGATGATCGTCATAAAACTGCTTCCTATTCGAACGCTCGAAGGTATTTCCTCCATGCTGCCACTCTCCGCTGCGAGACCGCGCCGTATCGCCCCGTGCCGCAGCCGTCGGCGCATCCGTCTCCCACCGCCCAGCAAGGTTCCCTATGCTGGAACAGACATGCGACTACTCCTGATCCGCCACGGCCAGACTCCCGGCAACGTTCTCGGACGCCTCGATACCGAGCGTCCCGGCCCGGGTTTGACCGATCTCGGCCTGCGCCAGGCCGCCGCGATACCCGATGCCCTGCGCTCCGACCCGATCGACGCCATTTTTGTGTCGACGCTGCTGCGCACGCATCTGACCGCGCATCCGCTCGCCGCCGATCGCGGCCTCGAGCTGCAGGTCGCGTCCGGACTACACGAGATCGAAGCCGGGTCGCTCGAGGGGCTGCGCGATCGGGCATCCGTTCGCACCTATCTGGAAACCGCGGTGGCCTGGGGCTCCGGCGACCTCGACAAGCGGATGCCGGGCGCTCACGACGGTCACGACTTCTTCCGTCGGTTCGACACCGACATCGCGCGGGCCGCTGCCGGTTCTGAGGTCGCCGCGGTGTTCAGCCACGGCGCCGCCATTCGCGTGTGGACCGCAGCCCGCGCGCAGAACGTGCCCGCGACGTTCGCGGGCGAAAACGAGCTCGACAACACCGGTGTTGTCGAGCTGACCGGCTCGCCCGAAGAAGGCTGGACCCTGCTGTCCTGGGCCGGCCTGCCCGTGGGCGGCATGGCACTGGCCGACCTCAGCGCTGCCGATCCCCTGGGCGAGCCGCTGTCTGAGGCGTGAGGCGGCGCCGCACGAGCGCGTGGCTGTCGCGCAGCAGCTGCTCCACGAGCTCGGCGGGCACGTGGCCGTCCAGCACGATCGTGATCCAGTGCTTCTTGTTGAGGTGGTATCCCGGGGTGATCCACTGCGGAAACTCTTCACGGAGCGCCCGGCTCTCCTCCGGATCAACTTTGAGCGAGACCGTGAACGGCTCGCCACCGAGGGCGGAGAGCGCGAAGATCTTGCCGTTGCCGCTGGTCTTGAACACGCTCGTCTCCTCGCCGAACGGAAAGGTCTCGATCGCCTGGGGCAGGCTCAGGCAGAGATCGACGAGCGTGTCCGGAGTCATGCTAGAAACCTACGCCGATACGAGATTCATGGCATCGGCGGTCAATTCGACCGAACGCAGGCGGCCCTCGATGAGCGGCGACTGGTGCGCGAGAATGAGCTCGTCAGCTCCGGTTCCCTCGGCGAATTCCTCGAGATAGGCGCGTACCTCGTCGGCGGTGCCGACCGCTGAATACCGCATCATGTTGGCGATATTGCGGCCCTCCGGCGTGGTCAGGAACAGGTCGATCTGGTCGTCGCTGTACTCAGGCGTCGCCGGCCCGCGGGAGAGCATGCCGCGCACCCTGGTGCGGCGGGTCGTCTCGAACTGGGCCACGGCATCCGCTTTATCGTCGGCCGCGATCACGTTGGCGGCAACGATGAGGTGCGGCGTGGCAAGCTGCTCCGACGGCGTGAAATCGCGGCGGTAGAGCGCGATGGCGTCGTGCAGCGCATCGGGTGCGAAGTGTGACGCGAAGGCGTAGGGCAAACCGAGGGCGGCGGCCAGACCTGCGCCGAACAGTGAGGATCCGAGAATGTACAGCGGCACGTTGGTGCCGGCACCGGGAACCGCCTGCACGCCGGGCACGATCGATTGGCCGCGCAGGTAGGCCTGCAGTTCCATGACGTCCTGCGGAAACTGGTCGGAGGCGCGCGGGTCGCGGCGCATCGCTCTGGCGGTGTTCTGATCGCTGCCGGGGGCCCGGCCGAGGCCGAGGTCGATGCGGTCAGGGTAGAGCTCGGCGAGCGTGCCGTACTGCTCGGCGATCACGAGCGGGGAGTGGTTGGGCAGCATGACGCCGCCGGATCCCAGCCGAATGGTGCTGGTCTGCCCGGCGACGTGGCCGATCAGGATGCTCGTCGCCGACGATCCGATGGTCGGCATGTTGTGGTGCTCGGCATACCAGACGCGCTCGTACCCGTGTTTTTCGGCCCTCTGGGCGAGCGCGACACTCGCCGCGAAGCTCTCCCGAGCGGTCTGCCCGGGGGCAATCGGAGCGAGATCAAGAATGGAGAGCGGAATGGTCATACTGGGGCCAACACTCGGGCGGCAAAATCGTTACCCGACACCCGAAACCAGCATGAAAGGGCATCAGCCGCGCTCGGCCAGCCGACCGATGCCCGGAAAGAATCGCCCGACCCGCGCGCCGTAAGAGAGGTAATCGGGGTGCTCGGCCACGAGCATCCGCTCTTCCCACCGCGTCTTCGCTGAAAGCAGGCCGACCAGGGCGAGCCACGCCACGACGTGCCAAGCGGATGCCCCCACCAGCACGAGTGCGACACCGCCGGTCATGAGTCCCGCGTAAATCGGGCTGCGCATGAGCCCATAGACACCTCCGGTGACCAGCGGGGCGTCCTCCCGCGGAATCGGACTCGCGGTCAACGCTGGCCCCAGGCCGACGACGCCGAGCACCGCGAGGGCGGCGCCGACCAGACCGAACGTGATGGCCGCCACGATGATGCCGATGGCGGGCGACCACAGCGAGCCATGGGGCAGAAAGGCCAGAGCCCCCAGCAGCAGAAATTGCACGGTGACCAGGCTCAGCGCGAGCGCACGTTTCATAATTCGAGGGTACGCCCGGGCGGCGAGCCGGCCGATCGACGTTAACTCCAGATCACCACCGTGTAACGAAATGAAACATTTTCGCTTTCTTGCAGACAATCCGCACCGCGGCGACTTACCCTCGAACGCAGAGACCGGCTCCGCCGATGCTGCCGGAGAGTGACATCGGGCCTCAGATCGGGTCGTGTACTGCACGATCGGTTCGAGGCAAGCGCTGTGATCCGGCATCTGCATTCGCCGGGACACCTCACCTCGGGGTGCCTCCGCTGAACTGGAACTTCAACCATGACTGACGACAAACTCCTCCTTGAAATCGACTACACCGGCTACGACAACTCGTGCCGCGACCCGCACATCACGCCGGCCGAGGACCTGGTCGAGTGTCGTCGCCGGCGCGGCCACGATGACAACATGCACGGCACCCGGTCCGGCGTACGCGCCATCCGCTGGCAGGCAGGAGCCGCTCCCCTGGCCGCGTAGCTCACCGTGGTGCGCTCACCCCCGGACGGCGCGGTGGATGCCGCCTCGCTGGGATGGTCATTGTGTGCGTGGCTGTGTCGACGGCTCGCCAGGGGCAGACGCTGCGCCTGCGTCTCGCCGGGGGCCACCGTGCCTGCAGTCGAGGCCTAGGCCCGGAACGAGGGCAAGATTTGGATGCTGCGCCCAGCGAAGATGGGTTCAGCATCACAGATCGCCGCGTGCATCGATCAAAAGGAGCCCTGACGTGTACGTTTCGTGACAGGAATCCGCTGTTGAATTCGATATTATCCCGTCGTAAAGGCAAACCGTCACGCGACTAGTACACCCCGAACGGCTTGCAAACAAGCATTCTGGGGTACCGAGGCTAAAGCTATCCGCGTCGACCTTCCAAATTGCTTCCAGAAATGTTTCTGAGATTCTATCGTTTTTGTGTTCGATTTGCGGTAGAATGGGTGTCAAGGAGGCAATGGCGCCCATGTTCATGGAAAACCCGAACGAGGCCAGTTCGAACCCGGTCATTGTGGCGGTGGAGCAGGCCCGGGAGATTCTGTTGGCGGCACTGGGCGGGGTGTCGTTCGGGCTGCTGGGTGATGAAGAATCACTGACCCTGCTGCTGGCGGTGGAGAGCGTGGGCCGGGTGGTCGACGGGGCCCGGGTGCTCTCCACGTCGGATGTGCTGCGCCGCTCCGAATACTTTGATGCTGCCGCAGCGAAAGCCGCCGCCCAGGCTGCTGTTGATCAGAGCGCCGCCGCCGCGCAGAATGCCGCCCGGGAGAATGCTGGTTCGGGCAAGGCTGGTTCGGGCAAGGCTGCTGCGGAATCCGTGATCCCGGAGGGTGCTGCGGCTGATGCGGCTTCTCCGAGCGTGGCGCGTGCGGCGGCGTCTCTGGCTGCGCCGACGCTGGCCCGGCGGCTCGGCTGCCGCAGCGGCGTCGAGCTGGTCTGCACCCTCGCCCGCCTCTCTCGCTCCGAAGTACGTCAGCGGGCCGTGCTCGGTGAGAAGGCTGGGCAGCGGATGCTGCTCGGCCGCCCGCTGGCCCCCACCTACCCGGTGCTCGGGGAGGCCCTGCAGGGCGGGGAGCTCGGCCTGGAACAGTCCCGGGTGATCGTGCAGGTGCTCGACGGCCTGCGCTCCTCCGTGCTGGTGGAAGACCTCGACCGGGTCGAACGCTCTCTGGTGGCCAGCGGCTCCGGGGCGATCATCCCCGAAACCGAGGGGCTCCCCGGTGCCGGCATCGCGTTTGCGCCGGAGTTGCTGCGGCAACAGGGCATCCAGTGGAAAGCACGCCTCGCCCCCGACGGCAGCGCGCCCGGCGAGGCCCCG
>NZ_PJJR01000036.1:0-20556 GCF_002929595.1 Cryobacterium sp. N19 | reverse complement strand
GCCCAAAGAACCGCACGGCCCTCTGCGAAACTACACGGCGAGACCTTCCTCAGCGCGCCCGCTCCGCTGTATCCCGCCGTTGCGTAAGCCGGACGCTTAGCGACGCAGTTATAGAGCGAAAGCGACCATCGCAACGTGGCGCTCGACGTGTGTCACAGGGGAACCCTTCACGTGACGCTCGAATCTTCCCTTCGTCGCGCGTGCTGGCTGGGATCGACAATAGCGTCGGCATATTGGTCAACGACGCCGTGATAGAGGGGCAGGGTCTTCCCCAAAGCCTTAAGGGCGACTCGTAAAGCGTCGCCAGGACGCCCAGCATCGAAGAGCGATAACGCAAGGAAAGCTTCGCCTGCATCGCCGATCGTAGGGTCGGGTCTAACGCCTTCCAGAATCTTGATCGCTTCGGTGGTCTCACCGATATTGCGAAGTGAGCTGGCCAGCTGGATGAGAGCCTGAGATCGACGGACAGGGTCGAGGCCGAGGTCCAGCGCACGTCGGTAAAACGGGATCGCTTCCGCTTCCCGTCCAAGAAAGTCTTGCACCGACGCCCACTCGTAGATGGCGGCCGGATCATCGTTGTCCCGCTCTGCGACCAGGATTTGCATTGAACCGAGAATGGCGTCTGCGTCGGCGTCACTGGCCTCCAGCCAGAATCCTCTGATGCGTTCTTCCCAGTTGGCCATGGCCTATTTGGGCAGACTGCAGGACTGCTTGAGCACTGCCCAATGGGTAACGGTCAGCGGGACGCCTCACCATTCCGATAGGGAATTGGTTACCTTCGACTCCGACTGGTGAAGGAGTACCCTTGCTTCGTGCGCCGACGTGATGGAGATGAGACGAGAGTCTTGCGTCTTAACGTCGGAGGTTCGACCCGCACCGAACTGCGGACTGAACTGGGCTCACGAGGCATCTTGCTCAACGCGTACGCCGACATGCTGCTCGATCATACGGTCTTCGATCCGCGAGCCCAGGAGGAGATCAACATCATCGAGCGCAATGTAGGTGAACTCGGTCTGCGCACCGGGGCGACGCTACTGGAGATCTTCGCGGTGGCCCGTGAACGAGGATTTGCGCTCTGCACCCCGGACACCGGCCCGTATCTTCGGCTCGCAATGGCGTCGCAGGCAAACGCGCCTGATTCGGTTCTGTCCGCCGGCAGGTCACCTGCGGGCGCGCTCAAGGTCGCCTCGGCACCATTCAGCGACGACGTGGCGTTTCCGAAAGGTTTCTATCTACGCGTCGTCGACGGCCAGCAGTGGCTGCGTGGGTTCCGCTGCGACCATGAGTACCTATTTTCACCGGAGGACAGGTTCGCATTCCAGCCGTTGTAGATGGGAGCAGCGGGTGCGAAGGGACTCCAGGTTCGTATCGCGAGTTGATGAGCCGTTCGCAAGCCGAACCCTCAGCGGTATCGAGTATCTCACGCGCCATCGGTGAGGATGGCCCAGCGTTCCGTTTCCACCGTCGGATTCGCGTGGGCCGGCGAGCACTTCCTTTCAGCGTCTTTCTGGCGTGCGATTCCCTGCAGAACCTGGTCGATCAACGTCTCGATCGTGGGCCTGTCCAGAGGACCGTGTCCGAACAATAACCGCAGGTACACGGGGCCGTACAGGCCGTCGAGCACGACTTCGAGGTCGAGATCAGCACGCAGTTCGCCACGCTCAGTGGCGCGGAAGAGGACCTCGCGCCCCACTGTCCGCCGCGGCTCAAGCCACCCCGACCTGAAGGCCGCCGCTAGCTGCGTGTCGTGCTGGGCCTCGCCCAACAGCGCGATAGCCATCTGCCCCAGATTGGTTTGTCCGAGCACGTGTGCGAGAGCGGACACCTGTGCGACAAGGTCCTCCCGCAGGGTCCCACTGTCAGGAAAAGCAATGTCAGCTTCGACCCCAGACAGGAACGCTTCGAGAAGTATCGCTCCCTTGCCCGCCCACCATCGGTAGATTGTGGCTTTGCTCGCGCCAGCCCGGTCCGCGATCGCGTCGATGGTCATGCGTGAGTATCCAGATTTTTCGAATAGCTCGATCGCCGCCCTCAAAACCGCTTCGTGTGTGCTTGATGAACGCCGAGAGGGAGGGATCGGCTTTTCGCGGTGTTGATGGGTCACAGGGCAAGTCTAACGAAACGAAACGATTCGTGTAGGCTGACAACCGAAACGCTTCGTTTCGTTAGAATCGAAAGGGCAACCATGTCTCAGATCGCCGTATTGATCACGCACAGGACCAAGCCTGGTCAACGCGATGCCGTTCGTGCCATCTGGCACCGGCACATGGCCCCGGCCGTCCAGGCCAACGACGGCCACGACGCCTATTTTTACTGCGTCGACCCCGCCGTCCCGGACGTCGTGTGCGCCTTCCAGGTGTATCGCGATGCGGCCGCCTCCGCCGCTTTCCTGACCACCGCCGCCTATCGCGACTACGAGCACGAGGTCACCCCCTTGCTCCTGGGCCCCCCTGACGTCAAGCAGCTTGTCCCCGTTTGGTCCAAGGCGTCACCAAGCATCTAACGGCGAGATAGTTCGCCCGACGAGCTGCCCGTAAGCCGGACGTCGAGCGCGACAGATCTGGGGCCAAACCACCCCGCGACCGAGTCCGCCGACGTTGTGTCACACGGGAACGCTATTCGGGCAATTTTCGGCTGGCGCTGATGCCGATTTTTGTCTGGAGGACTTGAGAGATGCCTGTGACCCTTCAGCGAATCCACACTAGCGAGTTCCCGTCGTGGTTGGACCACAGCTGCACCGAATACGTCGGTGATTTGGTTACCCAGGGTGGATCGCACGAGGAAGCTCAACGCATAGCGACCGAGAGCATGGCTCGTTCGTTCCCGGATGGTGCTCCGAGCCTTGGCAATGAGGTCTTTCACGTCATGAACGAGGCGGGTGCGGCAGTGGGATACCTGTGGATCGGACAGGATGTCAGCGCCGATCCAGGGGCGTGGTGGGTCTGGGACGTTGTCATCAACCCTGACCAGCGTGGTCAGGGTTTCGGGAGAGCGGCAATGCTTCTCGGCGAGGAATATGCACGCTTACATGGTGCGCATTCTCTCGGCCTTAGCGTCTTCGGATTCAACAGCGGAGCGCAGGGGCTCTACAACTCGCTTGGGTACGAAACAACTTCGGTGAAGATGCTCAAGAACCTCGTCTGAGCCTTCCGAAAGAGACAGGAAGGCCGCATGACTCCAACTGCCAACTTTGTACTGGTCACCCTCGGCGTGATGGCAATGTCCTTCGCCACTGCCGGTTGGCGCCCCCGAGGCCCGAGACGGACGCCCGTATACCGAACTTCTACGGTACGGCCTCATCAGTCGATCACTGCAGCGACCGCTTCGATCTCGACGAGCTGATCGGTATACCCGAGGACGGTGACTCGTAAGAGCCTGCTTGATACGTCATGCGTGCCGAAGGCCTCGCGGACAACTGCCCAAGCCTTGACGAGGTCGCTCTGATGAGAGGAGGCGACGAGAACTCGTGTGCCCAGAACGTCATCGAGTCGGGTGCCAGCCGCGTGCAAGGCAATAACAAGGTTTTCCATCGCCTTGCTGGCCTGCGCCGAGTAGTCTCCGACTCCTGCGGTGCTGCCATCCAGATTGAGGGGGCAGGCGCCGGCCAGAAAGATGAGGCGCGACTGAGCGGGAGCTGTCGCCGCGTAGGCGTACTGTGCCACATCGGAAAGCTCAGCAGAACGGATCAAGTCAACTTTTTGCGGGATGCTCTCACTGTATTGGAAACCTAAATCACGACTGACTTGCTTTGGAAAGCCCGCCAGCCGGACCCCTGGCGGAGAAGGCTGCGGCTTTTTCGATGTTGGTTCAGATACGCCACGAGCGCGAACGTCGCTTTGAATGAGTACCAGCTATGACAAGTAGAACGCTCCACGCGACGATCCCGGCCATGCCAATACCAATGCGAGTCCAGGGAGGGAGGCCCCACAAGACGATTGTGGAAGACTGTAGCCCTAAGGCGCCGGAGATCAAAACATATGCACTGGTGGAGGCCAGGACGATCGATGTGATGATCAATGCCCAGAACGAGATCAAGCGGGACCGCGGCGCGAAGTTGTTGGCGTAGTCACTCGGCGTTCCAAATTCGCCAACTGGGTCTTCTCCGGATTCCACAGAATGGCTTTCGACCTCGCGCACGATCTGCGCGATCGCCTCCTCCGGAACACCGCGCAGTTCGAGTATCTCGGTAAGCTCCTCCGCGTACTGGTCTCGTGCTGCTTCTGTCATGAGGGTTCCTACTTTCCTGAAATGACCGCTGTGGCGTGGTCGGCGAAGATTTGCCAATCGACTCGAAGCATTGCGAGGCGCTGTTTGCCCGCTGGAGTTATCGAATAGTATTTACGCCCGGGGCCACCTGCGCCCTCTCTCCACGAAGCGATAACATCGCCATCCTGTTCCAGTCGGGTCAGGAGCGGATAGAGGGTTCCGCCCTTAACGACACCCAGCCCGCCTTCTCTCAGTCGCTGTGCGACCAGATATCCATAGGTTTCTTCTTCGCTCACGATGGATAGCACGGCCGCGGTGAGTGCACCACGGAGCCACTCGGTGGGCCACTTCATAGTCACCATAAGTAGATGGTGTCACATACTAGTTAGACGTGCAACCTACACTCGGTCGTGCCCCCTCGCCAACCGCTGATACCCGTAAGCCGGACGTCCAGCGCGACGGATCTGGGGCCAAACAACCCGGCGCCAGAGTGCGCTTTTGCTGTGTCGCAGGGGAACCCTCTACGAGACGAGGGGCGTCACCCTTGGGGAGGAGTCCGATTCTGTGCTGGGCAGTTCGCCCGCATACCCCGCGCAAGGACCTTTGGTAACTCTCCAGGGTTGGCACGAGAGCGAGTAACGCGGTCCGGAGGGCGTCTCCGTAGCGCCCCTCGTCGTACAACGCCAGCGCCAGAAATGCCTGGCGCGCAGGTTCATCAACGGCTGACATCGGCGCCGCTTCAAGCATCGATACCGCTTCTGCAGATTCCCCCACGTTGCGCAGCGTGCTCGCCAATTGAATGAAGACTCGCGTCGCCCGTTCCCCTTCGAGCCCTGCCTCGAGCGCAGCTCGATACAACGGGATCGCTTCAAGCTCCAACCCCAGAGAATCGTATACGCCACCCATCTCGAACATGGCAGCAGCATCACCGGCCGGGCGATCCGCTACGAGTGATCGCATCCTTGATATTGCGTTCTCCGGATCTGACGCGTCGAAATCATGCTCGTAGAAGTCGTCGATCCTCTGGTCCCAAGCCGCATCAATCATACGTTCAGCCTCCCATAGGATCGATTGAATTCCTCTAACTGCTGCCGCTCGTACCGTCCGCCGTGCCCATATTCGGAAACCCTTACGGTCATGGGAATAGGGCGACATTCCCGACGCGCTGGAAGCGCAAAGGTTGCAGCCGAGCCTCACCCAATGTCAATTCCATGTTGACAAGAGCCTCTGTCAATCTATAATTGACACATGAAAGAAACGAGTCCCTCCCTGAAATCGCAGCCAGCATCGACAGCCACCTTGCTCGCGCTTGCTGCCGTCGGCATCGCGCTTACTACGCTGCTCGTTGCGTCCATTGCGATCAAGATCGCCTTGCTCGTCGTGGCTGCACTCCTGCTGTTCGCGACTGGGATATTCCTTGCGTTAGTCATCGCACGCCCCAAGCCGTCTCGCAATTCATGAGTCCCTTGCCAGAGTGGGACGACAATACTCTTCGCCATGCTCTATCGGATGCAATCGCAGAGGCTGACCCGTCCCTGGCGGGTCGTCTGGAACACGATCCCAACTCCTACCTGGACCTCATCGACCTGACAGCCCGGAGCGCTGAGGAAATCGCTCAGCTTTTGCAACTCGCCGTCACATCTGCCCGTCAAGCCGGCCTGAGCTGGGACCGCATCGGGCAGCAACTTAGCATGAGCCGCCAAGCGGCCCAGCAAAGATTCGGGCGGGTCGTTGACGGTATCGTCACTCCTTCCTCGGACACGATACGTCGGCTCTCTCCGCTGACTGCGTTTGACGAGATGGAAGAATTAGCCGCAGCCGGACGCACGGGGTGGCATTCAATTGCCTATGGAATGTACTTCCATGACCTCATCCAATCTGATGAGCAATGGGAACACCTCCGGGTTGTGGCCTTCGCGTCCAGCCGACGCGCCTTGGAGAGCGAAGGGTGGCATCGAATAGGCTCGATGTGGTTTCCCTGGGCCTACTACGCGCGCCCCACGGGCAAACCAATCGAGTCAGACGGTGATCCCGGCGATCACACCCGTTAGTCCAACCTCGCGGCTTAGACCATGTTCTGGCCTCCAGATTGAGTGCCAACGTCCGCTGCCCCCAAGGGGGACGGTCACCGGGACACCCGAACACGCATGGAGCGCCAACGAAGATCCGCAGAGTTCTGCGGGCGCCCGATTCCCGTAAGCCCCGCCCGAGAAAATGCCCGGTCAAGGGGGGATAAACGGTACACTCCAGCATGACCGGAATGCTTATCGGCTATGCACGCGTATCCACCAACGACCAAGACCTCACCGCGCAAAAGAATGCCCTCGCCGCCCTCGGCGTCTCACTCCAGAAGACGTTCACCGATCAAGGCCTCACCGGAACAAACCGGGCCCGGCCCGGTCTTCGCGAAGCGTTAGCCGCCTGCCGAGCCGGCGACACCCTCGTCGTGACCAAGCTCGACCGGCTGGCACGATCCCTGCGCGACGCGAAAGACATCGTCGACGACCTCACCCTTCGTGAAGTGAAGCTCAGCATCGGCGGTTCCGTTCACGACCCAACCGACCCGGTCGGAAGGCTCCTCTTCAATGTGCTCGCGATGGTCGCTGAATTCGAGGCCGACCTGATCCGCGCACGCACCCGCGAAGGGATGCAAGTCGCCAAAGCGGCTGGCCGGCTGCGCGGCAAGCAGCCCAAACTGTCCCCGGCGCAGGAGAAGCACCTGGTCGAGGTCCACCAACGGGGCGAACACACCACCGCGCAGATCGCAGAACTCTTCAGCGTCGCCAGATCCACGGTCTACCGGGCAATCCAACGCGCCGGAGACACCGCCGCCTGAACGTGCGTAGTGCAGAGGAGTACGGAAAAGCCAGTGTTCACACTCGCCTGCACAACCCGGAGAACACCACGGCCGTTGTGCAGGCGACTTCGGGAAATGACAACCGAGCCGGCGACGATGATTCGAAGGTGTCCCGGTCGCCGTCCCCATGCGCCGGCCGGGTGATGGTGGAATGCAGAACACGGGAACGGCGATTTGCGGCGCACATCAGCTCCTCAGGGACGCAAAGATCGAAAACGAATACTTAGTCAGCCCAACAGAATCTTTTCATCGAAAAAGGCGATGACAGGTCGAGGCATGTCACTGCCGTTCTATCCTCAAAGGAGAACCCCGTGCACGAAGATGATCGCCGGAAATGTCGCGGTGAAGGCCCAAAAGAAAGTGTCGAGGCCAATCAGTACGGCTGTTCCGAGATGGAGCATAGCCCCGGCGAAAAGCAGCGCGACCAGTACGCCGGGGGGAGCGACAAGGGCTACTGGAAAAATGATCTCCACCACGATAACTGACCATCCGACGAAGCCTCCAAGCCAAGGTCGTCTACGAAGTACGGCTGCCGCCGTGGGGTGTCCATAACTAGCGGTGTTGAGAATGCTTTGCATCGCTGATCCTTGACGCCAGTGTGCGTTGGATATCTTCGATATTCCCGCAGCGAAATATGCCAACAGGGCCTGCGCCGCGATGAAATACAAACCCACGGCTTGATAAGGACTCGACGTTGGGAGCAGGAAGGTGAATACCAAGCCCGCAAGGATGATGACGGATATTTGGTTGGAGCCATCTTTGCCATAGCGAATTTGATAGGCGAGGAAAAGGCCTGTCAGCAAAATGATCGCTGCGTAACTGGCGTAGAGCAGATTGCTTTGAAACGGAGTGATTAGAGCTATGGAACAGACGATTCGAACAATCACAACAATGCGTAAGCACATTGAGCCGTTTCGCCCGACGATCCATCCACGTGATGCACCGTGTGACCTGGCGAGGATCTGTCTGCTATTCCAGTCAAACATCCCGCTTGTGCCGAATTCTTTCAAGCTCAAAAGCAATTGCAACGAGCCTTGAAGAATGCCTATGCCCACGATGACGGCGGTAATTCGTGCGGCGGTTTCGATTGTCAACATGCTTTATGACACCGGGTGAGTCAGCGAATAAAAACGAACGAGTGGCACAGACGCTCCGCTTGGACCGCGTGTTTCAACCAAAGCAAACTGGTAGAACGCCTGCGGAGACAATGAACCTCCGAGTTGCGTGCGCGCAACGTCGAGCGAGATTATGTACGGCGAGGTGAACTGAAGCTGCTCTGCAGAGCAGTTGATACTTGAAAGTGCAAGCAGCTGGAACAACTCAATCATTCCCTCTCGGTAGCGTTTTCGAGGGTTCCAAAGTGGATAGAGAATTTTTCTCGGGGATAAATTCAACTCCACCCATGGACTGAAACTCGTTCCCTCGTCGCGACTGCGATAAACAAAGTGATAATTGCTCGCACCGGGATCTGGCGTAAAAAACGACCATTTTGGTATGAGTGTGAACCGGTCGAACCGGGTAGTTAGCCGGCTGAGCCCATTATTTTTCTGAAATGCGATCGTCAGTAGAAACCAGACCGAGAAAACAACGATTCCGATAACGGCGAATACGGAGCTGGCAATATCAATCATCATGTGATCGTCCTCAAATCGGCTCGGTCGGCGAACAGGTTGTGACGGAGGCGACTTGAAGAACGAACTCGTGCCGGGATCGCGTACCGAATCCAGTAGACGGCAGCTGTTGATGATTTGAGAATACGAAGCAGAATTCGGGTCATGACGATCGGGCGGCACGCGCGTCCGCTCGGTAGGCCCGAAGGACCTCCAGCGTTTGTGCCGATCGGTGCTCTACAGGAACGTCTGCAAGCTCTTCGCTCATACCCTCTAGGTCGCAACGGATAGCCGAACCGCCGTCCGTGACGATCCAATCGTCTTTGGGGTCGACAGGGGTTATGAGGCTGTCCAGGGTCGAGAGTTCGAGGTCGGTGAGGCTGATAGCCATATGAGTTCCGTCTTTCGGTCTCGAAAAAAGAGTGACCACGCGCGCTCGCTCTGAATCTAGGATTTCTTGCGGTCGCTCATAATCTAGTGGGCCGGTCCGCAGAAACGTAAGACCTATCCGATCAACCACCCAGTATCATTTTGAAAATTTTCGTTCGTCAACCAGGAAAACAACGAGCATTGCGGATAATTGGCCTCGTTCTGGGTGCCCTGCAGCGTTGTGTTCTGGGGGGCAGGGGAGCATAAGCCCCCGATCCCTGCTTCGTGCGATTGCCTCCTGCCCGCCGCAAACGGCCTGCATCACGGTCAAGGTTGGTTGTTGAGACCCTGTGCGGGTGCCTCTGTAGGGTGTGGTCATGGTCAACGATGCACTTACCGTTCCGGGCGTCCCTACCGATTTGATTGACACGCTCAATGCGTGGGAACCCCTGGGGCAGAGTCAGGGCTCGCTGCGTGATGAGTATGTTTCCTATGTTGGCGACTCTGCTGGGTCGGCGCTGGACCGCGAGGGGGTGCCGAGCACGTTACTGCGAGCTGTTTCGTCTTCACCCCCAATCTTGAGCAGGTTCTGCTGTGCTTCCACAAGAAGGGTCAGTTCTGGGTTCAGCTCGGCGGCCACGTCGAGGCTACGGACATTTCAGTTGCCTCGGCGGCCCTCCGCGAGGCCCGTGAGGAAGGCGGCATCGCCGACATCAGCCCGGTCGGCGCCATCCTCGATGTCGACCGACACCCTCTGGGCGACGGCTTCACCCAGTGCACCGTTCATTGGGACATCGGCTTCGGCGCGATCGCGAGGACAGACCTTGCCCCGTCCACCAGCGCGGAAAGCGAGGAAGTTGCGTGGTGGCACGTAACAGAATTACCCGAGAACGCGCCTGCGAACTTTGGTCACCGCGTGCGAAGGATCCTTGCCGAAATCAGACATCAAAGTGAGCTCGCATAGCCGACGTTCGCGGCAAAAATAGCGTTCGCTGGATTTCATGATGCTCGGATTCGTGCCAGATTTTGCCCGCGAATGTCGCCCAGCACTGATCGTAAAAACTGCCGCAATGCATCACTTCTCTTGCCGTCGCCATTGGTGCGTCTCCTGAAGCGTCCACGACGACGTGATAAATTGCCGCCCTCTGGAGGACCGCTGCGAGTTCGCCCGCGCGCCGCAGGTGCCAAGCCAGCTCGGTCGGGTTGTCGGCATGGCGCAAACTGAGTCTTCTGATCAGAGTGGCACCATCGGTATCCAACCGGCAGAGGAGAAGGCCGCGACTCTTCAACGCGGCTTCGTACCGGGGCACTTCGGTGGCTTGCTCGACAACGCCGGCGAGGACGAAGTGCTCGATACCAGCATTCCGATAGTTGACGACCAAGTCGCGCAGATTCAGCAGTTCGAGTTCGTGATTGAATCTGTCGCCCTCGGGCGTTGGCCAGGCGCGTCTGATGTGGTCCAGGTCAATTACGGCATGGTGTCGCCCACTCTCAGTCATCAGGACGCTGAGAGCGGCCGCGATAGTCGACTTGCCGGCGCCGACCGTTCCGTTGAGGAATACGGTGTCGATCATCTATCGAGACTGTCAGTCGATCATCTATCGAGACCGTCACATAGCGTGCTCTCCGGGGGCCTCAGCAGGCGTGGATCAACTCACCGCTCAATCGTCTCGTTCAAGGTTCCGCTAAAGGGCTCCCGGGCTACCGGAGGTAGGCGCCGAAAACTCTGGGTCGTTGACGATGCGCGCCAAGGTGGTCTGCCCGAGGGTGCTCATCCCTGGGTTCGACTCCCGGTAGTACCACACCAGGCCCATCGCCTGCTGGAACGCCCACGCGGCTCCACGCCACCACTCGAGGTCGTCGCAAGGCAGCTCGCTACGGAGGAGCGCTCGTCTCTCGTCATCGAGCAGATGCCACGCGGCGACAAGATCGAGTGACGGGTCGGCCGGAGCGAACCCCCCGCCATCCAGGACGCCAACCAGTCGGTCGCCCTCGACGAGGAGATTGCTCGGAGTCAAATCGCCGTGAGTCATCACCTCGCGGCCAGAAGGCGGCAAACTCCGAAACTCCATCCAGAGAATGCGGAGCCGAGCGACGGGAAGTAGCCCGTCGCTTTCTCGGAAACAGAGTTCCATCCACTTGTCGGAGTCCTTCAGATCTCCGCCGCGACCAGAGCCCGCGAAGTGACGTCCTTTCGTTGCTGCGGCGCGAAGCGAATGCACGAGGCCGGAGAGGTCATGGGCGAACATATCGGAGTGCGCTAAACCTTTGGGCGTTGCCACGGCTCCGTGTAGCCACGTCTGCACAGACCATGGCAAGGGAAAGCCGTAACCCGGATTGCCTACAACCACGGGCACCGGTGTCGGGACCGGACAACACGTCGCCAGCTCGCGCATTGCCGAGGCTTCCCGGTCGAGTTCCGAGAACATATCAGCTGGCTCAGCGGAGCGGAGCGGGAATCGTGCCGTAAGGTCGGCACCGATTCGAAAAATGGCGTTCACCGTGCCGTCCGTCACGATGCGACGGACAGGTTCAAGGCGCCATTCGGGAAACTGGTCCGATATCAGCTGGCGAGCAACTTGCTCGTCAATGTGCAACTCATCGTCGTGCATAGCCATGCAGGCTACGCTAACGGATTTGAGCGACTGTCCCGCAGGGGGTTCGGCTTGCGAGTTTTCTCGTCCACCCCGTGCGGCATCGGTTGACACGGCCGATATCAACGCTCCCCGATTAGTGCAGCAGCCCGCTCTGGTATGCGTGGGCGACGATTTGTGCGCGGGAGGTGAATCCGAGTTTGGTGAGGATGCTGCTGAGGTGTGTTTTCACCGTTGACTCGCCGATATGAGCGCTGTGGGCGATGTCGCTGTTGCTCAGCCCGCGGGCGGCGAGCAGAAAGATTTCCCGCTCGCGTGACGACAACGTGGCGATCGAGTCCCAGTCCGTGAAATCAGGTCGAGGATCGGGTGAGGGAGAGGACGTGTCTCCGTCAGCGCGGTCCGATTCCGTGGCACCGCCGCCGGATGGTTCCGGATCAGGATGGATGATTCTTGTTCGAAGTCGCGATCCGAAGTGCCAGGCACCCACGGTCAGCAGGATGGCCACCACAGTCCAGGCCGAGAATCCTTGGATGACTTCGATACTGGCGGCGTCTTTTCCGTTGATGGTGCCCCACACTCCAGACAAGGAGAGGAACGGAACGTTGAGTAGTGCGCTCACGGCCATACTGCTCACCATCGAGAGTGCCAGCAGTAGTCGGCGCCTGCTGGACGGGGCGTAGGCGCTGACGCCAACCACAATGAGAATGAGTGCAACGTAGGCGACCCAGCTGACTTGGCTAAAGCGCGCCGGCCAGAACAGCAACTGCAGGACCAGGAGGGCCCCAGTCAAAGACAGTGCGGTACCGGGGCGCACCCGGCAGAGGGCGATGGCCACTGCGAAGCCTGCCGCAATAAACACGCCGTATGGGTTCGTCAGGAATGTGTCCGTTCGCAGCGGCACGTCGCCCACAATGCGACTGGAGGACTGGACGAACCAGGCGCTGAAAAACACCACCCCGAGTGCAAGCTCGCGGAAACGGAGCAGCTGTGCACGAATCTTTGTCATGCTCCGACAGTAGATGCCCCAGCAGCGATTCCGCGGGCCCGGTCGAGGCTTTCCCTCCTCTGGGGGATGCCTCTCGGTCGAATGGATGAGGGACCACATCGTCCCGTCCCGTGAAGGGTTCGGCTTACGGGTACGTGTGCATCCATTGGGTCGATATGGACGGGTGCAGTTGCGGTGAGTTCGTGGCCGAGGTAGCCATTCGAGGTGACACCGAGATATCATGTACATGACGTACTCAGTGTACGTTTGCACGCGCGGGTTCACCTGCGCAGGAAGGTTGAAATGCCACTCGTCGCCGATTACAGGTCCTTTACAGACGCGCGCTCGCATCTCAAGGAGGTGTTCGATGCGACCGCGCGCGGGCGAACCGTCACCGTGCAACGCGATGGTCAGCTCTCTGCGGTCATGCCGGTGGATCGACTCCGGGCATACTTCTCTCGAACTGTATCGCCGCGCGTTCGCGTCACTCGGGAAGATGACCGCACGATTGCGTTGATGGATGGTCGCCCCTTCGTGTCTGAGGGTACGGATGTTGACGGCGCACTCGCTGACCTCGCTCTGTCGCTTCGTGAGTACGCCGAAGACTGGGACGACCGACTGGACCGTGCTCCGAATCACGCCGGCAACTGGGCACTCGTGCAGCTCATCAAACTTTCAACCGACGAGCAGCTCCTCGAATGGCTTGAGCGCGGCGGTGAGTAAGTACCCGGCCGCGACCCGCGAGGACCACGACGATTTCTGCGTGGCGGAGAAGTGGCAGCTCGTACGCGGCGCGTCAGGACAGCCTGTCAGGCATCACCGCACCTATGAGTTGGCGCTCTGGGACGGGCAGATCCTCCGCACTCGAATCTCCAGACCCGTCGACAGGTCGACGTACTCTGCCGGGATGTGGACCCACATTCTGCGAACCCAGCTCGCCGTTGACGCTGAGGCGTTCTGGGCCTGCGTTCGTGAGAAGAAGTTGCCGGACCGCGGGGCACCCGAAACCGTGACCCAGAGGGAGCCATTACCGCTGTATCTTGTTCGGGCGCTCAACGAACTCGGCGTTGAGGAAAGTGAGAGCCTGGCACTCACCGCGGCGGAAGCAGCGCAGCTGCTCTCCGAGAAGATGGCGGAGCGCTACGGGCATCAACGCAGTTCGTGAGTGATTCGACAGCTACTGGACGGATGAGGCTTCGGGAAGGGTCACCGTGCTGGTGGCAGCGACTCTCTATGGCCTGATTTTGCTGATCTGCAGAGACGCCGGACGCCGACTGGTTCACCGTGTTGAGCGTCCCGTAAGAGGTCCGGCTTACGGGGCAGCCATCCACGGCAGGCTCCACCGCGCAGCTCCTGCCCTTGCGAACCAATCTCTAACGCTTACATAGGTGTGCCAGACATTCACGACCGGCTGTTCGATTGGCTCGAGAGGTTGTAGTTGGATAGTGGGATGGATTCGACTTACCGTTTCTCTGCCGACATTTCCGACATCGATCGCGCAATAGTGCACCGCTGGCTCAGCGAGGAAAGTTATTGGGCAAAGGGAAGGTCTCGGGCAACGCAGGACCAAGCGATCGATGCATCTCGCAACTTCGGTGTCTACGAAACCATCTCAGGTCAACAAGTTGTTTATGCGCGCGTCGTCACGGATGGAGCCACGTTTGCTTGGCTTTGCGACGTCTTTGTGAACCCTGAAGTGCGTGGGCATGGCCTCGGCGTCGCCCTCATCGAGGGAGTTATTAATGAATTCGAGCCGTTGGATCTGAAGCGAATGCTTTTATCAACGGGGGATGCGCACGGCCTCTACTCCAAGTTCGGGTTCGAGCCTTTAGACATCCCCTCAAAGTGGATGCAGAGGGTTGCCAAATAAGCAGCCGTTGAGGGTTCCCCTTCGGAGAAGGTTCTCTGCGAGACTGTCCGACATCCGCTCTGAAGGGGGAAACTTTGCGTTCATCTGTACCTATGCCGGGGAACCCCTGGCCTCATGACATGCTCATCACCGTCGATGATGACCCGAACTCGTTGGTTGATCTGCTCTGGGTTCGAGAAGCGTGGAATCTGAATCCGGTCGGCGAGGACCTTCCTTCGCTCCTGTCGGACGATTCGGTACGCGCACACGCACCGACCGGATCGACCGACGCGCCCGCAGCGTGGGTGGAGGCGTGGCCGGGGATGTGGAACGCCTGCATTCACCACGCCGGTCTGCTCCAAGACAGCACGATCTTCGACCAGCTCCAGCACACTCTGGACGGGTCACCCGAGCGCGCCAACCTGTTGGCCAACATGGTCGGGCCGTCCTGGAAGAGCTCCTTCGGCGACGAAGCCTTTACGGAGAAAAAGAAGACGTGGAATCGATCACAATTCCAAGCACGCACGCAGCGTCGCCCGACTTCCCTCGCGGATGATCCGGAACGGTTGTCGCTCAGCGCGCTGATCCCAGCATGGCAAGCCGGGCTGACGAAAATTGTCACCATCCCCTGCCAAGGCTCTTACACGCGCGTCATCGGACAGCACACGCTCCTCGTGACGGATGAGACCCGTGACGATCACGAGCGGTACAACGAAGCTCTCAAACAGTTCCGATAAGGGTTCCCCTGTGACACAAGGTCGGCGCACTCAGCCGCCAGGTGTTTTGCCCCACATCTGCCGCGCTCGACGTCCGGCTTACGGGAACTTCGCTATTACACCGACTGAGACCGGTTCCGATTATGCCGGCTGGAAGGAGAAGACCCAGAATACTGGCTAGGTGTTGAGCAGTACACCGAGGGCTGTGAATCGCAGCGCTAAGTGGTGGCCTTCTCGCAACACTGAATGTCCCCCGGTTACGCCCGTAAGCGGATCCGATAGCGCACGGCTTGAGCGGTTCGATGCGCAATCGACTATTGCAAAGGTAAAGACGGTGAGGAAGGACGACGCGGCGACCCTCGCCGCACACAAGGACGAGAACCAACGTTTCGTCAACAATGCCAAAGCCCAAGGCTGGCATGTTTTAACCCACTTCGCACGGTCAGTAAAACCCAGGGTTTGGTGAAGTTGTCCGGTGAAGGATGCGCATTCGTCCTTATCGACCGTCAGACAGCATCCGCGAGACGAACGTGTTCGTCGGCAAGGGTGATGACCCAACCTGTGAAGCTCTCGTCGCCCTCCTCGAATACCGGGTATCCCGTTCGATTCGCGTGACCGTGCTCATCCGGCGCGGATGCCGCCCCCCACGCAATCCGGCGCTCCGGCCGACGGGTGGCGGCGGTCGTCTCCAGCCGTTCCAGCGTCGCTGTTCCCCCGGCCGGCGCCCAGCCCCGCGATTTTCGGGTCAAGCTGACATAAACCGCGTCGATGGAGACGATGACCCCCGAGATCGTTGCAGTTTTGCGCCCACCGCTCGCGACCTGGGCGAAGCGATCGAAGACCCACTCGATTTCGTCCAACTCGGTGCCGTAGAAATTCGGGGTGATCGTGACCGCGAGTCGCTCCAGCCGATCCCCTACAACGTGCACTTCACCGTATTCTGCCAGCTCGGAGGCGGTGCACAACACGTCAAGCATCCCCCCATCATGCACCGCGGTGGGATTAATGCTGAACAGACCACCGATGAACGCCAAAATTCCAATCACACCGCTCGACCCTGCGGCATGGCGAGGTAATGGTGCACGTTCAACAGGCGCGGTCAAAATGAAGGTAGTCCGGATCTTTGCTCCCGCGACTGTATTCAAGGATGTTCCGAACGTACGGAATACAGGCAATTCGTTCAAGGGCGCTGGTGAACATCTTTTTCTTGAGATCACCCTCGAAAGGGTTGGTGATGAGATTCCCGCTCATCTTGCTGAACTTGACGCGCTCGGCACTCTTTTCAGCCATGAAGCACTCGCCCCAGCTCACTACACCGCGGCCGTAAATGGTGCGGAGAAAATCGAAATTGTGAGTCAGGATGACCATCCGGAAATTTGTCTCCGCTGCCATCTCCTTCAAATAGTGGATAATCGCGTATTTATTCTTGTAGTCAAAAGAGTCAGCGATGTCATCGATAACAAAGAGACTTAGCTTTCCCGACTTCTTCCTCGCCTCGACCTCAAAAAGGATGTTCAGGATGTAAAGCGTCTTCTTCTCGCCGGTACTGAGCACCCGCAAAAGATGCTCTCGATCCACCCGCGTGGACCCTCCGCCATCCATGAAGTCAAAGTCAATCGTTAGGAAAGGCTCCTGGGCGAGCATGACCTTCACCCGGTTCCGGGGCACCAGCGTGAACGGCACATCAAACCGTTCATTGAACAGCTCAATGACGGTTTCCCACTGAGTGCCGCTGCAGTTTCGAGAATCTTCTTCCGCCGCTCCTTGGACGACTTGTGAGCATCCACTGCCTCAGCGAACAATTCGCCGTGCACTTTGAAATAAGAGACCCAGAGCTTCTCCTTGAATCGATCGGTGTTATCGAACTCCGCAAGCAGCTCCGGACGATCGGACACAAATTTGAAGAAGTCTCGCGTGGCCTGGTTTGCGTTGAGCGCCTTCTCCAAGCCACCGAGGCGCACCATCAGCTCCGAGTCTCCAGTGATGCGCTGTTTCTCGACTGAGATCAGCTTCGTCAGGTCAGCCTCACTTGACACCTCCCGAGGGGCATCCTCCCCAGAAAGCAACAGCGAGTGCTTAGCCTCGATCCACCGGCCGACCGGTGGCGGGTACCGGATTCTGATTTGAGCGGGTTTCGCGATTTCGGGCGCGGCTGAGAGCCGGCCTCGATGCCGGGTGTTCCACTTTTTTGTCCGGTTGGTTCCGATGTCGGCTGGTTGGTCAGGTGGGCGTGGGTTGCTCGTGCCGGAAGTTGTGTGTGAAAAGCGTGGCCCACGGTTTTTCCCAGGGCCATGCCTGGGGCAGATGCAGCGTGAGGCGCCGTGCTGAGGTGGAGAGGCGTGCGGGGACGCTGACCAATTTTCGACGAATCGTCGCGGTGGTGGCGCGGGTGAGGCGGTTGCCCGCGATCGTCGCGGCGGCGCGGGTGAGGTTGAAGGCCATCACTGCCAGGACGAGCCAGGCGGCGTTGGCCGTGAAGACCCCCGAGGGCAGGTGAGCCAAGGCACTGTTCTTGACGTCGGCGTTGACGAGCTCGATTCCGGCGTGGGCGCGATGGGTTTTGTCGGCGGTGACGGTGTCGAGGGTGCTGGTGGTGAAAAAAGCGTGGAACCGGTGCGTGTCGAACAGGGTGGGCTGGTCAGTGTTTTTCTTGTTCAGTTCGGGAATTCGTCGCACGACCAAACGACCAGTGAGGTGCTCGCTCTTCTTGCGCGATTTGAATGCCGTGAAGGGAATTTCGGCGACTTCCGCGTTGCTAATCCACGTCTTCGTGACCGCGTCATAGATCGCGTTGGTGTATTCAATGGCGGTCCAGCTCGTGGCGGGAATCGTCTCGATGGCTGTCTTCACGGCAGGGTCCATCCGGGCCGTCACGGAGATGTCGGCGCCGGCTTTGAGAGCGGCGCTGATGGGGCGTGCCCGTAGAAAGCGGAGTCAGCGCGAAAGAGCACGCGCGCTTTTTCGAGGCCGCGGAGGCGTTTAATGGTGGCGAGGCCGTCGCTGACCATTCGGCGGGCGCCGCGCGGTGAACCGCAGGCACCGCGGCGCAGCCTTCGTCCGATGATGATCGGTGCGGACTCCTCAGTTCTGACCGTGGCCAGGAGGGCGTTGAGACCACGCACGCCGGAGTAGCCGTAGCCGGATCCTTGCTTTTGGTAACCGTGGACTTCGATGATCGTGTCGTCCACGTCAAGGAACACGTAGCCGTCGGTGCTGCTGTCGTGAGTGAGCAGTGGTGTTTCTGCGGCGAGGTTGCGAACGAACCGGGAGGCGACAGCACCAAGCTGGCGGATATGCCCGAACGTGAACGATCGCAGGAACGATCCGAGTGTCGAGGTGGCGTAGCAGGCGGTGAAGATTTTGCGCATGCCACCGTGTCTGAGGATCGCATGTCGTCGATCGAGTCTGCGCCGGCGACCATGCCGCCGACCAGCGAGGCGACTTTGAGGCCGGCGTTGGCTCCCTTGTCGGTCGGGACCGTGAGCCACTGATCGGTGAGGGTCTGCAAGTCTGCCGTGGCGGCCAATTTCATGATTGGGACTAGGCCTGCCGCCGACACCAAGTTCGGGTCGTCAAAGGAGGCCGAAACAGCGCCAGTGGTGTGAGAAACTTGCATCTACGAGATGCCTCCCGAATCGTTGAAACTGTGCTCTAGACAAGCTACATTTTCCCTGATACCGAGAGGTATTCTCGGTTTAACGCGCCGTTAGATCCCAATCCCGATCGGTGGATCGAGGCTAAACTGACCGCCTCACATGGTCGGCTCTTGGTGCGTGAGTTCATCCGGAGATCTGGCGGCGCGCCAGCGCTCTGGAGTTAACCGAGCCGCAGATACGGACCTACGCCTCACACCGTCGCTTGCGCGATTCCATCCTTCACCTGAAGGCGCAGGCTCACTTCCATGGTCGTCGGGAAGGGACCAAAGAGCGTGCCTTGCACACGGTAGCGAATTTCCGCAGGCAGAGTAGACGTTTCAGCTGCGCGGGTGATGCTCAGCGATTCTCCCGCCAGCGAATAGCCGACTAGAAGGTTAGCTTCGTCCCAAGGGTTCGAGACCGAATCTGGGGTCGTGCCGCCGCCAGTAATGTAGTCCGCCCGGAAGCTGAGGGTGACGATGCCCGTACCGTGAAAAACGTAGCAATTACTATAAATCGTGTCCCCGGCAGCGCCTGCGATGGTGCACTCCGAGATGCTGGCGAACGGAACTGCAACGCCCTGGGCACTTGGCTCAATAAGGGCGTCGATGGAGGTTGATGAGTCTGACGCTGCCACACCGGTAACGGAAACGGAGCCGTCGGCATACGTGCGCTTCTCAACCGGGAGACCGCTTAGCGATATCTCTTCGGTAGAAAAGGTGGCCGATGGGTTCAAGGAGTCCCAAGGCTGTCCGTTTTCCAACTTCAGGAGTAGCGCGGCCCGCTCATCTGCCGGGACCGCGAGCGTCTCCATCCAGCTGTCCAAGTCCTCGGCTGCTGTGACCGTAATCGGTGATTCGCTGGGTGTTGGCTCGTCTGCTATGGCCGCCGGAGCACCAAGCACTGTTGCAGCTCCTACAAATCCAACTATCAATGCGGCTGTTGTTCCGCGTCTTCCCTTCAATGACTTCGTTAACATCATTTTTCCCCTTACATGTTGTTCACATCAGTAATGTATGTTTGCGCCGTGATTTCCAGCATACTCACACGATTCTGAGCTGCGCAAGGACGCTTGTTGCGTGGGTCAACCCATCAGGGTAAGCCGAAGTTGGGCCCTGGCTCAGGGGTGAGAAGTTGACTTCTCGATCTGGGCTGGGAGTATGGAAGCAAAGAAACGGAGGGATCGACCATGAATTTTCTGACCCCGGAGTTCGCTGTAGGCATTCTCGCCATTGCTGGATTCATCACCGTCATAATCGTGGCTTTTCTTGAAATCGGTCGTGCACCAATCGCACCAATGGCTCGATTAGCGTGGTGCGCAATCGTGTTCTTCATACCGTTTCTGGGTGTCCTGGCATGGTTCATTTTCGGAGCTAGAACACCGCGGTCAGCGGGGCTTCAAACTCACTAAGCCTCGATCCACCGGCCGACCTGTGGCGGGTACCGGATTCTGATTTGAGCGGGTTTCGCGATTTCGGTCGCGGCTGAGAGCCGGCCTCGCTGCCGGGTGTTCCACCTTTTTGTCCGGTTGGTGCCGATGTCGGCTGGTTGGTCAGGTGGGCGTGGGTTGCTCGTGCCGGAAGTTGTGAACCGTCCCGGGTTTCATGCCGCCGTTTTGTTGGCGGCTTCGATATTTATCGGGCCGTTTGTTCCAGCGTAATAGTGGAGCTCATATTCAGCCGGTGGCATGTTCCCCAGGGCGCTGTGTAGCCGCCGATTGTTGTACCAGTCC
>NZ_PJJR01000014.1:0-2330 GCF_002929595.1 Cryobacterium sp. N19 | reverse complement strand
CCTCGCAGCCGTGTTCGCCGGCCGGGACGAACTGCAGGTATCCCACGAGACGATCTATCAAAGCCTCTACGTGCACAGCCGTGGTTACGTCGGAGTCCGCCTGCACCGGCACTTACGACGAGGACGATCACCTCGAAAATCGCGAGCTGCACATCTCACTGCTCCGGGTCGAATTCGCGACAAGGTGCTGTTGAGTGAACGGCCCGCCGAGGCCAACGACCGAGTGATTCCCGGGCATTGGGAATCTCAATGAAGCTTCTATATCTCGTCAACCCCCAATTTTGTGGCTGACGCGGTGTTGAGGTGCCGGTAGATGCTTCTGGCCAGGTAGCGTTTGAGGATGCGGCGGATCTCTCGGTCGGTCTTTCCCTCAGCGCGTCGGCGTTCGACGTAGTCGTGTGTTCCCGGGTCGTGGACCATTCGGACCATCGCGATGATGTTCAAGGCACGGTTGAGTTGGCGGTCTCCGCCACGGTTTAGTCGATGCCGTGTGGTGTTGCCTGATGATGCGGGAATTGGATTCACGCCGGCGATCGCGGCGAAAGCGGCTTCGCTCTTGACCCGGCCCGGGTGGGACCACGCGACGAGTGTTCTGGCTGAGGTGACGGGACCGATACCGGTTTTTTCCAGCAGCTCGGCTGCAGGGCTCGCTGCGACGAGGTCACTAATACGCGTCATGTTTTGGTCGAGCTCGGTGTCTAACTCGAGGATGCGTTTGGCTAGACGTATTGCTTCTGTGCGCGCGGTGGTCGCGGCGAGGGCTTCTTCTCGTGTGCGCCAGCGCGCGACCTCGGCGATCTTGCGTGCTCCGAGGGGACGTCGGGCGTCGATGCCGAGGTCGATAATCCGAAGTAATGCGGTGAGTGCGTTCACCGCGCGGGTGCGCTCAGCGGCGAGTCCATCGCGGGCAGTCAGGAGGATTTGCGCTGCTGCCCGCACGCCCTCATCCTGCCGCGGGGTGCGGAGTTGATTGACCGGTAAGGACAGCACAGCGGCGGCGATCCGACGTGCGTCGAGGGGGTCGGGCTTCCCAATGCCGCGCCGGCCCGTCCGGCCCATGCGTGCGGCCTCAACAACACGGTAGCCGGTGTCCGCTACGTTGTGGGCCAGCTGGGCGCCGTAGCTCCCGGCTCCCTCGATCACCCAGAGCGCATCGGTGACGCCGCCCGAGCGACGCCCGGCCCAGTTGATTGCGCGGGATCGACCAGCGGCGGTATTGGGGAACGTTTCGGTTCCGAGGTGCTGACCTGCCGCCGTGAGGACAGTGTAGGTGTGGGTTCTGGCGTGCGTGTCCACGCCGATAACGAACGGATGGGTGTGCGCAACTGTGGTGTCCATAGTGTCCGGGTTCCTTTCTTTGAGATGGGCGATGATCCAGTCGCTGACGACCGGCGCCGATCCGGAGAGGAATCACTTCGGGGCATACCTGTGATGAGCCACGATCCGCACGGATCGGGCATGCTTCTTATTAAGCCACTGAGGTGGGCCGGGCCGGCGTCGGTCACCCACCACGGCCGGACAGTTCATAGGCAAGGCACCCGCGAGGGCCAGTTTTGTCACGAGTCACGACCACGGCGGAGCGACCAACACCAACTCTGCCAGCCAGTCCCGGACCAGCCACCCCAAGACTCACAGTCTTTGTCAAGTGGTTTTGAGCATCGGGATCTCGGCTGGTTCCTGGTAGAGGGTGTGGTCGCGGAGCATTGCCCAGAGGACGTTGATGCGTCGGCGGGCGAGCGCAAGGAGGGCCTGTTTGTGGCTCTTGCCTTCGCGGCGCTTTCGGTCGTAGTAAGCCCTGGAGGCGGGGCTGTTCTTCAGGCTCGAGAGCGCCGCGAGATAGCAGGTTCGGAGCAAGCGGCGGTTGAAGCGGCGGGGCCGGTGCAGGTTGCCGCTGATGCGGCCGGAGTCCCTGGGGGCGGGCGCGAGGCCGGCGACAGTGGCGAGCCGGTCTGCGGAATCGAATGCGTCCATGGTGCCCCCGGTCGCGGCGAGGAATGTCGCGCCGAGTAGGGGGCCAAAGCCGGGCATGCTGATGATGATGATTTCAGCGTCAGCGTGTTGCTGGAACAAGCTGGCGATCTGGGTGTCGAGTTCGGTCAGGGTGTGGTCGATGTTTTGGAGTTGGGCGGCGAGGCGGGCGACCAACATGGCGCCCATCGGTTGGGTCGTGAGGTTAGTGTGTTGGGCCTCGGCGGCCTCGGCGGCATCGGCGGCATCGACGGCTTTGTTGGCGACGTTGGCGCTGTTGTGGCAGCCGCGCGCTTTCAGCCAGGCCTGGAGTCGGGTGCGTCCAAGACGGCGAAGCGCGTCTGGGGTTTGATAGCTGGACA
>NZ_PJJR01000041.1:0-60111 GCF_002929595.1 Cryobacterium sp. N19 | reverse complement strand
GTTCTCGCGAACCTTCATGACCAATCTCGACGCCACTGACAACTCCTCACTCAAACGGTGGTGCTACGACCCCTTGAAACTGCCCTCGGGTTGCGAGACAGTATCCGGTCGCGGTACAGGGGACTACGCACGCCGAATCAGAATATGGATAGGTTGCCCCCGCCCCCGCGACTCGTCTCGACCAATCCAGCATGGTCACAAGGAAAATTGATGCCAGAGTCACTGGCGGCGACGAACTCGATCTAAAGAATCCCGCCCAAAGCTTCGTCCATAATCTGCGCCGTGATCGGGTCGACCAGCTCGGCGGTGACGACATAGCTGGCACGGGTGACCTGCTCGCTGGAGTGACCGAGGAGCCGCGACGCAAGGGTGATCCCCGCAACAGCTTCAATGAGCGTCGCCGCGGTCCGCCGGAACATATGAGTCGAGAACTCCCCCACTTCGATCCCGGCTTGAACCAGCGCACTCTCGTTGTCAGTCACGAAGCTCCGGAGCAGCCGTTCGAAGTTGCTGACGCTACGCGGTTCGCCCGTCTTCGTCGCAAAGAGGTAAGCCTCCTGATCTCTGCTCACCTCTGACAGTTTCCGGCGGATTGCGGTCGCCGCGAAACTCGGCAGGGCGATGCGCCGCTTCTGCCGGGATCGTTTGGGCGAAGGTTTTCTGCGCAGTCCTTCGGCGCGGGTTTGGGTTATGGTGCTTGCGATGAGCACGGTGGGTGGGTTCGCCGTCACGTCGACGTCGCATCTGCGGAGGGCGAGTACCTCGCCGATGCGGGCGCTGGTGCCCACCATGATCCACATGGCATTTTCCAACAATCGTGCGTTGGGCCGCGGACCATAATGGTCTCTACCGGACCGCCAAGACTGCATGAGGGCGCAAACTAACTCCAACTGCGCGGTAGTGAGGGCCGATTCCTTCTTTGGGGAAAGCGGCAGGGCTCGGGCGTCGCGCACGGGGTTGAATGCGAGCACTCCGTGTTCGATTCCGGTGGCACAAATCTGAGAGAACATGCTGCGAGCTTTGCGAGCCGCCGACAGCGATTTGGTCTCGCGAATGTGCCGCAGAATCCGGTTGCAACGCAACACGGTGAGGTCGGTCAAGAGCAGATCCCCGCACTCGGGAATGATCACATTGTTAATGCTGAACTCGTAGGTCTCGATGGTGGAGACTTCGACGGTCGCCGACCGTCGCTTGTCGTCTAGGAAAACCACCGCGGCCTCCGCAATCGTCGAGTACGCGTTCAACGACACCCCAGTAATGCCGTTCCGGATCAAGTCGGCCTGGTCTTCAAGCGATCGGCGAGCCTCCATCTCGGTCGCACGTGTTCCTTTCAACCGGTGAAGAGTTCCGAACTCGTCCCGCATCCGCGCATGTCCTTGGATCTGTCCGTTCGCCAGAACGACGATGCGAATGGTGCCGACTTCTCCCGCGCGCATTCGACGCCTAGGCATGCATGGCCAATGACTCAAACCAGGCGAGAACCTCGCGGCGCATATATCTCACGTGCCGACCCATGCGTCGATACGGCGGCCCGGTGCGAGTCTGTCGCCACTCCTCGAGCGTTCGGGGCGAGACCTGCAACAGGTCTGCGACCTGCTGCCCGGTCATGATTTCTGCGTCATCGTCACTCATGACAAAGAGGTGCGACACCTCATTCCGACCTCGCACGCAGCGACACGTAGGTGGCCGGGCTAGTCGCCGTCGCAGTCGCGAAAACGGCGCCTGACAGTCGTTTTTGACACCCAAAGTGGCACTTTGGGCCGTGAACGTGGTGTCTGGAAACAAGAAATGCCCCTGGTTTCCGCGGAAACTCAGGGGCTAGTGCTGGGGTACCTGGACTCGAACCAAGAACAAATGAACCAGAATCATCCGTGTTGCCAATTACACCATACCCCAATGCCTAATCCGAAGATCGGGCCGAGTAGTAGCCTAGCTCACTCGGGCCGGAGAGGCCAAACCGGGGTGTCCCCCGGCGAGTCGAAGCCCCTCAAGCCCGAGCGTCAGGCTGCCGAAATTGCAGCCAGGGCCCGATCCAGGCGGTCCAGGGTCTCGGCCTGACCGAGGATTTCCATGGATTCAAACAGCGGCGGCGAGATCTTGCGACCCGAAAGCGCGACGCGCAGGGGCCCAAAGGCAACGCGCGGCTTGAGGCCGAGGCCTTCAATGAGCGTCTCGGCAAGCAGGGCATGTACGCGATCGGTAGTCCATTCCGCAGACGGAATACTTTCCAGTGCGGTGCGACTTGCGCCGAGAATGTCGGCGGCGTTCTGCGGGAGCGAGGCGAGGGCATCCGCTTCGAGAACCAGGTCGGCGCCGGTCACGAACAGAAATCCGAGCATGAAGGGGGCTTCGCCGAGCAGCGCGATGCGCTCCTGGATGAGCGGTGCTCCCTGGGCGAGCAGGGCCAGTTCGGCCTCGCTCGGATTCTCGCCGACCACGCCGGCGGTCACCAGGTAGGGCACCAGCCGGGCGGCGAAGTCGGCAGCATCGAGCTGGCGAATGTGGTCGCCGTTGATCGACTCGGCCTTCTTGAGGTCGAAGCGGGCCGGGTTCGGGTTGACATTCACGACGTCGAAGGCGGCCGTGAACTCATTGATCGAGAAAACGTCGCGGTCGTGCGAGAGCGACCAGCCCAGCAGGGCGAGGTAGTTGAGCAGGCCCTCGGGGATGAATCCACGGTCGCGGTGCAGAAACAGGTTCGCCTCGGCGTCACGCTTACTGAGCTTCTTGTTCTTGTCGCCCATGACGTAGGGGAGGTGGCCAAAACGCGGCACGAACGTGGTCACGCCGATGTCGATGAGCGCGTGGTACAACGCGATCTGGCGCGGCGTCGACGAGAGCAGGTCTTCGCCGCGCAGCACGTGGGTGACGCCCATGAGGGCGTCGTCGACGGGGTTGACGAAGGGGTAGAGCGGGTGCCCGTTCGGGCGCACCACCACAAAGTCGCTGAACGAGTCGGCCGGGAAGGTGATTTCACCGCGCACGAGGTCGTCGAAGGAGAGCTCGGTGTCGGGCACGCGCAGGCGGAGCGCCGGGGAGCGGCCCTCGGCCCGGTAGGCGGCCTTCTGGTCTTCGGTTAGGTCGCGCTCGAAGTTGTCGTAGCCCATCTTGGGGTCGCGCCCGAGGTCGCGGTTGCGCTTTTCGATCTCTTCGCCGGTGACGAAGCTCTCGTAAATGTGGCCGCTGTCCTTGAGCTTCTCGATGACGCCGAGATAAATGTCGTAGCGCTCGCTCTGGCGGTACGGCGCCTGGGGGCCGCCGACGTCGACGCCTTCGTCCCAGTCGAGCTGCAGCCAGCGCATGGCGTCGACGAGTTGCAGAAAGCTGTCTTCGCTGTCACGGGCGGCGTCGGTGTCCTCGATGCGGAAGATCATCTTGCCGCCGGTGTGCCGGGCATAGGCCCAGTTGAACATGGCGGTGCGGATGAGGCCCACGTGGGGCGTTCCGGTCGGCGAGGGGCAGAACCGCACGCGAACGTCGGTTCCGGTGGCGGTTGAGAACGGGTGTGCAGTGGTGTCAGACATTACTCATGATTCTAGTTGCGCGATTCCTGACCTACTTCTTTCCGGGCCCGACCCAGAAAGCGGGCCCATGATCAATCGTGGGCCCGCTTTCATAAGATGGGCCCGGGATCCGAACTAACGTCCAACCAGCGAGATCGCATCAAGCACGCGCAATGCCGCAGCCAGGGCGGGCACGCGCTCGGCCCGGGCCGCCGTCACGGCGTGCAGGGTGCGATGATCACGTCCGGTCGTGGCGCGAATCGAGACACCCGCGCGCCGGCCGACGGACTCGATCGCGAGGGCCGGCAGCAGCGCAACACCGATGCCCGCTTCGACGAGGCCGAAGACGGCGGCAACGTTGTCAGTCTCGTAGCTGATGCGCGGCGCGAATCCGCGCCGATCGCACAGGTCGAGCAGGTGTCCACGGCAGCGCGGGCAGCCGGCCACCCAGTTCTCGTCGGCGAGCTCGCCCAGGTCGATCGGGGTAACGCTGTCAAGCGAATGCCCGACCGGCAGCACGAGCATCATCTCATCTCGCCGCAGGGTCGCCACCCGCAACCCCTGAGCGCTATCCCGGTGCGGATCCACCCGGTCCCCCGGGTAACTGAACGTGATGGCCAGATCGGCACGGTTCTCACGCACGGCGGCGACGGCCTCCGGCGGCTCCGCCTCCAGATAGGTGACGCTGATCTGGGAATGCCGCGCCTTCATGCGGGCCAGCAGGCTCGGCACCAGGGTAGCGGATGCCGACGGAAACGCCACGAGACGCACGAGCCCGGCGCGCAGCCCCTGCAGCTCGGCGATCTCCCCGGCCGCCGCATCGAGCGCGGTGGCCACGGTCACGGCGTGCCGCGCCAGCACGAGGCCGGCTTCGGTGAGGCGAACGCCACGCCCGACCCGCTCAACCACGGAGAGTCCGAGCCGCTGCTCAAGCCGCTTGAGCTGCTGACTCACGGCCGGCTGGCTGTAACCGAGGGCGACGGCCGCTGCGGTGATGGATCCGGTTTCGTGCACCGCCCGCACGACCCGCAGGGCGTTGGCGTCGAGGTCGGGGCTCTCGCCGGGCAGATGGATCATGCGCTCAATCATAATTGCTGGTTATGCATTGCATCGAATACTGACCGTTGTCGCATGAGTGCTGGGTGGTCACACTAGAAATATGAGCCCTGCAGCAACGAGCACGAGCAGCCCCACCGCCAATACGGCCACCCACCCGGGCACCGGCATGATCGCTTACACGAGCACGAGCACCGTGACCCTCGCCGAAGCCCGCACCCGCTACACTTCGGGCCGCGGCTACCTCGCGGCCTGCACCCTCGGACTGCCCACGATCGAAACGATCGCTGCGATGCGCGCCGATACCGAGGCCTGGGCCGGCGGCCAAGCCTGCGCCTCCCGTTACGGTGAGGTCGTCGAGCGGGTACGCATCGGGTACGCCGATCTGGTGAACGTCACACCCCACAGCGTGGCGATCGGCTCGCAGACCTCGGTCATGGCCGGATTGGTCGCCGCCAGCATCCCCGATGGCGCCGAAGTCGTGCTGCCGCGTGGCGACTTCAGCTCGATGGTGTTCCCGTTCCTCGCCCAGGCGCACCGCGGAGTGACCGTGCGGCAGGTGGATCTGGCCGACCTGGCCACGAGCCTCACCGCGAACACGTGGCTGGTCGCGTTTTCGCTCGTGCAGTCCGCCACCGGAACCCTCGCCGACAGCGACGCCATCCGGGCCGCCGCCCGTGCAACGGGCACCTTCACCCTCTGCGACACCACCCAAGCTACCGGGTGGATGCCGGTCGACGCCTCGCTGTTCGACGCCACCATCTGCCACAGCTACAAGTGGCTCGGCGCCCCGCGCGGCGTTGGGTTCTTCACGGTCGCGGAGACTTTCGCCGCACAACTGCACCCGATCAACGCCGGATGGTACGCGGGAGACGACCTGTGGGCCTCCTGCTACGGTCCGGCGATGGCGCTTGCTTCCGATGCCCGCCGGTTCGACGTGTCGCCGGCCTGGCCCGCCTGGGTCGGCGCCGAGCCGGCCATCGACCTGTTCCGCCGCCTCGACCTGGCCGAGGTGGCCACCCACAACGTGGCCCTCGGCGACGCCCTGTGTGATGGACTCGACCTGCCCCGACTCGGCCAGGCCATCATCAGCTGGCCGGATGCCGGTGGCCGCGACCTCGCTCGCCTCACCGCCGCCGGAATCACCGCATCAGGCCGCGCCGGTCGAGCCCGCGTGGCGTTCCACCTCTGGAACGATCGGGACGACGTGGACGCCGTGCTGGACGCGCTGCGCCGCGGCTAGACAACGCCGGGCGAACATTCGCTGTCAGCGACGTCGGGCCCCTGGGCCCGACGTCGCCCGTCGTTATGCCTTATCGGCGACGGCCGCGATGATCGCCTCGGCGAGGGCACCCGACGAAGCAGGGTTCTGGCCGGTATACAGGTTGCGGTCGATCTCCATGTGCGGCGCGAACGATTCACCGGCGATGAAATCGGCTCCCAGTTCGACCAGACGGCTCTGCACGAGCCACGGAGCCTTCGGAGCCAGTCCGCCGAGAACCTCTTCGGCGTCGGTGAAACCGGTCATCCGGTAGCCGGTGAACGGCCAGCTGTCGTCGGCGCGCTTGGCGGCGAGCAGCGCGGCTGGAGCGTGGCAGAGTACGCCGAGGATGCGACCGGTGTCGAGCGCTTCGGTGAGAATGCTCCCCGACACGGCGTCGACGGCGAGGTCTTCCATCGGGCCGTGACCGCCCGGGTAGAAGACCACGTCGTAATCGCCAACGTTGATGTCGTTGAGGCTGAGCGGTTCGTCGAGCTGAGCGGAAATGGTTCCGATGTAGTCGATGAGCTGCGCCACACGCTCCTCTCCGCCGGCCGCGTCCGCACGGAGGCTGACCGCATCGATTGTCGGAGCCACGCCGCCCGGTGTGGCGATGCTGATCTGCCAGCCGGCCGCAGTGAACAGGCGGTGCGGCTCAGCGAGCTCCTCTGCCCAGTATCCGGTGGGGTGCTGGCTGCCGTCAGTGAGGGTCCAGTGGTCAGCGGCGCTGACTACGAAAAGTACGTGAGTCATAGTGTCTCCATTTACTGTGAAATCTTTCGTGGAATCGTGCGTGTTAATTCGGCTCAGAGCGCCGGAACAGTTTCGCCCGTGCGCACGACCATCTTTCCGGTGTTCTCGCCGCGCATGAGGCCGAGGAACGCCGCGACGGTGTTCTCGACGCCGTCGACGATGGTCTCGTCGAAGACGATCTCGCCGGAAGCCAACCAGTTCGCCATCTCGGCGGAGAACGCCGGGAGGTGCGACCAGTAGTTGCCGATCGTGAAGCCCGTGAGGGTGAGGCCGCGGGTGACGATGTTGGACATATTGTTGGGGCCGGCCGGGGCATCCGTGCTGTTGTAGAGCGAGATCGCGCCGCACAGGGCAGCACGCCCGCCGTCGTTGAACGACGCGAGGGCTGCCTCGAGGTGTTCACCTCCGACATTGTCGTAATAAACGTCGATGCCGTCTGGCGCTGCGACGGCCAGCTGGTCTGTGATGGATCCGTCCTTGTAGTTGAACGCGGCGTCAAAGCCGTACTTGCTGGTGAGCAGGGCCACCTTCTCGGGCGATCCGGCCGAGCCGATGACGCGCTTGGCCCCCTTGAGCCGGGCGATCTGGCCGACCATACTGCCGACCGCGCCCGCTGCGCCGGAGACGAACACGGTGTCGCCTTCTTTGAGCTGTGCGATCTCGAGCAGGCCGACATAGGCAGTCAGTGCAGTCATGCCGAGCACGCCGAGGTAAGCGGAGGCCGGAACGCCGGGGAGCTCGGGAACAACCCTGAAGCCGGCGGCGTCCTCCTGCACCAGGTCACGCCAGCCGTACTGATGGGTGACGACGTCGCCGATGGCGAACGCCTCGTTTGCGGAGGCGATGACGCGGCCGACAGCCGCGCCGGTCATGGTCTCACCGAGCACGAACGGCGGTATGTAGCTCCTCACATCGTTCATCCGGCCACGCATGTACGGGTCGACGGAGATGAATTCATTCGCGACTCGAATCTGGCCGACTGCAAGCTCCGGCAGGTCGACAGTCACGGTGCGGAAGTCCGCATCCGTCGGCCAACCGACGGGACGATTTACGAGCTGAATCTGGGTACTGACGGTATTTGACGCCATGGTCGGCTCCTCTGCTAGTTCTAGAACGATCGTTTTACTATAAAGTAGACTCATCGGTACACAAAATTGTCCGATCGTCGGACAGGATTCAAGGAGCGAACATGGGGCGGATGCAGACCTTTGACAGCGGAGTGGTCGTGCAGGCTGCGCGAAACCTGTTCTGGGACAAGGGGTTTGACGGCGCATCCCTGGCCGAACTGGAGGCGGCCACGGGCGTCGGGCGGTCCAGCCTGTACCACGCGTTCGGGAGCAAACGCGGGCTCTTCGACGCCGCGGTCACCGACTATCTGGAGACGGTGATCCGGCCACGGCTGGCCGGATTGCGAGCGGGCCCCCGCGATTCCTCAGCCCTGCTCGAGTACTTCGCCGGCCTCGCCCGCGCAACGGTCACGCAGGCCCCCGACTCAGCGCAGACCGGATGCCTTCTGGTCAATTGCGCGGTCGGCCTCGCCGCGCACGACGAGCCGACCCGCGCAGTCGTGGAGGGGTATCGCATCGAACTGGCCGAGGCGTTAAGACACGCGCTCGAAAACGCCGCAGCCCCGTCGCCGTCAGCGGCGGAATCCGTCGACGAGCGCGTGCGCACCCTGACTTCCTTGTCGATCAGCGCGATGCTGATGGCCCGGGTCAACCGCGACGAGGCGATCGCCCTGCTGTCCACGGCGTCGAACCAGATCAGGGACTGGTTCCCGGACCCTGTGATCTGAGCCACAAGATCAAGTTATTTGTCCGGGCGCACCTTGTGTAGCCAGGCGCAGGTTATACGGTGCGCCCAGCTACCGAACCTGCGCCCGGAGCGACGGGGCGCACGAACTCAGGCCGGGCGAACGACCGGGTTCACCAGGGTTCCGATGCCTGCGATGGACATCGAGACCGTGTCGCCGTCCTCGACGGCGGCGGCGGTGTCCATCGGCCCGGCCAGAATCACGTCGCCCGGCAGCAGGGTGAACACGCTGGAGGCGTACGCGACGAGGGCCGCGACGGTCTCCTCCGTCGGGGTCGAATCGTCGTCGCCGAGCTCCACCGCCTGAAATTCCTCATCGTTGATCAGGCCGCGCAGCGGTGTGGCCGCGTCGTCGAAGTCGGTCTCAATGACGGGTCCGAACGGGAGGAAGGTGTCGAAGGCGCCGGCCCGGGTCGTATCCCGCTCGGCGAGGTCGGTCGCGGTGACGACCGTGGCGACGGTGTAGCCGAAGACGCGGCCGGTGGCATCCGCTACCGAGACATTCTTGGCAATCTTGCCGATAATAATGGCGAGTTGGCCGTCGACCTCGACACGTTCGGAGGCGGCCGGCAGCACGATGGCGTCGCCTGGCCCGACGACGGCAGTGTTGGGCTTCAGTACAAACACCGGCTCGGCGCCCGCCTGCTGCACCGCGACGATCTTGGAGCGCGGAATCACCGGGGCGAGCAGTTTCACGTCAGCCAAAGCCACGCGGTCGCCGGTGGTGTCGAAGCCGGCGAACATCGGGTCACTCGCGAGAACGACCAGTTCGTGCTCGTCAACAATGCCGAACGCAATGGCGCCCTGGTAGCTATAGCGTGCGATCTTCACGTTGTGCGCCTTCCGCGGCCCCGAGACAGGGCCAAAAGCTTCAGTTTAGTCGAGTGAGCCAGCCGTGACGATCGGGCACGCGTCCATACTGAATGTCGGTGAGTTCTTGCCGAAGCGACAGGGTGATCCGACCGGCGGGGGCATCCGGGTCGCCGATGGTGAAGTCCTTCGCCTTGACCTGACCGATCGGCGTGACCACGGCGGCGGTTCCGCAGGCGAAGACCTCGGTGATGGCGCCGGATGCGACACCCTCACGCCACTCCCCCAGGGTCACCTCGCGCTCCTCCACGGTCATTCCGCGGTCGCGCGCGAGCTGCATGATGCTGTCGCGGGTGACGCCCTCGAGGATAGATCCGGTCAGGCGCGGCGTGACGAGCGTGTCGGTGCCGTGCACGAAGAACACGTTCATGCCGCCCAATTCGTCGATGTGGCTGCCGGTCTCCCCGTCGAGAAAGAGCACCTGGGCGCAGCCGTTCTCATAGGCTTCCATCTGCGGCAGCAGCGAGGCGGCGTAGTTTCCGCCGCATTTGGCGGCGCCGGTCCCGCCGCGGCCGGCGCGGGAGTACTCGGTCGAGAGCCAGATCTTCACCGGGGCGACGCCGTCGGCGAAGTAGGCGCCGGCGGGGCTCGCGATCACGTAGAAACTCACCTTGTGGGCGGCACGCACCCCGAGAAAGCTCTCATTGGCGATCATGAACGGACGCAGGTACAGGCTGGTCTCGGGCGCGGAGGGCACCCAATCGCCGTCGATGGCAATCATCTGCTTGACCGACTCGATGAAGTCTACCACCGACAGTTCGGGCAGCGCGAGGCGGTGGGCGGAACGCTGGAGACGCTGCGCATTTTTTTCGGGCCGGAAGGTCCAGATCGACTTGTCGGCGTGCCGGTAGGCCTTGAGGCCCTCGAAAATCTCCTGGCCGTAGTGCAGCACCGAGGAGGCGGGGTCGAGCAGCAGGGGGCCGTACGGGGTGACCCGCGCGTCGTGCCAGCCGGCTTCGACCGACCAGTCGATCGTGACCATGTGGTCGGTGAAGTGCTTGCCGAAGCCCGGGTCGGCCAGAATCTCTTCCCGTTCGGTCTCGGCGCGCGCGTCGGTCGACGGAGTGAGGGCAAAAGTCAGGGGGAAAGTCACGGTCATTTCAGTACCTTGTCTGTCAGAAGGGTCACGATGGCGTCTCCCACCTCAGCGGTGCTGCGTCGCACGAGAGCGGAGCGGCGAGCAAGGTCGTCGGCGACCGCCTCGTTGACGCGAGCCGCGGCATCCGTCAGCCCGAGATAATCGAGCAACAGTGCCACCGAGAGGATGGCCGCGGTCGGGTCGGCGATTTGCTGGCCTGCGATATCGGGGGCCGAGCCGTGCACCGGCTCGAACATGCTGGGAAAGCGACCCGTCGGGTTGATATTGCCGGAGGCCGCCAAGCCGATGCCGCCGCTGATTGCCGCTGCCAGGTCGGTGAGAATATCGCCAAAAAGGTTATCGGTGACGAGTACATCGAATCTACTCGGATTCGTGACGAAGAAAATGGTCGCCGCGTCGACATGCAGGTAATCAACCGCAACCTGGGGGTACTCGGCGGCCACCTCGTTCACGATGCGCTGCCACAGGCCGCCGGCGAAGACGAGCACGTTGGTCTTGTGCACGAGGGTGAGGCGTTTGCGCTCGCGACCCTGGGCCACCTCGAAGGCGTACCGCACAACGCGTTCCACCCCGTAGGCGGTGTTCACCGACACCTCGTTGGCGACTTCCTGCGGCGTGCCGCGACGGATGGCGCCGCCGTTGCCCACGTAGGGGCCCTCTGTACCTTCGCGCACAACGACGAAGTCGACCACGCCGGGCGCGGCGAGCGGGCTCGTGACGCCGGGGTAGATCGTGCAGGGCCGCAGGTTCACGTAGTGGTCGAGTGCGAAGCGCAGGCCGAGCAGCAGCCCACGCTCGATGTTGGCGTCTTTCAGGCGTGGGTCGCCGGGAACGCCGCCGACAGCACCGAGCAGAATCGCGTCATGCTGCCGGATCGACGCAAGGTCGGCATCCGTGAGTACATCACCGGTTTCGAGGAACCGCGCGGCGCCCAGCTGAAAGGTGCTCGTCTCAATCGTGACGTCATCGCGGGCAGTGACGGCGCCGAGTACCTTCACGGCCTCGGCGACAACTTCCGGTCCAATCCCGTCTCCGGGAATGACAGCGAGTTTGATAGTACGAGACATGTGGCTCCGAAACAGTCAATGATCACCTGAATTGCGTATAGTCAAACCTTACCTTTCTCACCGAAGTGCCTAGGCTTGTCCCTAGCGCACCACCAACGGAAAGCAGGAAATCATGAGTATCGGACTAGGAATCTTTCTGCTCGTCGTCGGCGCCATTCTGGTGTGGGCCCTCGACGTGACCGTCACCGGCATTGATCTGACGCTCGTCGGCTATATTCTGCTCGCGGCCGGAGCGCTCGTGACGATCCTCGGCATCGTACTGATGACCCGCCGCCGCAATAGCGTGAGCACCACCCGCACGATCGCCGACCCGGCGAACGGCGAGCAGGTCACGCGTCGCGAGAACTCGATCGACGACCTCTAACCCACAGCTCGCGAAAGCGGGTGAAGTGTTGCTTGAGCACTCGCGAAACAACGCGTCACCCGCTTTCGCGGGCTTTAGCGGGCCCGGCGTAGCGACAGCAGCGCCACGACGGCCGCTCCGAGCACCAGCGCGACGCCGATCCAGGCGGTCAGGCCCACACCGCTGTCGAAGGCGTGTCGGGCCGACTCGAGCAGCTGCTCCCCGGCCACGGGCGAAAGATGGCCGGCCACGGACACCGCTCCGCCGAGAGTCTCCCCCGCCGCCAGCCGGTCGGCCGCGCTCAGGCCGTCCGGCAACAGTACTGCCGCCCGGTAGGACACGGTGAGGATGGTGCCGAGTACGGCCGTTCCGAGCACCGCTCCCAGTTCGTAGGCTGTTTCAGACACAGCGGATGCCGCCCCTGCCTTGTCGGCCGGCGCGGTCGCCACGATGAGCTCGTTCGAGACGGTTTCGGCCGCGCCGATTCCGATACCGAGCAGCACGAAGGCGACGCCGATCCAGAACGCATCGATTGCACCGCCGCGCAGCGCGATCGACGCGAATCCAGCCACCGACACCAGCAGCGCCACGGGCACCACCCGCGACGGCCGTACCCGGCGTGCAATCGGCACGATCAGCAGTCCGGCCACGATCATCGCGGCCAGGCCGGGAACGAGCACCAGCCCGGCGTTCAACGGCGACAGCCCGAGCACGAGTTGCAGGTGCTGCGAGATAAAGAACAGGCAGCCGACCAGCGCCGTGACACTGAGCAGGTTGACGCCGACCGCGCCGCTGAAAGCGCCGCGTCGAAACAGCCCCATGTCGAGCATGGGGTTCGGCACATGCAGCTGTCGACGCACGAACCAGACGCCGAGCCCCAGTCCGAGCGCGATCGGGGCGACCGTGATCCAGGTCACGCCGTGCTCGGCGATGCTCTTGATGCCGTAGACGATCGGCAGCATGGTGCCGAGTGAGAGGGCAATACTGAGCAGGTCGATGCGCCCCGGGTGCGGATCCCGCGATTCGGTCACCAGAATTGGCGCCAGCACGAGCAGCGGCAGCAGAACGGGAACGGCGATCAGAAAGACCGAGCCCCAGGCGAAGTGCTCGAGCAGAATGCCGCCGACCACCGGGCCAAGGGCGCTGCCAGCCGCAAAGCCGGTGGCCCAAATCGCGATAGCGAGGCGACGCTGGTCGCGGTCGACGAAGGTGGAACGCAGCAGCGACAGAGTCGACGGCATGAGCATGGCGCCGAAGAATCCGAGGGCGGCGCGGGCGATGATGAGCCCCTCGATGCTCGGGGCGAAGGCCGCGAACACCGAGACCACACCGAAGCCGGCCGAACCGATCATCAGCAGGCGGCGACGTCCGATGCGGTCGCCCAGGCTGCCCATTGCCACGAGCAGTCCGGCCAGCACGAGAGGGTAGATGTCAACCATCCAGAGCAGCTGCACACCGCTCGGCAGGGTGGCCGTGGAGATCGCCGGCAGGGCGAAGTTGAGCACGGTGTTGTCGATCGACACGAGCAGTACCGGTAGCATGAGCACCGCGAGGGCCCACCAGCGCCTGCGGTCGTGCCGTACTGGCAAAGCGGATGCCGCGGTGCTGGCCGATCCGGCTGCCCGCGTCTCGCTGCTTCGACTCTCTGCCGCACGGCTTTGGTCGGCGTGGTTCGAGGCGATACCGGGCAGGGTAATGGAATTGGTGGGAACAGCGGGGGCAGACACGATCTCATTCACTTTCTGGGTTCTTTCTCGACCGCCACGGGCGGAGCAACAAATGTAACTGTACCGGCTAGACGGTATAGTTGTCTAGTTCGCCCGTGCCCGACCGAGAGTTTGCGTGTTCGTTACCATGGCCCATATGCCGAAAAATGCTGCCGCATCATCCGTTCCCACCCGGGATCGTCTGCTCGACGCCTTCGAAGACCTGCTGGTCGAGGGCGGCGAGCGGTCGGCGACGCTCGATGCCGTCGCGGCGGCCGCTGCAGTCTCCAAGGGCGGTCTGCTGTACCACTTCGCGTCGAAGGACGCCCTGGTCGACGGTGTTCTGGCACGGTTGGACGCGCTCGCCCTGCAGGACGCCGAAAATATTCGCACCGCCCCGGCCGGCCCGGTCGACTATCTCATTCGCACCTCGGTGCACACCGGCAGTCCCCTCGACCGCGCCTATATTGCCGGGTCGCGTTTGGCCCAGGGCCGGGATCCCCGTGCCATGCAGGTGCTCGCCGATATTCGTCGGCGCTGGCTGTCGGTGATCGAAGAGGCCGTGCACGACCCGGATACCGCCCAGGCGATCATGCTGATCAGCGACGGTCTCTACGTCAACAGTTCACTGGCCGAGAACGAGCTGGCACCGCAGGATCCCACGGATGCGGCGATGGCGCGGCTGATTGCCCTGATCGGCCGGCTTCTGCCCGGCTCCTAGAGATACACGAGTGGGCGCCTACAGGGCAGGCGCCCACTCGCATCCGTTCTAAACAGGCCTATTCGGTGAGGTCGATCGCCACCATGATCTCGGCGTCGATCGCGGCGCGCACCGCGGTGAGCAGTCCGGCCGGAACCTCGGAGTCGACGGTCAGCACGCTGAGCGCCTTGCCGCCGGCCACGTGACGGGCGATCTGCATGCCGGCGATGTTGATGTTAGCCTCGCCGAATTCGCGACCGTACACGGCGACGATTCCCGGGCGGTCGGCGTAGAGCATGACGATGAGGTTCTTGGCGAAGGGAACCTCCACGTCGTAGCCGTTGATCTCGACGATCTTCTCGATCTGCTTGGTGCCCGTGAGGGTACCCGAGACGGAGACCTGCGAACCATCGGCGAGGGCACCACGCAGCGTGATCACGTTGCGGTACTCGGGCGATTCGGCGTCGGTGAGCATGCGCACCGTGACACCGCGCTGCTCGGCCAGCAGCGGTGCGTTGACGTACGAGACGGTTTCGCTGACCACGTTCGTGAAGATGCCCTTGAGCGCAGCGAGCTTGAGCACGCTGACGTCGTACTCGACGAGTTCGCCGCGCACCTCGATGTCGACGCTCGTGAGCGGGCTGTGCGCGGCGAGGCCGGAGAACACCTGGCCGAGCTTCTCGACCAGCGGGATGCCGGGGCGCACGTAGGGGTCGATGACGCCGCCGGCCACGTTGACCGCGTCGGGAACGAGTTCGCCGGAGAGCGCGAGGCGCACGGACTTGGCGACGGAGACGCCGGCCTTTTCCTGCGCTTCGTCGGTCGAAGCGCCGAGGTGCGGGGTGGTAATGATGTTGTCGAGTCCGAGCAGCGGCGAACCGGTCGGCGGTTCGTTGACAAACACGTCGAGGCCGGCGCCGGCGATGGTGCCGGCGACGAGGGCTTCGTGCAGTGCGTCTTCGTCGATGAGTCCGCCGCGGGCGACGTTGACGACGAACGCGGTGGGCTTCATCAGCCCCAGCTGGGCGGCACCGATCATGCCGGTGGTCTCGGGGGTCTTCGGCATGTGGATCGTGACGAAGTCGGACTGGGCGAGCAGTTCGTCGAGGGTGACCGGGGTCACGCCGAGCTGCTGGGCGCGGGCCGAGGTGATGTAGGGGTCGTAGGCGATGACGTTGGTACCGAACGCCTGCATTCGGGCGGTGATGAGCGCACCGATACGGCCGAGGCCGATGATGCCGATGGTCTTTTCGTAGAGCTCGACGCCGGTGTACTTGGAGCGCTTCCAGGCTCCGTCGGCGAGGGCGCCTGACGCGGCCGGAATGTGCCGGGCCAAGCTCAGGATGTGACCCACGGTCAGCTCGGCGGCCGAGATGATGTTGGAGGTTGGTGCGTTGACGACCATGACACCGGCTGCGGTGGCGGCCTTGATGTCAACGTTGTCCAGGCCGACGCCGGCGCGGGCGATGACCTTCAGAAAGGGCGACGCTTTGATGGCTTCGGCATCCATTTTGGTGGCTGAGCGCACCAAAACTGCCTGCGCGGTGGCAAGCTCGGCGAACAGCGCGGAGCGATCCGTACCGTCGACGTGGTGAATGTCAAAGTCGGGCCCGAGGGCATCAACGGTGGCGGGGGAAAGTTCTTCGGCGATCAGGACGACGGGCTTCGACAATAAAATCGGATCCTTAGATTGCAAGTGTCGGCGGCGCGACAAAGGGCGCTACTCGATTTCCACCCTACCGGCTGCACAATAGACCAATGAGCAGCGACGTAATAGACGGACTCCAACTGGTTCTGCGCGTGATTCTCGCCGTGGTACTTATCGGCGCCGGAGTCACCCATTTTCTACCGGCGGTCAAGCGCACCATGGCGGCGATGATTCCGCCGCGCCTACGCCGGGATGGTTTGGCCAGCCCGGTCAATCTCGTACTGTTCACCGGAGTGTGCGAGATTGTCGGCGGCGTTGGCCTGCTCGTTCCCTGGACCAGGGTGCTCGCGGCCGGGGCGCTGGTGCTCTTTCTGGCTGCGGTGTTTCCGGCCAACGCCTACGCTGCGCGCCATCCGAAGCGCTTTGGGCGGGTGGCGATTCCGTTCGTCCCCCGGCTCATCGCCCAGCTGGTGCTGATGATCCTGATCGTTCTCGCGGTGCTCTGACTAGACGATCAATCGGGCCAGGCTGAATACGGCACCGAGGTCCAGCGATACAGCGGCAACCGCGCAGAGCCCGACCAACAGGGTCAGGGCCTGCACGCCGAAAGCCCGGTTACGTCCGAGCCAGTAGGCCAGCGCGTAGACCAGAATCGGCAGGATCACCGCGAAAATCAGCACGGTCCAGCCGAAAGCGCTCAGCTGGGTGTCGAGTGACTGCGCCAGCAGGTTGAGCAGGGCCAGGTTGCCGATGGCTTCCCACACGTCGTAGGCATAGAACAGCCCGAAGAAGATCGCGATCGCGAGCAGCAGCCAGCGCGGCGGTCGACGACGGATGGCTGTGGTCGCGTCGCCGGTGCGCCCGTCTGTGTCACTCATGAGCCCGGTCCTGATCCGATAATGAAGGGCAGCGGGGCGAGAACGACGACGCCGATCAGAAGCCAGACCAGTCGGGCCCGCGGACGGCTCGTGGTGAGCCAGAAGGTGCCCCCGAACCAAACCAGCGGCGCTGCCACGGCGAGCCAGGCGCCGAGGGAGAACATAAATTCGGCGACCGGGTCGCTGATCGGCTTCTCGATGCGAGCGACTCCAATGAACCAGCCGATCGTGTACAGCAGGTACATGCCGGCGAGAATGCCCATGCCGACGAGGGCGACCGAACTGACCGCTGCGCTCTGCGGTTCGGCATCCGGTTCGGCATCCGATTCAGTGCCAGCATCGGCCGGCTCGGTTTCGACCGCTCGCTGGGCTGACACTGACTGCTCTGGGATAGTCCATCCCTCCGGTAGGCCGGTTGGTTCGGGCGCGGCCCGACCGCTTCCCGTCGGCACCAGGGTCGGGTCGTCGTCGCCGGCCCAGTTCAGCGCATCGTCGTCGCGTGTGGCATTCATTTTTCCAGAGTATCCGGTTGCTGCCGATGCTGACGGTTTGGCCGGCGACGGATGCCGGCGCTCACCGAAAAGGTCCACCCCAGAATCCCGACCAGGGCCACACGTTCGGCGAGACCGACGATGCCGGGCAGCCAGACACTGGCCGCGACGACCAGCAACAGCCCGGCCAGGGTGATCGCCGAGAACGCAATCGCCCAGGGCAGCACCCTCGGCAGCAGGCCTCGAACCCGCAGCCAGATCGTCAGCAGCCCTATAGCGATGAGCGCCGTGACGAAGCCGAAGGATGCGACGGCGAGATGAATGACGCCGACCGTGGTCGAGGTCTGCAGGGTGCTCTCGTGGGAAGCGCTGACGTCGGTCGGAAAGACGGCGAGTACCGCCGAGCTGGCTCCCCCGATGAGCAGCAGCGCGAGGCCCAGACCGAGTAGTACGTCCCGACGCCGGGGCAACAGGGCCCGCGCGGTCAGGGCAATCGCGACGACGACGGCAACGCAGAACACGGCGCGGCCGAGAAAGTTGAGGTTCATGATCCAGCCGTACGGGCCGACGGCGAGATTGCTCTCGGCGTCGCTGATCGGGCTGTAATGCGGCGGCAAAAACTGCAGCACCACGTCGATGAGCACATACAGCACGACACCGACCATGGCGACGGTCGCCAGGCTATGCCGCACCACACGCAACCGGCGGGTGCTGGTGCCGGGAATTGCCATACCGACCAGTCTTTCGTTGTGAACGCACGAAGGGACCCTCGCGAACGAGGGCCCCTTCGTGATGCAGTTAAGCGGAAACCGCTAGCGCGACACGGATCCGTCGGTGTAGTCGTCGTCGTTCGACGCGTTCCACGCGAACAGCTTGCGCAGGCTGCGGCCGGTGGCCTCGATCGGGTGCTCTTCGCCCTTCTTGCGCAGGGCGAGGAATTCCACGCCGCCGTTGTCCTGGTCGGCAATGAAACGTTCGGCGAACGCGCCGCTCTGAATGTCGGCGAGAACGGCCTTCATGTTCTCCTTGACGCTCGGGTCGATGACGCGCGGGCCGGAGACGTAGTCGCCGTACTCGGCAGTGTCGGAGACACTCCAACGCTGCTTGGCGATGCCGCCCTCCCACATGAGGTCGACGATGAGCTTGAGCTCGTGCAGCACCTCGAAGTAGGCGACCTGCGGCTGGTAGCCGGCTTCGGTGAGAACCTCGAAGCCGTACTGGATCAGTTGTGAGGTACCACCGCAGAGCACGGCCTGCTCGCCGAACAGGTCGGTTTCGGTTTCTTCGGTGAAGGTGGTCTTGATACCGGCGGCGCGCAGGCCACCGATCGCCTTGGCGTAGCTCAGGGTGAGCGGCCAGGCGTTACCAGAGGCATCCTTCTCGACGGCGACGATCACGGGAACGCCGCGACCGGCTTCGAATTCGCGGCGCACAGTGTGGCCGGGTCCCTTGGGGGCAACCATGACGACGTCGACGCCGTCGGGAGCCGTGATGTAGCCGAAACGGATGTTGAAGCCGTGACCGAAGACGAGCGCCTTACCGGCGGTCAGGTTCGGAAGGACGTCGTCCTTGTAGAGGTGACGCTGCACCTGGTCGGGGGCGAGGATGACGATGACGTCGGCCCAGGCAGCGGCATCCGCCGTGGAGAGCACGGTGAAGCCAGCTTCTTCGGCCTTGGCCTTGCTCTTGGAGCCGTCCTTCAGGCCGATCTTGACCTCAACGCCGGAGTCGCGCAGGTTCTGTGCATGGGCGTGACCCTGCGAGCCGTAGCCGATGACGGCCACCTTCTTGCCCTGAATGATCGACAGGTCGGCGTCTTTGTCGTAGAAAATCTCAGACAATGTGTATCTCTCCTCGTGAATTGATTGTTAGAAAAAGCTGAAAACGTTAGTTTTTGAAGACGCGCTCGGTGATCGACTTGCTACCGCGGCCGATGGCGAGCAGGCCCGACTGTGCGAGCTCGCGAATGCCGAACGGCTCGAGCACGCGCAGCAACGCCTGCGTCTTTCCGCTGTCGCCGGTGACCTCGATCACGACGGCATCCGTTGAAACGTCGACGACGCGGGCTCGGAACAGATTCACGGCTTCGAGTACCTGAGAACGGGTGGTGTTGTCGACCTTGACCTTGATCAGGAGGTGTTCGCGCTGCACCGACTGGGCCGGGTCGAGCTCGACAATCTTGATGACGTTGATCAGCTTGTTCAGCTGCTTGGTCACCTGCTCGAGCGGTATGTCTTCGACGTCGACCAGAATCGTGATGCGGGACAGGCTGGGGATCTCGCTGTGGCCCACGGCGAGGCTTTCAATGTTGAAGCCGCGGCGCGCGAACAGGCCGGCGACGCGCGTGAGCAGGCCGGGCTTGTCCTCGACGAGCAGACTCAGAACGTGGCTCGTCACGGTTATTCTTCTCCCCAGGTCGGTGCGTGATCTTTGGCGTACTGCACGAAGCTGTTGCTGACTCCCTGCGGAACCATCGGCCAGACCATGGCGCCGGGGCTCACGATGAAGTCGATCACGACCGGGCGGTCGTTGGTGGCGAGGGCCAGTTTGATGGCGTCATCAACCTGGTCCTTGCTGGTGACGCGAATGCCGAGCGCGCCATAGGCATCCGCCATTTTGACGAAGTCCGGCACCATGGCGGTGCCGTGACCGGTGTTGAGGTCGGTGAATGAGTGACGTCCGTCGTAGAACAGCGACTGCCACTGGCGCACCATGCCGAGCGAGGAGTTGTTGATGATCGCGACCTTGATCGGAATCTTGTTGATGGTGCAGGTCGCGAGTTCCTGGTTAGTCATCTGGAAGCAGCCGTCACCGTCGATCGACCAGACCACACGGTCGGGTTCGGCGACCTTGGCCCCCATAGCCGCGGGCACGGAATAGCCCATGGTGCCAGCGCCACCGGAGTTGAGCCAGGAGTTGGGGCGCTCGTACTTGATGTACTGCGCCGCCCACATCTGGTGCTGGCCGACGCCGGCCGCATAGACGGCTTCGGGGCCGGTGAGCTCACCGATGCGCTGGATCACATACTGCGGGGCCAGCAGTCCGTCGGTCGGTTCGGTGAAACCGAGCGGGAACTCCTCCTTCAGGCCGTGCAGATAGGTCCACCACTCGGTCGTGTCGGGGGCAGTCCCCTGGGCGGCCTCGGCCCAGGCCAAAGTCAGGTCAGCAATGACGTCCTTGGCATCACCGACGATGGGTACATCGGCCAGGCGGATCTTGGAGATCTCCGCCGGGTCGACGTCAACGTGCACGATCTTCGCGTTGGGCGCGAATTCGCTGATTTTTCCGGTCACCCGGTCGTCGAAGCGTGCTCCGAGCGAAATGATGAGGTCACTTTCCTGCAGCGAGAGCACGGCCGGAACCGTGCCGTGCATGCCCGGCATGCCGAGGTGCTGCGGGTGCGAGTCGGGGAAGGCACCACGGGCCATGAGGGTGGTTACGACGGGTGCACCGGTCGCCTCAGCCAGCGCGAGCAGTTCAGCGGATGCGTGGGCGCGAATGACACCGCCGCCCACGTACAGCACGGGCTTCTTCGCGGCGAGCAGCAGCTGGGCTGCCGCCTGCACCTGCTTGCCGTGGGCCTTCACGATCGGCCGGTATCCGGGCAGGTCGAGTTTGGGCGGCCAGATGAACGGCGCGAGGTTTTGCTGCGCGTCCTTGGTGATGTCCACGAGCACCGGGCCGGGGCGGCCGGTCGATGCGATGTGATAGGCCGAAGCGATCGCGGCCGGAATCTCTTCCGCGGTACGGGCCAAGAAGGAGTGCTTCGTGATCGGCATGGTGATGCCAATGATGTCGGCCTCCTGGAAGGCGTCCGTTCCCATCGAGGTGGAGAAGACCTGGCCGGTGATCGCGAGCAACGGAACCGAGTCCATGTAGGCATCCGCTATGGCGGTGACGAGGTTGGTGGCGCCCGGACCGCTCGTGGCGATGGCGACGCCGACGCGACCGGTGGCAGAGGCGTAGCCCTCGGCTGCGTGGCCGGCGCCCTGTTCGTGCCGCACCAGAATGTGGCGAATTTTGGTCTGGGTCATGAGCTCGTCATAGAGCGGAATAACGGCGCCGCCGGGGATACCGAAGACGTCAGTGACGCCGAGCAGTTCGAGGGTGCGAATGATCGCGCCCGAGCCGGTGAGCATTTCCGGCTCCGCAGAAGCGGGGGCCGAGGGCACGGGACTGGTTTCCGTGGTCATGATCGTTGAATCCCTACTTCGAAATCGGTCGTTTCGACATCTAACAATGTTCCCACCGGGCACCCGGGCTAGCCGGTACGAGTTGTTACCCCGTGATGGCGCCTTCAGCGGCGGAGTGCACGAGCTTGGCGTACTTTGCAAGTACGCCACGGGTGTAGCGCGGGGGAAGAGGCTCCCAGCCTTCTCGGCGAGCTGCCAGCTCTGCAGGTGCGACCAGTAGGTCCAGCGTGCGAGCTGCGATATCGACCCGTATCAGATCCCCATCGCGCACGAAGGCGATTGGACCTGCGTCCACCGCTTCGGGTGCTATGTGGCCGATACACAGTCCGGTTGTGCCGCCTGAGAATCGACCGTCCGTTAATAGTAGTACATCGGAGCCGAGGCCCGCGCCCTTGATGGCGGCCGTGATCGACAGCATCTCGCGCATACCCGGCCCACCCTTGGGTCCTTCATAGCGGATGATGACCACGTCACCCTTGTAGATTTTGCCGTCGGTAAGCGCGTCCATCGCGCCGCGTTCCCGCTCGAACACCCGAGCCGGTCCTTCGAACACGGTCGCGTCAAATCCGGCGGTCTTCACCACAGCCCCCTCGGGGGCGAACGTGCCCTTGAGGATGGTGATGCCACCGCTCTTGTGAATGGGGTTGTCAAGGGTGCGCAGCACCTCGCCGTCGAGGTCGGGCGGGTCGATCTCGGCAAGGTTCTCGGCCACGGTCTTGCCGGTGACGGTGAGCGCGTCGCCGTGAATCAGGCCAGCTTCAAGGAGCGCGCGCATGACGACGGGAACGCCGCCCTGACGGTCGACGTCGTTCATGACGTACTTGCCGAAGGGCTTGAGGTCGCCGATGTGCGGAACCTTGTCGCCGATGCGGTTGAAGTCGTCGAGGGTGAGCTCGACCTCGGCCTCGCGGGCGATGGCGAGCAGGTGCAGCACGACGTTAGTGGATCCGCCGAAGGCCATGGCCACGGCGATGGCGTTCTCGAACGCCTTGCGGGTAAGAATGTCGCGGGCGGTGATGCCGAGGCGCAGCATGTTGACGACGGCTTCGCCGGAGCGGCGGGCGAAGTAGTCGCGGCGACGATCAGCGGATGCCGGGCTCGCCGACCCCGGCAGGCTCATTCCGAGGGCCTCAGCGACGCTCGCCATGGTGTTGGCGGTGTACATGCCGCCGCAGGCGCCCTCACCCGGAGCGAACGCGCACTCGATGCGTTTGGCATCCGCTTCACTCATTCGCCCGGCCTTCACTGCGCCGACGGCTTCGAACGAGTCGATGATGGTGATGTCTTTTTCGGTGCCGTCGCTGAGCTTGACCCACCCCGGGGCGATCGATCCGGCGTAGAGGAACACGCTCGCGAGGTCGAGGCGGGCGGCGGCCATGAGCATGCCGGGCAGGGACTTGTCGCAGCCGGCCAGCAGTACGCTGCCGTCGAGGCGTTCGGCCTGCATGACGACCTCGACGGAGTCCGCGATGACTTCACGGGAGACGAGGGAGAAGTGCATTCCTTCGTGCCCCATGGAGATGCCGTCGGAGACGGAGATGGTGCCGAACTGCAGCGGGTAGCCGCCGCCGGAATGCACGCCCTCTTTAGCGGCCTGGGCTAGGCGGTCCAGCGAGAGATTGCAGGGTGTGATCTCGTTCCAGGAGCTCGCAATACCGATCTGGGGCTTGTCCCAGTCAGCGTCGCCCATGCCGACAGCACGGAGCATGCCACGGGAGGTGGTGGCCTCGATCCCATCGGTGACGTCGCGGCTACGGGGTTTCACATCGATCTCAGACATGCTTCCGAGTCTAGAACCTTGGCGGGCCCGGTCAGAGCGAACGGCCAGAGCGCAATGCGGCGATGCGCACCAGAACCTGGGTGACCTCCTGCGGGCTGCGCACCCGGTAGCCGGCGAGGGTTGCGCCCTGACCGATTTTGAGACCGACGTCATCCTCGTCGAGGGCGGCGAAGGCATCCTCGTCGGTCACGTCGTCGCCGGCGTAGAACACTCGGTCGGCGCCGGTGTAATCGCGCAGTTTCGCGAGGGCATCACCCTTGGTGCTGGAGCGCACCGAGAATTCCAGCACGTTCTTGCCTTCTCGAATGGTCAGCCCTGGCAGCTGGTCACCGAGTTGGTCGCGCGCCTGACCCTGCGCGGTCTGGCCGTCTTTCTCGGTGGCCAGGCGGGTGTGCAAGGCCAGGCCGGCGGGCTTGCGTTCAATCGTGGTGCCGGCAATGGACCCGGAGATGGTTTCGAGCACCCGGGCGAGGGTGTCGAGTTGCTCGAGTTCGGTGGAGAGCAGGTTGAGCTCGATCTCGGGGGTGTCCAGCTGCACCTCGATGCCGTGCGAGCCGGTGAGCAGCACCGCGCTCTGCGGCTGGGCGACGTGTTGCAGGCTGACCAGTGCCCGGCCGGAAACGAACGCGACGCGCACGCCCGGCAGGTCGAGGAGGGCCTGCACTGCTTCCCGGGTGCCGGCGATGGCGCGGGCGTCTTCGGGGTGGTCGACGTGGGGGGCGAGGGTGCCGTCGAAGTCGAGGGCGATCAGCAGATTTTCGGCGCCGGCAATGCTCTGCAGCGCCTGATCGAGGTCGTCCGGGATTCCGGCCGGTACTGCCGCTCCCCCGGTGAGCGCGCGCAGGAACGACGCCGACCAGGCAGCGACGTCGTTCTCGGCGACCTTGCGGCGGAGCGCGCGCATACGTCTGGTGCGCTCACGTTTGGGCATCTCGACCGCGCGCACGATCGCATCCTTGGTGCCGTCGATGTCGTGCGGGTTGATCAGGATGGCCTGTTTGAGTTCGTCAGCGGCGCCGGCGAACTCGCTTAGAACGAGAACGCCGTCCACGTCGAAGCGCACGGCCACGTATTCCTTGGCGACGAGGTTCATGCCGTCGCGCAGGGCTGTGACCAGCATCACGTCGGCGGCGAGGTACATCGCGACCATTTCTTCGCGCGGGTAACTGTGGTGGTGGTAGCTGATGGCGGTGTGGCTGATGGTGGAGAAATCACCGTTGAGGCGGCCGACTGCGAGTTCGATCTCGTCGCGCAGGGCCATGTAGGTGCTGACGCGTTCGCGGGACGGGCTGGCGACCTGCACCAGGGTGACATCTTCGACGCTCAGGCGTCCGTCGGCGAGCAGTTCTCCGAAGGCCTTGATGCGGTGCCCGATGCCCTTGGTGTAGTCGAGCCGGTCGACGCCGAGCATGAGGGTTTTCGGGTTGCCGAGGTCTTCACGAATCTGCCGTGCGCGGGCCTGGATCTCGGGGCGCCGGGCGAGTTCTTCGTAGGCGGCCGCGTCGATCGAGATCGGAAAGTGTTTGGCGATGACGCGTCGGCTGTCGCCGTTCTCGCCGGTCGGTACGTCGATGACGACGCCGCGGGTGGGATAGCCGTAGAGGCGACGCACCGCTTGGGAGAAGTTGCCGGCATCCGCTCCCCGTTGAAAGCCGATGACGTCGGCGCCGAGCAGGCCGTGCAGGATCTGTTTGCGCCAGGGCAGCTGCGCGTATATGCCATATGGCGGAAATGGAATGTGATTGAAGAATCCGATGACCAGGTCGGGGCGGGCTTCGCGCAGCATGCGCGGCACGAGCTGCAGCTGGTAGTCGTGCACCCAGACCGTGGAACCCGGGGCGGCCACCGCTGCGGCGGCGGCCGCGAATCGGCGATTGACCGCGACGTAGGCATCCCAGGTCTCGCGGTGAAAGCTCGGCGGCGCGATGACGTCGTGGTACAGCGGCCACAGGGTGTCGTTGGAGAAGCCCTCGTAGTAGTCCTCAATGTCGGCTTCGTTCAGCCGCACCGGTACGAGGGAGATGCCGTCGTTCTCGAACGGTTCGAAGTCGCGGTCGGCGACGCCCGGCCAGCCGACCCAGGCTCCGTGCGAAGAGCGCATCAGCGGTTCGAGCGCGGTGACCAGCCCGCCGGGCGACGTACGCCAGGTGACGGCGCCGTCGGCACCCTCCTCATAATCCACCGGCAGGCGGTTCGAGACGACGACGAGCGTGTAGGTGCCGGCCGGAGTATCGACGGGCACGATGGGCGCTGCTAGGTCAGTCTGGGACCGTGTGGATTCGGCTGAAGAAGTAATGGATCATCCGTTCCGGGCACACCCGACGTGCACACCTGTGTTGCCCTACCAAGGTTACCAGCCGTTCCGCGCCCATTCCCGGGTAACCTGATGCCGGAGGTTCACATGCGAAAGTTCGTATTCAATAGTGCGATGATCGGCGTGATTGCCGGCGGCTGGAACACCGTGCAGGCCACGCGGCACGGCCCCCGGGATTGGCGCCTGGTAATGCTGTGGCTCGGCTGGGCTCTGAGCGCCGCTGTCGCCGTCGGCACCGTCATCGAAGATGCCAATAAACGCAAGATTGCGAGCTGACTTCCGCGCTTTTGCGGCGTGTCCACCGTCCCACAGGCATTATGTCACCGAAAATGGACGAAGAAGTTTGTTGCTGGCTGCAACAGAGTGATCGTGTGTTTGGAAGGGGCTTGTCATGTTTGGTCGTCGACGCCGACGTTTGGCCGCGAGCGCAGGGATGAGTATCGCTCCGGCTCCGGTATTGCGCGACGAGCAAATCTTCGAGCTGCTGCACGACAAGCTCAGTGCGCTGGTCGGCGAGCACGGCGCCTGGACCCTGGTAGCCCGCAGCTCGGACGACACCGAGGTCATCTTTCACGGGTTGAAAGCCAGGGAGATCGCGACCGAGCTCACCGAGGCCATTACGACCGAGCAAGCCGCACTGCGCGGTGAGACCAGCGGTGAGCCGACCGCGCTGTCCTGGACTCCGGCGCCGATCACCAACTGGAGCGAACCGGGCGCAGCGTTGCCGGTGCCGGCCCCGACGAGCGATGCCGAGGTGGCCGCGGCATCCGCTGCCTGGATCGACAAGGCGTCAGCAACGCTCGCCTCGGCTCGTTTGGTCGCCTGATCCGGCTGCCCGCCGCGCCGATCCGGAGCGAATTCTCACCCTGCTGCTGACAGGATGGCCTGATGGCACTCAATATCGAGGACTACGCGCTCATCAGTGACTGCCACTCGGCGGGCCTCGTCGGACGCGACGGGAGCATCGATTGGCTCTGCCTGCCGCGCTACGACTCCGCCTCGCTGTTCGGCGCGTTGCTCGGTGACGAGAACCACGGCCGCTGGCTACTGGCCCCCGCCGATATGACAGCCACGGCCGTGCGCAGCTACCAGGGCGACACCTTCGTGCTCTCGACGGTGTGGACCACTGCTACCGGCCAGGTCGAGGTGCTCGATTTCATGCCGCACGGCGATGGTCGGGCCGACCTGGTGCGGCGCGTGCGCGGCATCAGCGGCACGGTGCAGATGGTCCAGGACCTGCGATTTCGCTTCGGCTACGCCACGACCGTGCCCTGGGTGCGGCAGCTGAAGGGCGAGAAGGTGCGCGGCCTCGTGGCGATCGCCGGCCCCGACGCCATCGTGGTGCGCGGCCCCAAGCTACGCGCCTCGGATCATCGCCACGTGTCGCACTTCGAGGTCACCGCCGACGAGACGGTCGACGCGCAGATGACCTGGTATCCCTCGCATCGCGAGGTTCCGCCGGCCATCGACATTGACGCTGTCCACGCCTCGACCTGCGCCTGGTGGCAGAACTGGGCGTCGAGTTGCAGTCACGAGGGGCCGCTGCGCGCCGAGGTCGTGCGCTCGCTGCTCGTGCTGCGCGCCCTGACCCACGAGCAGACCGGCGGCATCGTGGCGGCGGCGACGACGTCGCTGCCCGAGCAGGCCGGCGGCACTCGTAACTGGGACTACCGCTACGTCTGGCTCCGCGACGCCTCACTCACGCTCGAAGTACTGCTCAGTCACGGCTACGAGGTGGAAGCCGACGGCTGGCGGGCCTGGCTGCTGCGCGCCATTGCCGGCGATCCGTGCGATGTTCAGATCATGTACGGACTCTCCGGCGAGCGCTATCTGCCCGAGCGTGAACTTACCAGCCTGCCCGGCTACGATGGCGCCTCCCCCGTGCGGGTCGGCAACGGCGCAGTCGACCAGTTTCAGTCCGATGTGATCGGCGAGGTTATGGTGGCCCTGCACGCTGCCCGCGCGGCCGGGGTGCAGGAGAACGAGTTCTCTTGGCCGCTGCAGCGTGCCCTTATGGGCTTTCTCGAGAAAAACTGGCGCCGTGCCGACCAGGGAATCTGGGAGGTGCGCGGTCAAGCCCGCGAGTTCACCCACTCGCGGGTGATGGTCTGGGCCGCCTTCGACCGTGCGGTGCGCGGCATCGAGAAGTACGGCCTCGACGGTCCGCTCGACCGGTGGAAGACCCTGCGTGACGAGGTGCGCGCCGACATCGAGAGCCGCGGCTTTGACGTAATTCGAAACAGCTACGTGCAGTACTACGGCAGCACCGAAGTGGATGCCTCCCTCCTCGTGCTCCCGCAGGTCGGCTTCTGCGCGCCCACTGATCCGCGCATGCTCGGCACCGTGGCCGCGATCGAGGCGGATCTCAGCCACAATGGCCTGCTCCTGCGGTATCGCACGCGCGCCGCCGTGGATGGCCTGCCGCCGGGTGAGCATCCGTTTCTGGCCTGCTCGTTCTGGTTGGTCGAGCAATACGCCGCCTCGGGACGCCTTGACGACGCCACCGCGCTCATGGACACCCTGCTCGGCTTCGTGAACGATGTGGGGCTGCTCTCGGAAGAATACGACGTGACCAACGGACACCNCGAGCAATACGCCGCCTCGGGACGCCTTGACGACGCCACCGCGCTCATGGACACCCTGCTCGGCTTCGTGAACGATGTGGGGCTGCTCTCGGAAGAATACGACGTGACCAACGGACACCAGATGGGCAACACTCCGCAGGCGCTCTCACACCTGGCGCTGGTGCGGGCAGCGGATGCGATCATGGCCAGCCGCGCCGCCTCGGTGCTCGCCGACTCGGCGGCGAGCACCGAGGCGGCACGTAGGTCGCACCGCCTGATCGTCGGGTAGAGCCCCTCGATCGTCCCGCCCCNCCGCCTGATCGTCGGGTAGAGCCCCTCGATCGTCCCGCCCCGTCGGGACCCAAGGTGCGGAGCCCAACCATCTCGTCGGTTGAGCTTGTCGACCGCAATCGTCCAACGCGACCGGTCTGAGCTGGCCGCCGCGTAACGCTACTGCGGCGCTTCGAGCAGCGTCGGCTCCTGCATGAGCGGGTTCTTGCTGGGCAGCGCAATCAGGGTTCGCTCGGGATCAGTCTCGACCGGAGGTTGCAGCCAGTATGTTTCGTCGAGGAATAGGACCCGCCAGTGCCGGTTGTGCAGCAACAAATGGTGCAGAACACCGAGCAGTATGGCCTGGTCGATGTTGGAAAAGCCCAGATCAACCCAGTTTTGAATGTGGTGAGCTTCACTCCACGAGGGTGGTTGGTCATACCCGGGCCAGCGGCATCCGCCGTCGCGCGCGGCGAGGGCGCGGCGTTGCTCGCGGTTGAACAGGCGTGCATCCCGGCCAACGTTGAGGGGTTGCCCGGCTTGATCGAACAGAATACCCAGATAGCCCGTGTCACACAGATGTCGGGCAATAGTCTCCGCTGACACCGGAGCCGGATTGCCCTCGATATAGCCGAACACCCCCGTTCCTGGCGCGGCCGGGGAAGGCTGCGTGCTCGGCATGGCCATCGTGGCCGTCCCGGCCGTCCCGGTGGACTGGGCCCGCGTGGCCGCGCTGCGATCGGCGGTTCCGGCGACCTCGGCAGTGTCGGCAGTCTCGGCAGGCTGCGTGGCGGTGGTGGCCGTGGCGGCCGTGACCGGAGCATCCGTTGGGGTAGTAGGCGGCCGCGTGGGTGCGGTCGCGCTGGGTACCGCCGCGCGGGGGTCGGGGATGGTGGTGGGGCGGTCGTGGTCGGTGACAATGATCTGCACGACCGGGCGGCGTCCGCCGAACAGGGTGTTTGGGTCGGCCTCAGCGCCGAGCTTGAGCAGTTGGGTGAACGAATCCGCAGCGATCTGATCGACGGTACGCGGGTCATCCTTCACGCTCCGCGCCCACGCCGCCCGCTCCGGATCCACGAACCGCACCCCACCGCGCCGCGGGCTGGTCAATGCGTCGTAGGTGGCGATCCACAGCTCGCCCTGCTCCGGCGGCAGCAACGCATGCAGCGTGACCATGCCATCGGCCCGCCGCCACAACGACCACCGGGTGTCGTCGCGGGCCTGCTTCTCCCGCGCGAGGATGCCCGCAGCATCCAATTCATCCCGCATCCGCCTGGCCCGTTTGAACGCCTGCTCCGTGTTCAGGCCCGGAGCCTCCACCAGCAACACACGCAGCGCGACGCCAAGCTTCTCCGCGGTGATCGCCTGATCCAGACTGCCCAGGCCTCGCAGCAGGGCATCGCCGACGCCGGGCGAGAACGTGCCGGCGGCGACAGCGTACACGATCGGCGCCTGCCACGGTACGATCACCGGCGGCACCAGGGGCAGAGGCGGCACCGGTGTGGGCGGGACGACCGGCGCCACGGCGACCACCGGCACGGGGCGGGGTGGACCCTCCGGCAGCGGCAGGCCCGGATACAACTCGGCCCATGCCGCGGCCCGATCGGCCTCCCGCGCCTCCCACTGGGCCGCTGCCCAGTCGGATGCCCGTTGCGCGTCGGCCGCAGCATCCGCGGCGGCCTGCGCGGCCTGCGCGACCCGCGCCGCCTCCCGGGCGGCCGCCCCCTCGCGCTCCGCTGTCTCGGTCTCACTCATCAGCACCCCGACCGCCAGCAGCCGACCGGCCTCAATGCGGCTGAGGCCGGTGGCTTGCTGCACCATCAGCGTCGGGTTGCCAAACCCGTGGCGTGCCGCCAACCCGGACTGGCCCAACTGCGGCCGCGACCGCTCCGCAATCGTGCCCGCGAGCAATGCCGCGACCGTGTTACTCAGCCGCAGCAACGCGGCAATCGGGGCGCGCGCCGCGAGCACCTCCGCATCGGAGAGACCGGCGAAGTCAGCACTGGACCCGCCCAGCGCTGCGACAGCGGCCGCTGCCCGGGTGAGCTCCATCGCCATGCTGGTCATGATCTAAGACAACACCCGACCACCGACACGAGGAAATGTCATGCATATAGGCACTAAATAGGTAGACCCCGCCAAAGAAGACTCAACGAGCTGATTCCAACGGGCCACCGGAGCCACCGTCATAAGGCTGGCACGGTCACGTCCGGGCCTATCGTGTTCTCGTTGAAACACGAGCACCGACACCGAACACATCGCTGTCTGCCGCACTCGTATCCTGAATCCGGCGCGTGCACCACGCCTGTGCATAACTTAAACGGAATTGGAGCAATCCGGTCTAGGGTGACCGCATGCGAACCCGACCGCGTCGTCGCCCCATGCACAAAGCCGTGCATATCGCTTCAATGGTGTTTCTCGCCGCCGGCACACTGAGCGGATGCTCGGCCGCTCCCACTCCGTCTCCCCACGGCTCGTCGGAACCCGCCGCCGAGGCGACGGCAGCGCCGACCGAGACTCCCCCAGTGTTCGCCTCGAACGAGGAAGCCTTGGCCGCCGCGGCCACCGCCTATGGCGCGTACCTGACCGCTGGCGACACTGCGGGCGCTGAGGGATCAGACTCGTGGATCAAATACCTCGCGCTGACGACCGGCCTTGAACGGGATGATGAAGTCAAGACAAAGAAGGAGCTTGAACAAAACGGTTGGAGATTCTCCGGCACCACGTCATTTGACTCGATGACCGTCCAGTCGTTCAATCCTCGACCCGATGGAAGGTGGGAAGTGCGAGCCTACGTCTGTCTCGATCTAAGCCAAAGCCAAAAGGTGGATGCGTCGGGGATTGTAGTTTCCGATCCAAATCGCTTAGCGCGATGGCCATTGGTTGTGACCTTCAAAACCCCCGATGAAATCTCCCAACAACTTCTCATTTCGGAGTCAACGGTATGGTCCGGTTCAAATTTCTGCTGACTGCTGGATTCCTCTCACTCCTTGCATTCGGCTCCTTGGTAAATTCACCGGCCTCCGCTGATGAAGTTGCCTGCGGCACCAGTGATATCAAGAACGGAACATGCCCAGAGCTTGTCTCTGGTGGTGTCACAACTGGTGATGGCGTTGATCTGACCGCAGAAGTGAATGGTCGATCGGGCGGCGGAACGGGCAAGTCGTCTGGCGGCAAGGCCGCGGGCACGGGTCCATCGCTGGCTGAGATCTGCGCGCACCCCGCCGGCCAACTGACCGCGGAGCAGGAGTGGACGCTTTGTGGCTCCGGCGACTTCCCCGTTGTCTCACGGCATCCCGAGTGGCCCGTGACCCTCGCAGCCCCGACCACACCCTGCACAGGCTGCTCACCCGACACGATCATCCGGGTCACCGACCTGCAGAACTTCCCCGCGCCCATTGCCCCCACCGGCATGGAACCCAACGGCTGGGCCATCGTCGGACTGGCCGCGAATTTCTGGGCAGCAGCATCCACTCATATCGGCGACGGGGTACTACTCGGACAACCCGCACAGGTCATGTTTACCCCGATCGGGTACCGCTGGAACTACGGCGACGGCAGCACCGCCTCTACCCCGACCGGTGGAGCCAGCTGGGCCGACCTCGCCGTCGCCGAATTCTCCACCACCCCCACCAGCCACAAATACACGAAGAAGGGCACCTACACGGTCACCCTCACCGTCGAATACCGCGCCGACTACAGCTTCGGCGACCAGGGCTGGCGACCCGTCGAAGGCATCGTCACCGTCCCCTCCGCCCCTTTCACCGTCGTCGCAGCGAAGGAATCCACCGTGCTCGTCGCCGAAGACTGCAACACCAACCCCCACGGCCCCGGCTGCTGAGGCGCTCAAATCACGACCTCTACAGTTCCCGGCATTTTGTTGTAGGTATTCTTCAGCGGCCGGCGGGCACCGAATTCTAGATTTGAAACCATGACCGATACCGTTCTCTCGAGCACCCGTTCTCGACGTATTCTGCCCGCCCGCGATCTCGCCCAGATCGCCATTTTCGCCGCCCTCATCGCGGCGCTCGGCCTGGCCGGACCGCTCAACATCGGGCCGGTACCGATCACCCTGCAGTCACTCGGAGTGATGTTCGCCGGGGCCATCCTCGGCCCGCGCAAGGGAACCCTCGCCGTGCTGTTGTTTCTCGTGCTCACGGCTGTTGGACTCCCCCTGCTGGCCGGCGCGCGCGGCGGCATCGGCGTGTTCACGGTGAGCCCGGCGGCCGGCTATCTCTACGGCTGGCTGCTCGGCGCCTTCGTCACCGGTTACCTCACCGCCCGGCTGCTGCCGAAGTATCCGTTCTGGCTGGCTCTCGGTGCCACGATTCTGGGCGGAATCGTCGCCGTCTATCTGGTTGGAGTTCCGGTCATGGCCCTGAACCTCGGCCTGCCGCTGTGGACCACGTTGGGCCTGAACGTCGCGTTCATCCCCGGCGACCTGATCAAGGTCGTGCTGACCGTGCTCGTCGCCGGCCAGGTACACAAGGCCTACCCCGGGTTGATCGCGCTGCCGAAGGGTCGTCAGGCCCGAGCGTGAGTATTATCCACTTCGAGCAGGTCGGGCAGTCCTTCGGCGACCGCACCGTGCTGCACGATGTGAACCTCAGCCTGACCGAGCATCGCATCGGCATTGTCGGCGCGAACGGTTCGGGCAAGTCCACGCTCGTGCGCATGATCAACGGGCTCGTCACGCCAACCACCGGCGTCGTGACGGTCGACGGGCAGAATGTGGCCCGCCACGCCCGCGAGGTGCGCCGCAAGGTCGGGTTCATCTTCACCAACCCCGACAATCAGATCGTGATGCCCACCGTGCAGGAAGACGTGGCATTCACCCTGCGCCGTCGCGGCCTGTCTGCCGCCGAGATCGCCGAGCGCACGGCCGCGGCCCTCGAACAGTTCGGGTTGAGCGAGCACGCCGACCATCCGGCGCACCGTCTTTCCGGCGGTCAGAAGCAGTTGCTCGCCCTCGCGGCCGTACTGGTGGCGGAGCCGGCCACAATCGTGGCCGACGAACCGACTACCCTGCTCGACGCCCGCAATGCCCGACGCATCTCCGAACTGCTGCAGACGCTCCCCCAACAGGTCATCGTGGTCACCCACCACCTGCACCTGGTCGAGGAGTTCGACCGCGTGATCGTGATCGAAGAGGGTGCCGTGGTCGCCGATGGCGCGCCCGCCGACTCCCTCGCTGCCTACCGCGCCCTGTTGCAGTGAGAAGCCGCGCGTGATCGGTCTCTACAGCCCCGGAACCTCACTGATTCACCGGGCACCGACACTGCTCAAGTTGCTTCTGCTCTCGCTCTGCGTGCTGCTGATCGGCACCTCGTCTGACCCGTGGGTAGTCAGCGGCGCTGCGGCAGGAGTCGTACTGTTGTTCCTCATCGCCCAGGTGCCCCTGCGCGCGGCCGTCGCCCAGATCGCGCCGATTCTGCTGATTCTGTTGGTAGCCGTACCGATTCAGGGTCTGCTCTCGGGCTGGACTGTCGCCGCACTGATGACCGGCCGCCTTGTCGTTGCGGTGGCCCTGGCCGCCCTGTTCACGATGACGACCACGGTCACCGCGGTGTTGGAAGCTTTCCAGACCCTGCTGCGTCCGTTCAATCGGTTCATCGACGCCGACCGGGTGGGGCTGCTGGTGGCCCTGACCATCCGTTGCATTCCTCTTGTCTCCGACATCGTTCGCGAGGTTCTCGAGGCCCGCACGGCCCGCGGTACCCAGGGCTCGCTCTTGTCGATCGCCGTTCCGGTGGTCGTGCGCTCGCTCTACGCAGCGGATGCCCTGGGCGAGGCCCTGATCGCCCGCGGTCTCGACGACTGAAGTGCGCTGGGCGGCGCGCCGTCGCATCCACTCAGCCGGTTCATAGGCGAACCGTGGCAGAGTGGGCACTTGGCCGTCTGCGCCACCAAGACATTCACCAATCAGTGCTTGCCCACAGCTACGTTCTCGAAAGAGGCCCCGTGTCGAAAATTCCCGCGCTCCTGACCATTGTGGGCCTCACGCTCGCGCTGACCGCCTGCGGAAGCAGCGGTACTCCCGAGGCAACCAGTTCCGCCCCTGCAGCGGATGCCGCCTTCAGCGAGTGCACCGCGCCCGGCGCTGTGTCCGATGGTGTCGCCGTGACCGGCGACTTCGGCGCCGTGCCCGCGTTCAAGTTCGCCGAGCCGTTGACGCCGGCGGCCACCCAGCGCACCGTGGCGATCAAGGGAACGGGCACCACCGAGGCTGGTGCCGGCTCGTTGGTTGGGGTGTCACTCTCGGTTTACAACGGGACGACCGGCGCTACGGTGCAGGAAACGACCTACCCGACCAGCGGTACCAGCGAGACCATCACCGTCGGCGAAACGTTCCTCAAGGGGCTGGTACGGGCCGTCAACTGTTCCGTTGAAGGCGACCGCATCGTCACCGTCAGCACTGCGGACGACGCGTTCGGCGCAGACGGAAATACCCAGCTCGGAATCGCCGCCGGGGACTCGGTCGTTTTCGTCACCGACGTCATCTCGATCACGAACCTCGCCGACCGCGCTGACGGGGTGGACCAGCCGGTCGTGCCTGGCCTGCCTACCGTTGAGCTCGCCGATAATGGCGCTCCCACCATCACCATCCCCGACACCGACCCGCCGACCGATCTGCAGATCGCCACGACGAAGCTCGGTGACGGCGCCGTCGTCGCCGACGGCGACACCGTCTCGGTCGAATACACCGGAGTCATCTGGGGTACCGGCAAAACCTTCGACTCATCCTGGACCACCGTTGGCCCGACCACGTTCGTCACCAGCCAGGTCGTTCCGGGCTTCGGTGCTGCACTCGTCGGCCAGACCGTCGGATCCCAGGTCATCGCCGTTCTGCCGCCGAGCGAGGGCTATGGCGAAGCGGGCAACACCCAGGCTGGCATCAGCGGCACGGACACTCTCGTCTTCGTCGTTGACATCGTCGGCACGGCAGCGACGCCCGCCGCGTAGCATTGTCTCCCTGGCACCGTCCGTCGACCTTCGGGTCGGCGGGCGGTGTTTTTTGCTCCGGTTCCTGAGTGTCTGCCCAGCCGCAAATGGGAACGGCATGAGAGTGTGGAGGGAGAAACGCATCCGTTCGGCCAGCGCCGTACGCCAACTCCACCACGAAAGAGGCTATTCACCTGACTTCCACACTCATCTCAACGCCCGCTCCCGCCACCGTCGCATCCGCTCACAAGCCGACCACGATCGACGAATACGTCGCCGCTCCGGCCGAGCCGCTCGCGAGCGTCGTCTCCCTGCTCCGCGACACGTTCGACCTGGGCCTGCCGGAGACGTCTACGGAACTGTGGCACGGGCATCCGGTCTGGCTCGACGACGAGCTGCCGGTAGCCGGATTCAAGGCCTACCCCACCTTCGTCACGGTGTTGTTCTGGCGCGGCCAGGCCATCACCGATGACTCGGGCAAGCTCAATGCCAGTGGGTCGGCAGAGATGAGTGAGTACAAGCTGCGCGGCGTGGATGATTTCGACAGCGATCTCTTCAACGGCTGGCTGCGGCAGGTGCGCGAGCTCGAAGCCGCGTAAACATTAAATAGAACGGCCCGCGTCCAAGGACGCGGGCCGTTTTTCGTGCAGAATCCGTGACTAGCTGGTGAGGCCGTCTACGTATTCCTGGTTGTCTTCGATCCACTTGGCGACGATCGGCGCGTAGTCCTGACCGTCGTAGTTGACGAACATTTCCTCTTCAAGGGAATACAGCGTATCGAGGTCCATCTCGAAGTTATTGATCCACTCGGCGGCCTGCGGGAAGTCAGCTTCAAACTCGGTGCTGCCGTAGGAGTGGATGCTCTCGATGTTCTCGAGAGTTCCCTCGGGGTCCTCAAGGTTCTTGATCGGGAACGCTCCGTAGGCCCAGTGCGGCTCCCAGAGGGTAACGACAATGTTCTCGCCGTTGTCGGTCGCGTTGGTGAGTTCGGAGAGCATCCCCGCGGTCGACGACGTCACGTTATCCATACCGTCGAGGCCGTAGGTCGGGATGACCCGCTCTTCCATGGCCTCATTGAGGCCTGAACCGGGCTCGATGCCGACGATCCGGTTGGAGAACAGGTCGGCGTTTTCGGCCAGTTCCGCGAGGGAGTCGATCGGGGCATCCGCATTCACCGCGACGGTGAGCTTGGATTCGGTATTCCATGCACCGAGGTCGACGATGTCATCGCCATACTTTTCGAGGTAGGACGCGTGGGTGTCAGGCAGCCAGATGTCCATGCTGAGGTCATAATCGCCGGTGGCCAGGCCCGAGTAGACGGGGGCCTCCGCGGCGTATTCCAGCTCGACGTTGTAGCCCTTCTCATCGAGAATGGCTTTCCACAGCTCGGAAACGGCGATGCCCTCGTCCCAGCCGTTGAATACAGCCAGGCTCATATCCGCGTTGTCGCCGTTGGAGACAGTGGCAGTTTCAGCGGAAGCGCACCCGCTGAGGGCGAGGAGCGAAATGGCTCCTCCTGCAATGAATGACTTGGTACGAATTTTCATGTGTTTCCATTCTCGACACCCGCGAAGGGTGGCAGGGTTGGCTCTTGGTGCTGGCGGCCGATCTGAGTGCTATGACAACCGCCGATGGACACGGGCGCTCGCTCGCCCGTGAGTGTGTGGGTTACAGACGAACCAATTCGGGTTCGACCGGAGCTGCGGTTTCCACCGAAGCGGATGCCGGCGCGCGGCTCTTGCGCAACGCGATGAAGCGACTGATGGGCGTCTTGCCGGTACCGAGCGCGGCGGTGACTCGGTCGAGGAATATGGCGAGAATTACGACGGCCAGACCAGCCTCGGAACCAAGCACGATATCGATCCGGCTAAGACTCGTCATGATCTCCGCACCGAGGGCGCCGGCGCCGACCATTCCAGCAATGACGACCATCGAGAGTGACAGCATGATGACCTGATTGATGCCAGCCATGATCGTGGGCAGGGCGAGGGGTAGCTGGATCTGGCGCAGGATGCGCCCCGGTGAGGCACCGAAGGCAGACCCGGCTTCGACGATCTCTGGGTCGACCCCGCGAATCCCCAGCTCCGTCAGGCGCACCCCCGGCGCCATCGCGAAGATGATAGTCGCTACGATTCCCGGCACCTCACCGACGCGGAAGAACAGGAGCGCCGGAATCAGAAAGACGAAGGCAGGCATCGTCTGCAGGAAGTCGAGCACCGGACGAATGACGCTCGAGGCTGCCTTCGACTTGGCCGCCAGAATACCGAGTGGGATGCTCATCGCAATGGCGATCACACTCGCAACGAGCACGAGGGCAAGCGTGTCCATGGCATTTTCCCATTGATTCATGCCAACGATCAGCAGGAGGCCGACGACTGTCCCGGCCAAGAACTTCCACCCCCGAGACGCCACGGCCAGCAGACCGGCCAGACCGATGATCACATAGAACGGCGGGGAAACCAGCAGATAGTCGACGGTCTCAAAAGCGCCAGCAAAGGCAAGACGAACGAAGTCGAAGAAGAAGCTGAAGTGCTCGGTTACGAAATCAAACAAGACTTCGACCCAGGAACCCACAGGGATTCGGAACTCGTTCACGCTTCAACTCCTTCCAGCGCGGTGTCGCCCAGAATCTCGGCGATCTGGCTGACCGAGATGGTGGCCGGTGGCATCACGACGGGCAACGGGCCGGTATTGGTCGTGACGTTGCCGATCGCGGCGAGCAGGGTGACTCGCGGAATCACGCCGAGCAGGCGGTTCTTCTCATCGACGACGGCGATGGGCAGTTCGCTCTCGACCGACGGTTCGACCAAGTCGACCAGGACGGTTTCGGGCAAGACCGCGGTGGCGTCATCGCGGATGATGGCGCGCAGGTCGGTCTCGCCGCGCTTGACGAGCTTGAGAACGTCGCGATCGCGCACGATGCCGGCGAAGCTGCGATCGCGGTTGAGTACGAAGGTGACGGATGTCTGCAGGTCGCGCATTGTACGCAGCGCGGCCCGGGGGCCGGCTGTCTTGGTGATGACCGCTCGCACGGGTTCCATCACGCTCGCGGCGGTGAGCACGCGGGCCCGGTCGACGTCCTGCACGAACTGGGCGACGTAGTCGTTCGCCGGGTCGGTGAGGATCTCTTCCGGTGTGCCGATCTGAACGATGCGGCCGTCGCGCATGACCGCGATACGGTCGCCGAGGAACATGGCCTCGTTGAGGTCGTGCGTGATGAAGATGATGGTTTTGCCGAGCGCGGCCTGCAGCTCGATCAGCTGTTCCTGCATCTCGCGGCGAATGAGCGGGTCGAGAGCCGAGAAGGCTTCGTCCATGAGCAGTACGTCGGTGTCGGCGGCGAGGGCACGGCCGAGCCCGACCCGCTGCTGCATGCCACCGGACAATTCGGAGGGCAGGTTGTCGGCCCAGCCGGCCAGGCCGACCAGATCGATGATCGTCCGCGCCTTGGCGAGGCGTTCGGTACGGCCCATGCCCTGAATTTCGAGCCCGTAGGCGACATTGTCGATCACGGTGCGGTGCGGCAGCAGGGCGAAGTGCTGGAACACCATGGAGATGCTCTTGCGGCGTACATCGCGCAGTTCCTTGGCGGACACGTCGGTGATGTCGGTGCCGCCGACGCTTACTGTGCCGGAGGTAGTGTCCCAGAGTCCGTTGAGCATGCGAATGAGGGTGGACTTGCCCGATCCCGACAGGCCCATCACGACGAAGATCTCGCCCTTCTTGACCTCGAAGGAGGCGTCGATGACGGCGGCAACTCCGTGCGACGAGATCTCAGCGCGGCTCTTGCCGGCCTTGAGCTTCTTGACGATCTCGTGCGGACGGCGTCCGAATGCTTTGTAGAGGTGATCTGCCTTGACGGCAATGGTTTCTTGAAGAGGAATACTCTCGGTCACGCGTTCTCCGGTGCACGCCAAACGTAGCCAATTTCACGACTGACAATGGGGCGAGCTCTCTTGGCGGACGGGTTGGCGCCGAGCGGCCCGCGGGCTGGAGCGATCATGGGATCGCATCCTTCGGTACCACACCATACGAAGGCGGCCGTTCCATCTCAAATGGGGGCTACGCGTGCGCGTCCTGGTGAAGGGTTGTAAGACCGTAGACAATCCTAACACACTGACTTTGAGGCATGCCGAAATCACCGCTTAAACGGGGGTGCCGCCCGGGAGGACTCCTCCGGACGGCACCCTTAGCGCGAGTCTAGTGCTGGCTATTTTTCAGCCAGCGATTTCTGCTAGACGCGGTCCAGGATCTGCGACTGCGCGGCCTGCTCAGTGCTGCGCTGGGTCTCGGCGGCGCTCACGTGGCCGTGGGTCAGCATGGTGCGCTCATCGAACGGTTCGAGCTTGTCGAGCACGCGATCCACCTGCACCCGGTCCATCTCCTTAGTCCAGGAGCCGATCATGACGGTCGCCACGGCGTTGCCGGTGAAGTTGGTCAGCGCGCGCGCCTCGGACATGAACCGGTCGATGCCCACGATGAAACCAACACCGCCGACCAGTTGCGGGGCGTGCGCCTGCAGCCCGGCGGCCAGGGTGGCGAGACCGGCACCGGAGACTCCGGCGGCTCCCTTGCTGGCGATGATCATGAAGACGAGCAGGCCAATCTGTTCGCCGAGGGCGAGCGGCTGGCCGAGCGCGTTGGCGATGAACAGCGACGCCATGGTGAGGTAGATCGCGGTGCCGTCGAGGTTGAAGGAGTAGCCGGTGGGCACGGTGACACCGACGACGGGCTTGGAGATGCCGAGGTGTTCCATCTTGGCAATCAGGCGCGGCAGGGCGGCCTCGGAGGAGGAGGTTGACACGATCAGCAGGTATTCGCGGCCGAGGTAGCGCATCAGCTTGAAGATGTTCACGCCGGTGACGATCTTGAGCAGGCCGCCGAGAATGACCACGATGAAGATGATGCAGGTGATGTAGAAGGCCACCATGAGTGTGAACAGGCTGATCACGGCCTGGATTCCGGTGGCGCCGACGACGGCGGCGATGGCGCCGAAGGCGCCGATCGGGGCAAGCCACATGACCATGATCAGAATGCGGAAGACCAGAGCCTGCACGTGGGCGATTCCCTCGAGAATCGGTTTACCGGCCGGTCCCATGCGCTGCAGGGCGAAGCCGGCGATGAGGGCCACCATGAGAGTCTGCAGAATGTTGCCGCTGGTCAGCGACGAGAACAGGGTGGTGGGCACGATTCCGAGCAGGAACGACTGGGTGTCAGCGGATTCGGTGGCCTTGTAGGTGGCGTCGGCGAGGTTGATGCCCTCGCCCGGGTGAATCATGTTGCCAACGACCAGGCCGATGCCGAGTGCGAAGGTGGACATGATCAGAAAGTAGCCGAGGGCCAGGCCGCCGATTTTGCCGACGGTAGCAGCTTTGGCGATCGAGCCGATGCCGAGAATGATCGTGCAGAAGATGATCGGGGCGATCATCATTCGGATCAGCGCGATGAACAGGTCACCAAGCGGCTTGAGCGAGACCGCGAAGCCTTTCTCTCCGCCCCAGACCAGGCCGACGACGATACCGAGCACGACCGCGACGATGACGGCCATGTAGAGGTAGTGCGACGAGTCGATCTTCTTCTTCGGCTTGCCGGACTTGATGAGTTTGGTACGGGTTGATGGCGTCGATGCCATGTCAGACTCCTATGTCTAGGCTTAACCTGGCCCACCACGGGCTCCGGCTGCTGCAATGGATCCACACTGGTCGCTGCCGCTCGTTCGCGCACGGTTACGGTCATATTGTTCACGAAACGAAGAGAGGGGCCGGCAGTGCGTAGGGAATGGAGCATCGCCAAGCGGCTCTTTTTCGCGCACGCGCTGTTCATCGTGGTGCTCACGGTCTTCGTCGGAACAGCATTCTTCGTGGATGCCCGCGATCGCGGCTACGACGAAACCAGTGACCGGATGCTCGCGGTCGCCACCGCCATCGCCGACAGTCCGCTGGTACTCGCGGCCAGCGAGTCGGCCGACCCGAGCGCGACGCTGCAGCCCTATGCCCTCGATCTCACCCAGGATGCCGGCCTCGACTTCATCACGATCATGGCCCCCGACCGCACCCGCTGGACCCATCCGACGCAGACTGAGATCGGCAAGGATTACATCGGTGCGATCGAACCGGCTCTGTCCGGAACGGCCTTCACAGAAATCAGCACGGGAACGCTCGGGCCATCCGTTCGCGCCGTCGTACCGGTAACGGATGCCGGCGGCACCGTTCGCGCGCTGGTCGCGGTGGGCACCACGACGAGCAACATCACGATCGCCCTGAACGCCCGGCTGCCGTCGGTACTGGGGCTGGCGCTCGGGCTGCTCGCCTCGGGATCGGTAGTGACCTGGCTGCTCGGCCGCTACCTGCGGCGAGTCACGCTCGGGTGGGGTCCTGAACGTCTCGCGCAGCTGTTCGTCTACTACGACTCGGTGCTGCACTCGGTGCGCGAGGGACTCGTGCTCGTCGACCTGCACGGCGACCTCGTGCTCTACAACGACCAGGCGGCGCAGCTGCTCGGCATTCCGCCGCGGCCGGCTGCTGGCAGCGCCACTCCCCCGCCCGCCCTGGCCGAGTTGAGCCTGCCGCCGAGCCTCGGTGAGTTGCTGCGGAGCGGTCGCTCGGCGCACGATGAGATTCATGTGACCGGCACGAGGGTGCTGGTGGTCAGCCAGGAACCGGCCGTGGCTTCGGCCAGTCGCTCCAGGGCGACCCCGATGGGATTTGTGGCGACGATTCGTGACCACACTGATCTGCAAACCCTGGGCAGCGAGTTGCAGTCTATGCAGACCCTCTCCGACGCGTTGCGGGCGCAGACCCACGAGCATTCCAACCGGTTGCACACCATCGTGTCGCTCATGGAACTCGGTCGCACCGATCAGGCTCTCGACTTCGCCACCGAGGATCTCGAGTTGAGTCAGCGGCTGGCCGACGAGATGGTCGGTTCGGTCGACGAACCGGTGATCAGTGCCCTGATCAGGGGCAAATCGGCGCAGGCCAACGAGCTGGGGATCACCCTTACCGTGACGGCGTCTGGCACGCTCGCCGAGTCGGGGCTGTCCATTCAGGATTTGGTCACGGTGCTCGGCAACCTGGTCGATAACGCCCTCGACGCGGCGGCCGCCGGCGCGGACCCGCGTCGAGTGTCGGTCACCGTGTCATCGACCGAGCAGGCCGTCACGATCGAGGTGGCCGACAGCGGCGCCGGTGTGGCACCAGAGGTGATCGACGATGTGCTGCGGCTCGGGTTCAGTACCAAGGGTACCGGCGTCACGGGTACCGGCGTCACGACGCCCGGTCGCTCAGTGGGTGGTCGAGGTCTCGGCCTCGCACTGGTTCGGCAGGCGGTCACCCGCCTCGGCGGCACGCTGACAATCGGGCGACGTGAGGGCGCCGTCTTCACGGTCGTCATTCCCGCTGTCATTCGTGCATATCCTGCCGAGGTCGACCATGCCTGAGTCATCGCTGCCGCGCATTCGCGTGCTCGTCGTCGAGGACGAACCGCTCGCTGCCGAGGCCCATGCCGTCTATGTCGGGCGGCTGGCCGGGTTCGAGCTCGTCGGCACGGCCGGTACCGGCCAGGACGCGTTTCGCCGGGTCGCGGCGGCCGCCTCGGCCGGCACTCCGATCGACCTCGTGCTCATGGACATGAACCTGCCCGACAGCCACGGGCTCGACGTGAGTCGGCGCATTCGGGCGGCCGGTCTGGCCACGGACATCATCGCTATCACCGCGGTGCGGGACCTGGAGAATGTGCGCGGGGCGATCGCGGCCGGGGTGGTGCAGTACCTGATCAAGCCATTCACCTACTCCACCTTCGCCACGAAATTGTCCAGTTACCGTGATTTTCGTGCGGAACTGAATGGGCAGGCATCCGTTGTGACGCAGTCAGCGGTCGACCATGCCTTTGCGAGCCTGCGCGCTCCGACCGACATACCGAGGCCCAAGGGGCTGGCCGAGTCGACCCTGAACCCGGTGGTCGCCTACCTTCAGGCACAGGTCGCGCCGGTGTCGGCGAGTGAGCTCATGAAGCCGCTCGGGTTGTCACGCGTCACGGCGAGGCGGTATCTGGAGTATCTGGCCGACACCGGCGTCGTGCTGCGCGCTCCCCGCTACGGTACGCCGGGGCGTCCCGAGAATGAGTACAGCTGGAAGACCGCTAACGGTTCGTGAAGACCGCGGGGCGCTTCTCGACGAAGGCGGCCATTCCCTCGCTCTGGTCGTCGGTGGCGAACACGGAGTGAAACAGGCGACGTTCAAAGTGGATGCCGGCCCCCAGCATCGTCTCGTAGGCCGCGTTCACGACCTCCTTGGCGAGCATGGCGATCGGCGCCGATTTCGCGGCGATCTCGGTGGCCGTGGCGAGGGCGTCGGCGAGCAGGTCGGCGGCGGGCACGATTCGGGCGACGAGGCCGGCGCGTTCGGCTTCGACGGCGTCGATGGTGCGGCCGGTGAGGATCATTTCCATGGCCTTGGCCTTGCCGACGGCGCGGGTGAGGCGTTGGGAGCCGCCCATGCCCGGGATGACCCCGAGCTTGATCTCGGGCTGGCCGAAGGTGGCGGTGTCGGAAGCGATGATGAAGTCGCAGATCAGGGCGAGTTCGCAGCCACCGCCGAGGGCGTGGCCGGAGACGGCGGCGATGACCGGGGTGCGCACGGCTGCGAGGCGGTCCCAGCCGGCGAACCAGTCCTTGAGATACATATCCATGTAGCTCATGGTCGACATCTCCTTGATGTCGGCACCGGCCGCGAAGGCCCGCTCAGAGCCGGTGATGACGATCGCGCCGATCTCGGGGTCGGCGTCGAGCCGGGTCGCGGCACCGACGACGTCCTGCATGGTGGCGAAGTTGAGGGCGTTCAGCGCCTTCGGACGGTTCAGGGTGATGACGCCGACCCGGCCGTGGCGTTCAAGCAGAATGTTCTTGTAGGTGTCGATGCTCTCGGGCTGGGTGCTGTCGCTCACGCGGTGGCCTCTCGTTCGGTGGTCTGTCTGGTTTCGTGGGTCTTACTGCGCGGCAAGCGCAGTTCGCGCTCTCCCAGCGGTGCGAAGTACGCCTGCATGTCGGCGTCGGAGACGTCGGACAGCGTGCTCGGCTGCCACGCCGGGTTGCGGTCCTTGTCGATGACCTGGGCGCGAATACCCTCGATCACATCGTGGCCGGCCACCATGCGCAGCGACACTCGGTATTCCTGCTCGAGCACCTCTTCGAGGGTTCTGAGATCGCGGGCGCGACGCAGGGATTCGAGGGTGACGCGCAGCGCGGTGGGCGACTTGGCCAGAATCGCGGCGGCCGCGTCATCGGCCGCAGTGACGGATGATGTCTGCAACCGGTCGATGATCGTGGCCACGTCGTTGCCGGCATAGCACTCATCGATCCAGGCGCGCTCGGCCAGCAGTGGGGCCGGCGGCACGGTCGACGCGTGCTCGGCGATGGCCGCGGCAGCGGGCATCCGCTTGAGGGCGTCGGCGAGGGATTCGAGTTGGGTGGATTCGACGAAGCTGTCGGCGAGGCCGAGAGCGATGGCGTCGGCGCCGGTCATGGTTGCGGCGGTGAGGGCGAGGTGGGTGCCGAGTTCGCCGGGGGTCCGCGAGTACAGGTAGGTGCCGCCGACGTCGGGTACGAAGCCGATGGTGGTCTCCGGCATTCCCAGTTTGGTGCGTTCGGTGACGACGCGGTGCGAAGCGTGACCAGACAGGCCGACTCCCCCGCCGAGCACGATGCGATCCATCAGGGCGACGAACGGTTTGGGGTACCGCTTGATCTGGGCGTTCAGGGTGTATTCGTCGGCCCAGAATCGGGCGTTCTCGTCGGGGTCGGTGCGGGCGTCGCGGTAGATCGAGACGATGTCGCCGCCGGCGCAGAGGGCGCGGTCACCGCTGCCGGTGAGCAGCACGGTCTGCACGGCGGGGTCGTCGGCCCAGTCGGTGAGGGCTGCGGCGATGGTGCGGATCATGCCGTGCGTCAGAGCGTTGAGGGCTTTCGGCCGGTTCAGGACGATGCGGGCCAGCGGGCCGTCCCGCTGCAGCAGCACCTCGTTGTCAGAGACAGCGGATGCGCCGGCGCCGGTCGCCGACGCCGCCCTCGTGCTGTCATCGGAGGTTGTGGTGATCGAATCCGTGCGGGGCATAGGGACCTTTCCGCGTCGCTGCGGGTCGGAGGTGCGGTGCGGCCCAGTCTAACGAGGTGCGGTGGCGCGACATTCTTCATGGCCCGCGTTTGAGAAGTTGGCACGTGTTCAAACCAGTGCCACCTTCGCAAACACGTGCCACGAGATCGGGCGCGCAGAGCCGCGAAACGGTACAAAAAAGCCCCGCCGCACTGCAAAAGCAGTGACGGCGGGGCTGGTGGTGCACCCCCCCGGACTTGAACCGGGAACCCACTGATTAAGAGTCAGTTGCTCTGCCAATTGAGCTAGAGGTGCGTATGAAAGCCGGGAATGACCCGCGGCAACGTGTAACCCTAACACCCTACGGGGGCCCGACGCCAATCGAGGCGGGAACGCACGAAGGACCGGCATCCGCTCACGAAATTACTATCCTTGGAAGGGTGACCGAACCGCGAATTTACGCCCTCTCCGACGACCTCCAGCTGGCCCTGGCCCTCGCCGACGCCGCCGACACCATCTCCCGCGCCCGCTTCACCGCGCTCGACCTCGTCGTGACGACCAAACCCGACCGCACCCCGGTAACGGATGCCGACCAGGCCGTCGAGCGCGCCATCCGCGCCCTGCTCGCCGAGCACCGCCCCGACGACGGCATCCTCGGCGAAGAGTTCGGCACGGCCGGGTCGACCACGCGCCAGTGGATCATCGACCCCATCGACGGCACCGCCGGGTTCCTGCGTGGTATCCCGATCTGGGCCACCCTCATCTCCCTCGCCATTGACGGCGTGCCCGTTCTCGGCGTGGTCAGCGCCCCCGCCCTTGGTAAACGCTGGTGGGCCGCGGCCGGCAGCGGCGCCTGGTCAAGCGATAGACGAGAAGCGGATGCCGCCCCCACCCGCCTGCACGTCTCCGGCATCGAGACCCTCGCCGAGGCCTCCATCAGCTATGGCAGCCTGCAGCAGTGGGACCAAGCCGGGCACCTGGACGAGCTCGTGACGCTCTCCCGCCAGGTCTGGCGTACCCGCGCCTATGGCGATATGTGGTCGTACATGCTGCTGGCCGAAGGCCACCTCGACGTGGCCGGCGAATTCGACCTGCAGCCCTACGACATGGCGGCTCTGGCCCCGATCGTGCAGGAGGCCGGGGGCACCTTTACCTCGGTCGACGGCCAGCCCGGCCCGTGGCACGGCAGCGCCCTGGCCACCAACGGCGTGCTGCACGCGGCGACGCTCGCGGTTCTGAACCCCACGCAGCCCAGTTAGACCGACGCACCCGGATCGTCGGGGAAAATGCCGTTGCGGGCGTTGCGCGCGTCGAGCCGGCGCTGGCGCCAGGCCCGGGGATTCAGCAGCAGAATGGGCTTCGGTATGCGCAGTGCGTAGCCGGTCGGCAGAATCCAGCCGTAGCGTTTGGCCAGCAGCGACAGCCCCGAGCCGCTGAGAATGGCTACGGCGGTTCCGATCGCCACGAACCCGAGCTTGCTTAGAATGACCATCTCGGTACTCGCCAGCAGGGCGCTCGTGGCATAGAGCGTGTTGCCGCCGAAAATCGTCGGCACCTTGAGCAGCATAATGTCGCGCACCATGCCGCCGCCGACCGCGGTGATGATGCCGAGCAGAATGGCCGGCAGCCAGCCGAGACCGGCCTCGAGCGCTTTCTGGGCACCCACCGCCGACCAGCAGCCCACGGCGAGCGCGTCGAGCAGCAGCAGCACGCGTCGGGTCCAGCGGCCGTTGAACGTGACGAAGTACGCGATGACCCCGCCGAGAATCGCGCAGATCAGGTAGGCCGGGTCAAGCAGGGCGGCCGGGGTGCCCTGCTGCAGCAGGGTGTCGCGAATCATTCCGCCACCGAGCCCGCTCATAATCGCGAGCACCACGAAACCGACAATGTCGAGGCGTGCGGTGCGGGCCGCGACGCCGCCAAGAATGGCGTTGGCCAGCACGCCAGCCAGGTCCACAAAGCGGATTATCTCAAACAGCGTCTCCGACTCAGTGTTCACTTGCCCCATTCTCTCTCATATCGACAGTGGAACCGTCGCCCTTACAGTTGAGGCATGAGGATCAACGCTTTTGCCGACGTCTGCCTGCGGGTGGTCATGCTGCTGACAGCGGCACCGGAGAGCGTGACGTTCACCTCGCGGGTCGTCGCCGCCGAGGTCGGCACGCCCTACAACCACGTGAGCAAGGCGCTGCTGCGCCTGCGCGAACTCGGTCTGGTCGAGGCGCTGCGCGGCCGAAACGGCGGCGTGCGTATCAGCGCGCTCGGCCGTGAGGTCACGGTTGGAGCGCTCCTGCGCACCCTCGACACGCGCACCGACCTCGCCGCCTGCGACACCCCCAACGGTCCCTGCCCGTTGATCAGCGGATGCGGCCTCCGCGGCGCCCTGCGCCGCGCGCGGGAAGCCTTCTACCGCGAGCTGGATGACCTCGTTATCTCCAGCCTCCCGCACGGAAAAGCGAACGGTCCAGTGCTGGTCGAACTGGGTTTGGTGCGGTAGGACTAAAGTCCCTAATTTCTACGACTTGTAGAAAACACCCGTTTAATTGGTATATCAAATGCTACTTTTAATGAAGGCCCCCACAAACGGGTGCCGACACGCAGAAGGAGTATTCATGCTTTCGCCCCAGTCCCAACCACTCATCGAAGCGACCCTGCCGCTGGTCGGTGAGCGGATGCCCGAGATCGCGAAAAACTTCTACCACCGCATGCTCACGGCCCACCCCGAACTGTTCGACGGGCTGTTCAGCCGGTCCAACCAGAAGAATGGCTCGCAGCAGCAGGCGCTGGCCGGCAGCATCGCCGTCTTCGCGACCCACCTGCTGCAGAACCCCGACACCACGCCAGAGGCCATGCTCTCCCGCATCGCCCACAAGCACGTCTCGCTCGATATTCAGCCCGAGCAGTACGACATCGTCTACAAGTACCTCTTCGAGGGCATCGCCGACGAACTCAGCGACGTCATCACCGCCGAGATCGCCGCCGCCTGGACCGAGGTGTACTGGCTGATGGCCCACGCCCTGATCAAGATGGAGAAGGGCCTCTACTCCGGCCTCGCCAGCGATAAGCCGCTCGCCCCGTGGATCGTCGTAAAGAAGGAAGCGGCCGGAACCGACGCCATAACGTTCACCCTCGAACCCGCCGACGATACCCCCGTGACGCCCGCCCTGCCAGGCCAGTACGTCAGCGTCACCGCGGTCATGCCCGACGGCATCCGTCAGGTGCGTCAGTATTCCCTCTCGGCCGGCACGGCCACGACCCGCGTCTTCACCACCAAGCTCGATGCCGACGGTGAGGTCTCCCCCGTGCTGCACCGCGACGTGCAGGTCGGCGATACCCTCATCCTCTCCGTTCCGTGCGGCGACATCACCCTCGACCACGGCACCGGACCGCTGATCCTGGCCTCGGCCGGAATCGGCTGCACGCCCAGCGCTTCCATCCTGCGCTCCCTGGTGGACACCGGCTCCAAGCGCGAGGTGCTCGTGCTGCACGCCGAGAGTACCCTCGAGCGCTGGGCGCTGCGAGACCAGATGAACGAAGACGTCGCCCTGCTCGAGGCGGCCGAACTCGAGCTCTGGCTGGAGATCCCGAGCGCTGGCCACCACGAGGGCTTCATGTCCCTCGCGAACGTGACCATCCCGGCGGATGCCTCGATCTACCTGTGCGGACCGCTCCCGTTCATGCGCAGCCTGCGCTCCCAGGCGCTGGAATCCGGCGTGCCAGCCGATCGCATCCACTATGAAATCTTCGGCCCCGACCTGTGGCTCGCCAACGCCTGACCCACCGCACGGTTCAAGCCTGGCGCGACCGCGCTAGGTTTGAACCGTGGACGCTAATGGTGGTATCGAGATAGAACTTAAGTTTGACGTCGACGAGCTGGCCCTGCTGCCGCGCTTGAACGATCTGCCCGGCGTGCAGGCCGTCGCCGAACCGGTAACCCATGACCTCGCGGCCGTCTACTTCGACACGAACGACCTCGTGCTGGCGCGTGCGCACATCACCCTGCGCCGCCGCACCGGCGGCGACGACGCGGGCTGGCACCTCAAACTGCCGCAGGGCGTCGGACGCCGACGCGAAGTACACGCTCCCATCGGCAAACACCTGCAGGACGAAGCGGATGCCGTACCCGGGTCGCTCGCCCAGCTCGTGCGGGTCTACACCCGCGACTCCCCGCTCGTTCCCGTGGTGCACCTCGGCACCACCCGCGTCGTGCACGCCCTGATCGGCGCCGGCGGCGAAACCCTCGCCGTGCTCTGCGACGACCGGGTCGAGGCCCAACGGCTCCTTCACGAACCCGCCTCGGCCGCCTGGCGTGAATGGGAGATCGAACTCGTCGACGGACCGGAGGACCTGCTCGATGCTGGCCAGTCTGTGCTCGCGAGCGGCGGCATCCTCGTGTCACAGCACGCCTCCAAGCTCGCCCGCGCCCTCGGCGACCGGTTCCCGGCAGAGAGCACCACAAAGCAGCGCCGTCCCACCCCGAACGGCCCGGCCGGCAACGTTCTGCTGGCCAGCCTGACCGAGCAGATCGGTGTCATCCGCCGGCACGACCCGCAGGTTCGCCAGCACGCTGCCGGCTCTGTGCACGCGATGCGCGTGGCCACCCGTCGGCTACGCTCGGTGCTGGCCACCTATCGTTCGCTCGTTGATCCCGGGGTCGTGCAGCATCTCCGCACCGAACTCGGCTGGCTCGCCGCCGTGCTCGGCGGCTCTCGCGACGAAGAGGTACTGCAGCGGCACCTGGTCGGCCTGCTCGATCGCGAATCCCCCGCGCTGCTCCTCGGCCCGATTCGCGAACGCCTCGAAAGCCGCTCCGAAACGGATGCCCACTCCGCGCAACTCACGCTCGTCACCGCCCTCGACAGCCACCGCTACTTTCGACTGCTCGACGCCCTCGATTCCCTCGTCGCCACTCCGCCGTTCACCGCCGCGGCCGACCAGGACGCCCGGGTCGTCGTACCGGCCCTGGTCACCAAGGAGTGGAAGAAATTGCGCCGAGCCGTGCGCCTGGCCGCCAAGACCGTGCCTGGATCGGAACGGGATCTCGCCCTGCACACCGCTCGTAAGCGCGCCAAGCGGCTGCGCTACGCGGCCGAGACGGCGCATCCGCTCAGCCCCAAGCGCTCGGCCCGAGTGAGCCGCTTCGCCCAGAAGCTGCAGACCATCCTGGGCGAACAGCACGACAGCGTCATCGCCCGTGATCGCCTGCTCAAGCGCGGCGGGGTCGAAGCCTACCTGCGCGGGGAGAACACCTTCAGCTATGGCCGGCTGCACGCGAAGGAGCAGGAGCAGGCTTCAAGCGCCCAAGCCCGCTTCTGGAAAGCATGGTCGCGGCGCCCCTGACGCTGTCAGGCGCTGGATCAGACCTGGTCGGCCCCGATCAGGGGCGGGGCGGCAACGGTGCTGCGATTGACCCGATCGGCGAGAACGATGGCGATGACGCCGAGCAGGATCATGCCGCCGATCCGCACCAGGCCGTCCAGTCCGATCAGAACCCAGACCACCAGATTCGGTCCGGTCAAGGTGGCCAGGCCCGCGCCCAGCAGTTGGGAGAGCAGCCAGGTTGCGGTGGCCGCGCCTACCGCCCAGGCCGGCACCCAGTTGAACGGGGACGGCACGGCGCCGATCCGGGCGATCTGCATGACGGCCACCAGCGCGAGGGCGAATTGCACGTACGAGTCCGCGTAGGAGAAGGCCATCAGCAGGGTCGGAGCGGGATCGTTCGAGAAGAAGTCGCTGATGACGACGCTCTGCACCGACCCGAGAAACAGCCAGAACGCCAGCAGAACCAGAGCTGTCGTGCCCACCGGACGGCGCGCTGTGACGCTGCCCACGCCCCGCACCCCGAAGGCGAACACCAGTAGGGCCGCGGCGAACAGAGCCGGGCCGATCAGTCCGATATAGGCGAACAGTGCGGGCTGCGAGATCACCGTGACGACGACCGAGGCGAGCAGCAGTCCCCCGCCTACGAACCCGGTGAGGGAGGACGCGGACGCTGAATTGTCACGAAGCTGTGAGTTTGCCATACACCCCAGTCTACTCAGACTCAGCTCCAGAGGGCCACGTGCACCTTGCTGCCGCGACGCGCGACGCCGCGGGAACCGCCAGGAGCGAGCATCGCTGCGGTGGCCTCGGCGGTCGTCACGAACCGCTGCAGGGTGCGCGCTGCGGCCGGTGCCCGACCGTGATCGAGGGTGCTCGCACACCACAACCCGGCAATCGGCGTGTTCGGCATCGGCAGCACCACGAGCGATCCGGCCGCCACCTCGGCCCGCACGATGTGCATGAACGCGAGCATGATGCCCTCGCCGTCGCGAACCGCGGCGAGGGCATCCGTTTCGCTGCTGAGCGGCACGATCTCTGGCACTCCGAGCGCTGAGGCGAGAAACGATGCCGCCAGCCAGCGGCTCTCGGCGGTGAACTCCTCCACCCCGGCCGGACCGCTGAACCACAGTTCTTTCAGGAGTGCGGTGAGCGACGCCGGCAGCCGGGTGAGCGGATGCTCCGGCGCGGCCACCAGCACCCGCTGGTAGCGCAGAAAGGGCACCACTTCCAGCTGGTTTCCCTGCGGCGGCCTCGCTCCGAGCGCCACGTCGTAGGCGTGGTCCTGCAGCAGCGACCCCACGTCATCGGCGGACTCGACCACCACATCGATGCCGCCAGAATGACCGGGCACCCGATGGGTGAACGCGTCGAGCAGCCGACCGGCCGCGTGCTCGGCGAACCCGGCCGTGGCGACGACCCGAAGGTTCGCGGTGGATTCCTCGGCGTGCGACACCTCCCAGCGAACCTGGTCGGCCAGGCCCACGATCTCCTGGGCGTGGTCGGCGAGCGCCCGCCCGCCGGCGGTCAGGGCGATGCCGGCGCCGGCACGCACAAACAGGGCGTCACCGAGGTCGAGGCGCAGCGCGGCGAGCGACGACGACACCGCCGGTTCGCTGATGTTCAGGGCGGCCGCGGCCGCACGCAGCGACCCGAGTCGGGCCACCAGGGCAAAGGCCCGCAGCTGATTCAGCGTCATTGCCACAGCTCATAACCTTTCCCTTAGGTCGATATTGACAGTCTCGGCAGCGGGGAGCAAGCTGTGGCACACAACGGTGTCGCGCAACGATGCGCGGTGCCATGGAAACTTCTCAGTGAGGAGAAGCCCGTGCAGATTCCGGCTCCGTTCGACTATGTTCGCGCCAGTTCGGTCGACAACGCTCTCGCCCTGCTCGACCGTCACGGGGCCGAATCCCGGGTCGTCGCCGGCGGCCACAGCCTGCTCCCCATGATGAAGCTGCGCCTCGCCCGCCCCGACTGGCTGATCGACATCAACGACCTGTTCGAGCTCGACTACCTGCTCGTCGATAAGGACGTGCTGCGTATCGGCGCGATGACCCGACACACGACCCTGCTGGAATCCGACGACGTCAAGCGCCTGTTTCCCATCATCACCGACGCCGAACGGGTCATCGCCGATCCGATCGTGCGCAACCGCGGCACCATCGGCGGTTCGCTCTGCCAGGCCGACCCGGCCGAAGATCTCTCCACGGTCTGTCACGTTCTCGAAGCGGTGGCCGTCGTTCGCGGTCCGGCCGGTGAGCGGATGCTGTCCATGGCCGACTTCCACCGCGGCCCCTACGAGACGGCCGTTGCCCAGAACGAACTGCTGATCGAGGTGCGCATACCCATTCGCTCCGACTCGAACAGTGCCTACGAAAAGGTCGAGCGCCGCGTCGGCGACTGGGCCGTCGCCGCGGCTGGCGCTTCGGTCAGCCTCGACTCCGCCGGCGCGATCAGCCAGGTGGCCGTCGGACTCACCGCCGTCGGACTTGACCGCAATGTCACCGAGGTCGAAGCGGTGCTGGTCGGCCAGGCTCCCACCGAGGAACTCTTCACCGAGGCCGGGCGCCTCGCATCCCTCGCCTGCGATCCCCTCGCCGACCAGCGCGGCCCGATCGACTACAAGCGGCACCTCGCCGACGAACTGACCCGTCGGGTCTTGCGGGCGGCCTGTCGTCGCGCCGCGGCATCCGTTTCCGAGATTACGATTTAGGAGTTGAGCCCAATGCAGATCAGCATGACCATCAATGGAACCGACGTCACTCGCGAGATCGAACCGCGGGTGTTGCTCGTGCACTTCATTCGCGACGACCTGCGACTCACCGGAACGCACTGGGGCTGCGACACCACCAACTGCGGCACCTGCGTGGTGCTGATGGACGGCCAGCCGGTGAAATCCTGCACGGTACTGGCGGCCATGGCCGACGGGCATGCGATCACGACCGTGGAGGGACTCGCCAACGGCGCCACCCTCGACCCGGTGCAGCAGGGCTTCATGGAGGAGCACGGACTGCAGTGCGGTTTCTGCACTCCCGGCATGATGCTCACCGCCCGCGCGCTGCTCGACCACAACCCGCATCCCGAACCACTGGAGATTCGCGAAGCCATCTCCGGCCAGATCTGCCGCTGCACCGGCTACGCCACCATCGTGCGGTCCATTCAGTGGGCGGCCGAGCATCCGGTCGGGGCCACCGCTGAAACAACTGATGAAGAGGTGCACGCATGACCATCCTTGAGGACCGCCCGTCGAACCCGGCCGCCGGCGACCACGATCGGCCCGTCGGCCACGGCCGCATGCAGCGCAAGGAAGACCCGCGCTTCGTGCGCGGCAAGGGCCACTACGTCGACGACATCGTGCTGCCCGGCATGCTGCACGGTGCCATTCTGCGCGCTCCCGTCGCCCACGCCCGGCTGGTCTCGATCGACACGACCGAGGCCCTCGCGCACCCCAAGGTGCTCGCCGTGATCACCGGCAGCGACCTGCAGGCACTCGGCCTGGCCTGGGCGCCGACCTTGTCGATGGACGTTCAGGCCGTTCTCGTCACCGACAAGGTGCGCTTTCAGGGCCAGGAGGTGGCGTTCGTCGTCGCCGAAGATCGCTATGCGGCCCGCGACGCCCTCGAACTGATCCAGGTCGAGTACGACGTACTGCCGCCGGTCGTCGACGCCCGCAAGGCCATGGATCCGGGCGCTCCGGTCATTCGCGACGACCTCGAAGGCCGCACCGACAACCACATCTTCGACTGGGAAGCCGGCAACAAGGCCGAAACGGATGCCGTCTTCGCCAGCGCCGACGTCGTGGTCACGCAGGAGATCGTCTACCCGCGCGTGCACCCGGCGCCGATGGAAACCTGCGGCGCCGTCGCCGACTTCGACCCCATCGACGGCCGCCTCACCCTGTACGAAACCACGCAGGCCCCGCACGCCCACCGCACCCTGTTCGCGATGGTCTCCGGCATTCCGGAGCATAAGATTCGCGTGGTCTCCCCCGATATCGGCGGCGGATTCGGCAACAAGGTCGGCATCTACCCGGGTTATATTCTCGCCGTGGTCGGCTCGATCGTCACCGGCAAACCGGTGAAATGGGTCGAGGACCGCTCCGAAAACCTGATGAGCACCTCGTTCGCCCGCGACTACATCATGCAGGGCGAGATCGCGGCGACCAAGGACGGCAAGATCTTAGGCCTGCGCACCAACGTGCTCGCCGACCACGGTGCCTTCAACGCCACCGCCCAGCCCACCAAGTATCCGGCCGGCTTCTTTCACATCTTCACCGGCAGCTACGATCTTGCCGCTGCGCACTGCACCGTCACCGGCGTGTACACCAACAAGGCACCCGGCGGCGTGGCCTACGCCTGTTCGTTCCGGGTCACCGAAGCGGTCTATCTGGTCGAGCGGATGGTCGACATCCTGGCCCGCAAACTCGAGATGGATCCCGCCGAGTTGCGGCTGAAGAATTTCATCAAACCCGAGCAATTTCCCTACCCGAACAAGACCGGCTGGGAGTACGACTCCGGCGACTACGAACCCACCATGCGGCTGTCGATGAAGATGGCCGGCTACGACGAACTGCGCCGCGAACAGAAGGAAAAACGCGAACGCGGCGAACTGATGGGCATCGGCATCTCCTTCTTCACCGAAACGGTCGGTGCCGGCCCCCGCAAGGACATGGACATTCTCGGCCTCGGCATGGCCGACGGCGCCGAACTGCGCATCCACCCCACCGGCAAGGCGGTCGTGCGCATCTCGGTGCAGAGCCAGGGTCAGGGCCACGAAACGACGTTCGCGCAGATCGTGGCGGAGGAAATCGGCATTCCGCCGGAGGACATCGACGTCGTGCACGGCGACACCGACCAGACCCCGTTCGGCCTCGGCACCTACGGCAGCCGGTCCACCCCGGTCAGTGGCGCCGCCGTGGCCCTCGTGGCCCGCAAGGTGCGGGAGAAGGCCCGGTTCATCGCCGCGGCCATGCTCGAAACCCGCCCGGAAGACCTCGAATGGGAGAAGGGCCGCTGGTTCGTCAAGGGCGACCCGAGCGTGGGCAAAACCATCGCCGAGATCGCGATGGGCGCCCACGGCACGGTCGCACTGCCAGAGGGCATCGACGGCAACCTCGACGCCGAAGTCACCTACGATCCACCCAACCTCACCTTTCCGTTCGGCGCCTACATCTGCGTCGTCGACGTCGATCCGGGCACCGGTCACGTCAAGGTACGCCGGTTCATCGCCGTCGACGACTGCGGCACCCGCATCAACCCGATGATCATCGAGGGGCAGATTCACGGCGGCCTCACCGACGGCGTCGGAATGGCGCTGATGGAATTCATCGAATTCGACGCCGAGGGCAACTGCCTCGGCGGCTCGTTCATGGACTACCTCATTCCCACCGCCATGGAGGTGCCCGACTGGGAGACCGGCTTCACCGTGACTCCGTCGCCGCACCACCCGATCGGCGCCAAGGGCGTCGGCGAATCGGCCACGGTCGGTTCTCCCCCGGCCGTCGTCAACGCCGTCGTCGACGCCCTCGCCCCGTTTGGCGTCGTGCACATGGACATGCCCTGCACGCCCGCCCGGGTGTGGGAGGCCATGCAAGGCCGCACGAGACCTCCGGTGTAAACCGTGGGCCAGGCAACCCTGGAGCGGGAGCTCGTTGCACGCCGTGAGGCCTTCGTACACGCGACGGTCGTGCGCGCCCAGCGCCCCACGAGCGCGCACGCCGGGGACACGGCGCTTGTGCGCGCGACCGGCGAGATTGACGGGTTCGTCGGGGGAACGTGCGTGGAGGCATCCGTTCGCCTGTACAGTCTGCAGGTACTCGAAAGCCGCCAGCCGCTGCTGCTCAAAGTCGTGGCGGGTGCGCCGTCGAGCATTGTGGAAGACGGCGCCGTCGAGGTCTCCAACCCCTGCGTGAGCGGCGGCGCGATCGAGATCTTTCTCGAACCGCGCATTCCGCTGCCGAGCCTCGTCGTCGTCGGGTCGACCCCCGACGCCGACGCACTCGCCGCCCTGGCACCGCTCGTGGGTTTCGACCTCGTGCAAGCGGATGGCGCGACCGCCGCCCCGCAGGCCGGCGACGCCGCCCTCATCGTCGCGTCCCACGGCCGCGACGAAGAGCCGCCGCTGCTCGCCGCCCTGGCTGCCGGGGTGCCCTATATCGCGCTCGTGGCCAGTCCGAAGCGGGGCGCGGCGGTACTCGCCTCGCTCGACGTGTCGCCCGAACAGCGCGCGCGGGTGTTCAGTCCGGCCGGGCTCGACCTCGGGGCGCGCACGCCCGGCGAGATCGCGGTGTCCATTTTCGCGCAGCTGGTGCAGGAACGGGCCGGGCGCGGGCATCCGTCTCATGCTGCTGCAGTTGACGCGGCGAGCGCCGCTGAACCGGCTGGCAACGCGATCGACCCGGTCTGCGGCATGACGGTGGCCGCGCTGCCCTCGTCATTGCAGGTGGAGCATGGCGGCGAGACCGTGTATTTCTGTGCGGCGGGATGCCGCACAGCGTTTCTGGCGAATCCGGAGCGGTATGCGACCGCGCGCTAGAGCCCTGCCTTGTCGCCAATGGTGCGAGCAATGAGCGCGGATTCCGTGGCCGAACTGGTCCCCTCCGTCGCCGCGCTGCAGAACGCCCTCGACGCCGAGGACTATCTGGCCGATGAGGGCCTCGCAACGGCGGTGTTTCTGGCCGTGCGCATGCGGCAGCCGCTGCTGCTCGAGGGCGAACCCGGGGTCGGCAAGACCGAGATTGCCAAGGCGCTGGCCCGGCTGCTCGACACCGAACTGTTTCGGCTTCAGTGCTACGAGGGAATCAGCGCCGGAGAAGCCCTCTACGAGTGGAACTACCCGCGGCAGCTGCTCGGTATCCGTTTGGCGGAGGCGCGCGGCGTTGAACTGGCCGAAACGGAATTGTTCGGGCGGGACTACCTGCTTCGCCGCCCGCTATTGCGGGCGATCGAGCATGCCGGCCCGCGCCCGGCCGTGCTGCTGCTCGACGAAATCGACCGCGCCGACGCCGAGTTCGAAGCCTTCACCTTCGAGCTGCTTGCCGAGGCGGCCGTGACCATTCCCGAGCTCGGAACCGTCGAGGCCACCCACCCGCCGATCGTGATTCTCACCAGCAACCGCACCCGCGACCTGCACGATGCCCTCACCCGGCGCTGCCTGTACCACTGGATCGACTACCCCGGTCCGGAGCGGATCGCGCAGATCGTGCGGCGTCGGGTGCCCAGCAGCTCGCAGGCCATCGCGACGGATGCCGCGGCCGCGATCACCCGGTTGCGCTCGCTCGACCTGGTCAAACCGCCCGGAATCGCCGAGGCCATCGACTGGGTGAGCGCCCTCGGCGTGCTCGGAATCGAACAGCTCAGCGCCCGCGCGGTCGAGCAGACCTGGGGTTCCGTGCTGAAGAACCGGGACGATCTCGACCTGGTAGCGTCCCGCGGCTCCGCGTGGGTCGCCGAGGCTGCCGGTGCCTGACCGCGTGCGGCACCCACCGGTCGAAGCGGCGGCTCTCGCCGCCGGCTTCAGCACCGCCCTGCACCGGGCGGGGCTTCCGGTCTCGCCCGACCGGGCCGCCCGGCTGGCCGAGGCGCTTCGACTCATCCCCCCGACCGACCGGGCCGCCCTGTACTGGGCCTGCCGCATCGTGTTCGTCTCCCGGCAGCAGCACCTCAACCGCTTCGACGCGGTGTTCAGCGCCGTGTTCGACGGCCGGCTCGACCCGGCCGAAAGCCGCGGCGACCCCAACGCTCCCCCGGCGATCGGCTCCGAAACCCGCACGAAGGCCGCCCCGCCGACCAACCGACCGGCCGGCGCTCCCGAGCCTCAATCCGAGGCCAGCCCACCCGCGCCGCTGCCCGGCGCGGACTCGAGCGACGACAGCGACGGCCCCGAGCGCGATGCCATTCTCGCCATGGCGTCCCGTGACGAGCACCTGCACGAGATGGCCTTCGCCGATCTCGCGCCCGAGGAGCTGGCCCGGTTGCGCCAGCTCGTGGCCCGCATCGTGTTGTCGACGCCGACCCGGATCAGTCGGCGCGCGCATCCGACGCCACACAGCCGTGACCGGCTCGATCTGGCCCGCACTGTTCGGGCCGCGCAGCGCACAGGCGGCGACCCGATCGCCCTGCACTTCACTCGGCGCCGCCCGAAACCGCGACGGCTCGTACTGCTCTGCGACGTGTCCGGTTCGATGGAGCCGTATACCCGGGTGTTCCTCTCGCTGTTGCAGGGCGCTGCCTCCGGCGCCCGCGCCGAAGCCTTCGTGTTCTCGACCCACCTCACCCGCCTGACCCGGCAGCTCGCGCTGCGCGACACGGACCAGGCGCTCGCGCAGGCGGCCGCCACCGCGACCGACTGGGCCGGCGGCACCAGGCTGGCGACCAGCATCCGTCGGTTCATCGACGACTTCGGACGCCGCGGCCTGGCCCGGGGAGCGGTGGTCGTGGTGTTCTCCGATGGCTGGGCGCAGGACGACCCGGGCGACGTCGACGCTCAGATGGCGAGGCTCCGCCGTCTCGCGCACCGCATCGTCTGGGTGAATCCGCGCAAGGCCGCCGTGGACTACCGGCCACTGGTCGGGGGCATGGCCGCCGCCCTGCCCTACTGCGACGCCTTCGTCAGCGGGCACAGTTACGTCGCCCTTGCCGAGGTGGCGGCCGCAATTCGCGGCGACCTATCGGAGAACAACCCGCTGGCATCCGCTCGCCGACCAACTTCCCACCCAATCGTCATGACTCAGCAGAGGACACCCTGATGCAAATCGACACCACCTTCACCGTCGCCGCCCCCGTCGACACGGTGTGGAACACCCTGATGGACTTCGAGCGTGTCGCCGGCTGTGTGCCGGGAGCGCAGATTCTGAACAAGCTCTCCGATGACAACTACCAGGTGGGTATGAAGGTCAAACTCGGCCCAGTGACCATGCAGTACCGCGGCCAGATGAATGTCGACGAGCGCGACGCTGACACGCACCGCGCCGTCTTCTCGGGCAAGGCTCAGGAAACTCGCGGGCAGGGCACGGCCCAGGCCACGGTCACGCTCGTGCTGGTCGAAACCGACGGCGTGACCCAGGGCACGGTCAGTGCTGACTTGTCCCTGTCGGGCAAGGCTGCGGCCATGGGTAAAGGCGTCATCAGCAGCGTCACCGAGCAGATGATGGGATTGTTTGCCGGCAATCTGCAGGAGCTGATCGAGAGCGGCGGGTCTGACGACGGCAGCACTGCAACTCCCGTCGGCGACCACGTCGACGATCCAGCCACCCTCGCGCAGGCCTCCCCGCGGGCGGTCACCGATGTGACCGACATTCCGCCGGGAGACGCCCCCGCCGCCGACACGCTGCCCGACGTCACAGCGGATGCCCCGGCCCGGCCCGGCCTGCCGCCCCGCCCGGTGCCGCCCCGCGTCGCACCCGCCGGCGGGCACCGGGCGGCCCCGCACCGTTCGGCACCCGCTGCGGCGC